>JAEUJY010000109.1 GCA_016794525.1 Myxococcales bacterium
CACCATCGATCGCTACCCGGCTGACGGCGCGCGCTGGCGGCCGGGCCGCCCGGCGGCGGCGATCCTCGACGGCGCGCTCGCGGCGTGGCGCGCGGGCCACCCGACGCCCGCGGCGCGCGCGGTCGGCGACGCGGGCGGGACGATCGAGCTGATCGAGCCGCGGCTGGCGTGGTTCTACGCCAACCGGACCCGCCACGTCGGCACGGCAGCGGCCGGCGGCGGTTGACGCGGCGCGCGCGCCGGTCGACGCTCGACGCGATGTCCACCGACGACGACCGTCACGACGCCCTGGGCCTGGCCGAGCTGGTGCGCACCCGCGCGGCGCACCCGCGCGAGCTGGTCGACCGCGCGATCGCCCGCATCGAGCGCGGCAACCCGCGGCTCAACGCGGTCATCCACCGCATGTACGAGGTGGCGCGGCAGCAGGCCGACGCCGTCGACGTCACCAGCGGCGCGCCGTTCGTCGGCGTGCCGTTCCTGGCCAAGGACCTGGTGTCGACCTGGGCCGGCGAGCGCCAGACGTCGGGCTCGCGGCTCACCGCCGAGTGGGTCGCGCCCCACGACAGCGAGCTGGCCAGGCGGTTCCGCGCGGCGGGCGTGATCCCGGTGGGCAAGACCAACACGCCCGAGCTGGGCATCGTGCCGGTCACCGAGCCGCTGCTGCACGGCCCGACCCGCAACCCGTGGAACCTCGACCGCACCTGCGGCGGCTCGAGCGGCGGCTCGGCCGCGGCGGTGGCCGCCGGGTTCGTGCCGATGGCGTCGGGCGGCGACGGCGGCGGCTCGATCCGCATCCCGTCGTCGTGCTGCGGCGTGTTCGGGCTCAAGCCCACCCGCGGCCGCACGCCGCTGGGGCCCGACGCCGGCGAGGCGTGGCAGGGCTGCGCGATCGAGCACGTCATCACCCGCAGCGTGCGCGACTCGGCGGCGATGCTCGACGCCACCCACGGCGAGGACGCCGGCGCGCCCTACGCCGCGCCGCCGCCGAAGCGGCGGTTCGCCGAGGAGGTCGGCGCGCCTCCCGGCAAGCTACGGATCGCGTTCACCAAGGCGGCGCTGCTGCCGGCCGACGTCGATCCGGCGTGCGTGCGCGCGGTCGAGGACGCCGCGACGCTGCTGGCCAGCCTCGGCCACGAGCTGGTCGAGAGCCACCCGACCTTCGACGGCGAGCAGGTCGCGGTCGACTTCCTGACGATGCTGGTCGGCGAGGTCGCGGCGGACGTCGCCGCCTCCGAGCAGCTGGTGGGCCGCAAGGCGCGGGTCGGCGATCTCGAGCCCGAGACCGCGGTGCTGGCGCGGATGGGCCACGCGGTGCCGGCGGTCGAGTTCGCGCTGGCGTCGCGCCGCCTGCGCACGCTGTCGCGTCACATCGCGCCGTGGTTCGCCGGCTTCGACGCGTTCCTGACGCCGACGCTGGCGCAGCCGCCGCTGGCGATCGGCGCGCTCAAGCCCAAGGCCGCCGAGGCGGTGGTGATGCGGGTCGCGCAGCGCCTGCCGATCGGCGGCGTGCTGCACAAGCTCGGCGCGCTCGACCAGATGGCGGCGCGCGCGTGGGCGTTCACGCCGTTCACCGCGGTGTGGAACGTCACCGGCCAGCCGGCGTGCTCGCTGCCGCTCTTCTGGGACGGCGGCCTGCCGATCGGCGTGCAGCTGGTCGGCCGCTTCGGCGACGAGGCGACCCTCTTCCGGCTGGCGTCGCAGCTCGAGGTCGCGCGCCCGTGGAAGGATCGCCGCCCGCCACCCCTCTAACCGCCGTGCCCGTGCCCGTGCCCGTGCCCGTGCCCGTGCCCGATCTCCGTCTCCGCTCCGCCCGCTACGACTCGCCGGGCGGCTTGCCCGGCGTCCCCGGCGTCCCCGGCGGGGGCGCTGACGCAACCGGCCCGGGCTGCTGCGGCGGCGGGTAGTAATACTGTCGCGGCCAGCCGCCGCCCCACGGATAGCCGGGCGGGTAGCCATGCGGCGCGTGGGGCGGATAGCCGTACGCAGGCGGCGGGTACGCGTAGCCCGGGGGCGGATACCCGGCCGGCGGGTGCGCCGGCGCCGCGGCCGGCGCGGCGGCCAGCCCGCCCAGCCGCCTGGCGGCGTCCTCGTCGTCGAGGGCGAGCGCGGTGCGGGCGTAGCGGCGGACGATCCACCACGACGCCACCATCACCGCCACCGGCACCGCGAGCAGCGCGTAGGCGATGTTCTCCTTGCCGTCGAGCGCCAGCGGCTGGCCGACGAACAGCGCGGCGTCGTAGGTGCCGTGCAGGAAGATCGCCAGCGCCCAGCCGCCGAACAGCCCCAGCCCGCGCTTGTCGAAGCGCTTCCGCGTCGCGCCGGCGCAGGCGATCGTCGTCCACAGCGCGTGGCCCGGGACCGCCAGCACCGCACGCAGGATCCACGTGACGATCAGCCCCTTCAGCTCGACCTGGCCGAGCAGGTAGAAGATGTTCTCGACCAGCGCGAAGCCGAGACCGGCCCGCGCGCCGTAGACCACCGCGTCGAGGCGCTCGTCGTAGTTCTTGCGATCCCAGGCCACCGCGTAGACCACGGCGACCTTCATCGTCTCCTCGACCAGCGCCGCGACGACGAACGACGTGAACAGCGCCCCGCCGTAGCTCGACTGGGCCGGCGCGTGGTCGCCCATGCCACCGGTGAGCACGCCATCGAAGATCAACGTCGGGATCACCGACAGCCCGCCGAACAGCGCCACCATCCGCCGCAGGCCGGCCGGCTCGGGCCGCTTGCGGTCCAGCCGGTCGAAGTACCACATCGCGAACAGCGCCGGCAGCGCCCCCGCGACTGCGACGTAGATCGGTGGAATCACCACGGTTCTAGTGTACGCGAATAATCGCAGGATCTCCTTCGTCTGTCCGGGGCCGGCGAGCTATACCCGCCGGGTCGCCGAGACCCCCTCGGCTCGACGGCGGACATCGCCGGGAGGATCCATGTTCAAGTCCACGCTCGCTGTCACTGTCCTCGGCGCCGCGCTGTGCGCCTCTTACGCGCCGGCCCACGCCGGCGACGGCACCGATCTGCTCAAGTTCGCCCCCGAGAACAGCCAGATCGTCATGGTGTTCGACGTCGCCGACGCGCGCGACTCGACGCTCCTCCAGAAGGGCATGACCAAGCTGCTCGACGCGAGCGCCGACGCCAAGGCCAAGCTCGCCGAGCTCGGCCTCGACCCGCTCAAGGACGTCAACACGATCATGTTCGCCGGCGGCGGCGCCACCGACCTGTCGGACGGTGGGCCCAAGGACATGGTCATCATCGTCGAGGGCAGCGGCCTCAAGGACAAGCTGTCGAAGATCCCCAACGCCGTGAAGTCGGCGTACCAGGGCGTCGACATCTACACCAACAAGGACACCGACGCCGCGTTCATCGGCGACCGCATCTTCTTCGCCAAGAAGGGCAAGATGAAGGCGGAGATCGACGTCGTCCTGAACAAGGGCAAGGGCAAGGGCAAGAACATCGCCACGTCGAAGAAGGCCAAGGCGCTGCGCGACGCGATCGCCAAGACCGACACCAAGGCCGACCTGTGGGCCACGATCATGGTGCCGGCCAAGAACCAGGCCGACATGAAGAAGGACCAGGGCATGGTCGCCAAGACCGTGTCGATCGGCGCCAACTTCACCGCCGACCTCGGCCTGGCGATGCAGCTGGGCACCGACGCCGACGCCACCGCCGCCAAGCTGGTCGGCATGGTGCAGGCGCAGCTGCCGCAGATCTCGCAGGGCGCGGGCGCGATCGGCCTGACCAAGGCCGCCAAGTCGCTGACCGTCACCCAGGACGGCGCCAGCGTGAAGATGGCGCTGACGATGACCGAGGCCGAGCTGATGGCGCTGGTCAACCTGGCCAAGCAGTTCGGCGGCATGGGCGGCGGCAACCCGTAGCCGAGCGCCAGCGAGGCTATCTCCGGGGCCACCCGGTGCGAGGCCTCACGCGACGACGAAGCCGGGCCGCGCGCCCGGCTTCGGCTTTTTCGGGGCCGCGGCCGTGATACCTGACGGTCATGGGGACACCGACGTGCGTCGGCGCGCGCCCGGACGTGCGCCCGCCCTTGCTGGATGACCTGCGGTACGCTCGCGCCGTGGGCGACGAACTGGACGAGCGTGAGATCTTCGTAGAGGGGCCGGTGGTCATCTTCAAGTGGCGCAACGCCGCGGGGTGGCCGGTCGAGTACGCGTCGGCGAACGCCGTCGAGGTGTTCGGCCACGGCGCCGACGACTTCGTCAGCGGCCGCGTCAGCTACGGCGAGGTGCTGCACCCCGACGACGCGGGCCGGGTCGGCCGCGAGGTCGCCGCGGGCACCGCCAGCGGCGCGCGCGGCTGGGCCCACGAGCACTACCGCGTCCTGCACAAGGACGGCTCGGTGCGCTGGCTCTACGACTACACCCGCGTCATCCGCGACGCCGCCGGCGCCGCGACGCACTACCTCGGCTACGTGATCGACATCAGCGAGCGGATCGCCGCCGAGGAGGAGGCCCGCGAGCTCGAGCGGCGGCTGCTGCACGCGCAGAAGCTCGAGAGCCTCGGGCTGCTCGCCGGCGGCGTGGCCCACGACTTCAACAACCTGCTGACCGGCATCCTCGGCCAGGCCAGCCTGGCGCGGCAGCAGCTGGCGAACGTGCCCGGCGAGTTCCGCCGCGCGCTCGATCAGATCGAGGGGCTGGCGCGGCGCGCCTCGGGGCTGACCCGCCAGCTCCTGGCCTACTCGGGCAAGGGGCGCTTCGTGATCGAGCCGGTCGACCTCGGCGCCGTGGTGCGCGAGCTCGCGCCGATGCTGATGGTGGTGGTGCCCAAGGCGGCGCGGCTCGAGGTCGACGCCGACGGGCCGACGGTGATCATGGGCGACCGCAGCCAGGTCGAGCAGGTCGTGATGAACCTGATCACCAACGCCGCCGAGGCGCTCGACGGTGGCCCCGGCGAGATCGTCGCGCGGGTCAGCCGGATCGCGCGCGCCGACGAGCCGCCGCAGGTAGTGCTGGAGGTGCGCGACACCGGGCGCGGCATGACCGCCGAGACCGTGGCGCGAGTGTTCGATCCGTTCTTCACCACCAAGGGCGCCGGCCGCGGCCTCGGCATGTCGGCGGTGCTCGGCATCGTGCGCTCGCACCACGGCCGGATCGAGGTGGCCAGCCAGCCCGGCGAGGGCACCGGCTTCCGGGTCGAGTTCCCGGCGCTCGACGCCGACGTCGCGACCGCGTCATCGCCGCGCGCCGAGGAGCCGGACGGCCCGCGCGGCACGGTGCTGGTGGTCGACGACGAGGCGGCGATCCGCGCCAGCGTGGCGGCGATCCTCGGCTACCTCGGCTACGAGGTGATCCAGGCCGAGGACGGCGCCGCCGCGGTGGCGATCGTCGAGCGCGGCGTGCCCATCACCGCCGCGCTGGTCGACATGACGATGCCGGTCCTGTCGGGGCCCGACACCGCGCAGGCGCTGATCCGGCTGGCGCCCGACCTGGCGATCGTCATGACCAGCGGCTACAGCGAGGAGGCGGCCACGCTGCAGCTCGGCGAGTTCCGCGTCGGCGGCTTCCTGCAGAAGCCGTTCGGCCTCGACGAGCTGGCCCAGGCGCTGGCCCGCGCGCTCAACCGCTGAGGCGCGGGGCGCGAGCCGGATCCCGATCCCGATCCCGTCCCCGATCCCGATCCCGTCCCCGTCCCCGTCCCCGTCCCCGTCCCCGATCCCGATCCCGTCCCCGATCCCGATCCCGTCTCGGTCCCCGATCCCTACGGCGCCAGGATGCGCGCGCGCTGCGGGCCGACGCGCACCGCGACCGTGCCGCCGGCGGCGACGGTGAACGTCATGCCGTCGGAGCCGGGCGCCAGATCGCGCAGCACGGTGCCGGCGGGGAACGTCGTCTGCATGCACGCGCCGCCGTCGGCGATCGGCGCGCAGGTCTCGCTGTCCTGGGTCGAGGCGTTGAGCACCACCAGCACCTTGTCGCTGGCGCTGGCGCGCTCGAAGCCGAAGATGCCGGCGTCGCGGCGGGCGCCGGGATCGCGGGTGGCCCACTTGATCGCGACGTCGCCGCGGCGCAGCGCCTCGTGCTGCTTGCGCACCGCGATCAGGTCGCGGACCTGGGCGAACGCCGGGTTGGTGGTGTCGAAGCCGGGGTAGCCGAGGCCGCGGTTGCCGCTCCACAGATCCTCGCGGTTGGCCGGATCGACGCCGCCGGCGAACGCCTGCTCGGTGCCGTAGTACACGCACGGGATGCCGTCCCAGGTGAACAGGTAGGCCAGCGCGATGCGCAGCTGCTCGGGCGACGCGTCGAACAGGAACCGCGGCAGGTCGTGGTTGTCGAGGAAGTTGACCGGCACCTGCTGCGGCGCCAGGCCGATGCCGCCGGCGCTCGACGCGGCGTGGGGCTCGGCGCCGAACGTCGGCCCGGCCGGGTAGCCCTGGCCCTGGCACCACGCGTCGGTCGGGTTGCGGCCGACGCGGCTGTTGTACATGCACTCGATGTTGGCGGTGGGCTGGCCCTGCTTGAAGACCGCGTCGATGACCCGGTACTTCTGCGAGAAGTAGAACACCGAGTCGAAGCGGCCGAAGCGGCCGGCGCCGTCGACGCCGCCCTGGGTGTAGCTGCCGATCAGCTGATCGTTGCCGTCGAACGCCTCGCCGAAGATGAAGAAGTTCTGCTTGCCGAGCGCCGCGGCCTTGGCCCGCATGCGGTCGGTGAAGGTGCCCCAGAAGCCGCGGCGGTTGAGGTTCTGCTCGGGGCGATCGATGTGCTTGATCGTGTCGATGCGGAAGCCGTCGAAGTCCGCGGCCTCGATCCAGTACTCGAAGACGCGGGTCAGCGCCTCGGTGACGTCGGGGTTGTCGGTGTCGAGGTCCTTGAGGCCGCCGGGGAAGTCGCCGGTGGTCTCCTGATCGCGGACGAAGTCGCGCGAGTAGTCACCCTCGTGCCACCACACGTAGACGCGGCCCTTCTTGTGGTACCAGCTCGGGTCCTCGAACCACGGCTTGTCGTCGGGCCAGCCGAACCACGCCGGCGGGCGCGGCGGCGGCACCCGGTTCTTGTCGGGCCAGTCGGTGAAGCGCACCGTGGCCGGGCCCGAGAAGCCGAGCGAGGTCCAGCCCTGGACGCCGCGCGGGTCGTACTCGGGATCCCACTCGATGATCCGCTCGAGGTAGTCCTTGCCCTTGGTGCAGTAGGTCAGCTCGTCGGCGCTGCACTGGCTGGGGTTGTTGGTGCAGATCTGGACGCAGGTGTGCGACAGCCCGCCGCCCGAGATCCAGTCGTCGGGCTGGCCGTTGCCGTTGATGTCGTAATAGAAGAGCTGGCCGACGTGGTTGGTGACCACGTCGAGGATGACCAGCATGCCCTTGGCGTGGGCGGCGTCGACCAGCTCGCGCAGCTTGTACAGGTCGCCGAAGTGCGGGTTGGGCCGCAGGAAGTCCTGGGTCCAGTAGCCGTGGTAGCTGGCGAACCCGGCGTCCTCCTCGGTGTTCTTGACCACCGGCGAGATCCACAGCGCGGTGACGCCGAGCTGCTCGAGGTAGTCGAGCTTGTCGATGATCCCCTGCCAGTCGCCGCCGTGGTACCGGGCCGGCACGCTGGGCGCGACGTTGAGGTCGTTCGACGGGTCGCCGTTGGCGAAGCGATCGACGACGATCTGGTAGATGACCTGATCGCGCCAGTCGACGTCGGCGTTGGCGCGGTGGGGCAGGTCGGTGGGGTGCTCGAGGTCCGAGGCGCCGCAGGCGGCGCCGAGGGCGAGCGCGGGCAGGAGGGCGAGGGGCAGGAGGGCGCGGGGCGTCATGGCGATCACCTCACCGGTACGAGTTGGAGTTGAACCACCACTCGGCCTCGACGCCGAGGTACTGCGTCCAGGCGCGGGCGCGGGGATCGTCGAGGGGGTACAGCGCGAGCGCGCCGTCGTTCTGGTGGGCGGCGCGGTAGATCACGCGCAGCTCGGGTCGATCGAACGCCGACGGCCCGGTGGGGTGGAAGGTCAGCATCGGCGCGATCGAGACGATCGCCGCGTCGGCGGCCAGCTGCGTCGTCGGCTGCAGGCCGCGCGGGAACCGCGCCTCGTAGGCCAGGTCGAGCGCGGCGTGGAGGCCGCGGCGGTGCAGCTTGATCGCCGGGCGGACGTCGATCGCGTACTCCCAGCCGTCGTCGCGGTCGTGGACGTTGACGTCGGCGTCGATGAAGCGCCGGGCGTAGGCGGCGAACGTCACGTGGCCCCAGGCGTCGTCCCAGTTGGCGCCGGCGCCGAGCACCACCTCGCTGGCCTTGGGGAACGTGCGCAGCTCGGCGTCGAACGACGTCGGCGCGGCCAGCTCGTCGAACGCGGCCAGGCCCTGCGACCAGCGCACGAACAGGTTGGCGTGGCGGCGGTAGGGCGAGTCCGCCGGCGCCAGGCCCCACGCCGACAGCTCGAGGCCCAGCGTCGTGCCCCAGTCGCGCGGCAGCGCCTCGAGCGTGGCGTCGGACGCGCGGCGGCGGGTGCCACTGGGCAGGCCGTGCAGCTCGCCGTAGACGCGCGCGCGGGTCGACAGCGCGGTCGGCGCCTTCGCCATCGTGTAGCCGGCGCGGGCGCTGGCGATCATCCGCTGGCGGTTCAACTGCACGACGGTCGTCGCGCCGAGCTCGGGATCGGCGACGCGGCGCTCCTGGTACTGGAACGGGTCGAGCAGTCGGTTGACGCCGACGTGGCCGCTGACCTCGACCTTGCGGGTGGTGACGGCGACGCCGGCGCCGACGGTGTTGAGGTCGTCGAGCGGCCAGTAGTCGAACAGGTAGAGGTCGTCGCCGCGCAGCATGCGCGAGCCGACCCACGCCGAGAAGTCGCCGAGCGTGGCCTCGGCGTAGAGGTTGCGGATCGCCGGGCCGGCGGTGAACTCGCCCGAGTCGTGGAACAGCTGGTCGTCGTACGCCAGCGTCGTCACCGTGCGCAGCACGCCGCCCATGTCGAACGCGAACGCGTACGCCAGGTCGAGCTCGAGGTAGCTCTCCTCGACCACGCGCGGGCCGTGGGCCGCGACGTGGATCGGCTGAGGCTTGCCACCGCGCAGGTCGGTGCCGGCGACGACCCGGCCGTACGAGCCGAACCGGAAGCCCGCGCGATGGGCGCCGTCATCGACGACCGGCACCTGCAGCGCGGCCTCCTCGGCGGCGGCGGCGGGCGGGGTGGGCGCGGCGGCCGGCGCGGCGTCCCGGGCGGCCTCGAGCGCCTCGATCCGCGCCCGCAGCGCCTCGACCGTGGCGGCGTCGACCGCGGGGGGCGGCGCGGGTTCGGCCTCGGCCTCGGCGGGCGGATCGGCGGGCGGCGGAGCTGGCTGGGCCAGCGCCGCCGATGCGGCCGCGGTGATGCCGAAAACGACGAGCGTGGGTGCGGCCCTGAGCATCGCTCGGCGCGGCAGCATGAAGCGTGCCGGCGACCGGCGGGGTGGATCTAGCGAGAAGCGCGGCACGAGCGCGTGAGCCTGCCACGGATGACGTTGCGATTGGCAACGAAGCCCGGCCGCGGCTGTGCCGCAAGATCGCGGATCGGAAGGCGCCACCGGGGCGCCCCGCTGGCACGTCGCTTGATGATCGCGACGCCATGCTGCGTTCGTCGACCCCGCGCGTGCCGCTGTTCGCGATGCTGGTTGGGATGACGAGCCTGGCCGCGCTGGCCGCGTGCCCGTCGACCCAGCAGCCCGGCGACGACGACGTCATCGACGCCGCGGTCGACGCCGATCCCGACGCGCTGCCGGTCGACGCCGGCGTCGACGCGCCGCCCCAGCCGGTGTGCGCGCAGCCGGTGCCGACCTGCACCGTCACGATCCGCTACCAGGGCGCGGGCACCACCGTCAGCCTGCGCGGCGACTTCGCGCCCGACGGCTGGACCGTCGGCGTGCCGATGACCCGCGTCGGCGCGGCGTGGGAGGCGACGGTGCCGGCCCGCGATCAGCAGGTGATCGTCTACAAGCTGGTGGTCGACGGCACGTGGATGGCGGATCCCGGCGCCACCCGCACCTCGCCCGACGGCTTCGGCGGCCGCAACTCGGTGGTGCGCGTCGACTGCGATCAATGCCCGGCGCGGCCGGCCCGCGACTGGCGCGACGCGATCCTCTACTTCGTGATGGTCGACCGCTTCGCCGACGGCGATCCGAGCAACGACATGCCGCTCGGGCTCGAGCCGCCGGCCGACTACCGCGGCGGCGACTTCGTCGGGCTGCGCCAGAAGATCGAGGCCGGGTACTTCACCGACCTCGGCGTCAACACGCTGTGGCTGACCTCGCCGCTCGACAACGCCGACGGCCGCGGCCGCGGCTCGGACGGCCACGACTACTCCGGCTACCACGGCTACTGGCCCAAGGACCTCGAGCGGATCGAGCCGCGGATCGGCACCGAGGCCGAGCTCGAGGCGGTGATCGACGCGGCCCACGCCCGCGGCATCGACGTGATCGTCGACTACGCGATGAACCACGTGCACAGCGAGAGCCCGCTGTACGCGACCCACCGCGACTGGTTCTGGCCCAACGACAACGGCCGCGGCGGCGACTGCGTGTGCGGCGCCGGCTGCAGCTGGGACGATCCGATCGAGCGCAAGCGCTGCTGGTTCACGTCGTACCTGCCCGACTTCGACTTCCGCAACGGCGACGCGCGGCGCTGGTCGGTGGCCAACGCGATCGCCTGGGCCCAGCGGCTGGGCGCCGACGGCTACCGGCTCGACGCGGTCAAGCACATCGAGGACGCGTGGCTGACCGATCTGCGGGCCCGGCTCGACGGCGAGGTCGAGTGGGATCAGCCGTTCTACCTGGTCGGCGAGACCTACACCGGCGATCGCGACCTCATCAAGGCGTACGTCAACCCGCAGACGATGCTCGACGGCCAGTTCGACTTCCCGCTGCGCGCGCAGATCCTGGCCACCGTGCTGCGGCGCCAGGGCTCGATGGTCGACCTCGGCGCCTGGATGAAGAGCAACGACACCTATTATGGTGCCGGCGCGGTCATGTCGACCTTCATCGGCAACCACGACGTGCCGCGGGTGATCCACATCGCCGAGGACACGCCGCTGTTCGGCGACTGGGACGACGGCAAGGGCCGGGCGTGGAGCAACCAGCCGGGCGAGCCGGCCAACCAGCGGCCGTTCGAGCGGCTGGGCGTCGCGTTCGCGCTGCTGTTCACGTCGCCCGGCGTGCCGCTCGTCTATTACGGCGACGAGATCGGCCTGGCCGGCGCCGGCGATCCCGACAACCGCCGGATGATGCCGTGGTCGGGCTACAGCAACGACCAGGTCGCGCTGCGCGACCGGATCAAGCGGCTGGCGCAGATCCGGACGGCGCACGCGGCGCTGCGGCGCGGCACCCGGACCGTGCTCGGCGGCACCGCCGAGGTCGTGACCTACGAGATGCGCGCTTCGGGGGATTCGGTGATCGTGGTGCTGAACCGCAGCGACAACGCCCAGCCGGCGGCCGCGGTCCCGGCGGGGAGCTACGACGAGCTGCTGACCCAGCAGGCGGTGAGCGCGCCCCTGAGCGTGCCGGCGCGCAGCGCGTTGATCCTGACGCCCCGGTAGTTCTGACGCGACCGTTCGCGCAAGGCGTGCGTAGGTTGCGCGCGCACGCAACCGATTCGCGTTAGGATGCCTTGGATCGCGGCTAGTTGCCCATCGAGGGTCCGGCACGCGACTTGTAGCTCGGGGGAGCGCCATGCGTTCACGTTGGCTAGCCATGCTCGCGATCGCCGCTGTTGCGTGTGAGGGTCCCGCCGGTCCGGAAGGACCTGCCGGTGACCCCGGCATTCCCGGCGTCCCGGGCGACCCGGGGCAGACCGGGCAGGTCGGGCCAGAGGGGCCAGCCGGCGACGATGGGATCAACCCGTGGTGGACCGGACCTGGGGTCGATCTGGAGATCACCGGGCTGACCATGACCGCCACCCAGGCGGTCGTCGCGTTCCGGCTGCGCGACGCCGCGGGCGTGGCGCTCGATCGCACCGGCCGGCTGACCTCCGGCGCGGTGACGCTGGGCTTCGCGCTCGACCAGCTGAACGTCGACACCGCCGGTGAGCCCGACGCGTACGTCGCCTACACCACGCGGACCGCGACCGCGCCGGGTGGCGCCACCGCGACCCAGGTCACGACCGAGTCGACCGGCACGTTCGCGGCGGTCGACGTCACCGCCGGCACGTACACGTACACCTTCGCGGCGTCGCTGACCGGCTTCGATCCGGCGCGCACCCAGGTCGTGCTCGGCGTCGCGTCGCGCACCTACGACGGCGCCACCGCGCTCGACAGCCACCGCTTCGCGGCGCGACCCGACGGCGGCGCGGTCGCCGATCACGCGGTCGTCGCCCAGGCCGCGTGCGCGTCGTGCCACGGCGAGTTCGCCGCCCACGGCGGGCGCTACACCGTCGTCGATCAGTGCGAGGTGTGCCACACCGCGCAGTCGACCGACCCCGACACCGGCAACACCCTCGAGCTGCAGGTGATGATCCACAAGATCCACGCCGGCGACGAGCTGCCGTCGGTGGTCGCCGGCACGCCGTACCAGATCATCGGCTTCGGCGGCGCGGTCCACGACTTCTCGACCGTCGCGTTCCCGCAGGCGCTCAACCGCTGCGACGCGTGCCACGGCGGCGCCGCCCAGGGCACCCACTGGCAGACCAAGCCGGCCGACAAGGCGTGCCGCTCCTGCCACGACGACATCTCGTTCGTCGACCCGCCGCCCGCCGGCCAGCGGCTGCACGGCGGCGGCACCCAGGCGCCGGGCGCGGTGTGCACGGTGTGCCACCCGGCCACCGGCTCGGTCGCGCCGATCGTCGCGGCGCACTTCGACCGCGTGCTCGACGCCAGCCACGAGCTGACCGTCGACATCCTCGGCACCGACCCGGTGGTGCGCGGCGCGCCGCTGAGCTTCACCTTCCAGGTCAAGTACGACGGCGTCGCGCGCGACATCACGACCGCGCCGCTGGCCAGCCTGCGCGCGCTGATCGTCGGCCCCAACACCGACTACACCACCTACTGGACCGTCGGCACCTCGACCAACCCGTGGGCGCAGGCGACGATCCAGGGCAGCGGCGCCAGCGGCACGCTGGCCGCCGACGACGCGGCCCAGGGCACGTTCCGCTACACGTTCCCGGCGACGATCGTCATCCCCGCCGCCGCGACCGGCAGCTTCACGGTCGCGATGGAGGCCGCGGTCAACGCCGCCGACCCGCGCTACCCGGCGGTGTCGCCGAGCCGCGCGTTCGCGGTGACCGGCACGACCGTGGCGCGGCGCCAGGTGATCGATCCGAACAAGTGCAACGCGTGCCACGCCGACCTGCGCTTCCACGGCGGCAACCGCCGCGGCGCCGGCTACTGCGTGACCTGCCACAACCCCGAGAACGCCAACGCCGATCGCATCGCGCGCTTCGAGAGCTCGACGGTGCTGGCCGAGAGCGTCGACTTCCGGGTGATGATCCACAAGATCCACATGGGCGACGAGCTGACCCAGCCGTACGTGCTGGGCGGCAACCCGACGCCGACCACCCTCAACCCGGCCGGCACGCCGCAGAACTTCGGCGAGGTCCGCTACCCGCGGCCGCGCACCGACTGCGCCGCCTGCCACCTCGACGGCACCTGGCGCCTGCCGGCGGCCACCGGCCGCGCGCAGAGCATCCTGCAGGAGCTGACCTGCACCGAGGATCCGACCACGGACACCGACAGCTACTGCACCGCGCCGTTCTGGAACGTGACCCAGACCTACCGGCTGCCGCCGGAGACGTCGGTGTGCACCAGCTGCCACGACGCCAGCTACGTCGCGGCCCACGCCACCATCAACACGACCATCCTCGGCCTCGAGGCGTGCGCCACCTGCCACGGGCCGGGCGCGGCGGTCGACGTCGACGTGGTGCACGCCCGGTGAGGTCCGTCATCGCCATCGTGGCGGCGGGGGTGTGCGCGGCGCTCGCGGCGTGCTCCGACCCGCGTCCACCGGCCGGCGACGGCTGCGCCAAGACCGGCGTCCACGGCTGCGGCGTCCTCGATCCGGCCTCCGAGGAGTTCCACGGCCGCGTGCTGGCCGAACTCGACTGGGATCTCGACGCGTGCGCCGGCTGTCACGGCGCCGACTTCGCCGGCACCACCAAGGCGCCGACCTGCCGGACCTGCCACGCCGACGGGCCGACCGCCTGCAACACCTGCCACGAGGCGACGCCGACGACCGGCGCGCACGCCCGCCACCGCGCGGGCGGCGTGACCTGCGATCAGTGTCACCGCGTGCCGACCAGCTGGAAGGACGAGGGCCACATCCGCGTCGCCGGCGTCGCCGATCCGGCGCCGGCCGAGGTGACGATGACCGACCGCGCGGCGATCACGCCGACCGGCGGCACCCGCACCGCGGCGCCCGCGTTCGATCCGGCCACCGCGACTTGCACCCAGGTCTACTGCCACGGCGACGTGCTCGCCGCCGCCGGCGGCACCAGCGAGCAGCCGCGGTGGTCGACGCCGGGTGGCCCGACGCCGTGCACCAGCTGCCACGGCCAGCCGCCGCCCAGCCACGCGTCGAACGCGTGCGCGACCTGCCACCCGGCGAGCGCGCCGCACATCGACGGCGTGGTCGACGTGCCGACCGCGTGCGACGGCTGCCACGGCAGCGCCGCGTCGCCGGCGCCGCCGCGCGACCTCGCCGGCAACCAGTTCATCACCGCGATCGGCGTCGGCGCCCACCAGGCCCACCTGACCGCGCCCAGCCGGCTGTCGGCGCCGCTCCCGTGCGCGACGTGCCACGCGGTGCCGGCGACGGTGACCGCCGCTGGCCACATCGACAGCGCCGGCCCGGCCGAGGTGGTCGCGGCGCTCGGGTGGGATCGCACCACCGCCACCTGCGGCACCGCGTGGTGTCACCGCGCGGCGCGCCCGGTGTGGACCCGCACCGGCGAGGCCGCCTGCGGCACCTGCCACGGCGTCCCGCCCGCGAACGCCAACCACATCCCGACCTTCACGCTGCGCGACTGCGTGCTCTGCCACCCGAACACCGTCGACGGCTTCGGCAACATCAAGTTCGTCGCGGGGCCGTCGGGCCCGACCACCGCCCACCTCGATGGAGACGTCGATGCACCTTGATGCGTTCGCGGTCATCGCCCTGGCTGGCGCGATCGCGTCAGCCCTGATCTTGATCTGGTACCTGGTCGCGCGGCCGCAGCTGAACCGCGTGACCAAGCTGGCGCTGTTGCTCGGCATCGGCGTCTTCCCGATCGCCACCGCCGGCTCCGGCAACTACGCCGGCTTCGAGGCCACCAAGCACCGCGAGTTCTGCGGCTCGTGCCACGTGATGACGCCGTACCTCGAGGACGCGACCGACCCGACGTCGACCGGGCTCGCGGCCATCCACACCCGCAACGCGCAGTTCGGCGAGGAGAGCTGCTACACGTGCCACGCCGACTACGGCATGTTCGGCACGATCGTCACGAAGATGGGCGGGATGCGGCACGTCTACCTGTACCTGACCGAGTTCCGCAACAAGACGCTGGCCGAGGCCAAGGCCGAGATCCACATCCTGCGGCCGTTCCCAAGCTCGACCTGCCGCCGCTGCCACACGACGTCGGCACCGAAGTGGTCCGAGGTCGGCGACCACGCCGCGCTGCTCAAGGAGCTGCGCGCCGGCGAGGTCGGCTGCGTCGGCGAGGGCTGCCACGGCCCGGCTCATCCCTGGAGCAAGCAGCCATGAACAAGTGGCTTCGCGCCTCGGCGGTCCTCACCCTCGTCGCCCTCGCCATGATGGTGTGGTCGGTGCTGCGTCCCACGCCGTTGCCGGTGATGCTGGCGATGTCGCTGGGGCAGGCGGTCGGTACCGCCGCGTTCGGCATCTACGGCTGGGTGGTGCTGGCCGACCTGCGGCGCATCCGCCGCGACGCCAAGCGCGCCCAGGAGCTCGGGCTCGCCGAGGCCGCCGTCGAGGCGCCGGCCGCCGAGGCCGCCGTCGAGGCGCCGGCCGCCGAGGCCGCCGCGACCAAACCCCCGGAGCCCGGGTCATGAGGGCCGCGCTCACGGTCGCCGCGATCCTGGCGCTCGCCGCGAGCGCCCACGCCGAGCCGTTGCGGCTGCGTGGCGACGCGCTGGCCTCGGCGCAGTCGCCGGTGGGCCTGCTGGTGCTGGGCGGCGACGGTGGCGTCGCGCCCGGCGTCAGCGCCGAGGCGCTGGTGTGGATGGGCACCGACACCGAGCACGGCGACGCGCTGGTGATGGCGGTGGTCGCGCGGCGTGCCGATCGTCGGGCCGAGGTGCGCCTGGGCCGGCTGATCGCGACCGCCGGCGCGCTGCGGCCGCAGCACGTCGACGGCGTCGCCGGGCGAGCCCGGCTGCCGGCGCGGTTCGACGTCGAGGCGTTCGGCGGCGTGCCGGTGGTGCCGCAGCTGGGCGTCCGCGCCTGGGACTGGCTGGCCGGCGGGCGCGTCGGCCGACGGCTCGGCGACTGGGGCGGCGTCGGCGTGGCCGCGCTCGAGCGGCGCAGCCAGGGCCGGCTCGACGTGCGCGAGGTCGGCTTCGATCTGTCGGCGGCGCGGGGCAAGCAGGATCTCGCGGTGCGGGCGGTGCTCGACGCGATCGATCCGACGCTGGCCGACGTCGACGCGGTCGTGACCCGGCGCATGGGCGGGCTGCGGGTCGAGCTGGCCGGTCAGCACCGCGTCGCGTCGCACCTGTTGCCGGCCACCTCGCTGTTCACCGTGCTCGGCGACGTCGCGTCGGATCGCGTCGGCGCGGCGGTGCGGTGGAAGGCGGCGCCCCGGCTCGACCTTGCCGCCGACGTCGGCGCGCGCGCCATCGACGAGGAGTTCGCCGCCGACGCGTACTGCCGCGCGGTGCTGCGGCTCGACGACGCCGGCAAGGGCGCGATCACCGGCGAGCTGCGCCGCACCGGCGTGGTCGACGGCGGCTGGACCGGCGCCCGGCTGGCGGTGCGGGTCCCGCGCGGGGCGTTCACCGCCGCGCTCGAGGGCGAGCTGGTCGTGCCCGACGTCGATCGCGGCCGCGGCACGGTCTGGCCGTGGGGCCTGGCCGCGCTGGGCTGGACCCACGGGGCGTGGGACGCGGCGATGGCCGTCGAGGCGTCGTCGACCCCCGCCGATCGCTACCGCGTCGACGTGCTCGCGCAGCTCGGTCGCCGCTGGGAGGTCCCATGAGATCCCGCGCGCTGTTGCTCGCGGTGGCCGCGGGCGTCGCGGTGGTGGCGTGTGCCGGCGTGCTCGGCCTGCGCAAGACCCCGGCGCCGGTGTTCGCGCACCGCGCCCACGTGACCGCCGGCATCGGCTGCCCGCGCTGCCACACCGGCGTCGAGACCGCGGGCGACGACGCCACGCTGCACATCCCCGACGACGCCTCGTGCCAGGCGGCGGGCTGTCACGACAACCCCCACGACAAGCGCTCGTGCGCGTCGTGCCACAGCGATCCGTGGACGGTCGGTCTGGCGATCGAGGCCAAGGCCCACCTGAAGTTCGCCCACGCCCGCCACGTCGGTCCGGCGGTCGGCAACTGCGCGCGCTGCCACCAGGCGGTCGGCACCGCCGACGGCGCGCTGCGCCCGGTGATGGCCACCTGCTGGAGCTGCCACGAGAAGGAGCGCGACCTGCGCGACTGCAACTCCTGCCACGTCGACCTGCCCGGCGAGACCACGCCGCCGGCGTCGCACCTGATCCACGACGACGACTACGTCACCCGCCACGGCCCGCAGGCCGCGGCCGCCGCCGACGCGTGCGCGAGCTGTCACCGCGCCGACTTCTGCGCCAGCTGCCACGGCGTGACCGCGCCGACCTTGAGCGCGCGGATGCGCCCCGCCGATCCGATGGCGGCGTCGGCGCACCGGCCCGGCTTCGTCGCGCGCCACAGCGAGGCCGCGCGGGCGATGCCCGGCACCTGCACGACGTGCCACGCGCCCGATCGCTGCCTCGACTGTCACCGCGACCGCGGCGTGATGGCGACGACCACCACCAGCCCGCACCCGCCCGGCTGGATCGGCGTCGGCCCCGGCGCCAACGCCCACGGCGCCGCGGCCCGTCGCGATCCGGTCGCGTGCGCGAGCTGCCACGGCGGCGCCGGCGAACAGCTGTGCGTCGGCTGCCACAAGGTCGGCGGGCCCGGCGGCAACCCGCACCCGCCCGGCTGGTCGAGCCCGCAACCGCTGGGCGCGATGCCGTGCCGGATGTGTCACCCGGTCGGGAGCATGCAATGAAGGCGCGCCTGCTGGTGTTGTTCGCGCTGCTGCTGGCCGCGTGCGGCGGCGCCGACGAGAACGCCGAGAACGTGCCGGCGGCCTGGCGCATCGTGCGCGAGAGCTTCGGCCACCGCGTCCACGTCATCGACGGCGACGTCAAGTGCGTCGACTGCCACGAGGTCGCCGACGCCGGCTTCGCCAAGCCGCCGGCCGACCTGTGCAAGAAGTGCCACGCCGACAAGGAGGCGACGATCCACGAGGCGGCGCCGGCCGGCGCCAAGACCCCGGCGTGCCAGGACTGCCACGGCTTCGGCAAGGACCTCGGCATCAAGCCCAACTCGTGCATGCGCTGCCACGCCGAGCCGCAGGGCGAGCACGTCCAGATGATCCAGATCCACGGCGGCGCGACGTGCAGCGGCTGTCACCGCCCGCACCAGCGGCCGTCGTTCCAGCCGCGCACCTGCCGCGACTGCCACGACGACGTGGTCGCCGATCACGGCGATCGCACCGGCGCCACCAACTGCCTCGACTGCCACCGGCCGCACGAGCTCGCGCTCGAGGCCGACGGCAAGTGCGCCAGCTGCCACGCCACGGGCACGCCGGCGATCACCACCGCGGCGCTGTTCCCCGGCGGCCACGAGCGCTGCACCGGCTGCCACCAGCCGCACCAGTTCGCCGCGACCGCGGTCAAGCCGTGCACGGCGTGCCACCAGGCGCAGCCGGTGCTGGCGGCCAAGGATCACACCAGCTGCATCGGCTGCCACAAGCAGCACGAGGGCGCCGAGCCGCGGGCGTGCACCAGCTGCCACCGCGAGCAGGTCGCGCACCCGGCGCCGAGCAAGGCCGGCGCGTGCGCCGGCTGTCACCCGCCGCACCAGCGCGGCATGGTCGGGCTCGCGGTCGCGTGCGCGACCTGCCACGACGACGTGCCGATCCACGGCAACGCGCAGTGCCGCGACTGCCACGTGCCGCACGAGGGCAAGCCGGTGCTGGCAGCCGCGCTGTGCGCGCGCTGCCACACCGACAAGGTCGCGTCGACGGCGCACACCGGCCACGCGACCTGCCAGAGCTGCCACGTCAAGGCGGCGCACCAGCCGTCGCAGACCGTGCCCACCTGCGGCACCTGCCACCGCGAGATCGCGACGACGGTGATGCCGGGCCACGCGGCGTGCGCCAGCTGCCACGTCGACGCGCGCCACGCGCCGGGCAAGCCGACGCCGACCTGCGCGTCGTGCCACCAGGCCGAGCACGGCAGCGCCCCGGCGGGCCACAAGGACTGCCGCAACTGCCACGATCAGCACACCGGCAAGATGCTGGCGAAGGCCACGACCTGCGCGGGCTGCCACGCTGACCGCGCGGCGGTGGGCCACGGCAAGCTCGGCGTCGACAGCTGCCAGAGCTGCCACCGCCCGCACGGCCCCGACGGGCCGCCGCGGCCGCCGACCTGCACCACCTGCCACAAGGACGCGCTGCCCGGCCTGCACGCGTCGAAGGGCCACGATCGTTGCGAGACGTGCCACCGCGGCGGCCACGATCCGGCGCCGCACGCCGAGCGCGCCAACTGCGTGACCTGCCACGAGGCGCAGCGGACGCACCAGCCGAAGGCGGCGACGTGCGCGGGGTGTCACCCGTTCAGCGACGGCGTGGCGGGGGCCAAGGCGACGATGCCGACCGGACGGTGAGCGGGGACGGGGGAGCGGGGACGGGATCGGTGACGGGGACGGGATCGGGGACGGTGTCGGGATCGGGGACGGTGACGGGATCGGGATCAGGAACCGGATCGGGATCGGGATCGGGATCGGGGGCAGGAGCGGGAGCGGGAGCGGGATCCGATGCGCCGGGCCGTGGCGCCCGAATCCCGTCCCCGTCCCGGATCCCGTCCCGGATCCCGTCCCGGATCCCGATCCCGTCCCTGACCCCGATCCCGATCTCGATCCCGATCCCGACCCCGATCCCGTCCCCGCTCTCCGATCCGTAGCCTCCTCGAGCCCGAGCCCGATCTCGATCTCGCGCAGGTGGTCTCCGTGGTTGGGGCGCCCTTCGCGGCCCCCGCGCACGTCCCGCGCCGTCGGCCGCAGCAGGCTCGCACGCGGGCGAGCGTCGCGACGCGGCGGCCGACGCACGGGCCCTGCGCGTGTGGCCGCGGCCGGGCGAACCCCAACCACGGAGACCACCATGCTCGATGCTCAGCTGCTCACTCTCGAACTCATCCGCGCGCTGCGCCCGCTGTGCGAGCAGATCGCGCGGT
>JAEUJY010000154.1 GCA_016794525.1 Myxococcales bacterium
GACCGCTGGCCGGGCGCGCGCCGAAGCCGCCGCCCGACGGACGACCGCCGGAGGGACGCGCGCCGCCGCTGGGGCGACCGCCGAAGCCGCCGCCGCCCGCGCCGCGCGCCGGGCGATCGTCGCGACCGCGCGCCGGGCCGCTGCTCGGCCGACCGCCGAAGCCGCGCCCCGGCAGATCGGCGATCGGGCGACCACCGCTGGTCGTGCGTCCGCGGTTCGTCATCCGCCCGTCGCTGGTCAGGCGACCGACGCGCGCGGGACGCTCGTCGCGGGACGGCGCCGCGCCGCGACCGCCGCGGCTGCGCGCCGCCAGCTGCCGCTCGAACACTTCCTCGTCATCGTCGTCGTCGCCGCCGACCGGCCCCGACATCCCGCCGGCCGCCTCGCGCTCGGCCTGGGCCTGGGCCCGCAGCTTGCGCGCCGCATCGGTCTCCTCGCGGGACGCGCTCCACGAGCCGCGCGCGCCGGCGCGGCGATCGAGGCCGACCGTCTCGCGCAGCTCGTTGAGCTCGCCCTGGGTCAGCTCGCGCGCGTCGCCGACCCGCAGGCCGTGGAACGACAGGTTGGCGAACGCCACCCGCTGCAGCTTGGTGACCGTGCAGCCGAGCGCCTCGAGCATGCGGTGGATCTGCCGCGACTTGCCCTCGTACAGCGTGAACGCCAGCCACGGGTGCTTGCTGTCGCTGGGCAGCTCCTCGACCTCGGCCGGCGCGGTGACCGTGCCATCGTCGAGCGTGACGCCGGTGCGCAGGTGCTCGAGGTCCGCGGGCTTGATGCTGCCGTTGACCTTCACGTGGTAGGTCTTCGGCACGTGGGAGCCCGGGGCCAAGAGCTTGGCCGCCAGCTCGCCGTCGTTGGTCAAGAGCAGCACGCCCTCGCTGTAGAAGTCGAGGCGGCCGACCGGCGCCACCGACACCGGCAGGTTCGGCAGGTAGTCCATCACCGTCTCGCGGCCGCGATCGTCGGTCACCGCGGTGATGCAGCCCTTGGGCTTGTTGAAGACGATGTAGAACAGCTCCTGCGGCGCCACCGGCTCGCCGTCGACCTGGACGTTGGCGTTCTGCGGGTCGACCTTGGTGCCGAGCTCGGTCACCACCTTGCCGTCGACGGTGACCCGGCCGGAGGTGATCAGCTCCTCGGCCTTGCGGCGCGCGGCGATTCCGGCCTGGGCGATGAAGCGCTGCAGGCGCACGAGCGTGGGAGCGGCCATGGGTCAGTACCCTTCGTCGGTGTCGTTGTCGACGATCGCATCGTCGGGATCCGGACTGCCTAGCACGTCCGAGGTGCGATCGATCGACGCATCGCCGCGCGCCGCCGCCGCCGCGTCGTCATCGACGACCTCGGCGGGCGGGTCCTCGGGCGCGTCGATCGATTCAGGCTCCGGCTCTTCAAGAATGTGGCCGACCGGCTCGGGCTCCGGCTCCGGCTCCGACTCCGGCTCCGGTTCCGACTCCGGTTCCGACTCCGCCGCGGCAGCCGCGTCCGCGGTCTCGGTCTCGGTCTCGGTCTCGGTCTCGGTCTCGGTCTCGGTCGCGTCCGCGGTCTCGGTCGCGTCCGCGGTCTCGGTCGCGTCCGCGGTCTCGGTCGCGTCCGCGGTCTCTGTCTCGGTCTCCATGGCGGCGACGAGCTCAGCGTCGCTCGCGCCCGAGACGGGCGCGGCGGGCGGCAGCTCGAGGCCCATCTTCGCGACCACGCCGCGGCTCTCGTCGGAGAGCTCGCTGTACTCGCGCAGGGTCGGCAGCTCGCGCAGGTCGTTCAAGCTGAAGAAGTCGAGGAACTCCTTGGTCGTGCCGTACAGCAGCGGCCGGCCGACCTCTTCGCGCTTACCCAGGATCCGGATCAGCGTCCGGTCGAGCAGCAGCTTCAGGGTCGCGCCCGAGTCCACGCCGCGGATCTGATCGATCTCCGGCCGGGTGATCGGCTGCCGGTACGCCACGATCGCCAGCGTCTCGAGCTGCGCGCGCGACAGCCGCACCGGCCGTCCGGCGATCAGCTGCTGCACCCACGGCGAGAACGCCGAGTGCGTCCGGAGCGAATACCCGCCCGAGATCGACGACACCACGATGCCGGTATCCGCGTGCTGCGCCACCAGCGCGTCGAGCGCCGCCTGGATCCGCGCCGTGTCGCTGACCCGCGTCAGCTGCCGCAGCCGCGCCACCGTCAGCGGCTTGTCCGCCGCGAACAGGAGCGCCTCGATCAGCGACTTGAACCGCTCTGGATCCAGCTGTGCCGCCTGCCCCGCGATCGGCGACGTCCCATCATCCTCCTCGTCCTCCTCCTCATCGATCGGCGCATCCGGATCCTCCGAAAACCCCGTGCCCGTGCCCGCGCCCGTGCCCGTGCCCGTCTCCGTCTCCGTCTCCGTCTCCGTGTCCGTCTCCGACTCCGTGCCCGTCTCCGTCCCGGTCCCGGTCGCGGCCACGGTCTCGTCCGCGGTCTCGGTCCCGGTCGCGGCCACGGTCTCGTCCGCGGTCTCGGTCTCGGTCGCGTCCGCGGTCTCGGTCGCGTCCGCGGTCTCGGTCCCGGTCGCGTCCGCGGTCCCGGTCGCGTCCGCGGTCTCGGCCGCGGCCACGGTCGCGGCCTCCGTCTCGCCGTCCTCCCCCGCCGTGATCTCCACGCCGGCGTCGGCCGCCATCGCCGCCAGGGCGTCCTGCTCGGCCGCCTTGCGGGTCTTCTTCTTCTTGCTCCGGCTCACGTTCGCCGCGCTTTTAGCGCACTTGCGCCCCCGAGCGAAACCCCCAACGGCACCCTAACCGCCCGGCGACCGTCCCCCCGGCGGCGCCCCCCTCCCCGGCTATCGGTAGTCGTCGGAGCCGGCCACGGTGCGGGCCACGGCCTCGCGCAGGTCGGCGGCCACCCGCGAGATCATGATCTCGATCTCGCCCTCGTCCTGGCGGATCGAGATCAGCCGCAGCTTGGCCATCTCCAGCACCGCCAGCAGCGTCACGACCGCCTCGTGCTTGATCTCGGCGTAGGTCATCTCGACGTCGGGCTGGGCGAACCGGAACATCGACGTGAACGTGAACGTGCCCTCGCGCTCGAGGCGGTCGGTCAACTCGCTGATGCGCTGGCTGACGCTCAGCCGGTCGATCAGAACGTTGTGGGTGACCTTGATCTTGGCCGACCGCATCAGGCGGTCGAGGGCCTCGATCAGGCGGTGCACCGGGAACGGCGCCAGCGGCGCGATGGCCCCGGCGTCGATGCCCTCGGCCAGCGCGTCCTCGAGGGCGGTGCCGCGGCCCCAGACGTTGCGCCCGACCACCGGCCGGTCGCCGAGGCGGTTGGCCGCCTCCTTGTACTTCTGGTACTCGAGCAGCCGCTTGATCAGCTCGGCCCGGGTGTCGATCTCCTCGAGCGGCGCGTCCTCGTCGAGCTCCTCGGTCGGCTCGGGCTCGGGGTTGGGCAGGAGCTCACGCGACTTCAGGTGGCACAGGGTCGCCGCCATCACCAGGTACTCGCCGGCGACGTCGATGTCGAGCCGCTGCATCGCGTCGAGGTACTCGAGGTATTTCTGGGTGACGAACGAGATCGGGATGTCGAGGATCTCGAGCTCGTGCTTCTTGACCAGGTGCAAGAGCAGGTCGAGCGGGCCCTCGAAGACGTCGAGGGCCACCTGGTAGTTGGCGCCGAAGCTCACGGCGCCCCGAACGGCGACGGCACCTGGCCGATCCGGGACAGCACGTCGTACAGGTGGATCGTCATCCACGAGGCCGGCCAGCGCACGACGACGCCGATCGCCGGGATCATCATGAACGCCAGCAGCACGAACGGCGCGTACACGGCGTACTGATCGTAGATCCGCAGCGAGTTGTACGGGATCAGGCCGCGCAGCACGGTGCCGCCGTCGAGCGGCGCCGCCGGGATCAGGTTGAAGAAGAACAGGATGAAGTTGAGGAACACCGCGCTCTGCAGCGCGAACGTCATCTTGTGGCCGATCGTCACGCCGGCCTTGAGCAGGATCACGTGAACCAGCACGATGAACGTCGCCAGCATCACGTTCATCGCCGGCCCGGCGAACGCGACCAGCATGTTGCCCTTGCGGTCGAACGAGCGGTGCTGCACCGGCTTGCCCCAGGCGAAGCCGATGCCGCCGGTCGAGATCAAGAACACCAGCGGCAGCAGGATCGTGCCGATCGGATCGGCGTGGGCCATCGGGTTGAGCGTCAGCCGCCCCTGGCGGCGTGGCGTCGAGTCGCCGAGCCGGTTGGCCATCCACGCGTGACCGAACTCGTGGAGCGCGATCGCGGCGATGAACATGATCATGCCCTGCACCACCATCTGGATGCGGTCGGGCGTGGCGACGTCGTTCACGACCGGACTATGGACGGCAGGTGGCAGGCCGTCAACGCGCGCGCGGGTGCGCCCGGCGGTACTGCTCGACCAGGTGGGCCCGGCTGACGTGGGTGTACAGCTGGGTGGTGGCGATGTCGGCGTGGCCGAGCATCGCCTGCACCGCGCGCAGGTCGGCGCCGCGCTCGAGCAGGTGGGTGGCGAACGAGTGGCGCAACTTGTGCGGGGACACCGCGCCGCCGACCGCGCGGATGCCGGCGGCCCGGACGTACACGCCGAGCAGCTTCCAGAACCCCTGGCGGGTCATCGGCCGGCCGCGCTCGGTCAGGAACAGCGCCGGCTGGCCGGGGTCGCGCACCCAGCCGGGGCGCACCGTCGTCAGGTACTGCTCGATCGTCGCGCGGGCCGCCGCGCCCATCGGCACCAGCCGGGTCTTCTTGCCCTTGCCGGTGACCCGCACGTAGCCGCTCTTGAGGTTGCAGTCGGCCAGCGGCAGCCCGACCAGCTCCGACACGCGGAGCCCGGTGGCGTACAGGAGCTCGAGCATCGCCGCGTCGCGCAGGCCGCGCGGCGTGCCGCGGGTCGGCACCGCGAGCAGGCGCGCCACCGCGTCCTCGCCGATCACCACCGGCGAGCGCGGCGCGGTGCGCGGCGCGTCGATCAGCTCGCTGGGATCGGCGTCGAGCCACTTCTCGGCCACCAGGTGGCGGCCCAGGCCGCGGATCGCCACCAGCGCCCGGGCCCGGCTGCGGGCGTTCAGCCCGGCCGCGGCCAGCGCCGCCAGGTGGTCGGCCAGGTCGGTGGCGGTGATGTCGTCGACGATCACCCGGCCGCGCTCGCCGAGGAACGCCGCCAGCCGCGCCAGGTCCCGGCCGTAGCCGTCGAGCGTGTTGGCCGCGAGGCCGCGCTCGACCTTGCAGTGGTCGAGGTACAGATCGACCGCGCGATCGATCGCCAGGGTGCGCGCCACGCGCCGATCGAACCGCGGCCGCGGCCCCGGGGCAACTTTCGCCGTCCCGGACGCGATACGATGGGCGCATGAGGGTCGCGCTCCTGCTCGGCGTATCGCTCCTGGCCTGCTCGTCGCCGGCGCCGACCGCGCCGACCGGCGGGCCCAAGCCCATCGAGGGCGGCACCACCAGCGTCCGGCCGCTGGCCTTCGCCGGCGACGCCAAGCGCGGCGACGCGGCGCTGATCCTCGGCACCGACGACCACGGCGGCTCGACGGTGGTGCCGCTGGCGGCCGGCGAGCGCAAGGTGTCGGTCGACTCGCTCTACGTCATCACCGGCGGCGGCGCCACGCCGACCGGCGGCATCGGCCCCGTCGAGCTGACCGCCGCGACGTCGAAGGACGGCCAGGTGCGGGTCGGCATCTTCGAGGACGTCTCGGGCGGCCTGGGCCCGAGCTGGCGCGCCGGCGTCTGGACCGCGTCGCTCATCGCCGCCGACGTGCTCGGCAAGGACCTGACCGACCTCACCTTCACCGCCGCGGCGTCGGGCCGCGTCGACGGCGCGTCGGCCTCGGGGCTGATGACCGCCGGCTACCTGGCGGCGCTGCTCGGCCACGACGTCGCCACCGACGCGACGATGACCGGCATCATGAACCCCGACGGCACGATCGGGCCGGTCGGCGGCATCCCGCAGAAGTTCGAGGCGGCGATCGCCAAGGGCAAGAAGCGCCTCGGGTACCCGATCGGCATGCGGATGGCGACCGACATCGTCACCGGCGAGGAGGTCGACCTGGTCGAGCTGGCCAAGTCCCACGGCGCCGAGGCGATCGAGATCGCCGACGTCTACGCCGCGGTGACGCTGCTCACCGGCAAGACCCTGCCGCGGCCGGTGCCGGTCACCGTCGAGGCGATGGCGCTGCCGGCGTCGGTGGTGGCGTCGATGGACAAGCAGTTCGACTACTGGAAGGGCATGCTGGCCGACGGCTGGCCGCAGGTGATCGAGCTGTCGACCTCGCAGGCCGTGCCGCCGGTGGTCGCGTACTTCGCGCAGGGCGCGATCGACGACCTGCAGGTCGCCGAGCAGCTGCGCGCCGACGGCAAGGGCGCGGCGGCGCTGCGCATGATCACGCGCGCGTGGTTCCAGGGCGCGACCGCGGCGTCGACCGCCGACGTGCTGGCGCTGGCGGCCAAGGGCGACATCGCCGGCGCCACCGCCAAGCTCGACGAGTTCGAGGGCTTCGCCGCCACCACCGACGGCGCGCTGGCGGCGATCGGCGACCACAAGCCCGACACGATGGGCGGCCACCTGCAGCTGATGTCGGCGTTCCGGCTGGCGATCACCGGCTGGGGCTTCCGCTCGATGGCGTCGGGGATGCTGCTGCCCAAGGCGCGGGCCGCGCTGGCCGGGCTGCAGGGCAAGTCGGCCGCGGTGCTCGGCAACAAGGCCACCGCCAACGAGCTGGCGCAGACGGTCCTGCCCGCGGTCGGCTCGATCGCGCGGGCGATCGTCGCGCTGGGCCGCGCCGCGACGACGATGGAGGTCGAGGCCGCGACCTCGCTCGACTACAAGTGCTCGCTGCCCAACGTGCGCCGGCTGGCGACCTCGTTCAAGGCCGCCGCCGCGTCGAACCTGGCGTACCTCGACGCGCTGTTCGTCGCCGACCTGGCCAAGGCGCTGGGCCAGACCATGGAGCAGGCCAAGGACACCTTCGCGCTGCGCGAGCCCGGCTACCTGGTCGCGATGATGGGCGCCAACGTCACGACGATGGACGGCCTGCCGGCGCAGCTGAAGGAGGCCTGGGGCGAGGACTCGATCGCGTGGGGGCTGTTCGCGCTGGCCGCCAGCGAGCTGTCGTTCGGCGACACCTCCGAGCTGATCAGCGAGTACTACTCGCTGCAGCTCGAGTTCGGGCCCGACGGCGGCTTCAGCGGCGTGGCCCACGACGCGGCGTTCGACCACATGCTCGAGTTCGCCGAGCGCCGCACCCGCGAGCAGGCGCGCGCGGCGCTGGTCGCGACCGGCGCCATCCCGGTGCAGACCCAGCTCTACTACCAGATCGCCGAGACCCAGCGCACCGGCGACCTGCGCGAGCGGCTCGACGCGCTGGGCTCGTACTGGACCGCGATGCAGTTCGCGCAGACCGCGGTCATGCTCGCCCGCAACTGAACTCCAGGGGGCTCGTCGCCGAGCCCAGGTGGAGGCAGGTGGCTCACCCCGGCCGCGTGAACCTCAAGGCGCGGCGGGGACGTCCGGCAAAGCCGGGATCGAGCCTCCCCCGCGACGCGAGACTCCCGCCGCGTCGACCGGCGCTCGCGCGGGGCGCGCTCACCCGAACAGCTCGTCCTTGGCGTCGCGGATCGCGACCACCGACGGGTGGGCCAGCTTGCGCTCGACGGTGATGGCGTAGTAGCGGTCGCGCACCCCGGCGACCTCGCCCAGCTCGACCAGGCCGTAGCGCTGGCTGACCGCCGGCGCGATCACCGCCGGGATGAACACCACGCCCAGGCCGTCGGCGGCGAACTCCTTGAGCAGCGCCGAGTCCTCGCCCTCGGCCACGACGCGTGGGGACAGCTCGTGGCGCGCGAACCAGGCGTTGAGCGCGCGGCGCAGCGGCGAGCCCTCGAGCGGCACCAGCACCGGCGCCTGATCGAGGCTCTTCGGGAAGCCGCGCTTGAGCCCGCGGGCCAGCGCCGGGGCCGCCAGCGCCGCGACCGGCGACTCGCCCAGGAGGTGGCTGTACGCGCGCACCGCCGCGCCGGGCGGCACCGGGGCGTCGGCCAGCACCACGTCGAGCTCGTGGGCCGCGAGATCGGCCAGCAGCCGGTCGAAGCGATCCTCGCGGCACACCAGCGTCGGCGCCGGCACCTCGGCCAGGGCCGGCGCCAGCAGGTGGCGCACCAGCAGCTTGGGCAGCACGTCGCTGATGCCCACCACCAGCCGCAGCGGGCCACCCGGGCGCTGGCCGCGCAGCGCCTCCCGCATCTCGCTGCCGAGCCCAAAGATCTCGCTGGCGTAGCGGTACGCGACCTTGCCGGTCTCGGTCAGCGCCAGCTTGCGGCCGCGCTTCTCGAACAGCGCCACGCCGAGCCCCTCCTCGAGCTTCTTGATCTGCGCCGACAGGGTCGGGTGCGACAGCCGGAGGATCTTGCCGGCCGGGGCCAGGCCGCCTTCCCGGGCGACCACCCAGAAGTACAGCAAGTGGTGGTAGTTGAGCCATTCCATCGGGCGTTACCTCGGTTCGAGTTAATCGACGCGTTTACCGCAAACATTCTACTCGACCTTCACACCCGCCGTCGCCATCCTGCTCCTACATGATCTGGCTCTACGGCGGCTTCATCGTCTTCATCCTGGCGCTCCTCGCGCTCGACCTCGGCGTCCTCCACAAGCGCGACAAGGCCGACACGGTCAAGGCCGCGCTCGGCTGGTCGGCGCTGTGGATCTCGATCGGCGTCGCCTTCTCCGGCGTCATCTACCTGGCCTACGACCAGCACTGGTTCGGGCTGGGCACCGCCGGCGCCGGCCAGAGCGGCGGGTCGGCGATGGGCGCGTACCTGACCGGGTTCTTCGTCGAGAAGTCCCTGGCGATCGACAACATCTTCGTGATCGCGATGATCTTCAGCGCGCTGGCGGTGCCGGCCCGCTACCAGCACCGCGTGCTGTTCTGGGGCATCCTCGGCGCGCTGGTGATGCGCGGCATCATGATCGGCGCCGGCGCGGCGCTGATCACCCGGTTCGCGTGGGTGATCTACGTGTTCGGCGGCTTCCTCATCCTGACCGGCGTGAAGATGCTGCTCATGCACGACGACAGCGGCGACATCAACGACAGCCGCGTGGTGCGCCTGCTGCGGCGGCTGATGCCGATCACCGAGCGCTTCCACGGGCCGCGGTTCCTGGTCCGCGCCGGCACCCCGGCGGCGTCCGCGCCGGCCGTCCCCGAGGGCCCGGTCGAGACCGATCGGGTGGTCGCGGCCGCGCGCAAGGGCGCGCTCCTGGCCACGCCGCTGCTGCTGGCGCTGATCCTCGTCGAGGTCACCGACCTGATCTTCGCGGTCGACTCGATCCCGGCGATCTTCGCGATCACCACCGACCCGTTCATCGTGTTCACGTCGAACGTCTTCGCGATCCTCGGGCTGCGCAGCCTGTACTTCGCGCTGGCCGGCATGATGGACCGCTTCCGCTACCTCAAGCCGGCGCTGGCCGCGGTGCTGGTCATCATCGGCACCAAGATGCTGGCCCACGGCCACCTCAAGGAGTGGCTGGGCGCGGCGTTCAACTACTACGTGATGGCGGTGGTGCTGGCGGTGATCGCCACCGGCGTCGTCACCTCGCTGGTCGTGACCCGGCGCGCGACGCCGACCCCGGCGTGAGCGGTTGACTCCCGCACCGGCGGGGCCTAACGATCCGCGGCGATGAACAAGGTCTTCGCCGACGCCGCCGCGGCGCTCCACGACGTGACCGACGGCGCGGTCATCCTGTCGGGCGGGTTCGGGCTGTCGGGCAACCCCGAGCACTGCATCCGCGAGCTGGCGCGGCGTGGGGTCAAGGGCCTCACGATCGTGTCGAACAACTGCGGCACCACCGACCGCGGGCTCGGCGTGCTCCTGGCCCAGGGCCAGGTGCGCAAGATGATCTCGTCGTACGTCGGCGAGAACAAGATCTTCGAGAAGCTGTTCCTGTCGGGGCAGCTCGAGGTCGAGCTGTGTCCCCAGGGCACGCTGGCCGAGCGCATCCGCGCCGGCGGCGCCGGCATCGAGGCGTTCTTCACGCCGACCGGCTACGGCACCAAGATCGCCGACGGCAAGGAGACCCGCGAGATCAACGGCAAGCGCTGCGTGCTCGAGCACGCGATCCGCGGCGACTACGCGATCGTCAAGGCGTGGAAGGGCGACGCCTGGGGCAACCTGGTGTTCCGCAAGACCGCGCGCAACTTCAACCCGCTGATGGCCGCCGCCGGCAAGATCACGATCGCCGAGGTCGAGGAGCTGGTGCCGGTGGGCGAGCTCGACCCCAACACCATCCACACCCCGTCGATCTACGTCCAGCGCATCTTCGTCGGCACCGCCTACGAGAAGCCGATCGAGCAGCGCACCGTCCGCCCGCGCCGGTGACCGTGGAGGGGCTCTCGCAAAGCCCCTCCCCCACAAGACGTGGGGCCCCCACCCGAAACGCGAGATCGGCCTCGCGGATCTCGACGAGACTCCGAGCCCGATTGCCATCCCCGAGCCCCGACCAGGAATACCCCATGGCCCTCGACCGTGATCAGATCGCTCGCCGCGTCGCCGCCGAGCTCAAGGACGGCTTCTACGTCAACCTCGGCATCGGCATGCCGACCCTGGTCGCCAACTTCGTCCCGCCGGGGATGGACGTGGTGCTGCAGTCGGAGAACGGCATGCTCGGCATCGGCCCGTTCCCCGAGGACGGCGACGAGGATCCTGACCTCATCAACGCCGGCAAGCAGACCATCACCGCGATCCCCGGCTCGGCGTTCTTCGACTCGGCCGAGAGCTTCGCGATGATCCGCGGCGGCCACGTCGACGTGTCGATCCTCGGCGCGATGGAGGTGTCGGAGCACGGCGATCTCGCCAACTGGATGATCCCCGGCAAGATGGTGAAGGGCATGGGCGGCGCGATGGACCTGGTCGCCGGCTCCAAGCGGGTGATCGTCATGATGGAGCACACCACCAAGGACGGCGCGCCGAAGATCCTCAAGGCGTGCACGCTGCCGCTGACCGGCGTCGGCTGCGTCCACACGATCGTCACCGAGCTCGGCGTGATCGACGTCGGCCCCGACGGCCTGACGCTGCGCGAGCGCGCCCCCGGCGTGTCGGTCGAGGCCATCCGCGCCGCCACCGGCGCCCCGCTCCACGCCGCCGACGACGTCCCCGAGATCGCGGTCGCCTGAGCGCGGCTACCAGGCCACCGCGCGCGCCGGGCGGTTGTCGACGAACGTGACCGGCGCCGCCGGGTGCGTGCGCGCGGCCGCGCTGGTCTGGCAGGTGGCGGGCGACAGCTCGCCGGGGACGACGGTGGCGTCGGGCCGGAAGACCAGCACCGTGTCGCCACGGACGGTCGCCGCGTCGACCTCGTGCAGCAAGCCGATCAGCCCGCCGGCCGCGCACGTCGCGCGGTACGCCCGTCCGCCGTGGCGCGTCGTGACCTCGAGCCGCTCGCTCAGCGCGTTCAGGACCGGCAGGATCCAGGTGACGCTCGGATCGGGCACATGCATGTGGAGCAGCGCCTCGTAGAGGCGGGGCGCGGGCCACGCGCTGGGTCGGTCGGCGGCGTCGAGCCGCAGCGTCACGCCGTGGAGGTGCAGGCTGGCCACGCCGTCGGCCCACAGCCCGAGCTCGACCGCGAAGGGCGGCGTGCGCACGCACGCGCGCGAGGGCGTCGGCGCGGCGAGGTCGCTGACGATCGTGTGCAGCGCGCGGTCCAGTAGCCCGGCCGCGGTGGCCTCGGCCTGCGCGAGGTAGATCGCGGGCCGACGCCGCACGCCGAACAGACCTGGAAGCACGCGGATCTCGTGGTCGACGGTCATGCGCGACCACCGCGCCGCCGCCGCGCGTGCATGCTGCGCGTCGCCATGGCGACGATCATGCGTGACGCGCGGGCCCGACACAACGAAGGCGTGGCGGTTGTCAGGGGCCGCTCGGCCGTGGTTGGCCCGCGTGCCGGGGGCCGCCCCGTGGTCGATGCGGTTCGGCTCCGGCCCAGCGGGAGGCGCGCGCGGCGCCCCACGTGGGAGACGGGGCGCGGCGTCCCACGTGGGAGATTTCGGCGCGGCGTCCCACGTGGGACATGGGCGCGGCGTCCCACGTGGGAGATGGGCGCGGGATCCCACGTGGAAGATGGACGCGGCGTCCCACGTGGGGGATGGGCGCGGGATCCCACGTGGAAGATGGACGAGGCGTCCCACGTGGGAGAGATGGGCCCGGCGTTCCCACGTGGGAGATGGGCCCGGCGTCCCACGTGGGAGGGGCGCGGCGTCCCACGTGGGAGATGGGCGCGGCGTCCCACGTGGGAGGTGGGCGCGGCGTCCCACGTGGGAGAACGGCGCGGCGTCCCACGTGGGAGATGGCGCGGCGTCCCACGTGGGGATGGGCGCGGCGCACCACGTGGGAGATACGGCGCGGCGTCCGGCGCCGGCGCCATCGGGGGCCCCGCCCTCACGCGACGCCGCGGTGCAGGCCGCGGGCGGCGCCGGTCTTGAGGTAGAAGCTCCAGTAGCCGAGGGCGGGGCCGTAGCGGCGGACGGTGGCCCGCGGATCCCAGTCGGAGCCGTAGACGTCGCGGGCGGGCTCGGCGAAGCCCTTCATGGCGAGGGGTACGTCGTCCATGCGGCCGAGGCCGCGCAGCAAGATCGCGGCGGCCGAGAACGGGCCGATGCCGGGGATGGCGCACAGCGCGTCGCGCGCGTCGGCGTAGGGCGCGGTGGCCAGGAACGTCTCGCCCAGCGCGGCGACGCCGCGCACGACGGGCGGGAGCTGCGCGGCCTTGTGGGCGTCGACGCCGGCGGCCTGCCACGCGGCGGCGTCGAGCCCGACCAGCGCGCCGAAGCCGGGCCACGCGCGCAGGGTGTGGCCACCGACGTCGACGGGCAGGCCGAGCGAGGCCAGGACCTTCTGCCGCATCCGGCCGGCCTGGGTGATGGGCCGCCGCTGCATCAAGACCGCGTAGACCGCGATGTCGGGCAGCGAGCTGAACCGCACCTGGTGCAGGCCGTGGAGCGCGTCGACGATCGCCGCGAACGGCGCGGCGTCGCTGGCGGCGGCCCGGTAGAAGCCGTCGAGCTCGTCGTCGAGGCTGAGCAGCTGGCGGGCGCGGTAGGCGATCCGCGCGGCGTCGTCGGCGTCGACGTCGGGGTGGGTCAGCGCGACGGTGGCGCCGGGGCCGGCGGCGATCCGCACCGCCACCGCGCGGGCGCCCAGCGCCACCGCGGTGGTGACGCTGTCGTCGTCGATCAGGTGGTCGCCCTGACACGGGGTGAAGCGGCGCATGAACGCCAGCGACTGGGCCAGGGCGAAGGGGGTGCGGACGGCGACGAGCTGGTTCATGGGACCACCCTGCCCCGGCCTCGTGTCAGCCTTCTGTCAGGTATCGACATCGGCCGGTCGACAGATCATCCGGCCACCGAGGCTCCCTCGCCGCGTTCCGCTCGGGGCGCGGGCGCGGTAGGGTCGGGCGCCGTGTCCGAACCTGCCGACGGAAAGTCCGCCAAGAAGCCGCGCGCGCTCCGCAAGGCGCGCTTCGCCACCGACGCCGACCTGGAGATCAAGGGGGCCTACGGGCCGGCCGACGTCGCCGGCGTCGACGTGGCCCGCGACCTGGGGCAGCCCGGGCAGTACCCGTACACCCGCGGGGTGCAGGACACGATGTACCGCGGCCAGTTCTGGACGATGCGCCAGTACGCCGGCTTCGGCACCGCCGCCGAGTCCAACCGCCGCTACAAGTACCTGCTGGCCCAGGGCGGCAAGGGCCTGTCGGTGGCGTTCGACCTGCCGACCCAGATGGGCAAGGACAGCGATCACCCGACCGCCGCCGGCGAGGTCGGCCGGGTCGGCGTCGCGATCGACTCGCTCGAGGACATGCGGGTCTTGTTCGACGGCATCCCGCTGGGCGAGGTGTCGACGTCGATGACGATCAACGCGACCGCGGCGACGCTGCTGGCGCTGTACGTCGCGGTCGGCGACGAGCAAGGCGTCGCGCGCAGCCAGCTGCGCGGCACGATCCAGAACGACGTACTCAAGGAGTACATCGCCCGCGGCACGTACATCTACCCGCCGCGGCCGTCGATGCGGCTGATCACCGACACGTTCACGTACTGCGCCCGCGAGGTGCCGCAGTGGAACACCGTGTCGATCAGCGGCTACCACATCCGCGAGGCCGGCGCCGACGCGGTGCAGGAGGTCGCGTTCACGCTGGCCGACGGCATGGCCTACGTCGAGGCGGCGATCGCCGCCGGGCTGGCGGTCGACGACTTCGCGCCGCGGCTGTCGTTCTTCTTCAACGGCCACAACAACTTCCTCGAGGAGATCGCCAAGTTCCGCGCCGCCCGCCGGATGTGGGCGCGGATCATGCGCGAGCAGTTCGGGGCGCAGAACCCCAAGAGCTGGCAGCTGCGGTTCCACACCCAGACCGCCGGCGTGACGCTGCAGGCGCAGCAGCCGCTGGTCAACATCGCCCGGGTCACGATCCAGGCGCTGGCCGCGGTGCTGGGCGGCACGCAGTCGCTGCACACCAACAGCTTCGACGAGGCGCTCGGGCTGCCCACCGAGGAGGCGGCGCGGATCGCGCTGCGCACCCAGCAGGTCATCGCCCACGAGAGCGGCGTCGCCGACTTCATCGACGCGCTGGGCGGCAGCTACGCGATCGAGCACCTGACCTCGGCGATCGAGGCCGGGGCCCAGGCCTACCTGGCCAGCATCGCCGAGCAGGGCGGCGTGATCGCGGCGATCGAGCGCGGCTACCAGCAGCGCGAGATCGAGCGCCGGGCCTACGAGCACCAGCGCGCGGTCGAGCGCAAGGACCGCATCGTCGTCGGCGTCAACGAGTTCACGCTCGACGTCGACCCGCCGGTGCCGGTCGCGACGATCGACCCGGCGCTCGAGCGCGACCAGGTCGCGCGGCTGGCCGCGCTGCGCGGCCGGCGCAACGCCGCCGAGCACGCCCGGGCGCTGACCACGCTCGACGACGCGGCCCGCGGCACCGGCAACCTGGTCGAGCCGATCGTCGGCGCGGTCAAGGCGCTGGCCACCGTCGGCGAGATCGCCGACGCGCTGCGCCGCGTGTTCGGCGAGTACCAGCCGACGCGGACGCTGTGATGGCCAAGAAGCGCCGTCGCCCCGCCCCGCCCCCGATCAAGCGTCAGCTCGCGCTGCCGGTCTCGACCTCGCCGTTGCGCGGCGCGATCCTGGCCATCGCCGACGCGCTGGTCGATCAGGACATCCCGACCCCGGCGCTGACCAACCGCGGCTTCGCCGAGAAGTTCGGCAGCCCCAGCCACGGCCTCGACGACGTGGCCCTGGCCCGGCTGCTCGACGAGTACGTCGGCCGCGGCCTCCTGCGCTGGCGCGGCCGCGCCGACCACCTGCTGGGCCGGCCCGACGTGATCGGCCTGACCGCCGCCGGCGGCGCGGCGTGGGAGGCGGCGCGCAACCCCGACTGGGATCGCTACGTCGACGTGACGCTGCGCGAGACCAAGCAGGACTGGCGGCTCGAGGTGCGCTCGCCGTCCAAGGACGCGGCGTACTCGTACCTGTCGGCCGGCGAGGCCGCGGCGCTGCACGTGCTGACCGGCCGGCCGCGGTGGAAGAAGATGCCCGGCGCGGCGGTGCTGCCGTGGCGCAAGATGTCGGTGTGGGTGGGCCGCGTGGCCTGCCGCATCCCTGAGCTGGCGCCCGACCCGGCGCGGTTCGCCAAGCAGTTCGCCGGCTGGCGGTCGGCCCGCGACCTGCGCGCGACCCGCGAGCGCGCCGAGGCGGCCAAGGCCGAGGCCGCCCGGGCGGCCAAGGCCGACAAGGCCGACAAGGCCGACAAGCTGGCCAAGGCCGACGCGGGCGACGAAGGCGACGAGGGCTAGCCTCCAGCGGATCCCGGCGAGGCGACCCGGCGGTTGCGCGGCGGGCGCTTTCGCGGTTCCATAAGCAGATAGCGAAGGGGCACCGGCCAGCGGTATGGGGCCAGTCCTTTCAGGGGGAAACCATGCCGATCACCAAGAGCGAGCTGACGCTGCGCCTGTCCGAAACCCAGAAGCTAGCCAAGGGCAAGGCCGAGCAGGTCGTCAACGTCATGTTCGACGCGATGGCCGGGGCCCTCGAGCGCGGCGAGCGCATCGAGATCCGCGGCTTCGGGAGCTTCGAGGTCCGCAGCTACAAGCCCTACGAGGGCCGCAACCCGCGCACCGGCGAGACCGTGCACGTGAAGGCCAAGCGCCTGCCGTTCTTCAAGGTCGGCAAGGAGCTGCGCGAGAACATCAACGCCTCGACCGCCCCGCTCGAGGGCGCCGACGAGAACGATCCCGACGAGGCCGACGACGGCCACGAGGACGAGGCCGACGACGCCGACGTCCCCGCGACCGATTGAATCAGCGCGCGACGGCGGCCGTGAGCTCGCGGCGCCGGCGGCGCGCGGCGAAGCCGTGGCGGACCAGGGCGCCCCACAGCCGGGCCTTCTGGTCGGCCAGCACCTCGGTGCCGGCGACCCGGGCGGCGTACATCTCGAGCACGTCGGGGTCGAACAGCACCAGCGACAGCCAGCGCTGCCAGGCCGGGCCGTGCTGGTACAGGAGCCGCGCCAGGTGGCGATCGAGGGCGAGCTCGCGGCCGACCACGGCCTTGCGCAGCGCGCGCCGGTAGCCGGCGAAGCCGACCTCGCCGGTCGACAGCGCGCGGGCGATCGCGTCGCCGGCGACCTGGGCCTGCTCCATCGCCACGGCGATGCCCTCGCCGGTCAGGCCGTCGATGCCGGCGGCGTCGCCGACGGTGAGCAGCCGCGGCGCGCTGACCGGCGCGCTCGGGTGGTAGCCCCACACCGGCCAGCCGCGCGAGCCCTTGGCCGGCAGCGCCACGCCGTACGGCTCGAGGTGCTTGCGCAAGAGCGCCAGCAGCTCGGGGCCGCCGCGCCGCGACGACGGGTAGTGCATCAGCCCGACGTTGACCCGGTCGCCGGCGACCGGGAACAGCCACACGTAGCCGCGCAGGCCCTCGGCCATCGCGGTGAAGTCGTAGACCATCGCGTCGCCGCGGAGCGCCCCGGCGGGCGTGACCGTGGCCGCCGCGGCCGCCGGCAGCTCGGCCATGAACAGCCGGTGCGGCAGCGCCTTGGCGTTGCCGGTCAGGTGCTTGCGCACCACCGAGGCCGCGCCGTCGGCGCCGACGACGATCTTGGCCGCGAGCTGGCCGCCGCCGCCCAGCTTGAGCGCGACGTGGTCGCCGGCCACCGCCAGCTCGTCGACAGCCACGCCGGTGCGGATCTCGACGCCCTTGGCCCGGACCTGCTCGACCAGGCTGGCGTCGAACTCGATCCGGCGGATGACCCGGACCGGCCGGCCCATCGTGACCGTGCGCTCGAAGCTGCCGAACCGCACCGTCGCCGCCGGCGACGCCACCGACGGCACGGTCAGCTGGAGGTCGACCGCCGCCAGCGCCTCGTCGATGTGGCCGGTGAGGCCGCCGCCGCACGGCTTGTCGCGCGGGAAGTCGTAGCGGTCCAGCACGACGACGTCACGGACGCCGTGCTGGTGCAGCCGCGCCGCCACCGCCGCGCCCGCCGGGCCGGCGCCGACGATCACGACGTCGTGGACGCGGGGGTCTGTCACCGGGCTGCGTTTAGCACAGTTGCCCGACGCCGCGCCCGCCGGCGATCACACGCCGGCGTGGGCCTTGACGCCGACGTTCACGACCAGCTTGCCGGCCGGCACCGGGTCGCCCTGCTGCACCAGCAGGTTGGAGCCGACGATGATGTTGAACGGCGTCTTGAAGTCGCCCATGAACTCGGCCAGCGTGGCCTTGCCCGTCGGCGACAGCACGACGTCGGTCTCGCCCATCGTCATGCCGGCCGGGATCGCCGGGACCGTGCCGATCTCGCGGGCCAGCGGATCGCCGGCCCGGGTGACGGTCATCGGCGCCGCGTAGACCTTCATCTCGGGGGTCGCGACGTTGAGCGTGTTCTCCATGACCCGGTAGGTGATGGCGTCGATCGTCACGTCGATCACCGGCTCGTCCTGGATCGTCGCCAGCTCGGGCTTCTCGACCAGCAGGTCGACCGGCGTGAACAGCGACACGAACAGCGTCAGGTCGCAGGTCAGGCTGGTGGCGTTGCACTGGGCGATGCAGGTGCCCATCGCGCAGGCCTGCTCGGCGGCGGCCGCGCACGGATCGGGGCTGACCGTGCAGGTCTGGCTGGTCAGCTGGTCGGCGTTCATCAACCCCCAGTTGGCGGAGTCGATCGTGAACGTCTTGTTGGGCAGCGCGAGATCGAAGTTGGTGATGTTGGGATCGACCAGCCCGCAGCCGAACAGCGGCACGGCGAGCGCGAGGGCGATGAGCGAGCGCATGGTAAGCAAACCTCCAGACGAAGGACCCCATCGTACCATCCGCGCGCGGCGACGCGGCAGCGCGATCGTCGCGGTGTGATGCGTGACCGCTTGTGGGCGCGTGCCTACAGCGTCCCGACCACGGCCTCGGCGAGCGACCACGGATCGGTGGTGCGCGCGACCACCTCGGCGGCGACGTCGCGCAGCCCGCCGCGCGCGGCGAGCGCGGCCTCGACGCGGTCGGCCAGCAGCCCCCGCACCAGCTCCGCCACCTGCGCCGCGGCCCGCAGCGTCGCGCGGGTCGCCCCGCCCTCCCCGGTCCACGCCACCTCGCGGTGGCGCTCGATCGCCTGCGCCAGCTCGGCGATGCCCGAGCCGTTGCCCAGCCCGCGGTTGGCGATCGTGCGGATGATCTCGACGTCCTTGCGCTCGCCGGCGGCGCGCAGATCGAGCATGTGCATCAGGTCGCGCTCGGTGCGATCGGCGCCCTCGCGATCGGCCTTGTTGACCACCAGCACGTCGGCGATCTCGAGGATGCCGGCCTTGATCGCCTGGATGTCGTCGCCGAGGCCGGGCACGGTGACCACCACCGAGGTGTGGGCCGCCTTCATGACCTCGACCTCGTCCTGGCCGACGCCGACGGTCTCGACCAGGATGCGCTGGTAGCCCATCGCGTCGAGCACCGCGACCACGTCGAAGGTCGAGCGCGACAGCCCGCCGAGGTGGCCGCGGGTGGCCAGCGAGCGGATGAAGACGCCGTCGTCGGTGAAGTGCCGCTGCATGCGGATGCGATCGCCGAGGATCGCGCCGCCCGAGAACGGCGAGGTCGGATCGACCGCGACGACGCCGACCTTGTCGCCGGCGGCGCGGTAGTGCGCGATCAGCGCGTCGACGACGGTCGACTTGCCGGCGCCGGGGTTGCCGGTGATGCCGACGATGTAGGCGCGCCCGGTGTGCGGGTGCAGGGCCTTGAGCGCGGCGCGCGACGCGGCGGTGCGATCGTCGATGTCGCGCATCAGCCGGGCGGCGACGCGGACGTCGCCGGCGAGGACGCGGTCGACCGCGGTGGGGGTGGCGGGAGAGCTGGCGGTGGTCATTTCATCGTCTTGAAGCGCTGCTCGGGCCCGGGCGGGCTGTAGAGCTGGAGCGCGCGGGTGGCGGCGGTGGCGGTGAAGCTGTGCTCGACCCCGGCCGGGATCTGGATGACCGCGGTGGGCTCGACGGCGATCGCGACGCCGCCGATGGTCATCGTGCCGCCGCCGGCCAGCAGGTAGAGCACCTCGGTCTCCTTGGCGTGGACGTGGGGCGGCACGACCGCGCCGGCGTCGGCCTCGAGGATGCCCAGCGACGCCGGGCCCTGCTCGATCAGCAACGTCGTCGCGCCCCCGGTGCGCGGGTAGCGCTTGCCGCTGGCCGCGGCGACGACCCGGGCGACCGGCGGCTTGGCCGGCACCTGGCTCGGCAACAGCTCGGGCAGCGCGCCGGCGCGGGCCACGCCCAGCGCGCCGCCCGGAATCAGCGCGACCGTCGCCGTGATGGGGGCGGCGATCGGCGCGCCGGCGGTGGCGACCAGCTCGAGGCTGGCGCCGCGCGGGACCACGACGACGTCGCCGGCCGCCAGCGGCGTGCGGGCCTTGCCGATCACCACCGTCGCCGGCGCGGTCAGCACCCACAGCTCGTCACGATCGGGGCGGCGCGGGCCGACGCCGCGGCTGGCCTCGGCGCGCACGTCGATCAGCCCGACCGCCGGGTTGCCGCTGTTCTTCTCGTCGAGCAGGACCGCGACGTCGAGGCCGGCCTGGGCGCGGTGCGCCACCATCCGCCGGTCGATCAGGTTCTGCATGTCCGGCGCGGTGAAGCGGAACGGCAGCTCGATGGTCTGGCCGTCGAGCGGCGCCGCCCACGGGTAGGCCTCGAGCACCCGGGTCAGGCACTCGGCGAGCAGCGGATCGCCGGGCTGATCCTCGGTCAGCTCGACGCGCGCGCCGCCGTGGCCGATCGTCAGGAGCGCGCGGATCGTGCCGCCGAGCTTGAAGTCGTCGGACGCCGCGACCGCCCAGCACTGGTTGGCCACCGGCGCCAGCTCGTTCATCGCGTGCTCGACCGCGGCGATGCGCTCCTCCTGGGGCGCCTCGTCGGGATCGCCGCCGGCCGAGCCCAGGCCGAGGTCGTCGGCGTCGGGCCCGGCGTCGATCGCCGGGGGCGGCTGCGGCCCGCTCGGGCGCGCCTCGTGACACGCGGCCGCCACGGCCAGCGCCGCGGCGAGCCAGCGCATCAGGCGGCCTCGATCCGCGGCCGCACCACCGCCTCGACCCACGCGACGATCTCGGTGGTCGCGGTGCCGGGGGTGAAGATCTTGGCGACGCCCAGCTCGGTCAGCTTGACCAGATCGTCCTTGGGCACGATGCCGCCGCCGAAGACGATCACGTCGCCGGCGCCGCGCGCCTTGAGCGCGTCGATCACCGCCGGGAACAGCGTCATGTGCGCGCCCGACATGATCGACAGCCCGACCGCGTCGACCGCCTCCTGCACCGCCGCGGCGGCGATCATCTCGGGGGTCTGGTGCAGGCCGGTGTAGACGACCTCGTAGCCGGCGTCGGCCAGGGCCCGCGCCACCACCTTGGCCCCGCGGTCGTGGCCGTCGAGGCCGGGCTTGGCGACGAGGATGCGGAGCTTGCGAGCAGTCGACATGTCACTTCTCCATGCGAGCGAGCAACGAGCGGGCGATCACCAGGCGCTGGATCTCGCTGGTGCCCTCGTAGATGCGGGTGACCCGGACGTCGCGGTAGGCCCGCTCGACCGGGAAGTCGGTGGTGTAGCCGTAGCCGCCGTGGACCTGCAGCGCGATGTCGCAGATCGTGCCGGCCTTCTCGGTGGCGTACAGCTTGGCCATCGCGGCCTCGGTGCTGAAGCGCTGGCCGGCCTCCTTGAGCGACGCCGCGCGCAGCGTCAGCAGCAGGCCGGCGTCGAGCCAGGTCGCGGCGTCGGCCAGCATGTTGCCGATCGCCTGGTGCTTCCACAGCGTCACGCCGAACTGCTCGCGCTCGCCGGCGTAGCGGTACGCGGCCTCGAGCGCGCCGCGGGCGATGCCCAGCGCCTGGCTGGCGATGCCGATGCGGCCGCCGTCGAGCGCCATCATCGCCAGCCGGAAGCCACCGCCCACGCCGCCCAGCACCGCGTCGTCGCCGACCTCGACGCCGTCGAGCACCAGCTGCGCGGTCGACGAGCCGTGCAGGCCCATCTTCTCCTCGAGCCGCCCGACCGTGAGGCCGGGCGCGCCGCCGCGCACCAGGAACGCGGTGATGCCCTTGTGGCCGGCGGCCAGGTCGGTCATCGCCCACACCACCAGCACGCCGGCGCGATCGCCGCTGGTGATCCACTGCTTGGTGCCGCTGAGCCGCCAGCCGCCGTCGACCTTGGTCGCGATCGTGCGCATGCCGGCCGGGTCGGAGCCGGCCTGGGGCTCGGACAGCGCGAACGCGCCGGCCACCGCCGCGCCGCTGACCAGGCCCGGCACGTAGGCGGTGCGCTGCGCCGGGGTGCCGACCGCGGCGATCAGCTCGGCCACCATGTTGGTGACCGACACCGCCACCGCCACCGACGCGTCGACCTTGGCCAGCTCCTGCAGCGCCAGCGAGTAGGCGATGACGCCGGCGGCGCCGCCGCCGAGGTCCTCGGGCACGTTGACGCCGAGCAGGCCCAGCTGGCCCAGCTCGCGCAGCTCCTCGACGGGGAACCGCCCGTCGCGGTCGCGGGCCGCGGCGCTCGGCGCCAGCCGGCGCTCGGCGAACTCGCGGGCGGTCCGCTGGATCAGGCGCTGTTCTTCGGTCGGCTCGAGCTGCACGTCAGTCCTCGCTGTCCTCGTCGTCGGTGGCGACCGGGTGGTACAGGTACGCCAGCTTGGCGACCTTGCCACGCGGATCGGTCAGCATCCACGCGGCGATCTTGCCGGCGGCGCAGTCGGCCCAGGCCGGCGGCAGCGGGGTCGGCGCGGCGAAGCCGACCGACTGCACCTTGCCGCGGGTGCCGACGTAGATCGTGATCGTGACGTTGGCGGGATCGCCGCCGGCGGCCTTGGCGCACGTCGCCAGGTCCTTGGCCTTGCCGCCGACCGCGCGCAGGCCCTGATCCTCGTCCCAGGCCAGCGCGGCCGAGCCGCCGGCGAAGGTCACCGGGAACGTGACCTCGGCCTTGCCGTGGCCGTGGGGCTTGCCGAAGGCGACGCCCTGCGCGACCTGCAGCAGGCACTGCTCGATCGGCCACGCGCCCAGGTCGCTGCGCGACAGCCGGACGTGCTCGAGCGTGCCGTCCTGCGCGACCACCCAGGTCAGCTCGACGGTGCCGCCCAGCCAGCGTCGGCGGGCCAGCTGATCGGTGTAGCAGGCGTTGAGCGCCGGCACGTGGGGCGCGAACTTCGCGGTGGCCTCGTCGGGGTCGAACTTGCCGACCGTCGAGACGATCTCGAGGTCCTCGTCCTCGGGCGGCTCGTCGGCGCCGGCGTCGGCGACCGGCTCGTCGACCGTCGGGCCGGGCTCGACCGGGGCCGGCTTGGCCGAGCCGCCGCACCCGGCCAGGGCCAGCGCCAGCGTCGCGAGCGATGCGGTGAGGGACTGCGCGCGCCGCATCACATCGACTCGAACGCGAACGCGTACGACCACTCGAGCGACTTGGGCAGCGGCCCGAAGTCGATCTCCTCGACCTTCTTCATGACGCAGGCCTCGACGCCCTCGTTGTCGAGGCTGGTCTCGGTGACCTTGAGGTCGGAGGCGTGGCCGTCGGTGCCGATCACGAACGCCAGCGCGACGTGGCCGCGGGCGTTCTTGCCGATCGTGCCGGCGTTGACGGCGTCGGCCAGGCAGCGCGACGCGGCGGTGCGCTTGCGGTTGAGCAGCGCGGTGATCTCGTCCATGCGCTCGGGCGGGACCAGGTCGCCGCCCGAGTCGTCGCCGTCGGCGGCGGTGCCGTCGTCGCCACCGCCCGACGGGGTGGTGTCGGCCGACTTCGACTTGCCGCCACAGGCGGCGGCGGCGAGCGTGAGCACGAGGGCGAATCTGCGCATGGGTTCCTCCGCGATCGAGTGTCCGGACAACGACCTGTGCGGCCGTGGGCTTACGCGCCCTTGGCCAGGTAGCTGGCGATGACCAGCCGCTGGATCTCGCTGGTGCCTTCGTAGATCTCGGTGATCTTGGCGTCGCGGAAGTGCCGCTCGACCGGGTACTCGGTGACGTAGCCGTTGCCGCCGAAGATCTGGATGCCCTCGCGGGCGGCCTTGTTGGCGACGTCCGAGGCCATCAGCTTGGCCATCGCGGCCTCCTTGCCGTACGCCTGCTTGGCGTCCTTGAGGTACGCGGCGCGCAGGGTCAGCAGGCGGGCGGCGTCGATCTCGGTGGCCATGTCGGCCAGCTTCCACTGGATCGCCTGGTGCTGGCCGATCGGCTTGCCGAAGGTCTTGCGGGTCTGGGCGTAGGCCAGGCTGTCCTCGAGCGCGGCCCGGGCGATGCCCAGCGCCTGGGCGGCGATGCCGATCCGGCCGCCGTCGAGCGTCGACATCGCGACCTTGAAGCCGCCGCCGACCTCGCCCAGCACGTGGCTGGCCGGCAGGCGGACGTCGTCGAGGAAGATCTGGCACGACTTCGAGCCGCGGATGCCGAGCTTGTCGTCGGGCGGGCCGGTGCGCACGCCCTTGGTGTCCATCGGCAGGATGAACGCGGTGATGCCCTTGTGACCGGCGGCGCGGTCGTTCATCGTGAACAGCACGCAGACGTCGGCGACCGGGCCGTTGGTGATCCAGTTCTTGACGCCCGAGATGACGAAGTCGTCGCCGTCGCGGGTGGCGGTGGTGCGCTGGGCGGCGGCGTCGGAGCCGGCCTCGGGCTCCGACAGCGCGAAGCAGCCGAGCAGCTTGCCCGAGGCCAGCGGCACCAGCCACTTCGCCCGCTGGGCGTCGGTGCCGAACCGGTAGATCGGGTCGCACACCAGCGAGTTGTTGACGCTCATGATCACGCCGGTCGACGCGCACGCCCGCGACACCTCCTCCATGGCGATCACGTAGCTGACGTGGTCGAAGCCCGAGCCGCCCCACTTGTCGGGGATGGCGATGCCGAGGAAGCCGAGCTCGGCCATCCGGGCGACCAGCTCCTTGGGGTGGCGGTGCTCGCGATCGATCTCGGCGGCCTTCGGCAACACCTCGGCGGTGGCGAAGTCGCGGGCGGTCTTCTGGACGGCGAGCTGCTCTTCGGTGAACGCGAACTGCATGGCGGGCTCCTCGGCGATCAGGATCCGGTGAACTGGGCGGCGCGCTTGCCGAGGAAGGCGGTCATGCCCTCCTTCTGGTCGGCGGTGGCGAACAGCGCGCCGAACTCGCGCTGCTCGAGCGCGAGCGACTCGGCCAGCGTCATCGACTGGCCGAGGTGGATGCAGCGCTTGGCGGCGGCGACCGCCAGCGGGCCGTTGGCGGCGATCCGCCCGGCCAGCTCGCGCACGGTGGGCAGCAGCGCCTCGGGGGCGACCACCGCGTCGGCCAGGCCGATCCGCAGCGCGTCGGCGGCGGTGATCAGATCGCCGGTGACGCACAGCTCCTTGGCCTTGGCGACGCCGACCCGGCGGGCCAGGCGCTGGGTGCCGCCGAAGCCGGGGATGACGCCGAGCTTGACCTCGGGCTGGCCGAACCTGGCCTTCTCCGAGGCGTAGATGAAGTCGCAGGCCATCGCCAGCTCGCAGCCGCCGCCGAGCGCGAAGCCGTTGACGGCGGCGATCCACACCTTGGGCGAGGCCTCGAGCGCGTCGCCCAGCCGGCCGCCGGCCTCGGCGAAGGCCTGGGCCTGGGCCGGGCCGAGGTCCTTCATCTCGGCGATGTCGGCGCCGGCGACGAACGCCTTGCCGGCGCCGGTGACGACCGCGACCCGGACCGCGGCGTCGGCGTCGAGCTCGGCGACCGCGGCGGTCAGCTCGGCCATCACCTGCGATGACAGCGCGTTGAGCGCCTGCTCGCGGCGGATGGTGACCACGGCCAGCGGGCCCTCGCGATCGATCGACAGGGTCTGGTACGCGCTCATGCGCGCCGGACCATACACGATCCGGTCAGCGCGGCGGCATGGTGAACGGCCTCAGCGGCTGGCGAGCAGGTGCGCCCGATAGTCGCGCTTGGCCGCCGAGACCGTCCGCCGATCGAGGAACGCGCCCAGCACGCGGACGTCGAGCCCGGGCACGACCGCGCTGACCGAGCCGCCGACGTACCCGCCGTCGCCGAGGGCGTGGACGGTGATGGCGCCAGCCTGCCAGAACCACACCTCGCGGACGCCGAGCCGCTGGTAGATCTCGAGCTTGTCCAGGCCGCCGCTGGTCCAGATCACCTCGACGACCAGGTCGGGCAACGCCCGGGCCTGATCGTCGCCGATGAGGTAGCACTCGTCGGGCTCGCACCCGATCCGCCCCGGCCCCGACGTCAGCGTCCAGGAGCGGTACGGCGATAGCTCGATGCCCGCGACCTCGGCGTACACCTCGATCAGCCGCCCGATGTACGACGTCAGGCGCTCGTGATCCTTCGACGGCGTCATGAACTCCAGCGCTCCCCCCAGGTACGCCAGCCGCGGCACCGACGCCTCGCCCCGGAGCACCAGCTCGACCTCGTAGCGCGACCACGGCACGCCGACCAGCACGATCCGTTGATCGGCGGTCGGGACGTGCTCTCCCGGTGCGAACGCCAGCGGGGCCACCATCGCTCTCGAGTCTAGCCCAGGCGGCGCGCCGCGACGACCGGGAACGACCGGGCGATCAGCGCGCGGTCAGGCCGCCGTCGATCGCCAGCTCGGCGCCGGTGACGAACGCGCCCTCGTCGCTGGCCAGGTACAGGATCGCGGCGGTGACGTCGTCGACGTGACCCAGCCGCCCGAGCGGCGCGGCGCGGCCCAGCTGGGCCTTGGCCGCGGCCGGATCGCCGAGCGCCGCGGCCATCGCGTCGACCATCGGCGTGTCGATGAACGACGGGTGCAGCGAGTTGCAGCGGATGCGGTAGCCCTGCTTCGCGCAGTGCAGCGCGACCGACTTGGTCAGCAGGCGGACCGCGCCCTTCGACGCGCAGTAGCCGGCCAGGTCGGGCACGCCGATCAGCCCGGCGACGCTCGACAGGTTGATGATCGCGCCGCCGTGGGCCTTCATCGCGCCGACCGCGGCGCGGCAACCGAGGAACGTGCCCTCGACGTTGACCCGGTACATCAGCCGGAAGTCGGCCAGCGTCGTCGACTCGATGTCGCCGTGGCGGCCGATGCCCGCCGAGTTGACCAGCACGTCGAGGCGGCCGTGGCGCGCGACCGCCTCGGCCACCACCGCGGCCCAGGCCGCCTCGTCGGTCACGTCGAGGGTCGCGGCGGCGTGGGGGGCGCCGAGCGCCGCGGCCACCGCGGCGGCGCCCGGCCCGTCGCGATCGGTGACGATCACGGTGGCGCCCTCGGCGGCCAGCCGCTGCGCGGCGGCGCGGCCGATGCCCGACGCGCCTCCGGTGATCAGCGCGATCTTGCCCGCGACCCGGCCGGTGGTGCTCATGGGCCGCGGTTGTATCACTGCATCGATCGGACGATCGTCTCGAAGTCGGGGCTGTCGAGGGTCGCCGACACGTAGAACACGCCGACCAGGTCCTCGGTGGTCGGCTGCCAGATCGACACGCCGATCAGGTACGACTGCCCGAGGATGGTCGCGGTGCCGCGGCAGCGCGCGGCCGGCTCGGTGCGCCACGCGGTGTCGGCGAAGCAGTCGATCGGCCCGCCGGTGATCGACGACATCGAGCTCAGCGCCTGGGTCATCAGCTGGGCCTGGCGGCGCAGCTCGTCGAGGTTGACCTTGGCCGCGAACGCGCCCTCGGCGAAGACCCGGAACACCATCACCAGATCGTCGGGGTCCTCGATGCTGCGCCCGCGGAACAGCGCCTCGAAGCGCATCCACTGGGCGCCCTGGGTGCGGCTCTTGCGCAGGCGGCGATCGCGCTTCCAGCCGGCGCCCGGCAGGTCGACGGTCATGCCGATGAACGAGCGGTACGGCGACCGCACCGCGGTCACGTTGGGCCGGTTCAGCCGCTGGTAGACGACGGCGGCGACGATGCCGCCGACGGCGATCGCCACCAGCAGCGCGATCGTCCCGGCGTGGCTGGCGCGCGGCGCTGGGCCGGCGTAGCCGACCAGCGGCGCCTCGGGCAGCGGCCCAGCGGTCGGCGGCGCGCCGGGGAGCGGCGCCATCGTCCCCGGCGCCGCCTGCGAATCGGGCCGCGCGCGCCGGTTGTGGCGCGGCACGTCGGCCAGCTCGAGCTCGATCGGCGGTGGCCGCGGGGGCCCGGGCTCGTCGTCGGTCACCGGCACAGCCCGGCGTCGAAGGTGTAGCTGAGCGTGTAGGGCCGGCACTCGAACGCCGGCGACGTGGCGCCGCCCCGGACCCGCACGTAGACGGTGTAGCTGTCGGTCTGGCCCGGGCCGCACGCGCCGTCGAGGTACTGGCTGAGCGTCGTCGTCGTGCCGGCGGCGACCTCGAAGCAGTAGCCCGCGGGCCAGCCGCAGGTGTTGGTGTTCATGCAGAACTCGTAGCTGCCGGCGCCGGGCGGCACGGTCAGGCTCACCGACGCCTGGTAGTCCTCGTCGAACGAGATGCCGCCGCAGCCGCAGCTGCCGTCGCTCTCGACCATCGGGATGCCGTAGTAGTCGCCGTCGCCCGCGGCGTAGACGGTCATGCTGGTGTACGTGTTCGACGCGTCGGAGCCGACCGTGCCCAGCGTGCGCACGCTGCCGCAGTCGGGGTTGGGCTCGTAGGCGTCGCTGAACGCGCCGTCGTCGACGGTGCCGTTGCAGTTGTCGTCGATGTCGTTGCAGGTCTCGGCGGTCGGGTTGCCCGGCGCGCAGGTCAACGGCGCGCCGTTCTGGCACTGGTTGACGGTGCGGATGCAGGCGCCGACGCCGCAGGTCTGGGTGCCGGGGTTGACGTTGGTGCAGGCGCCGGCGACGGTGCCGGTGCAGGTCGACGCGGTCGGATCCTGGCAGGTGGCGTCGCACGTCGTCGTCACCGGGCCGGCGGTGGTGGTGGCGCCGCACTCCTGGGCCTGGGTCCGGCACGCCCGGGCGCCGTTGCAGCTGGCCTGGTTGGCCGGCACGTCGGCCTTGCGCCGGCAGCTGTCGCCCAGCCACGAGTGGTAGTAGCCGACGCACGACACCGCGCCGCACTCGTTGTCGGGATCCTGGCCGCCGGGCACCGCGGTGCAGGTGCCGAGCGAGCCCGGCAGGTCGCAGGCCTCGCACGAGCCGGTGCACGCGCTGGTGCAGCAGACGTTGTCGACGCACGACAGCCCGCCCGCGCACTCGTTGGTCGCGGTGCAGAAGCCGCCGGGGCCGGCGTCGGGGACGCAGGCGCCGCCGGTGCAGTGGGCCGACACGTCACAGCCGGCGTCGGTGGTGCACGACGACGGGCAGGTCGGTGGCGACTGGGCGGTGCCGCTGGTGCACACCACCGCCGGGTACGGGCCGCAGGCGTTGGCCTCGATCGTCGCGCAGCCGCTGTCGTCGTCGCGGGTCGCGGTCGTGCACTGCTTGGTCGCCGAGCAGACGCCGTCGACCCGCGTGCCCTGGCAGGTGCCGGGGGTGTTGCAGGTCGGCGCCTGGTTGTACGCGCCGCAGTCGTTGTCGGCGGCGCAGCAGTCGCCGCCGGCGCAGCAGAAGCCGTTGCCGCAGTACCCGCTCTGGCACTCGCCGGCGTCGTCGCACGCGCCGCCGCTGGGCAGATCGGGCACGCACTGCCCGCCGGCGTTGCAGAAGGCGTTGGCGTCACACTCGGCGTCGCTGGTGCACGAGGTGGCGCAGGTCGGCGCGGTCTGGGTCGCGCTGCCGGTGCAGAACACCGGCTGGTACGGGCCGCAGTCGCTGGCCTGCACCGAGCCGGTGCACGCGGCGTCGTCGTCGACGCCGACCGCGGTGCCGCAGATCGACGCCGTGCAGGTGGCCAGGTTGACCTCGCCGTCGCACGCGGTCGGCGAGGTGCAGACCGGGTTGGTGTGGTAGCTGGCCGGGCAGTCGGTGGCGACGCCGCAGCAGTCGCCGCTGGCGCAGCAGTAGCCGTTGGCGCAGTGGCCGCTCAGGCAGCGGCCGTCGTCGGTGCCGCAGGCCTGGCCGTCGTCGAGATCGCCGCGGCAGGTGTGGCTGGTCAGATCGCACCAGGCGTTGGCGTCGCACTGGCTGCTCGACGTGCACGAGGTCGGGCAGCTCGGCGGGGTCTGGTTGGCGGCGCCGGTGCAGCTGATCGGCAGCCAGAAGCCGCAGTCGTTGGCGAGGGTGCTGGCGGCGCAGGCGGTGTCGTCGGCGACGCCGTTCTGGGTGGTGCACTCGAAGTTGGTGTTGCACACCGCCGCGCCGCGCGTGCCCTGGCAGGTGGCCGGCGTGTCGCACACCGGCTGGAAGGTCCCGAAGGTCGGGCAGTCCTCGGCCTGCTGACAGCAGTCGCCGTCGCCGCAGCAGTAGCCGTTCTGGCAGTGGCCGCTCTCGCAGTCGGAGGCCTCGTCGCAGGCCTGGCCGTTGGCCTCGTCGTCGACGCACACCGAGGCGTCGCAGTGGGCGCTGGGGATGCACTTGAGATCGCCCTCGCCGTCGCACGCGGTGGCGCAGCGATCGCCGTCCTCACCGCCGAGATCGCAGGTGTACAGGCCGCACAGCACCGCGGGCTGGGTCTGGCAGCCGGCGACGCCGGCGCAGGTGTCGCCGGCGCGCTCGAAGTAGCCCAGCGCGCCCAGCTCGCACATCGCCAGGTCGCAGTCGAGCGGGTTGTCGTCGACGCCGCCGACGCAGTCGTTGTCGTGGCCATCGCAGGTCTCGCGGTTGCCCTCGTAGTTCACCGGATCGGCGTCGTCGCAGTCCAGGCCGAGGCAGCCGTCGCCGACGCCGTGGCGATCGTTGTCGGCGTCGACGCAGCACACGCCGTTGATCGGCATGCACTGGCGGCGGTTGGTCTCGCCGACCGAGGTCACCTGCTGGCAGGCGAAGCCGGTGGCGCACACCGTCGGGTCGGCGGTGCAGTCGACCGCGCAGAACTTGCCCGCGGTCAGCTGGACGCACAGATCGCCGTCGTCGCCGCAGTCCTCGTCGGTGGTGCAGGTGTCGCACAGGTTCGACGGCGCCAGCACGCACACCCGGAGGTCGGTGCCGTCGTGGGAGACGGTGCGGCAGGCGTAGCCGTCGGGGCAGTCGAAGTCGCACAGCCGGGTGCAGGTGCGGGTGCCGGTGCCGTCGTCCTGGCACACCCGGCTGGCGCAGTCGAGATCGTCGACGCAGGCCTCGCCGAAGCCGGCGCCGGTCGGCCCGTCGATCGGGCCGCCGTCACCACCGACGGCGGCGTCCTCGCCGGTACCGCTCGGGCGCGACGACGCGCACGCAGCGCAGATAGCGAACAGCACGGACAGCGCACGGACGTACGGCAAGCGCGGCATGGATCCCCCAGCACCATGCTCCCGCGCCTGCGACGCCAATTCAAGCGCGGCGAGCGGATCGACGCCGGCGCAAGATCAGCGCGAGCGTCACCCCGCCCAGCCCCAGCAGCGAGGCCGACGACGCGCCGCCGGCGGCGCAGGCGCAGCCCTGGCCCTTGCGCAGGGGGATCGGCAGCTTCTGCGGGTCCGACGCCAGCACGCCGATCGACGGCACGTCGGCGGCGACCACCGACGCCAGCTCGAGCTGGCCGCGGGGCGCGAAGGCGGTGTTGCCGGCGGCGATCGGCTGCGCGATCTGCTGGGCGTTCCCCGGCGGACCGCCCCACCGGCCGCGCACCGGCGCCGCGCACGCCACCGCGCCGGTCCACGGGTGGAGGATCACGTAGCGGCCCTGGAAGTTGTTGACGCCGCCGCGGGTCACCGCCGCCGACATCGCGCCGCGCTCGTCGGGGACGCCGCGGCCGCCCTCGAGCGCGTCGACCGCGCGGAACACCAGGTCGTCGCCGACGTCCTTGCCGTAGCGCGCGTGCAGGCGGGTCAGCGTGAAGCCGTACGGGCTGACGTCCTGGTACTGCGCGCTGAGCACGTCGGCGCCCAGCGTCGCCAGGTCGTCGCCGTCCAGCGTCGGCCCCGGGCACGGATCGCAGCTGCCGCTGTCCCACGCGTACTCGGTGACCACCGCGCCCGGCACCTTGGCGATCGTGTGGTCGAACAGCGCGGCGTAGAACTCGGCGAACCGCTCGCGCACCTCGTCCTTGACCGGCAGGTTGGTCGGGATCGTGACGTTGGGGTAGTTGGCGACCTCGTAGCGGGTGTTGTTGGGCGCGAGGATGTTGACGATCAGGTCCTGAGTGCCGCTCGAGTTGGCCAGGCCCAGGCGGATCGGCAGGCTGAAGTCGGTCGCGTCGTAGGCGACCCGCAGCGGCGACAGGGTCGCCATGCCGTCCTTGAACGTCACCTTCTTCGGATCGACCCTGGCGATGAAGAACTTGGTGCCGGCCTCGACGTACGGTCGGAGCAGCGGCTCGGCGTCGGCGGGGATCTGGTAGCGGTGATCGACCAGCCAGCGGTTGAGCCCGGTCGACTCGGTCGCCGACAAGACGACGATGTCGTACTCGGCCACCGCGAACTGCGCCTCGATCGTCACGTGGTAGTCGCCGCCGCCGCCGCTGTCGTCCTCGTCCTCGGCCGAGTCGGCCATGACCGCCGACGGGTACAGCATGTCCTCCTCGTAGTAGTCGGGGGCGCAGGGGTCGTTCTCCCAGTACTCGACCAGCCGCGGCGCGCCCAGCGTGTCGATCTTCTCGAACAGCGCGCGGTCCAGCGTCTTGACGTTCTGCTCCTTGACGACGACCGGCACCGGCACCACCAGCGCGAACCCCTCGGGCGGGCCCTGGTAGTTGTTCTCCATCGACAGGATCGTCGTCGTGCCGTGGCGCATCAGCACCACCTCGGTGGCGTTGTTGAACATCCGGGCGCCGGCGCCGCCGACGTAGAACCCGCAGAACGCGGCGGCGGGCTGGGCGGCGGCGGCCGTGAGGGCGGCGGCGAGGATCGCGGTGCGTGCGCGCATGGGGAGCACAGACGCGCCGCGCGGGCGGGCGATCTAACGCGCGGCCAAGGATCGGTCGGCGGCGGGTGTCGGTCGCCGGCAGGTGTCGGTCGGCGCCGGGCGCGTCAGAACGCGGCCTCGGCGCCGAGGCTGAGGGTCAGCGTGTGCGCGCCGGGGCCAGCGAGACCGCTGGCGCGGAGCGCGAGGCCGACGCCGTGGCGGCCGAACAGCAGGCCGGCGTTCCACGCGGCGGCCCAGCCGTCGCTCCAGCCGAGGCCGACGCCCGCGTCGAGGCGGACCGGCAGCTGGTTGGCGGTGGTGAAGCTGGCCAGGCCGGCGGCGCCGAACGCCTCGGCGTCGAGCGGCGCGCCGGTGAGGTCGAGGCGCAGGCCGACCGCGTAGAACCGCGGCAGCCGCCAGTAGCGGCCGATCGACAGCTGCGCGGCCGGGACCCGCTCGTCGAGGCGGACGCCGAGCCCCAGGCTGGCGACCCAGAAGTGGCGCTCGAGCGCGCGGCCCAGCGTGTCCATCGACTCGGCGCTGCCCATCGCCGCGCGGTACGCGGTCGGGGCCGCGTCCTCGTCCTCGGCGTCGATCGCGGGCGGCGCCGACGCGGCCTCGCCGCCGCTGCCGCCGCCGTCGCCGCTGAAGTCGCCGTCGACCTGGGTCGCGCCGGTGGCCACCGCCCCACCGGTCGGCGGCGGCGCCGGGCGATCGGTGCGGTTGTCGCCGACGCCGACGTCGTCGACGTCGAGCTGGCCGCGCAGCTGCTCCTCGCGCACCGCGTCGCGGCGCGTGCCGGCCGGCGCGGGCACCGGCACGGCGATCACCGAGCGGACCGGCTCGTCGACGCGGGTGGTCGACGCGATCAGCGCGGTGGTCGGCATGACGATGCCGCGCTCGAGGGCGAGCTGGGTCGCCGCCTCGCGATCGCCGTGGGCGTACAGGCGCTCGACCCGCAGCGCGGCCCAGGTGGCGGCCAGCCCCGCGGCCGGCGCGCGCTCGAGCTTCGCCCGCAGCTTGCGCGGGCCGATCGCGATCTCGACCTCGCCCGACGGCACGCCGCCGGGATCGACCGCGACCAGCAGCGCCGCGCCGCCCGACCCGACGCGGCTCGCGCTGCGCTCGGTGTCGATCACCGCCGGGGTGCGCCAGTCGACGCTGACCGGCAGCGCGCGATCGCTGCCGACGACGGCGGCGACCGCCGCGGCGACGTCGTCGGTCGACGCCACCACCGCGGCGCTGGCGCCGGTGCGCGCGGCGATCGCGCCGAGCAGCCAGCGGTTGGGCGCGGCGCCGATGCCGATCGTGTGGACCCGCAGGCCGGCGGCGGCCGCGCGCTCGATCGCGGCGGCGTCGTCGGCGACCAGGCCGTCGGTGATGAGCACGATCTCGGGCGCCGGATCGCGGGCCACGCGGGCCAGCGTCTGCGCCAGCGCCCGGGTCAGATCGCCCGAGCCGACCGGCAGGCCGTCGATGATCGCGTGGCTGGCGGCCCGATCGATCGGCGCCGGCCGCGCGGGGGTCTGGCCCAGCGCCGCGATCGCGGCGGTGTCGCCCGCCGGCAGATCGTCGATCAACCGCCGCGCGACCAGCCGCGCGGTGGCGGCGGCCGCGCCGGCCAGCGACGGCGAGCGATCGATCAGCACGACCCAGCTGCGGGCGGCGCGCGCCCCTGGTGCCGCGGCCGCGCCGGGCTCGACCAGCACCGCGACGTAGGCGCCGCCGCCGGCGGGCTCGACGATCGCGCGGACCTGCTCGGCGGCGCGGCTCTGCCAGCGCAGCACGAACTCGCGATCGCCGCGGGCGTCGGCCATCGTCACCGCAGCGCCCGCGCCGGCCGTCGCCACGCCGACCGGGTGGGTCGGCGACGCGACGGCGGTGGCGTCGTCGAGCGCGACCGTCAGCTTGTACGGCGTCGCGGCCCCGGCCCCGGTGGGCGGCGCCAGCCGCGACGCGTCGGGCGCGCGATCGGTGTCGACCGCGGTGCCGGCGCCGTGGGTCGGCTTGCCGGTGGCGGCGCCCGGCACGTAGCGCGGGCCGACCACCAGCGGGTGCACCAGCTCCCAGGTGCCGTCGCGGCGGGTCAGCGCGGCGCGCCAGCGCAGCGTGATGACGACCTCGCCGCCGGCCGGCACCGGCGCCAGCGACTGGGTGAACACGCCCGGCCGCTCGACCTCGGTGAGCGCCGACGCGCGGCCGGCGCCGACCGCGTCCTGGTACGCCGCGGCGGCCTCGGCGCGGCGGGCGATGACGCCGCGGACGGTGGCGCCGGCGAAGCTCGCGGTCATCGCCTCGACGGTCGCGCCCGGCGGCAGCGGGAAGACGTAGATCGCCTCGACCGCGTCGGCGCGGTCGTTGTGGAACCGCTGGGTGACCGTGCCGTGGGCGACCCCGAGCCGGACGTCGACGTCGACCGTCGACGCCACCACCGGCATGGGCTGCTGGTTGACGTACAGGCCGGCGCCGGCCGAGGCGGCGTGGGCGCGCCCGACCAGCGCGGCCAGGGCGAGGCACGCGAGGCACACGACGAGCGCGACCGGCCGGCCCATGCAGGGACCATATACGCACGCGGCGGTCGGCGGATCTCCAGCCCCGTCGCTTCGCCCCGCGCCCCGCCGTCAACCCCGGCGACGGCCGCGTCGTCGGCCGCCCACGCCTCCCGTGTCCGGCGGCCCGCGCCCGGCCGCAACCCCTCGCCACCATTGCGTCGCGCGGCTGGCATCGGCGGTGCAATCCCCCTCGCCATGCCCCGCCACCACGCTCCCCGCCTCGCCCCTCGCCTCCGCCGCGCGGCCGTCGCGCTGATCGTCACCGCCCTCGTGCTGCTCGGGCAGCGGGTCGGCCACGACCACCCCCGCGGCGCCGCCTCGATCGCCACCGCGCCATGACCCACACCGCCGTCACGGCCCCCGGCCTGACCGGGCTGCTCGGCAAGCGCGCCCCGATCGGGCTCGCGCTGCCGCTGCCGCTGGCGCGGGCGTGGCGCCGGCTGCGCGCGCCGCTGGCCGCGCTCCTGTGCGCCGGCGTCGTCGCGATCGAGGTGCTGATCGCGCTGGTGCTGGCGTGGCCGATCGATCGCGCCGAGCTGGTGCCGGCGGCCGACGACGCGGCGTGGGTGCGGCTCGACGAGGTGCCGTCGATCGCCTCGGCCGCGGTGATCGAGTCCGAGGACGACGGCTTCTGGGATCACGGCGGCGTCGAGCTGCGCGGCCTGGCGCGGGCGGCCTGGCTCGACGCGCGCGCCGGGCGGATCGCGTTCGGCGGCTCGACCTTGACGATGCAGGTGGCGCGGCTGCGCTACTCCGGCGACGCGCCGCGCTCGGTGGCGCGCAAGCTGCGCGAGGCGGTGCTGGCGCTACGGCTCGAGCGCGCGCTCGACAAGCGCGAGCTGCTCGAGCAGTGGTGGAACCGGGCCGACTTCGGCAACGGCGCGCGCGGCCTGCGCGCGGCGGCGGCGCGGTACTTCGGCAAGCCGGTCGGGGCGCTGACCACCGGCGAGGCGGTGCTGCTGGCGTGCCTGCCGCGGGCGCCGCGGGCCTACGATCCGTACCAGCACCTCGACGCGGCGCTGGCGCGGCGCGACCGCGTCCTGGCGCGGCTGGTGGCGCGCGGCCACCTCGACGCCGACGCGGCGGCGGCGGCGCGGCAGGCGCCGCTGGTGTTCACGCCGCGGTGAGCTCGTCGTCGACGTCGCCGGCCGGCAGCGGCGGCGCGGTCTCGGCGAGCCACGGCTCGTCGCGACGGCTGGCGGCGCGCAGCAGCTGGACGCGCGCGGATCGATCCATGGCGGCCCACTCCTCGGCGGTGAGGACGAAGCCGGACAGCACGATGTCGCCCCTCATGGTTCCACCCTCGACCCGCCGGGGCGCGCTCGCAAGTTTTCGGTCGCGCCGTGGGACCGATCGCCGCACCGGCCTGACACCTCGCCACACACCCACGCCGGCCGAGAATTCGGTAGCGTGCGCCATGGACCTCATCGAGCCCAGCCGCACCGGCGACGTCGTCACGCTCACGCTGACCGCGCCGACCATGACCCCGCCGTTCTTCGCCGCGTGCGAGCGCGCGTTCACCGAGGTCGCCGCCGACGCCACCGCGCGCGCGGTGGTGGTGCGCTCGAGCGCGCCGTCGTTCTCGTTCGGCCTCGATCTGCCGGCGGCGATGGCGGCGTGGGGCCCGGTCATGGCCGGCGGCGGCCTCGCCGGCAACCGCACCGCGCTGCTCGGGCTGATCCGCCAGCTGCAGCGGTCGTTCACCGCGATCGCCGCCTGCCCGATGCCGGTGATCGCCGCGATCCACGGCAAGTGCATCGGCGGCGGCGTCGATCTGATCAGCGCGTGCGACCTGCGGGTCGGCAGCGCCGACGCGGTGTTCTCGGTGCGCGAGACCAAGGTCGCGATCGTCGCCGACCTCGGCTCGCTGCAGCGGCTGCCGGCGCTCATCGGCGCGGCGGCCACCCGCGAGCTGGCGCTGACCGGCAAGGACATCGACGCGGCGCGCGCCCGCGCGCTGGGCCTGCTCAACGACGTCGTCGCCGATCGCGCCGCGGCGTGGGCCGCCGCCGAGGCGCTGGCCCAGGCGATCGCCGCCAACCCGCCGCTGGTCGTGCGCGGGGTCAAGCAGGTGCTCGACTACTCGGCGGGCAAGAGCGTCGCCGACGGGCTCGAGTACGTGGCGGCGTGGAACAGCGCGTTCCTGGCGTCGGAGGATCTGGGCGAGGCGATGGCGGCGTTCGCGGCCAAGCGGCCGCCGGCGTTCCGCGGCAAGTAGCCGCGCCCCGTCGCCGCCGGGGCCGCCGCTTGCCTGGCGGCGGCGGTCGTGGCACGTGTCGCCGGTGGAGTTCGCCCGCCAGGTCACCGCGCGCTACGTCGATCCGCTGGCCGAGGTGTGGCTGGCGGCGGCGGCGAAGCTGGGGCTGCGGGTCGAGCGGCGCCCCGACGCCTACGCGGCGACCGACGGCCGCGGCGCGCTGATCATCGGCACCGACGCCACGCTCGACGCCGACGACTCGGTCGCGCAGATGATCTTCCACGAGCTGTGCCACGCGCTGGTGCAGGGCGAGGGCGCGTTCACCCAGCCCGACTGGGGCCTCGACAACCAGACCACCCAGCACGCGTGGCGCGAGCACGCGACCCTGCGGCTGCAGCGCACGCTGGCGGCGCGCCACGGGCTGACGCGGATGTTCGCGCCGACCACCGACTACCGGATGTTCTGGGACGCGTTGCCCGCCGATCCGCTGGCCGATCGCGCCGACCCGACGGTGATCGCGGCGATCGCGGCGCTGGGCCGCGCCGATCGCGCGCCGTGGGCGCCGATCCTGACCGCGGCGCTGACCGCGACCGCGGCGATCGTCAGCGCGACGGCGCCCCACGCCGCGCCCGACTCGCTGGCCGCCGGGTTCGCCGCGCCGGCGCCCCACCCCACCGGGCTGCCGGCCGGGATCGCCGACGGCCGCACCTGCGGCGGCTGCGCGTGGCGGACGACGCGCGATCACTGCCGGCAGGCGAGCCGCGGCGTCGACGCGGCGTGGCCGGGCTGCGAGCGCTGGGAGCCGGCGCTCGACTGCCTGACCTGCGGCGCGTGCTGCCGCGAGGCCTACGACGCGGTCGCGGTCAGCCCGCGCGATCCGGTGCGGCGCAGCCGGCCCGACTACGTCGTCGATCGCGCGGCGGCCCCCGGCGCGCCGGCGCTGGCGTCCGAGCAGCGCTACCAGCTGCGGCGCGCGCGCCACCCGGGGCCGACCCCGGAGACGACCGTCGAGCGGTGCGCGGCGCTGGTCGGCGGCGAGCTGGTGCCGTGCGGCGATCACCCCGCGCAGCTGACGACGACCCGCGTGCGCTGCGTGATCTACGACGACCGGCCGCGCACCTGCCGCGAGTTCACGCTGGGCAGCGGGCACTGCCTCAGCGCGCGGCGCCGGGTCGGGCTCAGCCTGGGCTGATCGCGGCCAGCGCCGCCTCGAGCGCGGCGAGATCGGGGATGGGCTCGGCGCGGCGATCGAACCCGCGCACCAGCGCGCCGGCGCGATCGAAGATCAGCACCGTCGGCACCTTGGGCGGGGCGCCGAGGCTCTTCCACACCGCCTCGTCGGCGGGCACGACGCGCAGCCACGGCGCCTCCGCGGCGACGAAGGCGCGCACCGCCGCGGCGTCGCCCCGGCCGTCGTACTCCTCGTGGGCGCGGTAGTTGATGCCCAGCACGCGCACCTCGGGGTGGCGCGCCGCCAGCGCGGCGAGCACCGGCATCTCCTCGCGGCAGTGCACGCACCACGACGCGAACACCACCGCGACCGTCGCGCTCTGCGCCGCGGCCAGTGGCCCCACCGGCGCGCCGTCGAGATCGACCGCGCGATCGACCAGCGCCAGCGTCGGCCCGTGGGCCGGGGCCGGCGGCGGCGGCGCGGCCGGCGCCCCGCACGCGACGACGGTCAGGGCGACGAGCGCGGCGCGGAGCGACATCGTGGGCAGTGTACCGATCGCCCGTCGCGGTGCCAGCGATCGTGGTACCGACAGCGCGTGCAGGTCCACCTCGTCGATGGCACCTACGAGCTGTTCCGATCGTTCTTCGGCGCGCCGGCGGCGCAGGTCGGCGACCGCGAGGTCGGCGCGGCGCGCGGCCTGTTGCGCAGCCTCGCCGCCTGGCTCAAGGCGGGCGAGGTGACCCACGTCGGGGTCGCGTTCGATCACGTGATCGAGTCGTTCCGCAACCAGCTGTTCGCCGGCTACAAGACCGGCGACGGCATCGAGCCGACGCTGTGGGCGCAGTTCCCGCTGGCCGAGCGCGTCGCCGCCGCGCTCGGCTGCGCGGTGTGGCCGATGGTCGAGTTCGAGGCCGACGACGCGCTCGCCACCGCCGCGGCGGTCGCCGCCGCCGATCCGCGCGTGACCCGCGTGGTCATCGCCAGCCCGGACAAGGATCTCTGCCAGTGCGTCGGCGGCAAGGTCGTCAGCTGGGACCGCCTGCGCGATCGCTGGTTCGACGCCGACGGCGTCGTCGCGCGGCTCGGCGTGCCGCCGGCGTCGGTGCCCGACCTGCTGGCGGTGGTGGGCGACGACGCCGACGGCATCCCCGGCCTGCCGCGGTGGGGCGCGCGCTCGGCGGCGCAGGTGCTGGCGCGCTACCACCACCTCGAGGCGATCCCGCGCGACGGCCGGTGGGACGTGCCGGTGCGCGGCGCCGCCGGGCTGGCCGCGACCCTGGCCGAGCGCTGGGACGACGCGCTGCTGTACCGGACGCTGGCGACGTTGCGCACCGACGCGCCGATCGCCGCCGATCTCGACACGCTGGCGTGGCGCGGCGCCGATCCGGTGCTCCTGCCGGCGCTGTGCGACGAGCTCGCGATCCCGCTGCCGGCGCTGCCGCTGGCCGCCCGGTGACGCAGGGCGCGGCCGCTACTGCGCGGTGAGCGCGACCTTGGCCGTCGACAGCTTCTTGGCCTTGGCGAACGTCCAGCCCGCGGCGACCGTCTCGACGCAGCGGACCAGCGCCGGGGCGCCGCCCTTGACCGCGGTGCCGCTGACCTTGCCCGCGGCGCTGATGCGGAACGTCCACGTGAACGAGGTGCCGCGGAGCGCGCCGTCGCCGCACGCGGCCAGCGCGTCGCGCGACGCCGCCACCTGATCGCGCACCGCCGCGCTGGCGATCGGCCCGCGGGTCGAGATCGTGCCGATCGTCAGCCGCACCGGCGGCGGCCGCATCGGAGCCCGCGGGGCGAAGTTCGGATCGGGCGCGTCGCCGTCGTCGTTGGTGGGCGCGCGGCGATCGGGGCGCGCCTCGTCGTCGGCGGTGTCGTCGCTGGTGACGGTCGCGCCGCGCGCGCCCGGGACGTCGACGCCGAGGGCGCCACTGCCCGCGCCACCACCACCACCACCACCACCGCCGCTCTCTCCGCCCGTCGCGATGCCGGCGCCGGTCGGCGCGAGATCGACCAGCGGATCGGGGGTCGGCGGAGGAGGCGGAGGAGGAGGCGGAGGCGACGGCGGCGCCATCGTCGCGGTGGCCGCGGCGGCCTCGCGGGTCGGCTCGGGCATCGCGGCGCCCGGCTTGGGCGCTTCCACCGGCGCGGCCGCGGCGGGGGCCGCGGGCGCCATCATCTTCGCGTTCTTGCCCTCGACCGCGGACGCCGCGGTGTCGGCGGCCTCGCGCTCGGCGTGGCGGCCGGCAGCGGCGCTGTGCTCGTCGGTGGTCGCGACGACGTCGGCCTGGGCCATCGGCGCCGACCACGCCGACGACTGCGCCACCTGCTGGGTCAGCCGCGGCCCGAGGCGCCAGACGACGTGGTTCTTGTCGAGCTGGATCGCCACGCGACCGCCGCCGGTCGCGACGACGTCGTCGTCGTGGACCCGCTGCCCCACCGCCAGCGGCCGGGCCTGGCCGGCGCGGCTCGCGGTGACGTCACCCTCGACCTCGACGACGGTCCCGACCTCGGCGCCGGTGACCGCGACCGCGGCCTTGTCGGCGCTCTTGCCGCCGCACGCCGCGGCTGCGACGAGGCCGAGCCCGAGCACGCTGGCGACGAACCGTTGCATACCCGGATACTACGCGCGAACCGCGGCCGGCGGTCTACCGCGGCGCCCGCGCCGTTGCGCCGCGTCACACCGAACCGGCTACAGTGCGCCCCATGCGGTCCTGGCTGTTGTTCGCGCTCCTGTGCCTGGTGACCGCATGCCCGCGCGGCGCGCCGGCGACGACCGCCAGCGGCGGCATGATCGCCGGCATGGTGCGCGACGCGCAGACCGGCGCCGGCGTCGGCGACGCGGTCATCGTGCTGCGCCGCCCCGGCGAGATCGCGCCGGTGCAGGATCGCTCCAACGGCGACGGCGCGTTCATGATCCCGGCGCTGCCGCCGGGCGGCTACCACGTCGCCGCGTACCTGCACCAGCGGGCGATCGGCGAGCGCGACGTCGTCGTGCGCACCGGCGAGCTGGTCGGCGTCGACTTCACCGTGCCGGCCGCCGGCGCGGTCGGCCCCGATCTCAACGCGCCCGGGGCGCCCGACCTGTGGCGGTTCCGTGCGCCCGGCGCCGACCCGAGCACCGCCACGATCGAGGGCACGGTCGCCGACGCGGTCCGCAACGAGCGGCTGCGCGGCGCGGTGGTCACGATCAACCGCACCGGCACGCTCGAGACCTACCCGGTCATCGCCGACGAACAGGGCCGCTACCGGGTCACCGACCTGCCGCCGGGCAGCTACGACGTCAGCGCCAACTACGCGGTGGTCCGGCGCGGCGCGCTCGAGGTGCGGCGCAACCGGGTCGAGGTGGCCGGGGGCGAGACGGTGGTGGTGCCGCTGTGGCTCGAGGTCGACTCCGAGCCTTGACGCGCCCCGGGGTGCGGGCAAGAGTTGGCGCCTAGCCCGGACCTTCGGCCGGGACTGGAGGCACCATGAGCACGCGTCTGCACCTGTTCAAGTCCAAGATCCATCGCGCCACCGTCACCCACGCCGACCTGCACTACGAGGGCTCGGTCACCATCAGCGGCGAGCTGATGGACGCGGCCGGCATCCTGCCCTACGAGCAGGTCCACATCTGGAACGTCACCCGCGGCACCCGGCTCACCACCTACGCGCTGCGCGGCGACGATCACAGCGGCATCATCTGCATCAACGGCGCCGCCGCCCACCTCGCCGAGGTCGGCGACCTGGTGATCATCGCGACCTTCGCCGAGGTCGACGCGCAGGCCGCGGCCACCTGGGAGCCGACCGCGATCTTCGTCGACGGGGCCAACCGCCAGGTCGGCGCTGGCGCCGAGATCCCCGGCCCGGCCCGGCGGCTCAACGCGCAGGCCTGAGCACCCGGGGCTCGTCGCGCCCGGATGACGCCGGGATCCCGCGGGGCGCTCACGCCCAGCGCAGCACGACCTTGCCCACGCTGGCGTCGGCCTCGACGTGGGCGTGGGCCTCGGCGCAGGCGGTCATCGGCAGCACGCGGTCGATCACCGGCGTCAGCACGCCGCGCTCGAACAGCGGCACCAGCTGCGCGGTCGCACGCCGGGCCAGCGCGATCTTCTCCTCGAGCGGCCGGGCCCGCAGCACGGTGCCGATGATCGTCGCGCGCTTGCCCAGCAGCATGCCCAGCGGCACCGGCCCGGTGGCGCCGCCCATCGTGCCGATCATCACCAGCCGCCCGCGCGACGCCAGCGCGCGCAGGTTCTCCTCGGCGTAGGCCGCGCCGACGCAGTCGAGGATGACCGCGGCGCCGCCGCCGGTGCGGGCGTGGACCGCGGCCGCGAACGTGCCGTCGCTCGTGACCAGGCCGTCGCCGTCGGCCAGGCCGGCGACCCGCGCCAGCTTGCTGGCGGTGCGCGACGTGCCCAGCGGCCGCGCGCCGACCGCCCGCGCCAGCTGCACCGCGGCGGTGCCGACGCCGCTGGCCACCGCGTGGATCAGCACCGGCTCGCCGGCGGCCAGCCCGGCCTGCAGGATCATCGCGTCCCACGCGGTCAGGAACACCTCGGGGATCGCCGCCGCCGCGACCAGCTCGACGCCGGCCGGCACCGGCATCAGCTCGCGCTCGTGGACGACGATCCGCCGCGCCATCGCGCCGCCGCCGGTGATGCCCATGACCTCGGCGCCCTCGGCCCACAGCCCGGCGCGCGGGCCGCGCGCCGCGATCGTGCCGCTGAACTCGAGGCCGGGCACGTCGGGCGGCGCGCCCGGCGGCGCCGGGTACCGGCCGCGGCGCTGCAGCAGGTCGGCGCGGTTGACGCCGGCCGCGGCGATCTCGACCGCGACCTCGCCCGGCCCCGGCTCGCGCACGTCGACCTCGCCGAGGGCGATGACCTCGACGCCGCCGGCGCCGGTGAAGCGGATCGCGGGGACGCGCATCACTCGAAGTAGTAGCGGAAGCCGACCGCCCCGTTGACGTCGCCGTCGTAGCGGTCGCCGTAGTCGACGAAGAAGTCGGCGACCAGCGCCAGCTCGATGAAGATGTCGATCGGCGCGGTGTTGAAGTCGAACGCGATGCCGATCGGCGCGCGGACGCCGATCGCGACGCCGTCGTCGTTGGCGTTGTCGTCGAAGTCGAAGATGCGCAGGCCGAGCCCGAGGTAGAGCGGCAGCTCGAACGACGCGGTCGACACCAGGCTGACCGGGTGCCACAGGTGGTCGACGTGCAGGTGCAGGCCGTCGCGGTGGCGGTAGTAGCGCATCGCGCCGACGCCGAAGTCGAAGGCCTTGTCGCTGGCGTAGAAGTACTTGCCGGAGATCGCGGTCGGCGCGCCGACCATCAGGCCGAGGCCGAAGGTCTTGTTGGCCTCGAACTTCTTGGCCCGGCGCGCCCGCGGCCGGGCCTCGGCCTCGGGGACGAGCGTGGTCGCGGCGAGGGCCACCGCGAGGGCGAGCCCGAGCGGGCGTGCGATCGTCATGCGATCGACTCTACACCGCGATGGCGCGCGCCCGCGCGTGGCATGCTGCCGGCATGCGCGCCCTCGCGATCGCGCTGCCGGTGCTCGTGACCTGCGGCGCCCCGCCGACGCCGTCGGTGGCGACCGGGCCCGCGGCGAGCGCGCCGGCCGATGCCACCACCGCCGCGCCGCCGCCCGCGATCGACGCCGGCCCGCCGCCGCTCGTGACCTGCCCCGCGGGCGCGCAGCCGGCGCGGCTGCGCTGGCCGGCGCGCGGCCGGGCCTGCGTCGACGGCGCCGGCCGGCGGCAGGGGCCGCTCGTCGAGCTGGCCCCCGACGGCCGCGTCGCGGCGCGGCGGAGCTTCGTCGACGACGTCGCCGACGGCCGCTGGCAGACGTTCGCGCCCGACGGCGGCCTGCGCGCCGAGGGCGCGTACCGCGCCGGTCACCCCGACGGCACCTGGCGCGCCTACGCGGCCGGCGCGCTGCGCGGCGAGGCCACGCTGGTCGACGGCGACGGCGCGTTGACCACCTGGTCGCCCGACGGGGCGCGGGTCGCGGTCAGCACCTGGCGCGGCGGCGTGCGCGACGGCGCGGCCACCGTCGACGTCGACGGCCAGCGGCTGCGCGCCGAGGCCTGGCGCGCCGGCCAGCTCGACGGCCCGCGCGCGATCGGCAGCCGCGCGACGGTCGCGCTCGCCGAGACCTGGCGCGCCGGCCAGCTCGACGGCCCGCGCACGCTGTGGCGCCACGGCGGCAAGCTGCTGGTCGAGCGCTTCGACGCCCGCGGGCGGCTCGACGGCGCCTGGACCGCGTACCGCAGCGGCGGTCGCGTCCGCGAGGCGCGCACCTACCAGGCCGGCGTCGCCGACGGCGCCTGGGCGTGGTTCGACGGCGCGGGGCGCGCGACGCGCCAGGGCGCGTACCGCCACGGCCGCCCGGACGGCCCGTGGGTCGAGGTCGAGGACGGCGTCACGACGACGACGCCGTACCGGGCCGGCGTCATCGACGGCGAGGTCACCCACGTCGACGCGCGCGGCCGCGAGCTCGGGCGCGATCGGATCGCGGCCGGCACCGGCGTGGTGCGCCGCTACCGCGGCAACGGCGCGCTCGCCGAGGAGGTCGCCTACCGCCGCGGCCGCAAGCACGGCGACGCGCGCACCTACGACGCCCGCGGCCGGCTGATCGCGACCGGCCGCTACCAGGACGACGCGCGCGACGGCACCTGGCGCTGGCAGACCGCCGCCGGCGCGCCGCTGCGCGAGGAGCCGTACCGCGCCGGCCGGCTCGACGGCGTGGTCCGCCACTGGCGCGACGGCGCGGTGGTGCTCGAGGCGACCTACGCCGCCGGCGTGCGCCAGGGCCCGTACGTCGAGCGCTTCGCCGACGGCGCGCCCGCGGTCGAGGGCGCCTACGCCGCCGACGTCCGCGACGGCGCGTGGGTGACCTACCGGCGCGACGGCACGGTGGCGCTGCGCGCGAGCTACCGCGCCGGCCGGCTCGACGGCCCGTGGCTCGAGCTCGACGCCGCCGGCCGCGAGCGGGTGCGCGGCCAGCACCAGGCCGGCCATCGCGTCGGTGCGTGGACGACCTACACCGACGCCGGCGCGACCGAGGTCGACTACGGCCCGCCGGACCCGCCAGCCGCGCGGCCTTGACCGGGGAGAACCGGCGCCGCGACGACGTTATTCCGCGGTCGATTCGGTGCAAACCGGACGGTCGGTCGGACGTTCTACCTCATGTATGGCCCGCCCCGCCCGCCTCCTCACGGCCTCCTCACCGCTCCCCACCGAACCGAATGACGACGTCGCTCGTAGCGTCTCACGGATGCGACCCGCGGCCATGTCGAGCCGCCCGCGCCGGAGCCCCACCATGCGCGCCTCGTTGTCGTTCCTGACCACCACCTCGATCACCGGCGACGATCGCGCCGAGGCCCCGGCCGCGCAGACTCTCGAGCTGCTCGGCTACGATCGCATCGGCCACCGGCTGCTGGCGCGCGAGCGCGTCGGCGACGTGGTCACCCAACTGATCGTCATCGCCACCCGCGGCGAGCACGCCGGCGCGCCGATGGCGCTGGCCCCCGACGCGCTGCCGCGCATGCGCGTCGACCTGACGCCGCTGGCGCCGCTGCCGCTGGGCGGCTTCGAGCTGACCACGCGGGTCATCCAGCGCCGCGGCCTGCGGGTGTCGAGCGATGGCTCGCCGATCCGCAAGTTCGCCCTGTCGCTCGGCGTGCGCCAGCACGTCGGCGGCTTCACCGCCGCCGCCGGCCGGCAGGTCGTCACCGCGTACCTGCGCCCGCGCGCCGGCCTGCGCCAGGCGTTCGCGCTGCCGGGCGACGCCGGCGCCGTCGCGGTGATCACGTTCTGCGGGACGCCGATCGGCGTCGGCGCCGATCGCGACGCCGCGGTGCTGGTCACGCCACCGCTGCATTGAGCCCTTGTCAGCTCCCGGGGCGGGCGTAACCTCGCCTCACGCCATGCGTAGTCCGACCGTGCTCCGCTGCCTGTCTGCGCTCGGCCTCGCCACCTCGCTGGCGGCGTGCGCCGACGACGCCCCGGCCGACGACACCACCTACAACTGCGAGGCCGACGACCGCGACGAGCCGTTCGCGATCAACCTGGCCCGCACCGGCCCGGGCGGCACCACCTTCACGATCGTCGCCGCCGATCCGGCGCTGCCGATCCGCGGCAACAACAGCTGGACGATCGACGTCAGCCGCGGCGGCGCGCCGGTGCCGGCCAGCGACGGCGAGTTCCTGGTGACGCCGTTCATGCCCGACCACCGCCACGGCACCGGGATCAAGGCGATCTGGACGCCCGACCCGGCGACGCCCGGCCGCTTCACCGTCAGCCCGATCAACCTGTGGATGCCCGGCGTGTGGGAGCTGACCTTCGAGGAGACGCCGACCGGCGGCGCCCGCGATCAGGTCGTGTTCACGTTCTGCATCACGGGCTGATCGAGCCCACCCACCGCCGGCTCACTGCACGCAGTCGCGGCCGCCGGCGCGCCACTCGAGCACCGAGCCGCCGACGACGTGGGTCGGCACCTGGTCGCGCACGTCGACGGCGAGGTGGCCGCTGGCGAACAGCTCGCCGAGCAGCGCCATCGGCAGCGGGCGGATCAGCACCCGCGCGGTGACCCGCTGGATCTGTGGCACCAGCCCGGGCACCGCGAACGACTTCTCGACCGCGTGGTAGAAGCGCGGATCGTTGGGATCGGTCGTGACCGCGGGCCCGAGCAGCGTGCCCGGGTGATCGATCGACCGGATCGCCCAGAACTTCTCGGTGCGCGCGCCGGCCGCGTCGGTCGCCGGCGTGTCGAGCCGCCACAGGTTGGGATCGCCGAGGTCCTCGGGATCGAGCGGCGGATCGGCCGCCGGGATCAGGCCGCTCGAGAACAGCACCGCGTCGCCGGCGCCGTAGGCCACCAGCTCGATCCACACCCGGCGATCGGCGGTCGCGCCCGACGGGAACATGTGGCCGGCGCCGACGTTGTCGAGCCGGTAGTCGATGCGGCCGCCGTCGACCGGCAGCACGCACAGCCGCGGCACCAGGAGCGCCGCCAGGTCGCGATCGATCGCCGCCTGCTGCAGCGCCTTGTCGGGCCACGCGGTCAGGGCGGTGTCGATCGCCGCGAAGGTGTGCTCGCGGCGCCCGAACTCGCGCAGCGGCGCGGTGAAGCCCGGGCCCTCGGCGACCACGTCGGTGGTCGCGACCATGTGGCAGGCCGCGCACGACAGCTGCTTGCGCGGATCGGGGTCGGCGAAGATCGTCGTCTTCCACTCGGCGAAGGTGCGCTCGAGGTGGACGCCGGCCGGCGTGACGATGTCGTGGCACGAGCCGCACAGGCTCGACGACGTGGCCTTGGTGGCGTCGAGCAGGTTCGAGTACGCGGTGTGGTGGGCCGGGCTGTCGATCGGATCGCGCAGCCCGGCGCGCATCGTCTGATCGTCGGCCAGGCGGATCGGCGCGTTGTGCTCGCCGGCGACCTCGACCGCGTTGTGGCAGAAGTAGCAGGTGACGCCCTTGGCCCACTGCGGCACGTCGGGCAGGTTGGTGCCGTCGGTGGTGAGGCCCTGGGCCAGCGCCACCGGCGCGTGGCAGCGCACGCAGAAGTCGCCGAGCGCGCCGCCGGTCTCCTCCTGCCCCAGCTTGTTCATCGCGAGGAAGACCGGATCGTCGGCGGCGTAGGCGTGCATCGACGACGCCCACTCGCGGTGGTGCTTGGGGTGGCACTGCGCGCAGGTCGCCGGGTCCATCAGCTCGGCCTTGGGCAGCACGTCGTCGCCGCCGCAGGCGACCAGCCCGGCCAGCGCGATCAGCAGGAGCGGACGCATCACGGGGCCTCCGAGGCAGTGACCGGGGCGACCGGGCCGGGCGCGCCAGCCGCGACCCACTGGGCGACGGCGCAGGCCTCGGCGTCCGACAGCCGCGAGCCGCGCGGCATGCGCAGGCTCGACTCGGTCGTGAAGATGCGCTCGGTCAACTCGCTGCACGCGACGTCGCCGGCGACGACGTAGCCGCCGTTGATCAGCCGCTCGTAGGCGGTCGCGGGATCGTCGAGGATGAGCCCGCCCTTCGCGGCGGCGGTGGTGTGGCAGCCCGACGCCGCGCACTTGGGCCCCAGCGTGGTCGCGCTGACGTTGGCCCAGGTCGGCGCGTACAGCGGCGCGCAGGTCAGGTCGACCGTCACGCAGGTGAGCTCGGGATCGCCGCAGCCGATCGCGGAGGCGCCCAGGGCGGCGAGCGCGGCGGCCATCAGGCGCGGGACCATCGCCGCCGACTGTAGCGCGCGGCGGCGCGATCGCGGCGGCGCGTGGCGACGGTCACGACGCCGGGGTGGCGGTCGCCCGCTTGCGCTTGGCCGGGGCCTTCTTGCGCACCACCGGCTTGGCCCGGGTCGTGGGCTTGGCGCGGGTCGCGGGCTTGGCGCGGGTCGGGGTCGCCGCCGGCCGCTTGGCGTGGCGGTCGGGGCGCGCGGCCTTGGCGAGGATCTGCTCGCAGGTCGTCTTGCCGCTGGTCTTGCACTGCGTCTTGCACATGCCGCCGGCGCAGGCCCGCACCTGCCACAGCGCGCCGTCGTCGGTCCAGCGCGACAGCGCGCCCTCGCGCGAGCCGCCGGCGTAGCTGCGCTCCTCGACCAGCGTGCCGGTCGCGGCGTAGCGCTTCCAGCCGCCGTCGGGCGTGCCGGCGACGAAGGTGCCGACGTCCTGGGGCTGGCCGCCGGGGTGGTAGGTGCGCCACGCGCCCTGCTCCTTGCCGCGCTCGTAGCTGCCCTCGCGCATCAGCCCGCCGTCGACGAACCGGAACTGCCACGCGCCGTGGCGCAGGCCGTCGCACACCGGGCCGGTGGCCTGGTAGCCGAGCGGCGCCTCGCCGACGGCGACGGTCACGTCGCGGCAGCCGCTGGCGGCGGGCGCGGCCGGGGCCGGCTTGACGCCGCGGGCCTCGAGCCAGCCGAGGAACAGCCCGAACGGCCGCTCCTGGTCGATCAGGATCTGCTCGACCGCCTGGCTACCCGGATCGTCGACCGAGCCCAGCTCGATCAGGATCGCCGGCACGCCGAGCGCGTCCTGGTACCAGTCCGACGCGGTGCCCTGGTGCTTGTAGCTGATGACCTTCGCCACCTGGCCGCTGCAGAAGCCGACCGCCGACGCCATCTGCGCCGTGATGCCGGCGATCGCGTCGACGTCGGGCGGCGCCGCGGCCTTGTCGTAGGCGAACGGCCACAGCATGCACTCGGCGGCCGAGTGGTAGTCGAGCACCGCCACCACCTTGCCCTGCGAGACGTAGTCGCGCAGCGCGGCGATCAGCGGCTGCGACGGGTGATCGGGCTGGCCCGGCACCGGGAAGTCGCGGTTGGCGTCGAACGGCTTGCCGGCGGGGTCGAGGGCCTTGCGCGACCCGGTGGCGAAGCCGTCGACGTTGATCGCCGGCACCAGCCGGTAGGTCAGGCCGCGCCAGCGCGGCTGGCCGTCGCTGACCAGCTCGGCGAGCCGCAGCACGACCTCGGTCGAGATCCACTCGTTGCCGTGGATGCCGCCCTGGATGAACAGCGCCGGCGCGTCGGCGGCGAACTGGCCGGCCGGGTCGACCTCGAGCGCCTGCACGTCGCCGTGGGCGGTGGTCGCGACCGTCACCACCCGGGTCGTCGTCGGGTGCGCGGCGTGGAGCGCGGCGAGCCGGGCGTTGAGCGACGCGACGTCGCGGAATGGATCGCGGCTGTGCGCGCGTTGGGCCTGCGCCGGCACGGCGTGGGCGATCGCCCATGCGCACACGAGGCTGCCGAGGTAGAACCGCACCCCTCGAGCCTCGCACATTCCCATCCGAGGGCAAAAGAACATGCATCCACTCCGCGCCTCCGTCGTCGCCGCGCTCCTGCTCGCCGCGATCTCTCCCCGGGCCGCCCGGACCGCGCGGGCCGATCAGCCCGCCGCCTGCGACCAGGTCCCGGCCGACATGAAGTGCATCCCCGAGGGGGACTTCATCCGCGGCGCCGACGACAGCGAGAAGGACCAGCGGCCCCAGGCCACGATCTGGGTGTCGACCTTCTACATGGACACCTACGAGGTGACCAACGCCGACTACAAGAAGTGCGCGAAGGCCGGCGCCTGCCGCAAGCACTCGCCCGCCTACAAGGTCGGGTTCTCGGGGCCCAACCAGCCGGTGGTCGGGATCAAGTGGTTCGACGCCCGCGACTACTGCGCGTGGGCCGGCAAGCGGCTGCCGACCGAGGCCGAGTGGGAGAAGGCGGCCCGCGGCCCCGAGGGGCACCTCTACCCGTGGGGCGACGAGAAGCCGACCTGCAAGCGCGCGATCATCATGGAGGGCGGCAAGAAGGGCTGCGGCCTGGGCGGCCCGCCCAAGTGGGCGACCGCCGACGTCGGCACGCGGGCGCCCGGCGTCTACGGGCTCTACGACATGAGCGGCAACTCGTGGGAGTGGGTGCAGGACTGGTACTCGAAGAGCTACGCCGAGTGCGGCGCCGAGTGCAGCGGCCGCGATCCCAAGGGCCCGTGCGGCGGCGCCGACGAGTGCCCCGGGCGGCGCCACCGCGTCGTCCGCGGCGGATCGTGGTGGTGGACCTGGGAGTACGCCGCCGGCACCTGGCGCCGCGCGCACCTGCCCGGCAACAAGCCGTACCACCACTTCGGCTTCCGCTGCGCCGCGACCCCGCCGGCCCCGGGCGCGGCGGCGCCGACGCCGACGCCGGCCCCTGCACCAGCGACCCGGTAGCGATCGCGATCAGCCGCGGGCGGCGTGGGCGTGATCGATCGGCGCCAGCGCGTCGATCGTCGCCAGCAGCTGCGCGCGCGCGTCGGCGTAGCGCGCGGCGTGCGCCGGCGTCGGCTCGAGCCACTCGATCGGCCGCGGCGCGCGCGCGACGATCGCGTCGATCGCGTCGGCGCCGTCGCGGGCGGCGATGGCCAGGATCGCGGCGCCGCGCGGGCACGCGTCGGCGTCGGCGTAGCGCGCGACCGGCCGGCCGCCGACGTCGGCGCGCACCTGGGCCCAGGTGTCGGCCCGGGCGCCGCCGCCGACCAGCGCGACGGTGTCGGTGGGCACGCCGCGCGCGGCCAGGTGCGCGGCGACGACCGCCATCGCGATCGCGCACGCCTCGTAGACCGCCCGCGCCAGGTGGCCGACGCCGTGGCCGGGGCCCAGGCCGACGAACGCCGCGCGCGCCGCCGGATCCCAGCGCGGCACCATCGCGCCGCCCAGCGCCGGCACGAAGCTCACGCCGTCGGCGCCCGGCGCCACCGCCGCGGCGGCGCGATCGAGCGCGGCGGCGTCCAGGCCGGTCAGCCGGCCGAGCCAGGTCATCGCGCCGCCGGCCGCCCAGCCGGGGTTCTCGACGAAGCCGCCGCCCAGCGGGTACGGGTGGGTCTCGACCAGCCGCGCCGGATCGCGGGTGGCGATCGGCCCGCGGGCGCCGACCACCTCGGCGGTCCCGACCGCGCACACCAGCGCGCGCTCGGCCAGCGCGATGCCGATCGGCGTCGCGAAGTCGTCGCCGGTGCCGACCGCGACCGGCGTGCCGATCGGCAAGCCGGTGAGCGCGGCGCCCGCCGCGTGCAGCGCGCCGGCGCGCGCGGTGGCCGGCGCGATCGTCGGCAGCCGCGCCGGGTCGAGCTCGAACGCGGCGCACAGCGCCGGATCCCAGGCGCCGGTCGCGAGGTCGAACAGCATCGTCGTCGACGCCTGGCTGGGGTCGAGCACGTGGACGCCGGTCGCGCGCGCCACCAGGTACGACACCGGCGCGTGGAAGCACGCGGCGCGCGGCCCGCCGCCGGCGCGATCCCAGCGGCGCGCCTTGGCCGCGAGGTGGCTGGGATCGGCGACCTGCCCGGTGGTGGCGTGGAAGCGATCGCGATCGAGCGCGGGCAGCGCGGCGCCGGCGCGGCGATCGAGCCACGGCCAGCACGGCGACAGCGGCGCGCCGGCGGCGTCGACCGCGATCATGCCGTCGAGCTGACCGGTGAACCCCAGCGCGCTGATCGCGGCCGCCGCCAGCCCGGCGTCGGCCAGCGCGGCTGCGATCGCCGCCCCCACCGCCTGCTCCCACGCGCGCGGATCTTGCTCGGCCCAGCCCGGCCGCGGGTGGGTCGTCGCGATCGCCACCCGGCCGACCCCGCGGGCGGCCAGCCCGTCGTCGTAGACCGTGGCCTTGCAGGTCTGGGTGCCGAGATCGACGGCGACGACGTGGGCCACGCCGCATGCTATCAGCAGGCGTGAACTTCTTCGGGCACGCGGCGGTGGCGTCGTGGCACGCGGCCGACGCGCCGTGGCTGCTCGGCGCGATGCTGCCCGACTTCGCGACGATGATCGCGGCGCGGCTGGGGCCCCAGGCCGACCCGCGGCTGGCCGAGGGCGTCGCCCACCACCACGCCACCGACGCGGCGTTCCACCACGCGCCGGCGGTGGTCGGGCTGTTCCGCGAGGCCGAGGCGCGGCTGACCGCGCGCGGCGTGCGCCGCGGGCCGATGCGCGCGGTGGCCCACGTCGGCGTCGAGCTGCTCCTCGACGGCGTGCTGGTGCAGGACGCCGGCTACCGCGCCGCGTTCACCGCCGGCCTGGGCCACGACGGCCCGGTGGCCTGGGCCGACGCCGACGGCGACGCCCGCTTCGCGCAGCTGCTCGACCGGTTGCGCGCGGCGCCGCCGCCCACCGATCTCGATCGCGGCGCCGGGGTGGCGCGCCGGCTCGATCGCATCCTCGGGCACCGGCCGCTGCTGGCGCCGACGCTGGCCGAGCGCCCGGCGATCGTCGGCGTGCTCGACGAGCTGGCCGCGCGGGTCGCGGTCGCCGCGACGACCGTGCTCACCCAGGTGCGCGCGGCGATGGCCCCGCCGGCGCGGTGAACCGCCACGAGCGGTGCGGCCGCGAGTAGCCGAAGTCGGGCGGCACCGAGCGGCGGGTGGCCTCGACCGGCGCCCACTCGGCCAGCGCCCGCGGCTCGAGCTTGAACGAGCGGTGGTTGGTCGAGAACACGATCGTCCCGCCGGGCGCGGTGAGCCGGGCCACCGCGGTCAACAGCTCGACGTGATCGCGCAGCACGTCGAACGTGCCGTGCATCTTCTTCGAGTTCGAGAACGTCGGCGGATCGCACACGACCAGATCGAACTTCGGGCCGCGGTACGCGCCGAGCCACGCGTTGACGTCGGCGCGCTCGAGCGCGTGGTGGCGCAGGTCGACGCGGTTGCGCGCGAGGTTGTCGGCGGCCCAGTCGAGGTAGGTGTTCGACAGATCGACCGACACCGTCGCCGCCGCGCCGCCGGTGGCGGCGTAGACCGTGAACGCGCCGGTGTAGCAGAACAGGTTGAGCACCCGCTTGCCCGCCGCCGCCGCGCCGACCTCGCCGCGGCTGGGCCGGTGATCGAGGAACAGCCCGGTGTCGAGGTAGTCCGACAGGTTGACGTGGAAGCGGCGGCCGCCCTCCCCGACCTCGCGCCACGCGCCGGCGTCGCCCTGGCGCTGGTACTGCGCGCCGGTCTCGCGGCGATCGGTCATGCGCCGCCGCGCGCGCGCGTGGATCGGCGCCTCGGGCGCCGCGGCGGCGATCGCCGCGACCACCGCGTCGAACCACGCCGGATCGAGCACCTCGTCGGCGCCGGCCCGCCGGCAGTCGGCGACCACCAGCGCGCCCTCGTACTCGTCGACGGTGACCGGCACGTCGGGGATGTCGCGGTCGTACCAGCGCCAGCAGGTCACGCCCTCGCGCTTGGCCCACTTGCCGAGGTGGCGGCGGTTCTTGGCCAGGCGATCGGCCAGCATCTGCGCCGCGCGGGCGCCGTCGGCGAGCGCGGTCACAGGCCCTGCACCGAGCCGTGGACCTTGACGACGTACTCGTGGGCGATCGCGCGCCGCTGCCGCGCCGGCAGCTCGACGGTCCAGCTCACCATGCCGTGGTCGCCGACGGTGCGCGCGGTGATCCGCGGCGTGCGATCGCGGATGACGCCGTCGTCGTCCTCGAGCTGCCAGGCGTCGGCCGGCCGCAGCACCACCTCGACCTTGTCGGGCAGCTCCGACACCGGGATCCGCTCGGTGACGGTGATCGTGCGCGCGGTCGCGCCCAGGTTCGACAGCCGGATCGCGATCCGGTGGCGCAGCTGGGTCCACGAGCCGAACACGCCCGGCTCGTCGCGCTTCTCGCGCGCGGTGCGCGACAGCCGCAGCGCCGGATCGGCGCCCCAGCCCAGCTCGAACCGCTCGCCGGGCGCGACGTACAGGATCGACGTGCGGCCGGTGTAGCCGCCGTCGCGCACCAGATCGACCGGCCCGGCCAGGAGCGGCGTGGCGCCGGCGTGGACCGCGCGGGTGCGCACGATCACCGCGGCGGCCAGCTCGGGGAACGCGACGTGGGCGGCCTCGACCGGCGTGGTCCACGCGCCGATGCGGACGCGGTGCGGGCGGCCGTCGGCGAGCACCGTCGCCGGCGCGCCGGCGGTCAGCACCTGCACCCGGCCGCCGTCGTCGACGCCGGGCACCTGCGCCAGCGTGCGGGCGCCGCCGAGGCCGGTCGTGGCGATGACGTCGTCGCGCACCTGCGCCATCAGCGCGCCCTTGGCCTGGACCCGCAGCGGGTCGTCGACCAGCATCGGCGGCGTCGCGCCCAGCGACGGCCGCGCGGTCGAGCAGCCGAGCTCGACGTCACGCCAGTCCTCGCCGGTGGCGTTCCACACGCACGCGTCGGTGGCGACCTCGAGCGTGTCGCCCTGCCAGGTGGCGGTGTGGTACGGGCGCCAGCACGCGCCGGGCACGGTGTACGCGATCGTCAGCTCGATCTCGCCGGCCGCGGCGGCCTCGAGATCGATCTCCAGCCGCGCCACCTGGCGCACCGCGCCGCGCTCGAGCTCGGCCAGCTGCGCGTCGAGCGACGCGACCAGCGCGGTGGCGTCGGCGGCGGCCTGGCGGGCGCCGGCCGCGGCCCGGTGGTGGCCGCGCGAGGCGTCGGCCAGCGCGGTGAGGCGGGCCTCGGCGTCGTCGACGGCCTCGCCCCACGCCGCGGCGCCCGCCAGCTCGAGCGTCGCGCGCACCATGACCGCGTCGATCGCGGTGGCGGCGGCCTGCTCGAGCTCGGCGCGGGCGGCGTGCGCGAGGCGCTCGGCCTCGGCCCGCTCGCGGGCGGCGCGACGCTCGGCGAGCTGCGCGGCGACCGCGCGGCCGTCGTCGCCGCCCTCGCGCCACGGCGCCACCTCGCGGCGCACCCGCACGTCGACCACCTCGGCGCCGACCGCGCGCGCGACGACCGACTTGTCGGCCAGCACCGGCGCGACGCCGTCGACCCGCAGCCGCGACGCGCCGGCCGCGACCGCGACCTTGACCCGCCGCTCGACCCGCGCCCGATCCTCGAGGACCAGCACCGCCGCCGCCGCCGCGACCACCGGGATCACGCGTCCCTCCGGTTGCCGCCGACCAGCTCGTGCTTGCTGGCGATCTTGATCGCGTAGGCGACGCGCAGGCTGCGCCGCTCGCCGGGCGCCAGCGCCAGCCGCCAGCGGTGGCCGCCGCGCAGCGCGGCGACGCCGGCCGCGGGCTCGGGCCGCCACGGCTCCCAGCCCGGGACCACCTCGTCGATCGTCACCTCGACCTCGTCGGTGTCGGGCGCCGGGATCGGCACGCGCTCGCGCACCTCGAGCGCCGCCGCCGGCCCGCCGAGGTGCTCGACGTCGATCGTCACCTCGTGGATCAGCCGCAGCGAGCCGCGCAGCACGCCGGCGCTCTCCTCGCGGTAGCGCAGGTTGCGCGCGACCTTGACGTTGGGATCGACGCCGAGCCCGATCTGGATCGCGCCCCCCGGCGGGGTCTCGTCGAGCGGCGCGGTCAGCACCAGCTCGTCGCGCTCGTAGACGTCGACCGGCCCGGCCAGCAGCGGCGCGTCGAGCGGGTTGACGACCGTCGCCAGGCGGTACACCTCGGGCGCGACCGCCGGCGACACGACGTGGGCGATCGTCACCGGCGCGGCGTGGCTGGCCACCGCGATCGCGTGCCACGCGCCGTCGGCGGCGACGTCGACCCGGCCGCCGGTCGCGAACGCGTAGTCGTACTGCCCGGGCCCGGGCTCGAGGCAGCCCGGCGGCAGCGGCCGCGCGCTCAGCGCCTGCCGGCGCGCCGTGGCGCTGCCGCGGCTGTGGCTCAGCACGTCGGCGGCGATCGCGCCGCGGGCGGCGGCGTCGTGGCGGCGCAGCACGCCGCGGCCGGGGGCCTCGGGCCCCGGCAGGTACAGCGCGCCGAACGCCAGCAGATCCTCGGCGGCGGTGACCGCGGTGGCCTCCTCGACCGGCGGCGCCGCGGCCTGGCGGCGCCCGCCGCCGCCTTCGCCCTTGGCGCGGCTGCGCCGGGCGTCCTGCGCCGGCGCGTTGGCCATCATCATCGTCTTCTTCATCGGCGCCGGCGGGGCCGCGCCCGGCGCCATCGGCGCGCGCGACGCCGTCATCGGCGCGGGCATCGGCGGCGCCATCGCCGCCTCGGCCATCGGCGCCGGCGGCGGCGCGCCGGCGATCGCCCGCAGCGCGTCGAGGTTCTGCTCGCTGGTCGGCTCGTCGGCGTCGAGGTACTCGAAGATCTCTTCGCCGAGCCGCGGCGCCGGCGGCACGCCGTCGCGGAACGCCGCGTCCCAGTCGCGGTACAGCGCGTCGACGCCGACCGGCGGCGCGCGCCACCCCGCGCGCTGCGGCGCCGGCTGGGCGCGGCCGATGCGCAGCGCCGGCAGCTCGGGCAGCGCGACCTTGCGGGTCGGCGCCGCGGTCGACAGCTCGAGCTGGGCGTCGCGCCAGTCCTCCCCGGTGGCCTGGGCCACCGCCGCGCGCAGCTCGAGCCGCACCTGCCCGTCGCCCAGCCGCGCCACGTAGCTCGGCGCCCAGCGCGCGCCCGCGACCCGGTAGCGACACGCCAGCGCGCACGCGCCACCGTCGCCGTCGACCTGCACCGCCGCCACGACGGTCCGGCTGAGGCTGCCGGCGGCCAGCTCCGCCGACGACCGCCGCCGCCACCGCTCCTCGGCCACGGCCAGCGCGCGCTGCGCGGCCTCGATCGCGCGCTCGAGCTCGGCCAGCGCCGCCTTGAGCGCCGCCCCGCGACGGCTCGCCGCGCCGAGCACGCCCTCGCGCGCGGTGACCACGTCGCTCCACCGCGGGCGCGGCGCGCGATCCCCGGCGGGCGCCACTGGCGCCAGGCCGGCCAGCGCCGCCAGGCTGGCCTTCAGCGAGGCCCGCTCGGCGGTCAGCTCGGCCAGCCGGGTCGCGGCGGCCCGCCGATCGGCGTCGGAGCCGCCGGCGTCCGCGGTGACCACCGCCAGCGTCGAGCGCACCCCGGTCGCCCGGGCCGGACCGCTGACCTCGACCTCGAGCGAGTCCTCGTCGAGGCCGGCCGGCAGGCCGACGAACGCGATCTCGCCGCTGGCGGTCAGCGTCGCGGATGCGATCCGCGTCACCATCGCCGCCCCCGGGTGCACCACGACGCGATCGATCCGGGACGCGACCTCGAGCATCGGCGTCAGGCTCCCTCGGTCTGTGACCTCGGTCAAGGCCTCGCCGGTTGCCGAGGCCCCGCACCTGTACTAGTGTCCCTGGGCGACGGCCGTCACCGTCAGGGAAGGAATACGAGAGATGCTTCGCAAGATTGCCCTTGGACTCTTTGGTGCGGCCCTCCTGGCCGCGTGCGGCCACGCCGAGTACGTCACCCAGACCCAGACCGGCGGCATCATCCGCCTGGTCGGCGACCAGGGGAAGGCGTTCGAGGACGCCCAGAAGAAGATGGCGGCCCACTGCGGGCCGAACAACTACACCATCACGCAGCGCGGTGAAGAGGTGATCGGTCAGGACACCTTCACCAACCAGAACACCCAGTACGGCGAGGACACCGTCGCCGGCTCGGCGTCGCAGTACGACTCGAACAGCTCGAACTCGGTCGGCGCGTCGTCGACCCGCGGCGGTTCGAACACCCAGGGCGTGGTCTCGACCCGCCAGGCCACCGAGCAGCGCGTCCGCTACCTGTGCGGCCAGGTCGCGCCGCCGCCGAACCCGGGCATCGCCCCGACGACGGTCGCCCCGACGGCGCCGCCGCCGGGCTCGCCGCCGATGTGATTCGGTCGCGCGGCCCCTCGGCCGGTTGAACGTCCCGAAGCCGCCCGCGTGGCGGCTTCGGTCGTTTCGGGGCGCGTCGTCGCAGGGCAGACGATGTCGCCCGCGTGCACAGCGCGGCGCGGTAGGGTTCGGCCATGGCGTTCATCCAGGAGCCCCCGCGTCTCGGCAACACCTACGCGACCGACAAGCTGCTCGCGTCGCTGATCGATCGCAGCTTCGCCGGCGACGAGCGCGCGGCGGTGCACGAGCGGCTGGGCGCGCTGGGCGGCCTGGCCGGCGGCGCGCTGTACCAGCTGCAGCTCGCCGATCGCGCGAACGAGCCGGTCCACACGCCGTGGGATCCGTGGGGCAACCGGATCGATCACATCGAGGTGTCGCCGCTGTGGAAGCAGGCGGCGCGGCTCGCCGCCGAGCACGGCCTGGTGGCCACCGGCTACGATCGCGCGCGCGGCGCGCTGGCCCGCGTCGATCAGTTCGCGCGGGTCCACGTGCTCGGCCCGTCGCTCGACGTCTACACCTGCCCGCTGGCGATGACCGACGGCGCCGCGCGCACGCTGCTCGACAGCGGCAACGCCGCGCTGATCGAGCGCGCCCTGCCCCGCCTCACCTCGACCGATCCCGCGACCGCGTGGACCTCGGGCCAGTGGATGACCGAGCGCACCGGCGGCTCCGACGTCGGGCTGTCGGAGACCGTCGCTCGCCAGGACGCCGACGGCACGTGGCGCCTGACCGGCACCAAGTGGTTCACCTCGGCGACCACCGCCGAGATGGCGCTGACGCTCGGCCGCCCCGAGGGCAACCCGGCCGGCTCGGCGGGCCTCGCGCTGTTCTACGTGCAGGTGCGCGACGCCGCCGGGCGGCTGGCCCCGGGCATCGCGGTCAACCGCCTGAAGGACAAACTCGGCACGCGCAAGGTGCCGACCGCCGAGCTCACCCTCGACGGCTGCCCGGCGATCCTGGTCGGCGCGCCGTCGGGCGGCGTCCGCGCGATCACGCCGATGCTGTCGTTGACCCGCACGTGGAACGCGGTGTGCTCGGTGTCGGGCATGCGCCGCGCGCTCGATCTCGCGCGCGACTTCGCGACCCGCCGCCGCGCGTTCGGCGCGCTGCTCGCCGACAAGCCGCTGCACGCCGACACGCTGGCCGGCCTCGAGGCCGAGGCCGCCGCCGCGTTCATGCTGGCGTTCCGCGCGGTCGCGGTGCTGGGCGCGTGCGAGCACGACGGCGACGAGGAGGCGCAGCGGCTGCTGCGGGCGCTGACGCCGATCGCCAAGCTCACCACCGCCAAGCAGGCGGTGGCGATCGCGTCGGAGGCGATCGAGAGCTGCGGCGGCGCCGGCTACGTCGAGGACACCGGCCTGCCGCGGCTGATGGCCGACGCGCAGGTGCTGCCGATCTGGGAGGGCACGACCAACGTGCTGTCGCTCGACACGCTGCGCGCGCTGGCCAAGGGCGGCGCGTTCGCGACGCTGGCCGCCGACCTCGAGGCCCACGCCCGCACGGTCACCGACGACCGCCTGCGCCCGGCGGTCGACGCCGCGCGGGCCGGCCTGGCCCACGCCCAGCGCTGGGCCGGCGCGCACCTCGCGCAGCACGACGCGCTCGAGGCCGGCGCCCGGCGGTTCGCGATGACGCTGGGGCGCTCGCTCGAGCTGGCGTACCTCGCGGCCCACGCGCAGTGGTGCATCGAGGCGCAGCACGCGAGCGCCGCGTACGCGGTGGCGGCGGCGCGGCGCTTCGCGCGCCACGGGGTCGATGTGATCGATGAAGGCATCGACGAGGATCGCGCCGCGCTGCTCGGGTAAGGGGATCGGAGCCGGGGGCGGAGCCGGACCGGGCACGGGCACGGGCACGGGCACGGGCACGGGACTGGCGGGCCGAAAATGCGAATCGGGACCCGGCGTGCGCCGGATCCCGATGCTCGCAATCGTCGCGTCGATCAGCCCTTGAGGCCGTCGAGGCCCTTCTGGAAGCGGCCGGCGTGCGAGCGCTCGGCGCGGGCCAGGGTCTCGAACCACTCGGCGATCTCCTCGAAGCCTTCCTCGCGGGCGGTCTTGGCGAACGCCGGGTACATCTGGGTGTACTCGTAGGTCTCGCCGGCGACCGACGCCTTGAGGTTGAGCTCGGTCGAGCCGATCGGCTCGCCGGTCGCCGGATCACCGACGCGCTTCAGGTAGTCGAGGTGGCCGTGGGCGTGGCCGGTCTCGCCCTCGGCGGTGTCGCGGAACAGGCCGGCCACGTCGGGGTACCCCTCGACGTCGGCGACCTTGGCGAAGTACAGGTAGCGGCGGTTGGCCTGCGACTCACCGGCGAACGCTTCCTTCAGGTTTGCGTGGGTCTTGCTGCCCTTGAGCTCTGCCATCGGATCTCTCCTGCTATCGCGCTCCAACCGAGATCGGGCGCGTCGTGGTGTGGTGCTTAGGTAGCACGCTCCGCGTCGATGCGGCAACGTGCCGCCGGGTGGGCTTGTTGCCAAACCCGCCGGGTCCCCCACCCGAGACGCCGCGGCCCGACGCGCACGCCGCGATCACGGCGTCGCGTAGGCGAGCGCGTAGCTGGCGACGATCTCCTGCAGGTGCTTGGCGTCGGGGCGCGTGCCCGGCGGCAGCTCGTTGACCAGCACGACGAACGCCAGCGGCCGCAGCCCGTCGACGCCGACCAGCCCGGCCAGGCTCGACACCGCCGCCAGCGTGCCGGTCTTGCCGCGCACCCGGCCGCGCACCGCCGGCCCGCCGAAGCGCCGGCGCAGCGTGCCGTCGACGCCGCCGATCGCCAGCGCGCTGGCCAGCTCGGGGCCGACCCGGAAGTCGCGCCACGCCGCCGCCAGCACCTTGGCCACCGCCGACGCCGGCACGCTCGTCGCGTCGTACAGCCCCGAGCCGTTCTCGACGCGCACGCTGCCCGGCGCGACCCCCACCTCGGCCAGCATCGCCTGGACGACGGCGACGCCGTCGGCCCAGCTGCCGGGACCGCCGCCCGCCGCGGCCCGGGCCTCGGCGCCCATCGTCTTCAGCACCGTCTCGGCGAGGTAGTTGTCGCTCGACTTGACCATGTCGCGCACGACCTCGGCCAGCGGCGCGCTGTCGTGCTCGGCCAGCACGACGACCTTGTCGGTCGGTGCGATCGCGCGACGGCGGATGCCCTTGCCGCGGACCCGGATGCCGGCGTCGACCAGCGCCGCCCGCAGCGCCTCGCCGAACTGCGCCACCGGATCGTCGATGCGGCGGCGCGCGAAGTAGACGCCGTCGGCGGCCGCGATCTGCCCGCTGACGCGCAGCTCGAGGTGGTCCTTCTTGACCTCGGTCGACACCGCGATGCGGGTGCGGCCGGTGTCGACGGTGACGACGTCGTCCTCGATCAAGCGCACGTGATCGCTGGCCGGCGGATCGAGCGACACCGCCGCCAGGCCCAGGCCGATGCGATCGGGCACGACGATCACCGTGACCGCGTTGCGCTCGAGCGACGCGGCGCCGATCGGCGCGCGGAACCCGGCCCGCTCCTTGGGCTGATCGGCGTAGCGCGGCGGCTCCTCGACGTCGTCGAAGTAGCTGCCGTCGAAGACCAGGTCGCCGGTGACGTACTCGACGCCGCGCCAGCGCAGGTCGCGCACCAGCGTCGCGAGATCGCGGTTGGTCAACGTCGGATCGCCGCGCCCGCGCACGATCAGGTCGCCGTCGACCGTGCCGGTGGCGGCGTCGAACTTCTCGCCGTAGATCGTCGTCCGCCAGCGGAACGCCGGGCCCAGCGTGCGCAGCGCCGCGGTCGTGGTCAGCACCTTCTGCACCGACGCCAGGCTGAGCGCGCGGTCGGCGTCGTGGGACCACAGCACCTCGCCGGTGGTCACGTCGACGACGGTCGCGCCGATCGCCGCCCGGGCCAGCGCCGGGGTCGCGGCGAGCGCCTGCTCCAGCCCGGTGGCGATCCACGCCTTGCGCGCGGCGGGATCGGCCGGCGCCACCGGCAGCGCCATCCCGCCGTCGTCGCCCTCGTCGTCGTCGTCGGTCGTCGGGGGCGGCGGCGCGCCGGCGTCGGCCAGCGGGTCGGCGGCCGGCGCCGCGGCGGGATCCACGCCGGGCCCCGCGCCGGGATCCGGCGCTTGCGAGCGCGCGCCGGGCGTGACGATACTCGTGGCGCCGAGCGCGAGCACGGCCGCCACCAGCGCGCGGCGACCACCCGATGACTGCACGCCTCCATCTTACCACGGCGCTCGCGCTGGCGACGGCGGCCGCCGGCGCCTGCACCGCCCGCACCCACCGCACCCCCGACGACACGCTGGTGGTGCTGGTCGATCAGGCGATGACCTCGGCCGACCCGCGGTCGACGGTGCGCGAGTCGGATCTCAAGCTGTCGCGGCTGGTGTGCCCGGGGCTGGTGGTGATGGACGCGCTCGACTCCGAGCCGCAGCTGGGGCTGGCCGCGGCGATCGATCGGGTCGACGACCTGACCTGGGACGTCACGCTCAAGCCCGACCTGCGGTTCTCCGACGGCACGCCGGTCACGTCCGACGACGTGGCCTGGACCTACGAGTCGGCGATCGCCGACGGCTCGAAGGTGCTGGCCGAGCGGTTCGCCAGCTTCGAGCGGCTCGATCTGCGGCGCGTCCGCATCCACCTGAAGAAGCCGCTGGCGACGCTGATCACCGACCTCGACATCGGCATCGCCGCGCGCCACGCCGCCGACGCCAAGGGCAAGTTCCCCGGCGGGCGGGCGATGGGCGCCGGCCCCTACCAGGTCGACTCGATCACCCCCGACCGCGTGCGGCTGTCGGTCAACCGCTACTGGGCCGGGCCGCCGCCGGCGCTGCCCAAGATCGACTTCAAGGTGGTGCGCGACGCCGCCGCGCGGATCGTCATGCTGGCCGGCGGCTCCGGCGACCTGGTCCAGAACGGCATCCGCTACGACCTCGTCGACGACGTGCTGGCGCGGCCGCGCCTGGTCGAGCAGCGCGGCGCCTCGACCAAGCTCACCTACCTGATGTTCAACAACAAGGATCCGCTCCTCGCCGACGCCCGGGTCCGCCGCGCGCTGGCGATGGCGATCGATCGGCCGACGATCGTCGCCAAGAAGTTCGGCGGTCGCGCGGTGGTCGCGACCGGGCTGGTGCCGCCCGGCCACTGGGCGTACCGCGCGCCGGCCCGGCCGCTGGTCGAAGATCTGGCCGAGGCCGGGCGGCTGCTCGACGCCGCCGGCTACCCCGATCCCGACGGCCCCGGCGGCAAGCCGCGCTTCGCGCTGGTCTACAAGGCGTCGAGCGATCAGTTCCGGGTCGCGGTGGCGCGGGTCATCGCCGCGCAGCTGTCCCGCCTCGACATCGCGATCGAGGTGCGGCCGTTCGAGTTCGGCACGTTCTTCGCCGACGTGAAGAAGGGCGCCTACCAGCTGGCGTCGATGCAGACCGGCGACATCACCGAGCCCGACATGTATTACGCGTATTTTCACTCCTCGCGCATCCCCGACAAGGACCACCCCGACGACACCAACCGCTGGCGCTACGCCAACGCCGAGGTCGATCGGCTGCTGACCGCCGGCCGCAGCGAGCTCGATCGCGCCAAGCGGGTCGAGCTGTACGCGCAGGCCCAGGCGATCCTGCTCGACGAGATGCCGATCGTGCCGCTGTGGCACGAGGACAACGTCGCGGTCGTCAACCGCGCGGTGGTCGGCTTCCAGGTGCTGCCGTCGGCGCGGTGGTCGACCTTCGCCCAGGCGTCGAAGCGATGACGGCGTTCACGATCCGCGAGCACATCCGCCCCGACAGCACCGTCGAGGTGACCGGGCTGGCCCGCCGCGGCGACGAGCTGGCGCTGGTCATCGACGGCGTCGATCGCGGCCGGCTCACCGACCTCGCGGTGGTGGTCGTGCTGCGCCGCTACGGCCGCGCCCTCGAGCCCGAGGTCGCGACGCTGCTGGCCGACGCGCCCCGGCTGACCCTGCGCGACGGCCGCGCCCTGTGCCGCCTGCACTGGCGGGCCGCCGTCGACGCCGGGGCCCGCGACTGGCTGGTGCTCTGCGAGCCCGGCGCCGAGCCGGTGGCCGCGCTGTCGCCGACGATCGGCGCGGCGCTGGCGCACCTCGCCGGCGTCAAGGCGTCGTAGCCGGCGCCGCCGGGTCGGTGGCCGCGCCCTCGTCGGGCACCTCCGGCGGCAGCTCGTCGACCGCGTCGGGATCGTCGACGATCGGCTCGCTGCGGCACAGCGGCGCCGCGGTCGGCGGCAGCGTGTCGAGGGCCAGCCCGGCGCGCTCGCCCAGCTTGCCGCTCTCGCGGCCGGCGGCGGCGTCGAAGATCCGCAGGCCGCCCGAGCCGTCCTCGTAGATCAGCCGATCGTCGTCGATCCAGCGGGCGCGGAACCGGCTGTCGGCGGTGAGCACGTGCTTGTAGGCGCCGGTCTTGGCGTCGCCGACGTACAGCGACGGCTTGGCCGCCGCGTCGCCGGTCGCGCACGGATCGGTGGCGCCGGCGAAGGCGATCCGGCCCTTGCCGGGCGACACCGCGAGCGACGCCAGGGTCGGCGTCGCGCCCAGCGCCGCGCGCAGCTTGTCGGCGATCGCCGGGTCGAGATCGGCCGGCCACGCCGCGCCGCCGTCGACGACGACGTCCTCGAGCGTCATCGCCAGCGCCGGGGGCGCCAGCGTCACCGCCGGGGCCTTGGTCAGCTTGCCGGTGCCGCGATCGACGACGAACGTGGTCGCCGGCCCGGTGCTCCAGCGGCCGGTCGCCGGCGCGGTCGCGACGAGGATCTGCTCGCCGGGCCCGTAGCCGACGGTGACCAGCCGCGCCTTGGCGATCTTCGCGCTCGGGCTGGTCTCGGTGAAGTCGGTCAGGCTCCACGCGCTGACCCAGCTGCGCGTGAGCAGCGGGGCGGCGGTCTTGGGCGCCTTGGCCGGATCCGGCACCTCGGCCTGGGAGAAGCCGACGAGCAACAGCTCGCCCGACGGACCGCGCAGGTAGCCGGCGAGGCTGTGATCGGTGTGGGTCACGCGCAGGTAGCGCTTGGCCGCCACGTCGTACGCGTAGAGCTCGCCGCGGGTCGCGGCGTAGCCGGTGCCGGGCTTGGGCGCCTTCCAGCCCGAGCGCCGCGCCAGGATCAGCGGCTGCTTGGCCAGCGCGTCGGCGACCTGCCCGCGCAGCGTCGCCGACAGCGCCTTCACCGCCTGCCCCGGCGGCGTCGCCAGGAACGCCGTCAGATCGGCGTCGGCCTCGAGCCCCGGGCCCCAGCGCAGCCAGTCGCCGGCCAGCGCCGCCGCCAGCGCGGTCGCGGCGCCGGCGCCGTCGCCGGTCTGGGCCAGCGCGACGCCCAGCCACCAGCGCGCGTCGAGGTGATCGGCGTCCTTGGCCAGCGTCGCCTCGCACGCCGCCTTGACCGCCGCCCAGTCGCGGGCCTTGGCCTTGAGCGCGGCCGTGACCTTCTCGTAGTCCTTCTGCGCCGGGCCGTAGACGTAGTTGAACCGCTTGACCGCGTCGACGCCGAGCGGCGGCACCGGCAGCGGCGCCGCCGCCGCGCCACCCGTCCCGCTGCCCGAGCCCTGCCCCGCCGGGCCGTCCGACTTCTTGCCGCCACACGCGCTCGCGACCGCGAGCGCCAGCGCACCGATGATCAGCTTGTTCTTCACGGAACCTCCGCGCGGACTGTAACCGCGCCCGGATCGAACGCGCGCGGCCCCGCGACGATTCGCGCCGCTTGCGCCGGCCCGCGGCGCAGGTAGGCTTGCGGACCATGCGTACCCTGTCGTTCGTCGTCTCGTGCTCGCTGGCCGCGTTCGCGGTGACCGGCGCGGCGTGCTCCAAGGACAAGGCCAAGCCGACCGCCAAGGCCGGCCCCGCCACCGTCTCGGTCGACGAGCTGGCCAAGCAGCTCGACGCCAAGGCCGCGCGCCCCGTCGACGCCAACGGCGACAAGACCCGCAAGGACGTCGGCTTCATCCCCGGCGCCGTGCTCCTGACCGACTACGAGACCTACGCCGCCACCGAGCTGCCCGCCGACAAGGCGCAGCCGCTGGTGTTCTATTGCGCCAACGAGCAGTGCGGCGCGTCGCACGAGGCCGCCGCCAAGGCGATGTCGCTCGGCTACAAGGACGTGAAGGTGCTGACCGCCGGGATCATGGGCTGGACCGAGGCCGGGCAGCGCGTCGAGAAGCTGTGAACCTGCTGCTCGTCGACGAGGCCGAGCTCGTCGACGGCTGCGCGCGGCTGACCGATCGCCGCGCCGACCACCTGCGGCAGGTCCTCGACGTCGCGGTGGGCCAGCGCCTGCGCGCCGGCGTCGCCGGTGGCGCGATCGGCGCCGCCGAGGTGCTGGCCCGCGACGCCGCCGCCGTGACCGTGCGCCTGTGCGACCTCGCGCCGCCGCCGCCGCCCACGCCGATCACGCTGGTCCTCGCGATCCCGCGGCCGAAGGTCCTCGCCCGCACGCTCGAGACCGCGGCCGCGTTCGCCGTCACCCGCATCGAGCTCGTCAACGCGTGGCGCGTCGACAAGTCGTACTTCGGCTCGCCGCGCCTCGCCGCCGACGAGCTCGCCGCCCACGTCCGCCTCGGCGCCGAGCAAGGCGGCACCACCCACCTGCCGCCCGTCCGCGTCCATCCGCGCCTGATGGGCTTCCTCGACGCGCACCACCCGCCCGACGCGGCACCCGCCCGCGCCCTGTGCGCCCACGCCCGCGGCGGCGTCCCGATCGAAGCCGCCCCCGGCTCTGCCGCCGCGCCCACCACCCTCGCCATCGGCCCCGAGGGCGGCTGGATCGAGCGCGAGGTCGACACCTTCGCCGCCCGCGGCTTCACCATCGTCTCGCTCGGCGACGCCATCCTCCGCACCGAAGCCGCCGTCGCCGGCGCCCTCGCCCAGCTCGCCCTCCTCCGCCGCCTGCACGCCTGATCCCATCTCCGCCCCCATCCCGCCAGGGCCCTTCCGCCATCCCCCACGTGGGACACGCCGCCGATCTCCCACGTGGGATGCGACAACTACCCTGGCACAGGGGTTGCCGCCATCTCCCAGGTGGGACGCGCAGCCATCTCCCACGTGGGACACACGCCGATCTCCCACGTGGGACGCGCCGCCGATCTTCCACGTGGGACGCGCCGCCGATCTTCCACGTGGGACGCGCCCGCCATCTCCCACGTAGAACGCGACGCCATCTCCCACGTGGGACGCGCCCGCCATCTCCCACGTGGGACGCGCCGCCGATCTTCCACCTGGG
>JAEUJY010000003.1 GCA_016794525.1 Myxococcales bacterium
GCGGCCGAGCCGTGCGCCGGCGGGCCGGCCCGGGTGGCGGCGGTGTGGGGCCCGGCGCGCGCCGAGACGCTGCGCCGGATGTTCGGCGCGACCGGCCTGCCGCAGGCCGAGGCGGCGTGGCGCGGCGCGGTCGACCAGCTCGACGCCTACGGCCGCCGCTGGGCGCTGGCCCACCGCGACGCCTGCCTGGCGACCCGGGTCCGCGGCGAGCAGAGCGAGCGGCTGCTCGACCTGCGGATGGCGTGCCTCGACAACCGCCTCGCCGACCTCGACGCGGTGGTCGCGGTGCTCGCGGCGCCGGATCGCCAGCTGGTGATCGACGCCGAGGCGACGGCGCGGCGGCTGCCGTCGGTGGCCGCGTGCGACGAGGCGGCGGCGCGGCGGCTGCTGCCGGCGCTGCCCGACGATCCGGCGGTCCGCGGCTGGGTCCAGGCGATCGAGGCGCAGCTCGCGGCGGCGCGGGCGCGCCTGACCGCCGGGCGCTACGCCGAGGGCCGGGCGCTGGTGGCGCCGGTGCGCGTCGCCGCGGCGGTGCTCGGCGATCGACCGCTCGAGGCCGACGTGCTGCTGGTGGCGGGGCGGCTCGAGCGCGCGACCAGCGACCTGGCGCGCAGCCGGCGCACGCTGGCCGCGGGGCTGCGCGCGGCCACCGCCGGTCGTCACGACGCGGCCGCGGCCGAGCTGGCGCTCGAGGTGATGCGCGGCGCGATCGATCTCGACTACGGCGACGAGGTCGACGCGATCGTCGCCGACGCCCAGGCCTGGGTCGATCGGCTGGGCGACCCGCGGCTGGCGGCGCGGCTGCTCGATCTGCGCGGCAGCCTGGCGCTGCGCCGCAACGACTTCGCCGCCGCGCGCGCGCTGCTGCGGCAGGCGCTCACCACGTACCGCGTCGAGGCGGTCGACGATCCGCTGGTGGTGGCGTCGGTGCTGCGCCGGCTGAGCCTGATCGATCAGCTCGAGGGCAACTTCGCCGCCGCCGACGCCAGCGGCCGCGAGGCGGTCGACACGATCGCGCGCGCGCTCGGGCCGTGGCACCCCGAGGCGCTGGGCATCCGCTCGAACCTCGCGGTCGGCCTCGGCGATCGCGGCGCGTGGGCGGCGTCGCTGGCCGAGCACGCCGCGATCCTGGCGCTGCGCGAGCAGGTGCTCGGGCCGGCCCACCTCGACGTCGCGATGTCGCTGTACGGCGTGGCCCGGGCGCAGCTGCGGCTCGGCCGGCTGTCCGAGGCCGCGGCCGCGGCGGCCCGCGTGCTGGCGATCCGCGCGGCGGTGCTGCCGCCCGACGCGATCGAGATCGGCGAGGCCCACGGCATGATCGGGCGGATCGCGCTGGCCGGCGGGCGCGCGGCCGAGGCGCGGCCGCACTTCGTCACCGCGGCCGCCTGCTACGCGGCGCACCTCGGGCTCGCGCACCCGGCGCGGGCGGTGGCGCTGGGCGAGCAGGCCGCCGCCGATCTGGCGCTGGGCGACGCTGTGGCCGCGCTGGCCACCGCGCGCGCCGCGCTCGCGCTCGACGTGGCCGACTACCCGGCGGTCCGCGCCGAGCTGACGCTGGTGGCGGTGCAGGCGCTGACCGCCCGCGGGCCGGCCGGCGTGGCCGAGGCGCGCCCGCTGGCCGAGCGCGCGCGCGCCGACTTCGCGGCGGCGGCGGCGGGCGAGCGGATCGGGCTCCCAGCGCTCGAGGCGTGGCTGGCGGCGCACCCGCCGGCGCCGCGCTGATCCGCCGGCCTCAGTCGTCGCCGCGCGCGCCGGGTGGCGCGAACTGGCGCGGATCGATCGCGTAGCGGGCCAGCCACCGGCGCAGCTGGGTGCGGTGCACGCCGAGCGCGCGCGCCGCCCGCGCGACGTTGCCCTCCTCGCGCCGCAGCGCGGCCTCGATGTGGGCGGCGCGGTCCGCCGGCGCGACCTGATCGAGCTCGACCGGCGCGGCGGCGCTCGTCGGTGGGGCGGGGGCCGGGGCCGGATCGGCGGCGGCGTGGATCGCCCGGCCGGCGTCGGCGTGCAGGTGGCTGGCGTCGACCAGCGACGCGCCGGCGATCACGGCGGCGCGCGCGGCGGCTCGGGCCTCGGTCAGGAGCTCGCGGACGTTGCCCGGCCACGGGCGGGTCAGCGCGGCCTCGACGAACAGCGCGTTGGGCCGCAGCCCGGCGGCGACCGCGGCGATGGCGTGGGCCGCCAGCCACGGCACCTCGTCGGGCCGCGCCCGCAGCGGCGGCAGCACGACCTCGGGCTTGCCCAGGCGGTAGTACAGATCGTCGCGGAACTCCCCGCTCGCCACCCGCGCGCGCAGGCTGTGCAGCGTCGCCGAGCACACCCGCACGTCGATCGGGCGCGGCCGGGTGCCGCCCAGCGGCAGCACCTCGGCGGTCTGCAGCACGCGCAAGAGCTTGGCCTGGACGCCGAGGTCGAGATCGCCGACCTCGTCGAGGAAGATCGTGCCGCCGTCGGCGGCCTGCAGGTAGCCGTCGGCGTCGGCGTCGGCGCCCGAGAACGCGCCGCGGCGCACGCCAAACAGCAGGCGCTCGGCCAGCCCCGCCGGGATCGTCGCGCAGTTGACCGCGACGAACGGCCCGGGCCGACCGCCGGCGTCGTGGAACGCGCGCGCCGCGACCTCCTTGCCGGTGCCGCTCTCGCCGGTGAGGTGGACGCGCTCGCCGAACCGCACCGCCTGGGCCACCTCGCGCAGCGCGGCCGCGAACACCGGGCCGATCACCAGGCCGTCGCGCACCTCGACCCGGGCGTCGTCGTAGCGCCGCAGATCGGCGACGCACACCAGCACGACCAGGCCGGCGCGCACCACCCGCAGCTCGGCCCGGGCGACCGCGCCGGCGAGCCGCTCCCCGTCGACGAACGTGCCGTTGCGGCTGCCGAGATCCTCGACCTGCCACGCGCCGTCGCGCCAGCCGAGCCGGGCGTGGCGGCGCGACAGCGAGGCGTCGTCGATCGCCAGCCCGCACGCGGGATCGCGGCCCAGCTCGATCGGCGCCGCGCCCAGCGCCACCGCCCGCAGCTGCGGCTGGCCGCCGGCGTGGACCACGATGATCCCGGGGCGCGGCCCGGCGTCGTCGCGGATCACCGGGGTCTGGACGTCGACCGTGGACTCCACCGCCCGAGCATACCGCCGCGGCTGGCACGATCGCGGCACACCCCCGCCGGCGCTGACACCGCGGTGGCACATCCGTGGCACGCCGGGCCCCGGCGAGCGCGCGGCGAGGCCGTCGGCGATGGCCTGGCGGTTGCTGAGTCGTCGGTCATGCCGCGCACTCCGCTCCCCGTGATCATCCCGCTCTGGTTCGCCGCCGCCTGCGGCTCGGTGTCGCCGGTCGACGCGCCCGACGCCGCGTCGACGCCCGACGCGCCCGCCGCCCCCGACGCCGCCGCCGAGCCCGACGCCACCCCCGCGCCCGACGCGGCGAGCGACGCGTGCGTGCAGACCACCTGCGCCGCCGCCGGCGCGGCCTGCGGCGTGATCGCCGACGGCTGCGGCGGCACCGTCACGTGCGATCCGTGCGGCGCGGGCCAGGTCTGCGGCGCGACCGCCGATCACGCGTGCGCGCCGACGCCGACGCTCAAGCTGCGCAACGGCTTCGTCCAGTCCGACGGCGCCAAGGCGCACTCGCAGACCTGCGACGTCGCCGCGTCGGGCGTGCTCGACTGCACGACCACGACGCACCCGTTCGCCGCGTTCGCGCTGCCGCCGAGCGGTCTGACGTTGCCGGCCGGCGCGCGGATCGCCGATCGCACGATCGTCGTGTACCGCACGCCGACCGGCGCCCGCCGCCTGCTGACCGCGTACCTGCAGGCCGACGGCGCCCGCGAGTACGTCCAGAGCTGCGCGATGCCGGCCACCGGCCCGCTCACCTGCGACCCCGCGACCAGCCCGTACGTCGCGGTCGCGCTGCCGCCGGCGGGCGTGACGCTGGCGCCGGGGACCCACGTCGGCGGCCGGTTCGGCTACGCGTTCGTCGCCGACGGGCGGATCAAGGTGCGCCAGGGTTACGTGCAGTCGGACGGCACGCGCAGCGTCTCGCAGGACTGCGACGTCGCGGCCGACGGCGCGCTGGTGTGCGATCCGGCGACGCACCCGTTCCAGGTCGTCGCGCTGCCGCCGAGCGGCGTGACCCCCGCCGCCGGCACGGTGATCCGCGATCGCTACACCTACGCGTTCTACGCCGACGGCGTGCCCAAGCTGCGCAGCGGCTACGTGCAGTCCGACGGCGCGCAGAGCTGGTCGCAGAACTGCGACGTCGCGCCGAGCGGCGCGCTCGACTGCGATCCGGTCACCCACCCGTTCGCGGCCTTCGCGCAGCCGGGCACCGGCCTCGTGCCCGACGCCGGCACGGTGCTCGATCACCGCTACGCGTTCACCTACGTCGAGTGACTCACGGCGCCGCGCGGTACTCGGCCCAGGCCAGGCCGCGCAGCGCGCCCTCGGCGTAGCCGGTCGCCTGATCGGTCGGGTACGCGGTGGCCAGCGCGGCCTTCACGTCGGGCGCGACGTCGGCGCCGTGGCACTTGAGGCACAGCGCCTGGACCACCAGCGGCTCGGCGTAGCGGGTCTGGCCGTCGGGGAGCTGGCGCAGGTAGTGGAGCCCGTCGAGCTTCTTGCCGGCGGCGGCCGCGGCCTCGAACTCGGCGAGCGCCTCGTCCTGCCAGCCGGCGACCGCGTTGGCCGGGTTGCGCGGCTTGCGGGTGGCGCGCCCCACCTTCACGCCGTCGGTGGCCAGGCCGTCGGCGATCGCCTTGGCCGCGGTCCCGCACACCTCGACCGCGTTCGGGGCGCCGCCCTCGAGCGCCTTGCTCAGCGCCGCCCGCAGCTGATCCTTGAGCGCGGCGATCGCGGCGTGGCCGCGGGGCGAGGCGGTGGCGGTGGCGGCGTCGCTCGTGGCCGGCGGCGGGCTGGCCTTGGGGCGATCGCGCCCGCAGGCGGCGGCGAGGACGACGACGGCGAGGGTCAGCGGGGCGGCGCGGTTCTGCACGCCGCGGTTCTAGCATCCTCCCTCGCGGCGGCGGCGCGGCGTCAGGTCGCGGCGAGCTGGTGCAGGATGATCGAGTTGCCCTCGGAGTCGGCGATCGTCTGCATGCGGCAGCGCGGGCCGGCGATGACGCCGCCCTGGAACCGCACCCCGGCGGCCCGCAGCCGCGTCGTCAGCGCGTCGAGATCCTCGACCTCGAACGCGACGCTGGCGCCGCCGGCGGTGCGCGCGACCGAGGGGTCGGGGTGGCGGAACAGCGCCAGGCAGCCGCCGTCGGGCAGGTCGTACTCGGTCCACGTCCCGCTGGCCGAGGCCATGCCGCGGGTCAGCCCCAGCACGTCCTCGTAGAAGCCGCGCGCCCGGGTGGCGTCCTCGACCGTGAACATCGTGAAGGCGATCTTGCGCAGCATCCCGGCATCCTACGCGCGGGCGGGCAGCGGCGCCGGGCCGAACACCTCGACGTCGACGCCGGCGCTGTAGTGCGCGAGCGGCGGGCCGACCGGCGCGGGCAGGCCCGCGGCCGGCAGCAGCGTCGTGTCGACGGCGTGGACGGTCGCGGCCTGCGCCGGGTAGGGCGGGTGGTGCACCTGGCCGCGATCGATGCGGCCGCGGCGCGCCGAGAACAGCAGGTAGCGCTCGAGCAAGAAGTGCTCTCGCGTCCCCGGCGTCGAGGCACCCAGCGGCGCGCCGATCGAGGCGTCGAGGTCGAGCGTCGCGGCGCCGGCCCGCCGCTGCGAGCGGTAGCGGACGCGATCGCCGTCGCGGGTCGAGGTCATCCGGGCGTGGAAGTAGGGCAGGCCCCAGCCGGCGCGGGCGGCGCGCACCGCGAGCCACGAGCTGGCCTCGAGCGAGAAGAAGTACACGCCGGGCTCGCCGTCGACGATCACGTAGGTGCGCAGGTTGGTCTCGAGGAAGTCGAGCGCGAACGGCCGCGGCAGCCAGCGCGGGCGGATGGCCTCCATGCGGAACGGCACGACGCCGACGTAGGCCTGGCCGTCCCAGGTGTCGAGCGCCATGCCCGGCGGCAGCCGCGCGGCGACCACGTCGGGCGCGAAGGTCCAGTGCAGGAAGAACAGCTCGCGCCAGCGCTGGTGGCCGCTGGGCGCCCCCGGCGGGCGGCGGGTCGGCGCCAGGCGATCGACGTCGCGCATGCCGGCAGGATACCGCCGCCGCGCGCCGTAGTACGATGGGCGGGATGCGCGCGGTGACGAGCCTCGGCGTGGCGGCGGCGATCGTCGGCGCGTGTGGCGACGACGGCGGCGGCGGCGGCGGTCGGGTCACGGCGGTCAGCGGCACGCCGCCGCTGGTGCTGCCGGCGACGTTCGCGCCGCCGGTGCCGCACCCCGCGGCGATCTCGTCGACGTTCGGGCCGCGCTGGAAGATCAGCGCCGGGCGCACCGACTTCCACCCCGGCGTCGACTGGTTCGACGCCGAGGGCACGCCGGTGACGGCGATCGGCGACGGCGTCGTCGAGGCGGTCTATCCGGACGGCTCGCCCCAGTTTCCGCTCGGCGGCAACGTCGTCGCGATCCGTCACGCGCTGCCGACGCCGGTGCGGTTCCACGGGCGCGACGTCGACCACCTGTTCGCGGTGTACCTGCACCTGCAGGCGATCGGCGTGACCGCCGGACAGGAGGTCACCCAGGGCCAGCCGGTCGGCGCGATGGGCCAGACCGGCGACACCGACTTCGTCCACCTGCACTTCGAGGTCCGGCTGCAGACGATGTGCTCGTTGCCGTACCAGCTCGAGCACCCCGACGCCGGCTGCGTCACCGGCTTCGATCCCCACGTCCACCCCGGGCTGGTCATCCCGGGGCCCGACGACGACGCGATCACGCTGGCGCCGATCGCGCCGGCGCCCGGCGACGCCTACGCGGTGCGCTACGCCGCGACCCGCGGCGACCTCGATCTCGACGCGATCGCCACCGACGCCGGGGCGCTGGGCTTCGACGAGCGGCGCGGCCTCGACGCCTCGTCGCTGGCGACCCTCGACGACTTCCGCTACCCGTGGCTGACGCTGGCGCCGCAGCCGTTCGCGTCGACCGACGACGCGCTGGTCGTGGACCTGCACTTCCCGACGCGGCCGGCCTTCGTCGAGGTGCGCGACCTCGAGGGCGACGGGCTGCGGCTGACGCCGTAGCCCGCGCGGCCGGCGCTACTTGGCGATCACGCCGCCGGCGATCAGCATCGCGATCGCGATGCCGGCCAGGCTCTCGCCGGCGATCAACCCCGACGCCACCGGCACGACGTAGCGGTCGGAGGCGGCGCGGGTGTAGCGGCGCATCAGCGCGGCGATCGCGGCGCCCAGGAACATCGCGATCGAGTTCGACGCCGGGATGACCATCGCGATGCCGACGCCGGCCGGCGACGGCAGGAACGTGCGCACCGTGGGCGGCGCGAGCTTGTCGACGATCGCCATGACGATGCCCAGCGCCAGGCCGACCACCATCGCGGTCTGGGCCGCGCTCGACAGGCCGCCCAGGCCGTTGGAGACGATCGCCGACACGCCCGACCACACCAGGCACGACGGCGCCGGCCAGGCGTCGCTGCCCAGCACCGACGGATCGGGGATGATCGCGTTGAACGCCGGCACGATGATCGCGGCGCCGGCGAGGACGCCGAGCAGCTGCGCGTAGACCTGGTGGCGCGGCTTGGCGCCGAGCAGCCAGCCGGTCTTGAGCGTGGTCAGCAGATCGGCGGCGTGGAGGCCGACGCCGCCGGTGACGTTGGCCGACATGATGTTGCCGGGCAGGTTGCCGGGCGCCAGCGCGCCGAACGTCATCTGCGTGACCGGGCCCAGCGCCTTGGTCGGCGTGGTGTCGGTCTCGCCGGTGACCCGGGCGGCGATGAAGCCCATCACCACCGACAGCGGCAGCGCGATCACCGCGGCCCACACCGGGATGTCGAACAGGATCGCCATCAGCGCGACGATGATCGGGCCGAGCGCGAGGTAGCCGGCCGGGAACCACCACTCCGGCGCCTCGATCGCGCCGATGCCGCTGGCGTCGGCGCCGCGGCGGCCGAGCCGGGCCATGCCGGCGAACGCGCGCTTGAGGCTCTTCCAGTCGAGCAGGAACGACGTGATGCCCGAGCCGACCAGGATCCCGGCGCCCGGCCACAGCGTCCAGTTGACGATGGCCTTGTAGCTGACCGTCGCGACCTCGTGGTGCTCGATCAACAGCGGCGCGATCACGCCGTAGGTGACGATCGCGCCGAGCAGCATCGACCAGCCGGTGCGGAAGCTCATCAGCGCGCCGGCGCCGATCAGCAGCACCTCGGTCTTGAGCGCGATCGTCCACTTGCCCAGCTCGTAGCCAGCCAGCTTGATCGGCATCGGCAAGGTCGCCGGGATCAGCTTGAGCGCGTCGCGCGCGACCGCGACCAGCGCGCCGACGCCGGCGGCGACCGCGAGCGCCAGCGCCTTCTGGGTGCCGCCGCCGGCGGCGGCGCTGTGCAGCGAGTCGATCGTCTCGGCGGTGGCGGTGCCGGTCGGGAACGCCAGCCCGTCCTGGTTGATCAGCTGGCGCTTGATCGGGATCGCGGCGAACACGCCGAGCGCGGCGATCGCGCCGAACCAGGCGATCAGCGCCAGCGTGCTCGGGCGCTGCATCAGCGCCGGCTGCGCCGACAGCACCATCAGGAGCGCGCCGTAGGCCGCCATGTTGCCGCCGCCGGTCATGTAGCCGGCGCCCGAGGCGACGGTGGTGAGCGCGTTGTTCTCGAGGGGCCCGAACGGCTTCTTGACCAGGCCGATCGCCTTGAGCCCCTGGAACGACGCGAACGCGAGGATGCACGCGGTGAGCGTCACCCCCATGCTCCAGCCGGTCTTGAAGAAGACGTAGAGGTTCGACAGGCACATGACCGCGCCGATCAACATCCCGCCGATCGCGGCGCGGACGGTGAGGTTGGGCGCGTCGGGCTTGTAGGTGTCGCGCAGCCACGCCGCCTCGACGTCGGTCGGCGCAGCGGCGGGGGGAGGTGCGGTCGGGGCGGCCATGGGACTCCAGCCGAGGTGGAACGGCGACCATAGTGAAAGCCGGTCGTCGCGTCCATGCGCCGGGTCGTCGGTCGGCGCCGGCGCGCTACGATGCGCAGGTGGCCGAACCGCCGCCGTTCCCGACCAGCGTGTGCCACGGCTGCGCGCACCTGCGCCTGAACGGCAACCGCCGCGGCTCGGTGTTCCTCGCCTGCGCCGAGCCGACGCTGCCGCGCTACCTGCCCCAGCCGGTGGTGCGGTGCGGCCGGCGGACCCCGGCGGGGTAGGGCGGCGCTGCCGCAGCTTGCCGACGCGGCCCGCGGCGCGGCCTGGTATCGTCGTCGCGATGCGGCGCCTGTGGATGCTGGCTCTCGTCGCCTTGCCTGCCGCCTGCGCGGCGCCGAGCGAGCGGCTGGCGCGGCCGAGCCCGCGCCCCGAGCCGGCCGTGGGCCGCGCGGCGGCCCCCGCGCGGCCGGCCCTCACGCCGTTGCCGCCGGGCCTGCGGGCGTGGCTCGAGGCCCGCACCGACGACGAGCTGACGCCGGCGATGCGGCGGCTGCTGCCCCAGGCCGCGATCGTGGTGGCGCCGGGGCGGCCGCTCGCCGGGGGCGACGCGCTGGCGCTCGCCGACCGCGCGCTCAACCAGGGCGACGCCCGGGACGCCGCGGTGCAGCTCGCCGCGCTGATCGATCACCCGCGCCGCGAGGTGGCGATCTACGCGCGGTGGCGGCTGGCCCGGGCGCTCCTGCAGCTCGGCCGCGGCGACGAGGCCGAGCCGCTCTTGCGCGAGGTCGCGGCGTCGCACCGCCCCGAGGCCTGGGCCGCGCTGACGGCGCTGGCCGAGCGGGTGGCGGCGCGCGACGGCGCCGACGTCGCCGTGGCGCAGCTCCGCGGGCTGGCGCTGGCCGCCGACGGCACCGCGGCGCAGCTCGAGGCGGCGGTGCTCGACGTCGGGCCGGTGGCGGGCCGGGTCGCGCTGCTGCTCGACCGCACCCGGCGCGCCGTCGAGGACGAGCCGGCGTGCGCCAGCGCGCTGGCGGCGCTGGTGCTCGACGTCCGGACCGCCGCGATCGAGCCGGTGGCGCGCTGCCGCCGCGCGCTCGAGCGGGGCGCGCTCGCCGACGCGGTGGCGGCGGCGTTCGCCGAGCGGCTGACCAGCGAGCGCCAGGCGCTGCGCCTGGTGGCCGCGCTCGCGCGCTGGCGCGCGCTCGACGCCGCGCCGGAGACGACGCCGGCAGACTGGAGCGCGCTGGCGGGCATGCTGCTGGCCGCGAGCGCCGCCCGGCGGTACACCGATCTCGGCGAGCAGGCCAGCTGGGCCGCGGTGCTCGCGCTCGGCAACGCCGCGGTGCGCGGCGCCGAGGGCGCGCCGGTGAGCGCCGCCACGGTGACCCACGCCCGCATGGTCGCGGACGGCGTGATGGCGCGCCACGACGCGCGCGCCCAGGCCGTCGTCGCGGCGCTGGCGGCTCAGGCCGGGCGGACCGCGCGGGTCGCGAAGTAGCACGGCAAGAAGCGGTGGATCGGCTCGGGCGCGGTCGTCCACCGATCTTCGAAGAACCCGGTGATGACCAGCCCGGCGTCGAGCTGGCCGCCGATCAGGTCCTCGAGCGTGTGGCCGAACGACACCGGATCGCCGCGCTCGTGCAGCGCCCGCACCTCGGGATCGTCGAGGTGCTCGAGGTCGGAGTACGGGATCGCGTACTTCATCTGCATCACGCCGTCGCGCTCGCGCGCCAGGTCGGCGGTGTAGACGACCGGGTTGGTGGCCCCGGCCAGGAGCGCGCCGCCCGGGCGCAGCACCCGCGCGCACTCGCGCCACACCGGGCGGACGTCGGGCACGAAGGCGTTGCTGCACGGGTGGAAGATCAGATCGAAGCTGGCGTCGGCGAACGCGCCCAGGTCGCGCATGTCGCCCTCGACGGTGCGCAGCGTCAGGCCGTCGCGCGTCGCCACCGCGCGATCCTGGGCCAGCTGCGCCGGCGAGTTGTCGAACACCGTGACCTCGGCGCCGGCCGCCGCGAACAGCGGGCACTGCTGGCCGCCGCCCGACGCCAGCCCCAGCACCCGCGCGCCGCGCAGCTCGCCGAACCACGCCCGCGGCACCGGCCGGGTCGGCGTCAGCACCACCTCCCAGTCGCCGGCGCGGGCCCGGGCCACCTGGTCGCTGGTCACCGGCACCGTCCACTCGTTCTGTCGCTGCACCGCCGCGTCCCAGGCGGCGCGGTTGTAGGCGCGCACGTCGTCGATCATGGGCGCGACCTTACCGCGGCGCGCGCGGCCGCGGCGGCCGACGTCACGGCACCAGGCCGCGGGCGCGCGCCAGCGCCTGCAGCTCGCGCTTGAGCCGCTCGTAGCGCTTGCGCAGCGCCGCGACCTGGTTGGGCGTGGGCTCGCGATCGTCGTCGGCCAGCGCCCGCGCCAGGTCGCGCCACGGCAGGTCGGCGTCGACGCGGAGCTGCAGCAGCAGCTGATCTTCGGGCGCCAGCGTCGCGCGGAGCTCGGCGAAGCCGTCCTTGACGTCGGTGCGCAGGTGGGCGGCGGTGGTGCTGCGGATCTCGACCACCAGCCGCGACAGCGGCGCGTCCGAGAGCTCGATCTGCCGGCGCTGGCGATCGCGCCGCTCGGTCCAGTGCAAGAACTCGTGGCGCGCGATCGCGTAGCACCAGGCCCGGCACGCGCCGTCCCAGCGGAACTGCGGCAGGCCGCGCCAGATGCGCTCGCACGTGCCGGCGAAGACGTCGTCGGCGGCGTCGGCGTCGCGCACCATCGCGACCAGGAAGCGGTACAGCTCCGGCCCGTAGCCGCGGACGATGGCGGCGGTCGCGCCGCTCAGATCGCCGGCGTCGAAGCGGGCGCGCAGCTCGCGCTCGAAGCCCTCGCGCTCGGTCGGCGTCATCGCGTCGCTACCGTACATCGGATACGATGACGCGGCATGCGCGGTGACGACGACGACGCCACCGCCACGACCGGGGCCGGCGGCGGCGAGCCCGCGGCGCGCTCCGACGCCACGACCGCCGGCGACGCGGCGTCGGCGCTGACCAGCGGCGACGCGCTGGTGCGCCAGGTGATGGGCGGCGGTCCGGTCGCCGCGCCGCTGGCGCTGACCGCCGGCGAGCTCGTCGACGACACCTACCGCGTCGTGCGCCGGCTGGGCGCCGGCGGCATGGGCGTCGTCTACCTGGCCCACGATCAGCGGCTCAAGCGCGACGTCGCGCTCAAGCTGCACGCCCGCGGCGCCGCGGCCCGGCTGGCGCGCGAGGCCACGGCGATCGCGCAGCTCCAGCACCCCAACGTCGTCACCGTCTACCAGATCGGCACCCACGCCGGGTTCCCGTACGTGGCGATGGAGTACGTCGACGGCGGCACCGCGCGGGCGTGGCTGGCCGAGGCGCGCCGGCCGTGGCGCGCGATCGTCGCGCTGTACGTCGCCGCGGCCCGCGGGCTGGCGGCGGCCCACGCCGCGGGCATGGTCCACCGCGACTTCAAGCCCGAGAACCTGCTGGTCGGTAAGGACGGGCGGGTCCGCGTCGCCGACTTCGGCCTGGCCCGCGAGGTCGGCGAGCGCGACCCGGCCACGCCGCCCACCGACGAGCTGCTGTCGCCGCTGACCCAGACCGGCGTCGCGGTCGGCACGCCGGCGTACATGGCGCCCGAGCAGCGCGGCGGCGGCGCGGTCGACGCGGCCGCCGATCAGTTCGCGCTGTGCGCGTCGCTGTGGGAGGCGCTGTACGGCGCGCGGCCGTTCGCCGGCGCCGACGCCGCGGCGCTGGCCGCCGCCACCGCGCGCGGGGTGATCGTCGCGCCCGCCGACGAGCGCGGGGTGCCGCGGGCGATCCGTCGCGCCCTCGAGCGCGGCCTGGCCGCGGATCCGGCGCGGCGGTTCCCGTCGATGGAGGCGCTGGCCGCGGCGCTGACGCCGGGACGATCGTGGGTCCGCTGGGGCGGCGGCGCGGTCGTCGTCGCCGGGCTGGCCGCGACCGCCGCGTTGTGGCCGCGGGCGGCCCCGGCGCCGTGCCGCGACGCCACCCGGCTGGTCGATCGCGAGGTCCCGGTCGCGCTGGTCGACGCGCTGCGCGCGGTCGTCCAGGCGTCGCCGGCCGCGCCGGCCAAGCGCGACCAGATCGCGGCGCGGCTCGGGCGGGTGCGGCCGACGCTGATGGCCGCCGCGGAGCAGGCGTGCCGCGCGGCGCGCGTCGAGCGCACGCTGCCCGCCGGGCTGGCCGAGCGCGCCGCCGCGTGCCTGACCGAGCGGGCCCGCGTCGCGGCGATCCTGGTCGACGATCGCCCGCTGGCCGCGACCGACGCGGTCGCGTACCTCGATCGGCTGCGCGGCATCCCGCCGCTGACGCCGTGCCTCGACGCGGTGGTGCTGGCGGCCACGCCGATGCGCGGCGACGACGCCGCGGTCCGCGCCCGGGCGCTGCTGTGGGCGGCCAAGTCGGAGGTCGACCACGACCGCGCCGCGGCCGCCGCCGCGACGCTGGTGCAGGCCCGCGCCGTGCTGCCGCCCGGCGACGAGGGCGCGCGCGCGCTGGCGCTGGTGGTCGAGGGCGGCATCGCCTACCGCGAGCACCGGTTCGACGCCGCGGCCCAGGCGCTGAGCGACGCCTACTACGCCGGCGTGGCCCAGGACGATCCCGCGGTCTACCTGTCGGCGCTGGGCCAGCTGGTGACGCTCCACACCGGCGAGGTGCGCGACCCGACGGCGATCCAGCAGTGGCTGCGGGTGGCGGCCGCGGCGGTGAAGCGCGACCAGGCCCGGGCGCCGGTCGAGACCGCCGGCGTCGCGATCGCGCTGTCGGCCGCCGCCGATCGCGGCGGCAACTCCGCGGCGGCGCTGCGCTACGCCGACATCGCCACCGCGATCTATGCCGGCGTCGGCAACCGCGGGTTCATCGCCGAGGCCGCCCACGTCCGCGCCAACGCGCTGGCCGGCGGCGGGCGCCACGCCGAGGCGATCGCCGACTACCGCGCGGCGCTGGAGTTCGCCGAGGGCGAGTTCGGCAGCGACGCGCCGATGACGATCATCATCCGCGGCGAGCTGGGGCTGTCGCAGGTCGAGGCCGGCCAGCGGGAGGAGGCGATGGCCACGGCCGGCCGCCTCGAGGCGGCGCTGGCCACCGGCGGGCCGCGCGATCTCACCCGGGCCACCGCGCTGCTCAACCTCGGCGTCATGCTGGCCGAGGCCGGCGCCGACGACGCCCGCGCCGAGCCGGCCTACCGCGAGGCCCGCGACATCTACGCCGAGGTCGAGGGCGCCGAGCACCCGGACGTGCTCCTGTGCGAGACCAACCTGGCGCTGATCGCCAACGGGCGCGGCGCCCACCGCGAGGCGCTGGCGACGCTCGAGCGCATCCTGACGATCCAGCAGCGCACGCCCGGCATCGAGGACATCGAGCTGGCCAGCACGCAGGTCAACCTGGCGGCGGTCGCGCTCGAGGCCGGCGCCTACGCGCGCGCCGCGCCGGCGGCGGCGGCGGCGGTCGAGGCGTTCGCCGCTACCGAGCCGGGCTCCCGGCGCGAGGTCTTCGCGCGGGTGTTCCAGGTGCGCGCGCTGGTCGGGCTGGGCCGCGCCCGCGAGGCGCTGCCGATCGCGCACGCCGCCGACGCCGCGGCCCGCGCCATCCCCGACGTCGAGGACGCCGCCCTCAACACCGCGGTCGAGATCGCGCGGGTCCAGCTCGCGCTCGGGCGCGACGTCGCGGCCGCCCGCGCGGCGCTGGCGCAGGCGCGCGCCGGGTTCGTCGCGCTCGGCCCCGGCATGGCGGCCCGGATCGCCGACATCGACGGGCTGCTCGCGCGCTGACGGCGCGCCGCCGCGCCCGCGGATTGTGCGGCCCGCGGGAGGACCGGCGGCGGGCGGCGCGCGAGACTAGCGGGGATGCGACGGTCGAGCCGACGCCTCCTGCTGCTGGTCGCGGCGCTGCCGGTGACGCTGGTGGTGCTCGCGCTCCTGTACATGCTCGGCATGGCGCACCTCGAGCACGACCCGCGCGGCTTCTGGCGGTCGCTCGAGTGGGCCGGCGAGACGATCACGACCACCGGCTACGGCGCCGACGCCCGCTGGGAGCACCCGGTGATGGTGGTGTTCACGATCGCCACCCAGTTCGTCGGCGTGTTCATGACGTTCCTGGTGTTCCCGGTGTTCCTGATCCCGTACTTCGAGGAGCGCTTCGAGGGACGGCTGCCGACCCGCCTGCCGCAGCGGCCGGGGACGGTGCTGGTCTACGGGTGGGGGCCGTCGGTCGCGACGCTGGTCGACGACCTGGGGCGCGCGCGCATCCCGGTGGTGATCCTCGAGCCCGACCTGGTGGTGGCGCGCCGCATCCACGATCGCGGCCGCACCGTCGTGCACGCCGACCTCGAGCTCGACGACGCGATCCTGGGCGACCTGCGCGACGTGCGCGGCATCGTCGCCAACGCCGCCGATCACCAGAACGCGGTGCTGACGTTGAGCGCCCGCCAGCGCGGGTTCGCCGGCCCGATCATCGCGCTGGTCGAGACCCCGAGCCGGCGCGCGCCGATGACGCGGGCCGGCGCGACCGCGGTGTTCACCCCGCGCCACGCGCTGGCGGCGGCGCTGGCGGCCAAGGCCAGCGTGAAGATCCGCCCCCGGGTGTCGGGCGAGCTGCGGCTGGGCAACGCCCTCGAGATCGCCGAGGTGCGGGTCCACCGCGGCAGCGCGCTGGTCGGCACCACGCTGGCGGCGGCCCGGCTGCGCACCGCGACCGGGGCGACGATCGTCGGCCGCTGGAACAACGGGGCGCTCGAGGCGCCGCCGTCGCCGACCCGGGCCCTCGACGTCGGCGCGATCCTGGTGGCGGCCGGCAGCCGCGAGGCGATCGCGCGGCTGGGCGACCTCGCGACGCCGGTGGCGCGGACCGGGCGGTTCGTCGTGCTCGGCCACGGCGAGACCGGCCGCAAGGTCGCCCAGTTCCTGCGCGACGCCGACGAGGAGGTCACGGTGATCGGCGAGCGCGCCGAGCCCGGCGTCGACGTCGTCGGCGACGTCCTCGATCCCGAGCTGCTGGCCCGCGCCGGCATCGCCCAGGCCCAGGCGGTGCTGCTGGTCATGGAGCGCGACAGCGAGACGACGTTCGCCGCGGCGGTGGTGCGCGACGTCGCCGGCGACGCCGTCATCATCGCCAGCGTCGACAGCCCCGAGCACGTGGCGCGCGTCCACCGCGCCGGCGCCGACTTCGTGCTGTCGGTCAGCCAGGTCGCCGGCCAGCTGCTGTCGTTCCAGCTGCTCGGCGAGGAGGCGGTGTCGCTGCAGCCGGAGATCAAGGTGGTCAAGGTGCCGCCCGGGGCGCTGGCCGGGCAGGCGCTGCGCGCCGCGCAGGTGCGGCAGCGGACCGGCTGCCTGGTGATCGCGGTCGAGCGCGGCGACGCGGTGGTGGTCGAGTTCCCCGACGACTTCGTGATCGCCGCCGACGACGCGGTCTACGTCTGCGGCACGCCGGCCACGATCGCGGCGTACGCGGCGGCGTTCGCCGGGGCCCGGCCGTGAGCCTGCCGGAGGACGCGGCGGGCTTCGCGGCGGCGGGCGTGGCCCGGGTGCGCGGCGCGATCGCGCCGGCCGACCTGGCCGCGATGCGCGCGGCGGTGTGGGCGACGCTGGGGCGCTACGGCATCCGCGCCGACGCGCCGGCGACGTGGGTGGCCGGCGGCGCGCTGCCGCTCGTCGAGATCGCCGGCGCGCTGCGGCCGGGCGACGTCGGCCCGATGTGGGCGATCGGCGAGGCGCCGGCGTGCGCGGCGCTGCGGCCGGCGCTGGCGGCGGCGGTGGACGCGGTGTTCGGCCCGGGCGCGTGGAGCCCCGCCGACGAACACGGCGGTCAGGCCATGCCGAACCTGCCGGTCGCCGGCGCGCCGTGGGAGGTCCCGCACGCCGCCTGGCACGTCGACGAGCCGACCGTGGCGGGGCAGGCGAGGGCGTGGGGCCTGCTGGGCTTCGCGTGCCTCGACGACGTCGCGCCCGGCGGTGGCGCGACCGTGGCGGTCGCCGGCTCGCACCGCGCGCTGGCGCGGCTGGCCGACGCCCGCGGCCCCGGCGCGGTGGTCACCACCGACGACGGCCTGGCCGCGCTGATCGCCGCCGATCCGTGGCTCGCCGCGCTGGTCGCGCCGGGGCCCGCCGTCGCCCGCCGCGCCGCGTACCTCGACGCCGATCACGATCACGCCGGCGTCGCGCTGCGGGTCGTCGAGCTGACCGGCCGCGCCGGCGATCTGCTGCTGATGGATCCGCGGCTCCTACACACCGTGTCGGCCAACCGCGCCGCCCGCCCGCGCCTGGTCATGCGGCTGACCTGCAGCCGCGGCGGTTGACCTGTGATCTCGCCCGGGTAGGGGGCGCCGCAGGGGGCTCGCATCGGCCGGCGATTCGTGGCAGTCTGCGCGCGCAAACCCGCGACCACGCATAGACACGGCACGGCATGAACCTTCTGTCGAGCTCCGGATGAACGTCCGGGGCTGGAGTGAGGGCCCAGACCGGCGGGTCGTGCGGGGTCATCCCCGAGACACGAAAGGTCTGTAGTCATGGCATTCGTTCAAGAGTCCTGCACCATCGGTGGCAAGGAGATCATCGTCGAGACCGGCAAGTGGGCCAAGCAGTCGGGCGGCTCGGTGGTCGTCCGCTGCGGCGACACCTCGCTGCTGGTGACCGCGACCGGCTCGCAGCAGCCGCGCGACATCGACTTCATGCCCCTCACCTGCGAGTACCAGGAGAAGTTCTACGCCGCCGGCAAGATCCCCGGCAGCTACTTCCGCCGCGAGGGTCGCCCGACCACCGAGGAGACCCTGGTCTGCCGGCTGATGGACCGCCCGGTCCGCCCGCTGTTCCCCAAGGGCTGGTTCATCGACACCCAGATCATCGCCAACGTCATCAGCTACGACAAGGTCCACCCGACCGACGTCCTGGCGATGACCGGCGCCTCGGCCGCGATCCACATCTCGGACCTGGTCTGGGACGGCCCGCTGGTCGGCATCCGCGTCGGCTACATCGACGGCAAGCTGGTCGCCAACCCGACCTTCGCCGAGCGCAAGCTCTCCACGATGGACATGGTCGTCGCCTGCACCAAGGACGCGATCATGATGGTCGAGGGCGAGATGCACGAGGTCGGCGAGGCGCTGATCATCGACGGCATGCTGTTCGCCCTCGAGGCCGCCCAGCCGCTGATCAAGCTGCAGCAGAAGCTGCGCGAGCTGGCCGGCAAACCCAAGCGCGAGTTCACCAAGCCGGTCGCCGACGAGGCGCTGTTCGCCAAGGTCAAGGAGCTCGGCCTCGACGACCTGGCCAAGGCGATGGCGACCCGCGAGAAGAAGAAGCGCGGCGCGGCGATCAGCGAGGTCCACAAGAAGGTGGCCGAGCAGCTCACCGCCGAGGGCCAGCCCTGGGCCGGCAAGCGCAAGGACGTCGACGGCGCGTGGTCGAAGCTGGTCAAGAAGCACGCCCGCAGCCAGACCCTGGCCACCAAGAAGCGCATCGACGGCCGCGACCTCGACGAGGTCCGCCCGATCACGATCGAGGTCGGGGTGCTGCCCAAGGCCCACGGCTCGGCGCTGTTCACCCGCGGCGAGACCCAGTCGCTGGCGGTCGCGACGCTCGGCACCAAGTACGACGAGCAGAAGGTCGAGACCCTGCTGGGCGACCTGAAGAAGCAGTTCTACCTGCACTACAACTTCCCGCCGTTCTCGACCGGCGAGGTCAAGCCGATCCGCGGCCAGTCGCGGCGCGAGGTCGGCCACGGCTTCCTCGCCGAGCGCTCGGTCGCGCGGATCCTGCCGCAGTACGAGGACTTCCCCTACACGATCCGCGTCGTGTCGGAGATCCTCGAGTCCAACGGCAGCTCGTCGATGGCCTCGGTGTGCGGCGGCTCGCTGGCGCTGATGGACGCCGGCGTCCCGACCACCTCGCCGGTGGCCGGCATCGCGATGGGCCTGATGAAGGAGGGCGACGACTACGCCATCCTGTCGGACATCCTCGGCGACGAGGACCACCTCGGCGACATGGACTTCAAGGTCACCGGCACCAAGGTCGGCATCTGCGCGCTGCAGATGGACATCAAGGTCGACGGCCTGACCCGCAAGATCCTCGAGGAGGCGCTCGGCCAGGCGCGCCGCGGCTACCTGCACATCCTCGACAAGATGAACCAGGCGCTGCCGGCGGCGCGCGACGAGCTGTCGCCCAACGCCCCGCGCATCATCACCGTGCAGATCAAGCCGGACAAGATCCGCGACATCATCGGCCCCGGCGGCAAGACCATCCGCGCGCTGGTCGAGCAGACCGGCGCCCACATCGACGTCAGCGACACGGGCGTGGTGTCGATCGCGTCGTCCGACGCCCGCAGCCTCGAGCAGGCCCAGGCGCTGATCAGCGGCCTGACGATGGAGCCCGAGGTCGGCCAGTACTACTCGGGCGTGGTCAAGCGCATCATCGAGATCGGCGCGTTCGTCGAGATCCTGCCGGGCACCGACGGCCTGCTCCACATCAGCGAGATCTCGAACGAGCGCATCCGCGCGGTCGAGGACGTGCTGAAGGAGGGCGACGAGGTGATCGTCAAGTGCGTGAAGGTGGACCGCGACGGCAAGATCCGCCTGTCGCGGCGCGAGGTCCTCGAGGCCAAGCCGGGCCCCGAGGAGATCAACAACTTCGTGGTCTGAGGGACGGCGTGGGCGCTCCGGTCGTTCGCTTCCGCAGGCTGCGCCCCGACGCGGTGGTGCCGGCGTACATGACGGCGGACGCCGCCGGGCTCGACCTGGCGGCGGCGCTCGACGCGGCGGTGACGCTGGCGCCGGGCGCGCGCGCCGCGGTGGGCACCGGCCTGGCGATGGAGCTGCCGCGCGGCTTCGAGGGCCAGGTGCGGCCGCGGTCGGGCCTGGCCAAGAACCACGGCGTGACCGTGGTCAACGCGCCGGGCACGATCGACGCCGACTACCGCGGCGAGGTCGCGGTGCTGCTGATCAACCTCGGCGACCAGCCGGTCGCGATCACGCCGGGCATGCGCATCGCGCAGCTGGTGATCGCGCCGGTGGTGCAGGCGACCATCGAGGTCGCCGACGAGCTGTCGACGACCGCGCGCGGCGCCGGCGGCTTCGGCTCGACCGGCGCGTAGGCGCGCGCGGCGTGTCGGCGCGCGCCGCGTGTCGGCAACCGCTGCGGGGCGTCGTCGACGACGGCGCAACCGCTTCGCGCGCGCTGGGGGACCACCTCGTGATGTCGCGGACATCGCGCTGGCATCGTTGATGCTCGATCGGGGGGCGGCTCACGAGGAGGGTCTTATGAGCGAGATCATCAAGAAGCCCGAAGCGAACGTGGCCGAGTGGGACCCGATGCGGATGATGCGCGAGATGCTGCGCTGGGATCCGTTCAGCGAGATGGCGCCGCTGGTCGGCGTGCCGACGCTGGCCCGGGTCGGCTGGAACCCGCGGTTCGAGGTCACCGAGACCGTCGACGCGTACTTCTTCAAGGGCGACCTGCCCGGCGTGAAGCGCGAGGAGCTGGAGATCTCGGCGACCGGCAACCGGCTGCAGATCACCGGCAAGCGCGAGCGCGAGCAGGAGACCAAGTCCGAGACCGTGTTCGCCTACGAGCGCGAGTTCGGCAGCTTCATGCGCACGTTCACGCTGCCCGAGTCGGCGGACGTCGAGCACGCCAAGAGCGAGCTCAAGGACGGCGTCTTGACGCTGGTCATCCCGAAGAAGGCCGGGATGCAGGCGAAGAAGATCGCGATCGGCTCACCCGCCGGCAAGTCGTGACCCCAGGTCGCCGCGCGACGCCCTCGGCGTCGCGAAGGCGACCTGCCCGTGCCCGTGCCCGGGGCTGCCGAGCACCAGCGCAGAGCGCCGTTGCGCGGCAGCTAGGGAAGGTGGATGCGGTTGCCGGTGGCGTGGCAGCCCGCGGCGTTGCAGTTGGGCTGGTTGACCATCGCGGTCATCGCCATGTCGGTGTTGGGGCACAGGCTGGCCTTGGCCCGCACCGGCAGCGTGATCGGCGTCTCGAGGTAGAAGTTGCCGTTGCTGGCGGTGACCATCTTGGTCGGCGTGCCCATGCCGTTGGGCAGGAGGATGGTCGCGCCGGCCAGCGGCGTGGTGCCGGCGGCCGAGGTGTAGAGCGTGCCCGCCAGGTAGAAGCGCGGCACGCCCTGGGTGGCGCCGTCGTGGCAACCCTGGCCGATGCACGCGGTGCCGGGGTTGTGCTGGCCGTTGGGCGGCACCGCCGCGGGCTCGCAGTTGGCGTTGCCGCCGCCGTCGCCGCCACCGCCGCCACCGCCGTCGCCACCACCGCCGCCGCTGTCGATCCCGCTCGCGGCGTCGACGTCGCCCGGCTGGGCGTTGGGGTCGCCGACCGTGCAGGCGACCAGGAGCAACGACGCGAGGGCGAGGGTCCGGACCATGTTCCCACGGTACAGCAAGGCCCAGGCCGGTCCGCGGCGATTGCGCAACGATGCGCAATCGCTGCGTCGGAGGGTGCAACCGGCGGTCCTCGGCTGGGGAGCGCGGGCCCCGCACCGGGGCTCGCCGCCCTCGGCAAGTAGGCGATCTGGCTCGCTGCGATCGCGCCGCGGGGGAGGCGTGGCCCGTGCAATGCTCGGGGCCTCGTGCGCGAACCGTCCGAGCACCGCCTGCAGCGATCGGCGCCCGCGGCCGTGCTCGGGCTGCTGCTCGCGATGGCCGCCGCCGGCTGCGTCGAGCCGGCTCCGGGCCTCGGCGAGCGGGTCGATCCGGTCATCGGCGGCACGCCGACCCCAGCCGGCGCGCACCCGGCGGTCGGCGCGCTGGTCGAGGGCAACGGCGTCACCTGCACCGGCACGCTGATCGCGCCCGACGCGGTGCTGACCGCGGCCCACTGCTTGCCGCTCGATGGACCGCTGCCCGGGTTCACGCTGGCCCTCGACGCCCGCACCGCCACGCCGCTGGCCGCGGCCGCCGCGACCAGCCACCCGATGTGGGACATCGATCGGGCGATCGTCGACGGACCGACCCAGTTCTACGACCTCGCGATCCTGCGGCTGGCGGCGCCGGTGACCGACGTCGCGCCGATGATCCTGGCCGGCCCGCGCGAGGCCCACGACGTCGGCGACGGCACGGTCGTCACGATGGTCGGCTACGGCGAGACCATCGACGGCGACCCGGCGTCGGCCGGCGTGAAGGCCGCGGCCGACGCGACGATCACCGCCACCAGCCCCAGCGAGCTGCAGGTCAGCGCCGCCGGCGAGCCGCAGAACTGCTACGGCGACTCCGGCGGCCCGGCGGTGCTCGACCTCGGGCGCGGCGATCGCCTGATCGGCGTGGTGTCGCGCGGCGCGACCGTCGCGCCGACCTGCGATCAGGGCACGGTCGACACCCGCGCCGACTACTACCTGTCGTGGATCCGCCAGCAGGTGCCGGCGGTGTGCGGCGGCGACGACGAGTGCGCCGGCGGCCCCGGCCCGGGCTACGGCGCCGACGTGACCGGGGGCTGCGCCTCGGCCGGCGGCGGCGGCAGCCTCGGGATCGCGCTGGCGATCGTCGCCGCGCTCGGGCGTCGTCGCCGGCGCCCGATCGAGTAGGCTGCGCCGGTGGCCGCGCCCACCGTGATCCTGCCCGCCGAGGCCGCCGCGTTCGTCGCCGCCGGCGGCCGCGACGTCGACACCGCCAAGCTGGCCGAGGCCGCCGCGCTGGCGGCCGGCGCGGTGGTGCCGCTGGTCGATCCGCGCGGCGACGAGCTGGGCGTGGCGATCCACGATCCCGACAACCAGCGGCTGCGGGTGATGGTCACGCCGGCCGACGGCTTCCCGACCGTGAGCGGCGCGGTGCTGGGCTGGCGGGTCGAGCGCGCGCTCACCTGGCGCAAGCAGCTGGGCCTGCCCGGCGAGGACGCGACCTACCGCGTGCTCAACGGCGCCGGCGACGGCGTCCCCGGCTTCACCTGCGACGTGCTCGGCCGCTACGCGGTGCTGTACGCGTACGCGCCGGCGCTGGTGCCGTGGGCGCGGCAGCTGGCCGAGGCGGTGCGCGGCTTCGTCGGCGTCCGCGGCGTCGTCGTCAAGGTGCGCGCCCGCGGCGGCGCCAGCGACGTCACCCAGGAGATCGTCGGCGAGACCCCGCCCGAGCGCTACTGGGCCGCCGAGCACGGCGTCGGCGTCGAGATCCACCCGCTGGGCGGCCTCAACGTCGGGCTGTTCACCGACATGCGCGAGGAGCGCCAGCGGCTGGGCCGGTTCGTCGGCGGCGGCGCGGTCGCCAACCTGTTCTCGTACACCGCGATGCTGTCGTTGACGTGCGCCCGGGCCGGCGCGGCCAGCGTCGTGTCGGTCGACACCTCCGACGGCGTCGCCGCGTGGGCCCGCGGCAACTTCGCGCGCGCCGGCTTCGCGCCCGACGATGCGCGCTGGCGGTTCGAGACCGGCGACGCGGTCCGCTACCTCGCCCGCGCGGCCAAGGCCAAGGAGCGCTACCGGCTGATCGTGATCGATCCGCCGACGTTCTCGACCGCGCGCGGCGCGCCGTGGGTGCTCGATCGCGACTACCCGGCGCTGATCGCCCAGGCCGCGGCGGTGCTCGAGCCGGGCGGGGTGCTGTGGCTGGCCGCCAACACCCACGAGCTCGGCTCGCTGACCCGGCTGGTCGGCAAGGGCCTTAAGGCCGCGGGCAAGGACGGCGCGATCGTCGCCCAGGGCGGCCTGCCGGCCGACTACCCGACGGTGGCGGCGCAGCCGCGCGATCGCTACCTGCAGATCGTCGTCGTCCGCGTCGCGTAGCGCCGGGCGCGTCAGCCGGCCGGCCGGCCGCGCGCCGCGACCAGCCGCTCGATCACGCCGGGGTTGTGGACGCCGCCGATCGGCGTCGTGAACGCGCCGAGCGCCGACTCGATCACCAGCTGGCCGCGGGCGCGGTGGGCCGGGCCGAGATCGCGCCACGGGACGCCGGTGTCGCGGGTCATCAGCCCGTAGCCGGTGAGCTGGTGGCGCCCGTACGTGAGCGGGTGCCCCTCGCGCAGCCGGGCCTCGACCTCGCGGAGCTGGCGCGGGCCGACGCCGGCCTCGATCGCCGCCACCAGCGGCCCGAGGTCGTCGGCGTGGCCGGCGATCGCCGTGGTCGCGTCGCGGGTCGCGATGGTCAGCGTCGCCGGCAGCGGCCCCTGATCGGGCGTGGCGTCGATGGTGACGACGAGGACGTCGGCCCACGCGACGTCGGCGATCGCGCGCAGGCCGCGCTCGTGGACGTCGGCGTTGGTCGCCGGCTGGACCGCGCGTCGACCCTTGATCCGGTCGGCGATGCCGATGACGCCGATCGCGCCGAACGCGACCGCCATGCTCAGCTGCCCCGCGACCGCGCCCAGCGCGCTCAGCGCGCTCGCGGCGATCGCGTACGGCGTGCGTACGTTGGGGGCCGGCGGCGGTCGCGGGATCACGTACCGCTGGAGGCGCGCCCCCAGCGGATCGGCCGTGCCGCGGAACGGCGCGTCGCTCATCCCAGGCGGGCGGCCAGGCGCTCGGCGGCGCGGGTGGCGAGCGCCATGATCGTGAGCTGCGGGTTGACGCCGAGCGAGCTGGGCACCGAGGCGCCGTCGACGACGTACAGGCCGGGCGTGCCGTGGACCTGATGATCGGGGTCGACCACCGACGACGCCGGATCGGGACCGAGCCGCGCCGTGCCGAGCGGGTGGTACGCCGACAGCTCCAGGTCGCTGGCCGAGATCGTCGCGGCGCGGAACCGCGCCAGGTCGGCCTCGCCGCGCAGCTCCATGAAGCCGTGGACCGGCATCATCACGGAGCGCGCGCCGGCGGCGAAGAACACCCGGGCCAGGATGTCGAGGCCGCGGTGCATCCGCGCCAGATCGGCCTGGTTGAGCACGTAGGTGATGACCGGGCGGCCGCGCACCTGCCGCACCCGGCCGCGCGAGGTGTCCGACACCATCAGCCCGAAGCTGGCGATGCGCTCGAACCGCTCGCACAGATCGACCAGCCGCGGGCCGAGGTGTGGCATCAGCGCGGCGGTGAACTCGAGCGGGGTCGCCGCGCCCTCGAACAGGATGCCGTCGTCGTGGAACTCCTCGATCGCCAGGCTCTGCGGCACGCCGCGCCAGCTGGCGATCGACTCGTCGAACTCGGCCAGCGCGCCGGCCGCCGGGTGGATCGACAGGTTGCGGCCGAGCTGCCCGGAGCCGCCGCCCACGCCGTTCCGCTCGAGGAACCCCGGCGTCATGATCGAGCCGCAGGCGACGACGACCGCGCGGGCGCGGACCGTCAGCGTGCGGCCGTTGGCGGTCCGGGCGGTGACGCCGACCGCGCGGCCGCCCTCGATGATGATCCGATCGGCGCGGGCGTGGGTGAACAGCTCGGCGCCGGCCCGCAGCGCCAGCGGCACGTACGACACGTTGGTCGAGCGCTTGGCGTCGGTCGGGCAGCCGAAGCAGCACACGCCCTGACCGTCGCAGTCGGGCGCGTTGCGCTTGAGCGGCGCGTGGCGGTAGCCGAGCGCGTCGCAGCCGCGGGCGATGACCCGGGCGCAGCCGCCGAGGATCTCGGGGCGGGTCGGCGCCACGCCGAGCACCCGCTCGACCCGCTGGTAGTACGGATCGAGGTGGTCGGCGGTGAACTCGCGCAGGCCGAAGTCGTCGCGCCAGTGGGCCAGCACGTGCTCGGGCACGCGGTAGCAGGTGCCGGAGTTGACCGTCGTGGTGCCGCCGACGGTGACGCCGAGCGGGATCGGGATCGCGACGTTGCCGATCGACATCGTCGTGCCGCCGGCGCGGTACATCTGCTGCTGCATCGCGAACGGGCGGCCGGTGAACTCGTGGCGCTCGAAGTAGCGGCCCTCCTCGATCATCACCACCGCGACGCCGGCCTCGGCCAGCTCGCGCGCCACGACCGCGCCGCCGGCGCCGGTGCCGATCACGACCGCGTCGACCTCGAGCGCCAGATCGCCGTCGGCGGTCGCCAGGTCGTGGACGCGCTCGCGCGGGTAGGGGGCGCGGGCCTCCTTCTGGCCGCGGATCTCGTAGACGCAGCCGAGCTGGCGGTACAGCGCCGGATCGTCGAAGTGCGCGACCTTGAGCGGCACCACCAGCGCCCGCACCGCGGTGCGGCGCACCAGATCGCCCGCGCTCCAGCGCTCGAGCATCGCCAGCCGATCGGCGAGCTCCAGCCGGGCGAAGCGGCGCCGGTGGGTCAGGAGCGCGGCGGCGTCGAGCGCGCCGAGCAGCGCGCCCAGGCCGCGCTCGGCGAGCGCCGGCACCCGGGCCAGCACCGCCTCGACCCGGCCGATCGTGTGCAGGCCGGCGGCGGGCAAGAACCGACCCGCCGGCAGCGCGGCCTCGGCCACCGCCACGTACGTCGCGCGCTGCGCTGGAGAGAGCACGGCCCCGAGCGTAGCGCCGCTCGGTCCAATGGTTCAACAGGTGAGGGCGCGTCAGCACGCGGCACGCGGTCGCGCGGCGAGGTCAGCGCGCGTAGCGCGCCCGCGTCACTGCGCGCTGCGTGCGAAGCCGGCGTCGAGGAACCCGTAGCTGCCGGTGATGCGCGCGCCGATGAACAGCTCGCCCGCGTCGAGCGTGACGTCGGCCGCCGCGCGCACGGACGACGCCCGGTTGAACACCCAGGTCCAGCCGGCGGTGCCCCCGATCGCCACGCCGAGGTCGGTGTCGTCGCGATCGTCGTCGGAGGCGGCCAGCCGCGCGCCGACGTCGAAGGCGCCGACCAGCTCGCCGTGATCGGCGTGGACGAAGTGCCGCCAGGTCGCGTCGGCGCCGACCCGCCACGGCGCCGGCACCCCGTCGTCGGCGAGGATCCGGTAGCGCGCGTCGAGGTGCGCGATCGCCTCGCTGGCCAGGCCCAGCTGCCGCGCGGCGGTGGCGGTGACCAGCACCAGCTCGGTGCGGCCCTCGGGCACCGCCGGCTCGTCCTCGCGGAGCAGGTACTCCTCGCCGATCTGCAGGCTGACGTCGATCCCGTCCTGGCGGTGGTCGTAGCTGGGATCGCGCAGCACCTCGATCATGCCGAACGTGGTCGCGGCGTCCGGCTCGCCCAGCAGCACGCCGGCCTCGCGCAGGATGGCGACCGTCGCGGTCAGCTGGCGGAAGCCGGTACGATCGCGGCGGGTGTCCCACCACACCGACTGCAGCTTGGCCGCGAGGTCGTCGTCGATCGGCCGGCCCAGCGCGCGGCCCGCCTCGAGCAGCGCCTCGAGCTGCTTGACCCGCAGCCGCGGGCCGCGATCGATGATGCGGCCGTAGCCGCCGCCGATCGCGACGCCGAGGTCGGCGGCGGTGCGGCCGTCCTTGTAGGCGTCCATCGGGTCGTCGCGGATGACCGACAGGTACTGCAGCTGGCCGGCGATCACCGCGCGGCCGATGCCGTAGACGCCGGGGCCGGCGTAGGCGCGGAACTGGCCGCCGCCGTCGATGTCGACGATCACCGCGCGCGACCGGGCCGGCCCCTCGGGGTTGAGGTAGCCGGCGACGACGCGGGCGCCGGCCTCGGCGCCCCACGCGGTCTTGTCGCGATCGATCCACCGCGCGTAGCGGCCGCTGGCGTCGAGATCGAACGCCGTGCGATCGCGGACCGAGTCGTAGCCGAGCGACGCGGCGCCGACCGCGAAGGTCAGCTCCTCGCGCTGCGCCAGCACGTCGGGCGCGAAGCGATCGGTGGACGGCGGGGCCGGGGTGCGGGTGCCGAGCAAGTCGGGCACGCCGTCGGGCGGCGCGATCGCGCCGCCGGTGCCGCCGGTGCCGCCGCCGTCGTCGGGCGGCGAGACGTCGCGATCCGGCGGGGGCGGGGGCGGGGTGGGATCGTCGGGCGGCGGGGGCGGCGGCGGCGGCGTGGCCGGGGCGCCCAGCTTGGCCAGCGCCTTCTTGGCGAGGTCGCGCTGCTGGCGATCGCGCGAGCTGTCGGCGGCGATCTTCTCCAGCGTCGGCACCGCGCTCTTGTCGCCGAGCGCGCCCAGCCCCTCGATCGCGATCTCGCCGATGACGTCGAACGCCTCGGCGTCGGCCAGCTTGATCAGCGTCGGCACCGCGCGCTTGTCGCCGCTGGCCGCGAGCTTCTTGGCGGCGTCGCGGCGCTGCTCCTTCCAGGTCGGCCGGTCGACGCCGGCCGGCTGCTTGTCGATCAGCTGGATCAGCGTCGGCACGTCGGCGGGCTGGGCCAGGGCGGGCGCGGCGGCGGCGGCGGCGAGCGCGGCCGCGAGCACGTACGTCAGGCGGCGCATCACTGATCTCCGTACGCGAAGCAGGCCGGCCACTCCCACGGGTGCGGCGAGCCGGGCGCCAGCAGCTCGTCGCAGGTCGAGCTGGCGATGCAGGCCATGACCAGCTCGGCGCGCCCGGTGGGCAGGCCCTCGAGGGCGCCGACGCAGCGGCCCCAGTCGCGATCGCCGTCGCCGGCGGCGTCGACCGGCAGGCTGCCGCACTCGACCAGCCGCCAGCAGGCGCCCTCGGGCGTGGTCGGGCTGTCGGCGCAGCCCGACAGCGCGCCACCAGAGGCGCAGCTGCCGCGAGCGCCGTCGGCGTCTTCGGTGCCATCACAGGCGGCGGTCGCGAGGACCAGCGCAAACCCAAGGAGCAGACTTCGCATGGACCGACATGATAACGCGGGCGGCTCGGCGCGGCGCGGACGGCGGCGCCGATCACGGTTGCGGCGCGCGGGGCGCGCGCGGCATGCTGCGGCGATGCGCCACGCCGGGCTCCTCGTCGTCGCCGGGGCGCTCGCCGCGGCGGCCCCGGCCCGCGCCGACGGCGGCGTGCCGCGCTACCAGGTCGTCGCCGCCGACGTCGCCGCCGACGCGACGATCGCGCTCGGCGTCCACCTCGAGTCGCCCACGGTCAGCGGCTGGGGCGTCGCGGCGTACCTGCTGGTGGCGCCGGCGATCCACCTCGTCCACGGCGACGGGGGCGACGCCGCGCGCAGCCTGGGGCTGCGGCTGGTGGCGCCGGTCGGCGGCGCCTTCGCGGGTGGCCTGGTCGGCCTCGCCGCCGGCAGCGGCAAGGACGCGCTCGCCACCGGGTTCGGCGGCCTGGTCGTCGGCGCGGTGCTGGGCACGCTCGCGGTCGAGCTCTACGACGTCGCGGTGCTCGCCGGCCCGGCCGAGGCCGCCGCCGCGCCGCGCGTGGTGTCGTTCGGCGGCCAGTTCTGATCGTCGGCCGCGCTCGCCGGGGGCATGTCCCCGGCGAGGGGAGGCGCGGCGACGCCTGGAACTCAGCGCTCGTCAGTTGTTCGGACGAGCAACGGTCCGCGCGCCGGGCGTCTCGCGTCCTGGTGGGAGGCTCGGCGGGGACCTGGCCCCGCCGAGGGAGGTGCGGCGACGCACCTCCTAATACTCAGTAGCGCTCGGCCGGCGGCAATGTCTCGAGCCACGGGAAGCGCGTCCGGGGCACGCGGCGATCGAGCAGGTTCAGCACGCCGAGGCCGACCGCCGCCATCAGCAAGATCTGATCGGCCAGGAACGGCAGCGCGATCGTGTGGGCGCGCAGCTTCCAGAACCCGGGGATGAACCAGCACGCGCCGATCGTGACCATGCCGGTCACGACGCCGATCATCCGGTTGCGTCCCGACGCGCGATCGAGCCGCCGCTGGTCGGTCTCGACCAGCAGGTCGCGCACGCTCGACCGGCGCACGTCGATCAGCTGATCGAACCGGCAGCGCGCGCACGCCGCCGCCTCGACCTGCAACAGCCCGCACTGCGAGCACGCGAACCACGTCGCCTCCGGGGCAGCCATCCCGCGACGCTGCCAGACCCCGCCGCCCGGCGCAATCACTCCTCGGCGGCCGCGCGCTTCTTGCGGGTCAGCGCCGAGGTCGGCACGTCGAACGACTTGGCGACCAGCTCGGCGATGTCGAGCACCTGGACCTTGTCGTCCTGGTTCCGGGTCTTCATGCCGTCGGTGATCATGATGTTGCAGAACGGGCAGGCCACCGCGACCGTGTCCACGCCGGTCGCGAGGATCTCGTCGGTGCGGTTGACGTTGACCCGCTCGCCCTCGTGCTCCTCCATGAACATCCGGCCGCCGCCGGCGCCGCAGCAGAAGCCGTGGCGCTTGTTGCGGGTGAGCTCGGTCAGGCCGCCCGGGGGCGCCAGCGCGTTGATCACGTCGCGGGGCGCGTCGAACTCCTTGTTCCACCGGCCCAGGTAGCAGCTGTCGTGGTAGGTCACGCGCTCGGCCGGCGAGCCGCCGACCTCGAGCTTGCCGGCCTTGATCAGGTGGTCGATCAGCTGGGTGTGGTGGACCACCTCCCAGTCGCCGCCCCACTGCGGGTAGTCGTGGCGCAGCGTGTGGAGGCAGTGCGGGCAGCTGGTCACGACCTTCTTGACGCCGGTGGCGTTGATCGTCTCGACGTTCTGCTCGGCCAGCATCTGGAACAGCATCTCGTTGCCGGCGCGGCGCGCCGGATCGCCGGTGCAGCCCTCGCTGTGGCCCAGCACCGCGAAGTCGACCTTGGCGGCGCGCAGCACCGTCACCATGGCCCGGGTCTGCTTGACGATGCGGGCGTCGAACGCGCCGGCGCACCCGACCCACAGCAGGTACTCGGGGTTGGGGTGATCCTCGATCGTCGGCACGTCGAGGCCCTCGGCCCAGTCCATGCGCTTGCTGGCGGCGACGCCCCACGGGTTCGACTGCCGCTCCATGTTCTTCCAGGTGCGGGCCAGCTCGCCGGGGACCTTCTCCTGCTCGAGGACGAGGTTCTGGCGCATCTGGATGATCTTCATCGGGTGCTCGATGAAGACCGGGCACACCTCCTGGCAGGCGCCGCAGGTGGTGCACGCCCACAGCGTGTCCTCGGCGATGCGGCCGCCGGTCAGGCGCGGCATGTCGGTCGACTGCTGCTTGGCGCCGGCCAGCGCGGCGCGGGCCGCCAGCAGGTCGGGGTGCTCGTGGCCGGGCTGATCGAGGCCGCTGCGGGCGGCGTACTCGGTGATGCTGGCCAGCTCGCCCTCGAGCTGGGTGATCTTGTCGCCGAGCGCGACCCGGTCGAGCATCTCGTAGCGGATGTCGTGGACCAGCTGCATCGGCGACAGGTTCTTGCCGGTGCCGTAGGCCGGGCAGTAGTTCGAGCAGCGCGCGCACTCGGTGCAGGCGTAGGTGTCGAGCAGGCTCTTCCACGAGAACTGCTCGTACTTGCCGACGCCCCACTGGGTCTCGTCCTCGAGGTTGACCTTGGGCAGGTCGAGCGTGCGCGTCGACAGGTTGCGGGCGAAGATGTTGGGCAGCGCCCCCAGCAGGTGGATGTGCTTGGAGTAGGGCAGGTAGTTGAGGAACGTCAGCAGGATCAGCACGTGCAGCCAGTAGCTGACGGTCGCGCCGCGGTGCGCGACCCCGGCCGACAGCGGCGACATCCAGTCGCCCAGCGCCGTCGACAGCGGCATGCCGGCCGGCGCCGCCGCGCCGATCGCGCGGGCGTGGGCGACCTCGTAGCCGTGGAACAGGAAGTGGCTCAGCATCAGCGAGCCGATCGCGCCGAGGATCAGCCCCGCGTCGAGCGTCATCGGGATCAGCGACGGCCGGACGAAGACCCGGCGGATGACCGCCCAGGTCACCATCATCAGCACGATCAGGTTGAAGACGTCGATCACCGTGTACAGCGGCTTGTAGAGCATCGCCGGCATCCAGCGGTGCATCGCCAGCGACGGCACGACGCCCGAGACCAAGAGGTCGACGGTCGCGATCGTGATGATCAGGAAGCCCCAGAAGATGAACAGGTGGTGCTTGCTGGTGCGGTGCAGCGGGCCCTCCTCGGCGACCTTCTTCTGGCCGAAGAAGTACACGCCGACCGAGGCCAGGCGCGCGCCGAGCTGATCGATGCGGGGCCGGGGGTCGGGCGCGCCGCCCGCGACCGCGCGGCCGAACAGCCAGATCGTGCGGGCGAAGAACGTGAACGCGGCCGCGAGGAGAATGACGAACAGGGCGGTGGTCATGCGTGCCTCGCCCTCGTTTAACACGCAGCGTCGCGGCGTGTCTCGCCGGAGGTCTGATCTCCGGGTGACGCCGGCTCGGGGCGGGCGGCGGTGGCCGCGCGCGGCGGCTCAGGCCGAGACGACCTCGTCGCGGAGGTAGTCGCGCTTCTTGCCGGCGATGTTGCAGGCGATCCGCGCGGCGTGCCACGCGACCGCCAGCTCGCCGTCGAGGCCGAGCGCCGGCAGCACCTGGGGCGAGGCCAGGGTCAGGTGCTTGACCCCGGTGGCGTAGGGCACGCCGGCCAGGCCGCCGCCGCCCTCGAGGTTGCCCTTCCAGCGCGGGGGCAGCGGCGCGGGGCCGCCGCGCGGCGGGTCGTAGCCGCCGCGGCCGCCCGGCACGACCGGAGCGATCCCGTCGTAGGGCGAGTGCATGACGATCAGGTGCTGCTGCGCGAACGGGACGATCTCCTCGACCCGGGCCAGCAGGCGGGCGCGGAACGCCGCCAGCGCCGCCAGATCGGGGGGCTCGTCGGAGGCGCCGCGGGCGATCAGCGCGGTGACGTTGAGGATCACCCGGCCCTGATCGTCGGGCTCGGCGGCGTGGATCGCGAACGCGTTGTCGCCGTCGAGCGGCGCCGCCGGATCGACCACGCCGAGCACGACCGGCGCCATGCCCTCGGGCACCGCGGCGGCGTCGATCACCAGGTTGATCGCGTAGCTCCAGCCGGCCAGCGCGGCGCCGCTCGCGAGCTCGACGAGGCGCTTGGGCGGCTTCTTGCCGAACAGCGGCACCAGCTCGCCGACCGGCAACGCCGACACCACCTGGCCGGCGCCCAGCTCCTCGCCGGTGTCGAGCTTGACCGCGTTGAGCTTGGTCCACCCCGACACCAGCTCGGCCGCGACGCCGCCGCGCAGCTCGCCGCCGGCGGCGGTCAGCTTCTCGCGCAGCAGCTCGCGCAGGCCGGTGCCGTCGCCGCGCAGCTCGGGGGCGCCGGCGCGCCACAGCTCGAGCGCGCGGGCCATCGCCAGCGGCGGCGGGGCCAGCGCGGCGCCGCCCACGACCGCGGGCAGGGCCGTGAGCGCGGCCAGGAGCGGCGCCTCGGCCAGCGCCTGCCACCACGCCGCGGCGGCCTCGGTGGCGCGCGCGGCCTGCTTGACCGCGTCGCGGCGCTCGAAGAAGCCGACGCCCGGGAACGCGTCGTCGCCGGTGAGCAGCGCGTCGCCGGCCTTGGCCACCTCGGCGGCCTGGTCCCACGCGGCCAGCGCGCGCTCGGCGTGATCGGGCAGCTCGCGCACCAGCTCCTTGGCCTGGCCGGCGGCGTCGGCCAGCAGGTCGACGCGGGCGTCGGGGCCGACCACCTGCGCGGTGACCCGCGCGTCGCGGACCTTGCGCTTGAGCGCGTGATCGAGGCCGAGCTCGCGCACGACGCGCGCGGCGGCGCCGGCGCCGCGGCCGGGCAGGACCGCCAGCGCGGTCGGCAGCTTGAGCGGCCCCAGCGGGTAGCGATCGGGGCGGGCCTCGTCGGTCAGCACCAGCGTGCGCATGCCGCGGCGGGCGCACAGCGCGGCGCAGGCCAGCCCGGCGGTGGCGTCGCCGAGGACGATCAGCTCATACGAGTTGGTCGGCACCTGGCCCTCCCGGCGCGACGGTGACCACCCGGCCGGCGACGGCGACCCGCCCCGCGGCCAGCGCCTGCACGACCGCGGGCAGGAGCCGGTGCTCCTCGACCTGGATGCGGTGGTGCAGCGCGGCGGCGTCGTCGGCGGCGAGGATCGGCACCGCGCGCTGCGCGATGATCGGGCCGGTGTCGACGCCGCCGTCGACGAAGTGGACGGTGACGCCGGTGACCTTGGCGCCGTGGGCCAGCGCCTGGGCCGGCGCGTCGACGCCGGGGAACGCCGGCAGGAGCGCCGGGTGGGTGTTGACGATCCGCAGCGGGAACCGCTCGATGAAGGTCGTGGTCAGCACCCGCATGAACCCGGCCAGCACCACCGCCTCGACCTCGTGGCGGGCCAGCTCGGCGAGCAGCGCCCGCTCGAACGCGGCGCGATCGGCGAACGCCTTGTGATCGATCGTCACCGCGGGCTTGCCGGCGGCGGCGGCGCGATCGAGGGCGAGGGCGCCGGGGCGGTTCGAGATGACGACCGCGATCGTCGCCGGCGCCAGCGCCCCGGCCGCCTCGGCGGCGAGGAGCGCCCCGAGGTTGGTGCCGCGCCCCGACACCAGCACGCCGACCTTCATGCGTGGTCCCCGACGAAGCGGGTGGGCTCCCCGCCGGCGCGCGGCACCAGGCGGCCGATCGTCCGGCCGCGCCACGGCGCCAGCGCCGCCAGCGCCGCGTCGGCGTGGGCCTCGGGCACGACGATCGTCATGCCGACGCCGAGGTTGAACGTGCGGCGCAGCTCCGGGGTGGCGACGCCGGCCGAGGCGATCAGCCGCATCACGCCCGGCACCTCCCAGGTCGCCGGATCGAGCTCGATCGCCAGCGCGTCGTCGGCGAAGATCCGCGGCGGGTTCTCGACCAGCCCGCCGCCGGTGATGTGGGCCGCGGCCTTCCACGGCAGCGCGGCGATCGCGCGGAACGCCGGGGTGTAGATGATCGTCGGCGTCAACAGCGCGTCGGCGACGGTGGCACCGCCCAGCTCGGCCGGGGTCGCGTCCCAGGCCAGGCCCAGCACCTCGAGCACGACCTTGCGCGCCAGCGAGTGGCCGTTGGAGTGCAGGCCGCTCGACGGCAGGCCGATGATCACGTCGCCGGCGACCAGGTCGGCCCGGGGCCGGATCTCGCTCTTGTCGACGACGCCGACGCAGAACCCGGCCAGGTCGTAGTCGTCCTTGGCGTACAGCCCGGGCAGCTCGGCGGTCTCGCCGCCGACCAGCGCGCAGCCGGCCTGCCGGCAGCCCTCGGCGATGCCGGCGATGACCCGGCTGGCGACCTCGACGTCGAGCTTGCCGGCGGCGAAGTAGTCGAGGAAGAACAGCGGATCGGCGCCGGTCACCAGCACGTCGTTGACGCACATCGCGACCAGGTCGATGCCGACGGTGTCGTGGCGACCGGTGGCCAGCGCCGTCTTGAGCTTGGTGCCGACGCCGTCGGTGCCCGACACCAGGATCGGCTCGCGCAGCCCGGTCGGGATCCGGCACAGCGCCGCGAAGCCGCCGATGCCGCCGAGCACTTCCGGGCGCATCGTCGAGCGCGCCAGCGGCCGGATGCGGTCGATCAGGGCGTTGCCGGCGTCGATGTCGACGCCCGCGTCCTTGTAGGTGATCGCCATCGGGTGCGGATGTCGCACAAATCGGGCGGTCGGCATAGCGGTCAAGGCCCGGAAGCGCCGTCCTGGTTTTGACACCGCGGCGGCGGCGCCGCATGCTGGCGGGGTGACCCGCGCGCGCACGGACGTCGTGATCCCGGCCCGTGACGCCGAGCGCGATCTGCCGACGACGCTCGATCGCGCGTGCCTGCGAGAGCTGCGCTCGCTGATCGTGATCGACCGCGGCTCGGCCGATGGTACCGCCGGGGTGGCCCGCGATCTGGGCGCCGTCGTGCTGCGCGAGACCGCCGGCGGCTACGGCGCGGCGTGCCTGCGCGCGCTGGCGCACTTCGCCGAGCAGCCCGAGGACCCCGACGTCGTCGTCTTCGCGCCGCCGACGGCGCGGCTCGACGTCGGGCAGCTGCGCCGGCTGCTGGCGCCGATCGAGAGCGGCGAGGCCGAGCTGGCGATCGGCGGCGCGCCGGCGGCGCGGCTGCGCGATCGTGCGGTCGGCCGCCTGATCGACGCGGTCTACGGCCACCGCTTCGGCCGGCCCGGCCCGATCCGCGCGATCCGCTACCCGGCGCTGGTGGCGCTGGGCATGAGCGATCGCGGCGACGGCTGGGACGTCGAGATGCTGGTGCGGGCGCTGCGCCTGGGCGTCGGCATCGTCGAGGTCGACCTCGGCACGGCGGTCGATCCCCGGCCGACCGGCGGCGTCAAGGCCGCGTGCGCGGCGGGCGGGCGATCGCTGTTCCACATCCTGCGCCACGCCACCGTGCGATGATGGAGACGGGAGAGTCGACGTGTCCGAGAACCTGATCGAGCGCTTCGCCCGTGACTACGCCAGCGGCTGCGTGCTGTTCCGCGAGGGCGACCCGGGCGACTTCATGTACGTGATCCAGGCCGGCACCGTCGAGATCCGCCGACGGGTCGGCGACAGCGAGCGCGTGCTCGCGATCCTGCCGCCGGGCGAGTTCTTCGGCGAGATGGCGCTGATCAACGCCCGGCCGCGCTCGGCCACCGCGGTCGTGCGCGACGACGCGCGGCTGCTGGTGATCGAGTCGCGGACGTTCGAGGCGATGCTGCGTGGCCGCGTCGAGATCGCGGTGCGGATGATCAAGACGCTGGCCGGCCGCCTCGAGCGCGCCAACCAGCAGGTCGAGCTCTTGCTCCTCCCCAACGCCAACCACCGGGTCGTGCAGTGTCTGCGCCAGATGTCCGAGCAGCAGCTCGAGGCTACCGGCGGCGGCCAGGAGCACGCGGTCCACCTGCCGATCCAGGTCGACGAGCTGGCCCAGCGCGTCGCGCTGACGACCCCCGAGGTCGCCGAGATCCTGAACCGCCTCCACGCCGCGCAGCTCGTCACGACCGCCTCCGACTACGGCATCGAAGGTCACGGCCTCGTCATCCCGGAGGTCGGCCGACTCCTCGACTTCCTCGAGTTCCTCGAGCTGCGGGACCGCTTCCCGGGCGCGTAGCCAGCCGCCGGAGGCGAGCCTTCGACGCGCGCGGTGGAACGTCGGCGGGCTGATGGCCGGTCGGGCGGTGGCTGGTGGCGCGTCGGCGGCGCGACGGCTCGCGCGTCCGTCCGCCGGCGCGCCGCCGCGCCTGCGTCAGGTCGACGCTGCGCGGGCGACGCGCCCGCGCCGTGATCTCCCACGTGGGACGGCGGCGCGCCGTACGGCCGACCATCGGCGTGCACGAACCGCAGCTTGCCGGGGGCGACCCCGTCGATCCGCAGCCGGCCGTCGTGCGCCGCGGTGTGGTGCGCCGAGCACAGCGCCGCGAGCTTGGTCGGCGTGTGATCGCCGCCCACCGCCCGCGGCACGAGGTGGTGGACGTCGACGTACCGCGCGTTGCGACAGCCCGGCACGACGCACCGCCCGCGATCGCGCCGCAGCACCGCGCGCCGGGTCCGCGGCGGGATG
>JAEUJY010000005.1 GCA_016794525.1 Myxococcales bacterium
GTCCTCGCTGAGCGAGGACGCGCTCGTGCACGCCTCGCGGCGTCACGAGCAAGGCGAAGAACCGTCTCCGCGCCAACGGGTGGGTCCCTGGTCACCGGTGATCCCGGTGGAACTGGTACCCGACGACACCGCTGGCGACACGCGCTGTCCGAGAGGCTCCTCGAGCTGACGATCAAGCAACGTGCCCTTCGAGTGGCGAGGATTGTGGACGACATCGTCCACGAAGCTGGCGAGGTTGTTCTTCTCGACAACATCGAGATGCTCTTCCAGCCCGATCTCCATCAGGACCCACTGCGGCTGCTGCAGGCGATCTCGCGCAACCGGACGGTGGTGGCGACGTGGCGTGGCGCACACGTTGGCAAGTCGCTGACCTACGCTGTTCCCTACCATCCCGAATTCCGTCGCTTCGAGGAACCTCAGGCGCTGCTCGTTTCCAGCGGCGGTGGCCCCAGTGACAGCGGGGCGCCTTCCGCCCAGGAGCACTCGGCATGAAGTACGCGGACCTTATTCAGTTCGATCCGATCGAAACGGTCGTTCAGCTCCGCGAGGCGGACCGCGCGGCCAGCGCCCGTCGCCTCGTCGAGACCTTCGTCATCTCTAACCGTATGGGCGAGCAGCTGGCGGACCTCGTGCTTCCGCAACTCCAGTTCGAGACCCCGGCCGACAACAAGGGCCTCCTCGTCATCGGCAACTACGGCACCGGCAAGTCGCACCTCATGGCCGTCATCTCGGCCATCGCGGAGCATGCCGAGCTCGCAGGCGCGCTCACGAACCCCGTGCTGGCGGACAAGGCGGCGCTTGTCGCGGGACGCTTCTTCGTCATCCGCGCTGAGATCAACTCGTCGATGCCGCTGCGGCAGTTCGTCATGGAGACGCTCCAGGACCATCTGTCGGAGCAGGGTGTGCACTTCGAGGTGGCGCCCGAGGACCAGATCAAGAACCACAAGGACGTCTTCGCCTCCATGATGGCGGCGTTCACGGCCAAGTTCCCCGACAAAGGGCTCCTCTTCGTCCTCGACGAGTTGCTCGACTACCTCCGCTCCAACAAGGAGCAGGAGTTGATGCGCAACCTGAACTTCCTCCGCGCGGTCGGAGAGTTCTCAAAGGGATCGCGCTTCCGCTTCATCGCTGGCGTTCAGGAGAGCCTCTTCGACAACCCGCGCTTCCAGTTCGCCGCGGATAGCCTGCGGCGCGTCAAGGACCGCTTCGAGCAGATGCGCATCGCTCGCGAGGACGTCGCGCACGTAGTCGCCGAGCGACTTCTCAAGAAGGACGCCAAGCAGCAGGCGCTGGTGCGTGAGCACCTGACCACATTCGCGCCGCTCTACGGCTCGATGAACGAGCGGATGGACGAGTTCGTTCGCCTGTTCCCGGTGCATCCGGCCTACCTCGACACCTTCGAGCGCGTGTACGTGGCCGAGAAGCGCGAGGTCCTGAAGACGCTGAGCGCGGCCATCCGTCGGATGCTCAGCGAGAGCGTGCCCGCCGATGAGCCCGGCGTCATCGCCTATGACTCGTACTGGCAGAATCTCAAGGACAATCCATCGTTCCGTTCGGTGACTGAGATCCGCGACGTCATCGAGAAGGCCGACGTCCTCGAAGCGCGCATCCAGCAGGCCTTCACACGACCGCAGTACCGCCCGGCTGCGTTGCGCATCATCCACGCGCTCTCGGTCCACCGCTTGACGACCAGCGACATCTTCGCCCCCATCGGGGCGACCGCCGAGGAGCTACGCGACGACCTCTGCGTGCTCATGCCGTTGCCGGAGCGCGACGCGGAGTTTCTCAAGACGGTCGTCGAGACCGTGCTTCGCGAGATTGTTAAGACCGTCAGCGGGCAGTTTCTCTCGTTCAACCGAGAGAACGGCCAGTACTACCTCGACCTCAAGAAGGACATCGACTTCGACTCGCTCATCGACAAGCGGGCGGAGTCGCTGAGCGACTCGCAACTCGATCGCTACTACTTCGATGGTCTGCGCCGAGTCGTTCTCGAAGACCCAGAGGCCCCGCCCTACGTCTCCGGCTATCGCATCTGGGAGCACGAGCTCGAGTGGCGCGAGCGCAAGGCGGGCCGCAGCGGCTACCTCTTCTTTGGCGCGCCCAACGAGCGCTCCACCGCCCAGCCGCCGCGCGACTTCTACATCTACTTCATCCAGCCGTTCGAAGCGCCGTTCTTCAAGGACGACCGCAAGCCCGACGAGGTCTTCTTTCGGCTCACGCATCGCGCTGAAGAATTCACTCGTGCGCTCAAGCTCTATGCGGGCGCCCGCGAGCTCTCTGCCACGGCGTCCGGCAGCAACAAGAAGATCTACGATGACAAGGCGCTCGAGCACCTGCGGACGATGACCCGCTGGCTGCAGGAGAAGCTGACCACCGCCTACGAGGTCACGTACCAAGGCAAGGCGCGAAGCCTGGGCGAGCTTCTCCAAAATCTCTTCGCTCGTGCGCCATCGCGCGGCGGTGTCCGGGACTACGTCGACGTGGCAGCGGCTGTGTCGTTGTCCACGCACTTCACGGACACGGCGCCCGACTACCCCATCTTCGACACTCCCATCACTCGCACGAACCGCGGGCAGGCGGCGCAGGACGCGCTGCGCTGGGTCGCCGGGAGCGTGAAGAGCAAGCTCGGAGCGGCCGTTCTCGACGCGCTCCAGATGCTCGAGGGCGACCAGTTGCGCCCCCGCGAGTCTCGCTACGCGAAGCACATCATCGAGCAGCTAGGCGCCAAGGGCGAAGGTCAGGTGCTCAACCGCTCCGAGCTGGTTCAGGAGCAGGCCGGGGTCGACTACTGGAACCGCTTTCGCCTCGAGCCGGAGTTCCTAGCCGTGGTCCTTGCCGGGCTCGTCCACAGCGGCGACGTCGTTCTGAGCATCACCGGAAAGAAGATCGACGCCGGTGCCATCGACCAGTTCGCGAAGCTCTCGGTGAACGACGTCGCGCAGTTCAAGCATGTCGAGCGCCCGCGCGACCTGCCGCTCGGCGCGCTCCAGGAGCTCTTCGACCTGCTCGGCGTGCCCAAGGGGCTGATCGTCAACCCTGCCAAGCGAGACGACGCCGTGACGCAGCTGCAGGCCAAGGTCGCGGAGCTGGTCAACAAGGCTGTGCTCGCGCACGCTCGCGTGGCCGACATGGTCCTCTGGGGCAAGCCCATCGTTTCGGAGCAGGAGCAAACCCATTGGCGTCAGCGCCTCAGCGATCTGAAGCGCTTCCTCGAGTCGCTCCAGGCCTTCAACACAGCGGGCAAGCTCAAGAGCTTCCCGCACGATGTGGCCACAATCCAAGCGCAGCGGCCGGCGCTCGCGCTCGTCCGCGAGGTCGAAGGGCTCGGAGAGTTGGTGCAGCAGATAGGTCCGATGACCTCGTACTTGGGCAAGGCCGAGGCGGTGCTACAGGCCGGGCACCCCTGGGTGGACCAGATGCGAGATCGACGCAGCGAGCTGATGACCAAGATCACGAGCCCGAAGCACCGCGCGGACTCGGCTTTCCAGCGTGCGCTCGGTCAGGCACTGGCGGAGCTGAAGACGACCTACCAGGACACCTACCTGCAGCACCACGTGCAGGCTCGCCTAGGTGCCACAGACGACCAGCGCAAGGCGCGCCTGGGACAGGACCATCGGCTCAAGCAGCTCCAGCAGATCTCGACGGTCGAGATGATGCCGACCCAGCAGCTCCGTGATTTTCAGAACACGCTCTTCGGCCTGAAGACGTGCTTCAGCCTGACGAAACAGGACCTCGACGCCGATCCTATCTGCCCGCACTGCGCGTTCCGGCCGGTCGAGGAACCGGGCGGGGAGATTCCCGGGTTGAACAAGGCCGGGGACCGGGTCAGTCGGCTCGACGCCGAGCTCGACGACATGGTGCGAAGCTGGACGAACACACTGCTCGGCAACCTCCAAGATCCGACGGTGTCCGCCAATATCGAGCTCCTTGGCGCGGGCGAAGGCCGTAAGGCTGTCGGCGCGCTTCTGAAAAGCAAGAAGCTACCCGATACGGTGAGCTCCGCCTTGGTGAAGGCTCTCCAGGAGATCCTGAGCGGGCTGGAGAAGGTCGTGCTCACCGAGGCACGGCTCCGCTCTGCGCTTACCGACGGGGGCGTTCCGTGCACGGTTGGCGAGCTCAAAGAGCGCTTCGACGCCTTCGTCGCAGACCTGACAAAGGGCAAGGACGCCGCCCGCGTTCGAATCGTCATGGAGCGCTAAGGTGAGCGAGACTGCAGCCGAACAGTGGCCGCTGCGCCGCGGTAGCCTCATCTACCCAACGCCCGTAGCCATCGCTTGTGGCCGGGTGCTGCGTGCGCGAACGGCTGCGGAGAGCGTCAGCGCTTGCCTCAAGGCCGCCGAGGTGCTCACGCGCTATCTAGCGGCGGTGGCGGTGGCTTCTTTCGCGTCGCGGGACGACAACGCCGACGCTATGATCAGCGAGCTGAGCGGCAACCTCTCCTTCGGTCACTTCCTCACGACCGTGCAGGAGATCTCGTCGGCTCAAGTGCAACATCCCGCGCAGCAGCCGCTTCGTTATGCCTTCCGTGGCATCAAGAAGGACAAAGGTAGCGGTGCTACGAACGACGCCCTTGTGCGCCTTCTCACCCTGCGCAACCGACTCGGTCACGAACTTGCGATGCTCGACGAAACCCGGGCAGGCCTCGTCGAGGCTGACGATCGGCCCCGCGACGTGCTTCATCAGGCGCTCGTTGGCGCGGAGGCTCTCCTCTCGTTCCCACTCTTTGTTGTAGAGCACCAGGAGTGGGTGAAGAAGGACGCGGTCTTCGTCTTGCGTCGCCTGCTGCTTATGGGGGAGTCCCTCGACCCTGCGCCCACCATCGCCGTTGTTCAACGCGAGTCGAGCGTCGAGAGCCTGCGGGTTCCATATGCCGCGATCGGCGAAGCATGCATTCAACTGCCACCGTGGATCCTCTGGGGTATCGACGAGCGCAGAAAGAACCTATCCCTTTTGTTCCTTGATTGCGTGGAAGAAAAGAAGATCGTCTACTGCACTCTCGATGGCACGAAGCAGCACGGTGCCGCACATCATGCCACCGCGCTTCGACAGTTCTTCGGGGGCGCGGTCGCGAGGCCGTTTGACAAAGTGCTTCTCGCGGACGGTCGAAACTTCGCCCAGGAGTGGGCCGACACACGCGAGCATATCGAAGACAGCGGACGGCGGCAGGGCGGCGTCGTTGATTGGCAGGCCTTCGATCCGATCGCCGTCGAGTGGTACGCGACAATCCTGGACAAGGCGGCCGAGGACTACCACGCGTTGATTCGCGAGCGCCTGCTGGATGGCCGGACCAGCATTGGCAAGAACGAGCTGCGCCAGCTAGTGCTACTGTTTGGAACAAAGGCAAACGTCCGCGCGACGCTTGGGCGTGACGTCTTGGACATCCGCGTCATTGACGACGAAACGAAGCGACCTCGTCAGAGGGAACTCGTCGAATCGGAGAACGTCTTGTTCGCCTTGCGCCGTGCTGTCAGCTTCCTTAGTGAAGCATTGGCGAAGGAAGCGTTGGTGCCAGAGGACCTCAGGCAGGTCGATGGCGAGGTGGATTACCTCACCATTCGTGAAATGTTGGTGAACCAGATCATCCACCAAGACTACTGCGACTCGCGCACCTCCGCACAAATCGAACTCTATGCGGACAAGATCACCCTGATGAACGCAGGATACTCCCTAGTGCCGATGGGTGAGCTACTCGGAGGTGGGATGAGCCAGTGTCGAAACCCGCTTATCGCCAGGGCGCTGAGATCGATTGGCTTCGCTGAATTGTCGGGTTCCGGCATCAGAGCTCTCGTCCGTGCGCTCCGAACGGCCCGCCGCAAGGCCCCGCACTTCACGAGCGACGAAAAGGGCAATACCTTCAAGGTGACCCTTGAGTGGACCGAGGAGGCGCCGGACCAGGACGCTTTCTGGATGGAGCTCGTCGGCGCGCGACTGACGAGCGAACAAGCGCGCGTCCTGAATACGCTCGCTGAGCTGCCGAGCGCGACCCTTGTCACACTCGAAAGCACCACCCAGATAAGGCTGGAGGAGCTAACAAAGGCGCTCGACTTCCTCGTGTTCCAAGTCCTCGTCGAGCGCGACGATGCAAACTACCGCCTCGCGGCGCACCTACGGGAGAAGCTGGGATGAGCAATCAACAGGATCTTGGCTTCGCGATGCGTAAGACGAACGACGGACCAGTCGAGTGCCTCGGACTGATGTTCAAGAACGACGACGCTCGTCGCACGCACTTCCTTAAGCTGCTGCGTGAGAAACTTCAAGACACAGAGTTTCGGAACACGCCGGGATTCCCGACAGGGAGCGACGAGGCCATCTTGCGCATGTCCGACCCGCCGTACCACACGGCATGTCCAAACCCGTTTATCGAGGACTTCGTGCGAGCGTACGGCAAGCCTTACGACCCTACCGAGGAGTACGAGCGTGAGCCGTTTGCTGTTGATGTTCAAGGTGGGAAGTTCACTTCCCTCTATAAAGCTCACTCGTACCACACTAAGGTGCCGCACCTTGCAATCGCGCCATTGATCCTGCATTACACTCTGCCGGGAGAGGTCGTGCTTGACGGCTTCTGCGGGTCGGGAATGACCGGTGTGGCTGTCAAATGGTGCGAGCTTGCCTCGAGTTCAGAGAGGCAGGAGTTGGCAAACGAGTGGAGAGCGATCGGTAGAGCCGACCCGGTGTGGGGCGCGCGACACGTCGTTCTCTCGGACCTGTCGCCAGCGGCAACGTTTATCGCGGCCAACTATCTCGCGCCCATCGCAGCGGATCGCTTTGAGGAAAGGGCAGCCCAGATTCTAGACGAGCTTAGACGCGAGATCGGTTGGATGTACGAGACCAGGACTCATGATGGAGTCGCCGTCCACATGGAGTACATGGTCTGGAGTGAAGTGTTTATCTGCCACGCCTGTAGCGGAGAGATTGTATTTGAACCCGCGGCGGTCGATAGAACAACGTGGCACATACGTGATGAGATCTCGTGTCCTCAATGTGGCGCAACAAGTCGAAAGGAGCAGATGGAGCTGGTCTTTACGACGGTTGTCGACCAGAGGTCAGGGAAACCAAAGTCAGTTCCGAAGAGGGTTCCCGTTTCGGTCTTCTACAGATCCGGGAGCGCCTTGCAGGAGAAGAAGCCGGATGAGCAAGACCTCGCAGTAGTTGCGCGCGTTGAGCAGCTCTCGTTTCCACTTGAGATACCAACAGATCGATTTCCGGATTGTCAGATGTTGCGCGTGGGCAGAATGGCTACCACGCGCATAGAGTCCGTCCACGACCTGTTTCTGCCCCGGGCTGCCCACTGTCTCGCCGCTCTTTGGCGGAAAGCACTGGCAGAGCCGGATCCGCACATGAGCAGATTCCTTCTCTTTCTCTTTGAGCAAGCGATCTGGGGGCTCTCAGCGCTAAATCGCTACCAGCCGTCGCAACACGAAAACTACGGGGGCTCACAGGTCAACCGGCAGCTAAACGGCGTCTACTACGTCTCGTCGATGATCGCCGAGTGCAGCCCATGGCACAACCTTGGTGGAAAGATTGGACGCTTGGCTTCTGCGTTCAGAGCGTTTCCAAGCCGCAGCGAACGAACGATCATCGCTACCGGGACGGCTGCTTCCACCGGGCTGCCAAACAACTCGGTCGACTACATCTTTACTGACCCACCATTCGGTGAGAATATTTACTACGCCGATCTCAACTTTCTCGTTGAGTCATGGTATGGCGTCTTTACCAACGATACATCGGAGGCGATTGTCGATCGGGTGAGAGGCAAGGACATATTGGCCTATCAGAGGCTTATGGAGAGGTGCTTCGCGGAATACCACAGGGTTCTCAAGCCGGCGCGATGGATGACCGTCGTTTTCAGCAATTCGAAGAACGGGGTCTGGCGAGCGATCCAAGAAGCGCTGGGGGCTGCCGGTTTCGTCGTGGCAGATGTACGCACGCTCGACAAGAAGGTCGGGTCTTTCAAGCAGGTGACGAGTTCGGCAGTAAAGCAGGACCTCATCATCTCAGTCTACAAGCCCACCGAGACCCTAGCCCACCGCTTCGAACTCGGTCACGCGACCGCGGAGGGGGCCTGGGCCTTCGTGAAGGAGCACCTCGGCAACGTTCCGGTTTTCGTTGGACGCGCGAGCGAGGGCGAGGTTGTCGCGGAGCGCACGGCGCAACTGTTGCTCGACCGGACGATCGCCTTTCACGTGCAGCGGGGCATCAGCGTGCCGCTGTCGGGGCCCGAGTTTCTTCAAGGTCTTGCGCAGCGCTTCCCGGAGCGTGATGGGATGTACTTCCTGCCCGAGCAGGTGGCGGAGTACGACCGCAAGCGCACGAGCGTTGCTGAGCTGCGCCAGCTCAGCCTTTTCGTCAATGACGAGGCGAGCGCCATTCAGTGGGTGCGGCAGCAGCTACAGGACCGGCCGCAGAGCTTCCAGGATCTACAGCCTCAATTCATGCGCGAGTTGCAGACGTTGGCCAAGCACGAGAAGACAGTCGAACTCAGACAGATTCTCGTGGACGGCTTCGGGCACTATGATGGCCGCGGTCCAGTTCCGAACCAGATACACGCGTACCTATCGTCGAACTTCAGGGAGCTTCGCAATCTCGAGAAGGACGACGGGAGACTGCGCGAGAAGGCAGCTGATCGTTGGTATGTCCTCGACCCGACCAAGCAGGCTGACCAAGATCAGATTCGGGAGCGACAGCTGCTTAAAGAATTCGTTGAGTACAAGGCGAGTACTCAGCGCAAGCTCAAGCTGTTTCGTACCGAGGCGGTGCGCGCGGGCTTCAAGGCTTGTTGGCAGGAGCGCGACTATCGCACGATCGTGAAGGTCGCGGAGAAGCTCCCGGAAGCCGTTCTCCAAGAGGACGAGAAGCTCCTTATGTACTACGACAACGCGCTCACGCGCCTCGGCGACGCGTGAACTGAGCGATGCGGGTGTCTGCGGGCGACTGGTGCCACAGCCTGGACCACGATGAGCCTTGCCGCGTCATTGCGGTGGACGTGGTGTGGGGGCAGGAGACCGCGCAGGTCTGGCTCGCCCGTCGCGACGCGGTCGTGCGCTTGCTCCGGAGCCGTCTGCAGCCGCTCGCCGTTGCCGTCGCGCCATCGCTCGATCAGCTCTGCTACGTCGCCTCCGCCGCGCGCATCCTCGACGCCATGGAGCGCGATGCGCTGATCTCCCCGCTCGAGGGTTCGGTTATCCCGCTGCCTCACCAGCTCCATGCGCTCCAGCGAGCGATGTCTACCGACCGCGTTCGGTATCTGCTGGCCGACGAGGTCGGCCTCGGCAAGACCATCGAGGCGGGGCTCATCCTCCGAGAGCTGAAGGTCCGCGGCCTCGCCAAGCGCGTCCTCGTCGTCGCGCCCGCGGGGCTCACGAGCCAGTGGGTCAGCGAGATGAAGACCCACTTCAGCGAGGACTTCCGGCTCGTGCAGCCCGGAAACTTCCCTGCCTGGCGGCAGCTCGCCGGCGTCGACGAGAAGGAGAATCTCTGGCGTCTTCACGATCAGGTCGTGTGCCCCCTCGATTCCATCAAGCCGATGGATACGCGGCGGGGCTGGTCGCGCGAGCAGGTGGCTCGGTACAACCGCGAGCGCTTCGAGGATCTGGTCTCCGCCGGTTGGGATCTGGTGATCATCGACGAGGCGCACCGACTCGGTGGTAGCTCCGAGCAAGTCGCCCGGTACCGCCTTGGGGAGGCCCTGGCCCAGGCGTCGCCCTACCTCCTGCTGCTCTCGGCCACACCGCACCAGGGCAAGACCGACGCGTTCCGGCGCCTGGTCGCCTTCCTGGACGCCGACGCGCTGCCGGACGACGAGTCGGTCACGCGCGACAACGTCGCGCCATACGTCATCCGGACCGAGAAGCGCCGCGCGATCGACGCTGATGGCAAGCCCCTCTTCCGACCGCGCTACACCCAGATCGTCTCCGTCGAGTGGGACACCTCGCGGCAGGAGCAGCGGGCCCTCTACGAGGCCGTCACGGAGTACGTGCGTGATGGGTACAACCAGGCGCTGCGCGAGAAGCGCACGGCCATCGGGTTCCTGATGATCCTGATGCAGCGGCTGGTGACGTCGAGCACGGCTGCCATTCGGACGGCTCTCGAGCGGCGTCTCGAGGTGTTGGAGCTGCCATCCGGGCAGCTCTCGCTCTTCGGCGAGGACGTGGGGGAGGAATGGGTCGACCTGGACGGGCAGGAGCAGATGGAGTCGCTCCTCCAGAGCAGGCTCAAGGGGCTCAACAACGAGCGGGCCGAGGTCGAGCTCTTGCTGTCGGCCGCGCGCCGCTGTGAGGCCCGCGCGCCCGACGGGAAGGCCGAGTCGCTGCTCGCCTGGATTCAGAAGCTGCAGCGTGAAGAGAACGACCCGGCGCTCAAGGTCCTGATCTTCACCGAGTTCGTGCCCACCCAGACGATGCTCGCCGACTTCCTACGGCAGCGCGGCTACATGGTGGCCTGCCTCAACGGCTCGATGGACCTCGAGACGCGCAAGTCCGCTCAGCGGGCCTTCGCCGGGGACGCGCAGGTGCTCGTCTCCACCGATGCTGGCGGCGAGGGTCTCAACCTGCAGTTCTGCCACGCCATCGTGAACTACGACCTGCCGTGGAATCCGATGAAGCTCGAGCAGCGCATCGGCCGCGTCGATCGAATCGGCCAGACGCACGTCGTGCGCGCACTCAACCTCGCGCTCGAGGATACCGTCGAGATGCGAGTACGAGAGGTCCTGGAGGAGAAGCTCCAGCGCATCCTCGAGGAGTTCGGGGTCGACAAGCTCTCCGACGTGCTCGACTCCGAGGAGGGCGGCGTCGACTTCGAGCAGCTCTACGTCGCAGCCGTGCTCTCGCCGGAAGAGGCGGAGGCGCGAGCCGAGGCGCTGGCCGACTCCATCCGAGCGCGGGCGCGCTCGGCGCGTGAGGGCTCGGCGATATTGGCAGCCACGGAGGAGCTGGACACGTCGGCCGCCAAGAAGGTTGCCGGGCACCAGATGCCGTTCTGGACCGAACGTATGACCGTCGCTTGGCTGCGCACGCAGGCCGGTCGCGGGGCCTCGGTAGAGAGCAAGGCGCCTGGCGTCTACGACATCAGGTGGCCAGGTGGCGGAACGACCAACGCGGCGTCCTTCAGCCGTACCGCGGCCGACGATCCCGGCAAGACGCTCCTCACGATCGAAGACCCACGCATCCGTGGCCTGACGGCGCGGATCCCGCCGTACGCGCCCGGCATGCAGGTCGCGCAGGTCGTCATCCCTGGCGTGTCGGACAAGGTCGGTGGCTTCTGGTCGTTGTGGCGTGTCGGCCTCTCGACGTTCGATGGCCGGGAGCAGCGTGTTCTGCCGATCTTCGTCACGCCCGATGCGCAGACGCTCGCTCCCACGGCCCGCGTGGTGTGGGACCGCCTGGTCGAGCGGGCCGACGGGGCCGAGGTGCTGCCAGCGGCTGCGACGCCCGACGGCTCCGCAGAGCGTGCGCTTGAGCAGTCCCGGACGGCGGCAGAGCAGCAGGGTAAGGCTGCGTTCCACGAGCTACTGGAACGGCACCGCGCGCGCCTGTCGATGGAATCGCGGAAGATGAACGTCGCCTTCTCCGCTCGACGCCGCGCGATCGAGCGGCTCGGCCTGCCGCAGGTTCGCGACTTCCGCCTGGCACAGCTCGCGGAAGAAGAGGCAGCCTGGCGGCGGGAGTTCGAGGCACGACAACAGGGTCTTCCCGAGCTGACCCCGATGCTCCTCGTCGCGGTCGCACGGACCGGAGATGCCACATGACGCAGCGGCGCGACGGCTGGCGCGCTCCGATCCTGCAGCACTTCAGCGAGGCCAGCGCCAAGGCAGGACGGCTCACCGTGGTGAGCGACCCCGACGAGCTGCTCACCGAGCCCGGCGTGGTCGAACGCCTCGCCGCGCGGGGGTTCGAGCTGATCACCTTTGGCGACCCGGTGGCCTTCCGCTACGCCTACGAGAGCCGCTTCCGTCAGCACTGGGATCGGGGCGAGGCCACGCACCTCGTCGTCGTCATCCGTACCAACCATGGCGACCTGAAGCACATCCCACACGACTTGCTCGAGGAGGCGCGCGAGAGCGGACGCGTCTTGTCGTTCAGCCTCGTCCACCTCTTCCCGTCGCTGGCCCCGAACGTCGTTGCAGAGCTGGATCCACAACAGTTCGATGCGCTGTCCTACGCGCTCGAGCACGCAGAGTCTGGCAACCTCGGGACCAACGCCACCCGGGACTTCGTGCTGCGGCATGTCTTCGAGATCGCGCCCGAGCTGATCAAGCAGCCGGCGGACCTGCTCCGTGTTCTGCTTCGCCGGCACTATCGCGCGCAGGTCTTTCCGGAGAGCCTGGACGCACGCTTCATCGAGGTGCTGCGGCAGAGCCCGAAGTGGCGCTCGTGGCCGCTCGAACGCATCCTGCCGGATCGCGAGGCGTTCCTGATGTTCCTGGGCGAGCGCTGGCCCGGCTTCCTCCTCTCCAAGGGCTTGGTGGCCGTCCCGGGGCGTGACCCGGCGGGGCCGAGCATCTCCGGACCCATGGACCTGCCCTTCGATCACGACGACGTCCGCGTCTACATGGACAACCTATTCGTCGAGGGGCTGCTCGAGCCAACAGCAACCGTGCGCCCTATCGACGACGAGCATTGGTTCGGCGTCGGGATCGCGGGCTCGCCCGCGTCGAGTTTCGAGGGCCGGTTCTTCCACCTGCTCGACGAGCTCGGCGGCACGATCCCGAGCGCGGACGATGCCACGTACCAAGAGTGGCAAGCCTACAGCCTCCGTTGGGGCACGTGGGTCCGCCTGCGTTGGCAGACCCAGCCAGACCGCGACACCGCGAGCGAGGCGGCGGCCGTCGCGTTCGTGGAGCGCGTCCAAGCAGCGTTCTCGACATGGCTCCTGCGGCGGTTCGGACCGATGTCCACGCTCCCCTATCTCCCCCGGCCGGTGCTCGGACATCACGTGCCGCACTACCTCGCGCACCATCTCGGGCAGGCAGGCACGGAGCGCGTGGCGCTCCTGGTCATCGACGGCATGGCGATCGACCAATGGCGCATCCTGCGGGACACGCTCGACGGCCACCACATCGACGAGCACGCGATCTTCAGCTGGATCCCCACGCTGACGCAGATCGGTCGTCAGGCCATCTTTTCGGGCCGCATCCCTCTCGAGTTTGCGACCAGCATCGAGGGCACGCATCGCGAGCCAGTGCACTGGTCCAACTTTTGGCAGGACCGAGGCCTGCCCGAGCGGGCGATCCGATACGTGAAGCCCCAAGGAAACAACGAATCGTTGGAGCCGCTCACGGCGGACATCCTTGGCGCCGCAGGAGACCCGGCGGTGCGTGTGATCGGTGCGGTCATCGGCCTCATCGACCAGAGCATGCACCAGGTCGGTCTCGGCACGTCGGGGCTGCACGGGCTGGTCGAGGTCTGGTCTCGGACCAAACAATTGGTTGGGTTGGTGGACGCACTCCTTGACCGAGGCGTCGCCGTGTTCATCACCGCGGACCACGGCAACGTCTTCGGGCGAGGTTTCGGGAAGCCCGACGTCGGCGTGACCGCGCAGCAGCGGGGAGAGCGAGCGCACATCTTCCGCAACAAGGACTTCCGGGACAACACGGCACTCCAGTATCCCGATGCGGTCGCGTGGCCGCAGATCGGCCTCCCGCAGGACTACTTCCCGCTGCTCGCACCATACGGTGCGTGCTTTATGCCTGAGGGCAAGGAAGCCGTAAGCCACGGTGGGATCGCGCTCGAGGAGGTCATGGTCCCGTTCGTCCGCATCTCGAGGCCTCGATGAATCGTCGCGCGAACATCGGCTTCGATCGGCGCATCGATCTCGCGTGGCTCGACGCCACGGTCGCAAAGGCCGCGGACGGCGCCTCGATAGAGGAGATCAGGAGTTATGTCTGGGACTATCTCGAAGGTATCGTGAGCGGAAAGGTCCACGGCAGCGCGCGGCAGAAGACCACCACTGTACTGCATCACATATGGGGCGATGTCCCGGCGCTTGCTACAGGGCTCCGGGAGCGGGCACTTGCTCAGGTCGGTTCGTGCACGGCAGATGAGCGGTTGGCGCTTCACTGGGCGATGATGGTGGGCACGTACCCACTGTTCACCGACACAGCCGCAGCTATCGGCAGACTCCTGATGCTTCAGGGCGACTTCACGCTCGCGCACCTGACCCGTCGTCTCGTCGAGGGGTGGGGGGAGCGCTCTACGCTTGGGCGAGCTGGTCAGCGCGTCGTTCGGTCCATGGTTCAGTGGGGTGTGCTGCAAGATACCGAGACCCATGGCGCATACAAGGCGATGCCGCGCCGTCGGAAAGTAGGCCCAACCGTCGCGACCTTGCTCATCGAGGCACTTCTCGTCGACGCCGAAGGCATATCACTCACCTTCGACCAGCTCGTCGGGCATCCGGCGCTCTTCCCGTTCGACCTCGGCGTAAACGCCAGCCACGTGCGGAGCGCGTCGCAGTTCCGGGTGCATCGACAGGGGCTCGACTCGGACGTCGTGGAACTGCAAGGAGGCAGAACCTGATGCACAGCGATGCGCGACAACTTCCCATCGAGCATCTCTCGGTCCGCCTGCCGTGGCACGACACCGGGTGGGCCGGCACGGTCTGCCGAGCGCCGTCAAAGAATACCTGGTGCATGGTCCTGAAGGGCATCCGAAAGAAACGCGACGACGCCACCGAGGACAGCGTTGCTGGGCGAGCCTGGGCTGAACTGGCCAAGGAGCAGCTGCCAGCCTGCCTAAACGAACGTGGGGCAGCCCTGAACCCCAAGGCGTATTCGCTGCACGGCCATCATCCATACGCCGACTCGTCCCCCGAGACGCACGGGCACTTCGCCGACAATGTGTTCCATCTCCCGCCCTACAGCCTCCAGGTCATCCCTTTCCGATGGACACGCAAGGAGGATGCGCAGGTCATCGCGAACAGCCTGGCGCTGCCCTTCGACCTAGCACGCGAGCCGAAGCTGGCCTTCGACACTGTCTGGGTCAACGACTTCGAGAACCAGCAGATCATGCTGGACACCTTCTTCGGCGCGCTCCAGCCAGAGAAGTCGCTGGTCTTCCTGTACGCAAAGCGGACGCCGTTGGCCGACGATCCACGCCGCGTGCTCGTGGGCGCCGGTTGCATCACGGGTGTCGGCCCCGGACAGGAGCACGCCTATGGCGGCAATACGCGGGGGAAGCTCCGCGGTCTCATGTGGGAACGAGCGGTTTCCCACTCAATCCGTCCCGACGGCTTCGATGGTTTCGTGCTGCCGTACCAGCAGCTGCTCGCGCTCTCGGAGCGAGACGGCAGCATCGATCCGTCGCAGTTCGTGGCATTTGCGCCGGAGGAAGCCTTCGACGCCTTCAGCAATGTCGCAGAGCACGTCGACCACGATCTCGCGATCGCGAGCCTTCTCTCGCTTGCGGACAAGGTGCGGGTGATCGCCCGGCACGTCCCCGGAGCGTGGGACCGTCACCTGGAGTGGATCTCCGAGCGCCTCGCGGAACTCTGGCACCTCCGTGGCGCCTTCCCAGGGCTGAGCAGCGCCCTGCATGCGTTCGAGATTCGGTACGGAACACTGCTCGCGATGGATCTGGCTCAGAGGCAGACGGTCGACGGCCGCTGGAAGGAGGACCCCTGGGAGCTGGTAGCGCGCGCCTTGGCGAAGCCGACCGACCTCCTGTCGCCCGGGGTGGCGTCGCACGTCCAGCCATTCGACGGGAAGCGTCTCGCGGCCCTCGCCCCCGAGCGCCTCGCGCTCCTTAAGCTGCTCTCACGGTTTCGGCTGACGGTCGAGCAAGCCAGGCGCTGCTTCGCAGCGGACAATCGAGCCAGTCTCACCGACGAGGACATTCTCCGCAACCCGTACCGGCTCTTCGAAGTCGACCGGCATCGCTTCGATGCCGTCAGCATCGGGATCGTGGACCGCGGCATGTTCCCCGACGAGTCGGTGCGGACGTCCTTCCCGCTGCCCGATGCCAGTCGACTCGACGGCGACCAGGACCCCAGGCGTGTGCGAGCACTCGCGGTCCACGTGCTCGCGAGCGCCGAGGCAGCGGGACACACGCTGCTCCCGGTCGAGCATGTCCTCGAGAGCGTCCGCGAGCTGGCGCTCGATCCACCCTGCCGGCCGACCAGCGACCTGCTGCCCCTTCTCGACCCCGTCATGGCGCCGGAGATCGTGGACGCGTCCATTGCCGATGGCTCGCGGGCATGGCAGTTCGGGGAACGCCGCGTCATCGACGACCTGCTTCGCCAGCAAATCGGCCGCCGACGCACCGGACGTAGGCACCCTGCCACGTACGACTGGCGGGCATTGGTCGACAGCGCGCTCGGCGCAATGCCGACGGACGCAGACGAGGTGGCGCTCGAGGAGCGTGCCCGAGTCGAGAAGGCAGCCGCACTGGGCGAGTTGTTCGCGGCGCGCTTTGCGCTCCTTCTCGGTCCGGCTGGGACCGGCAAGACCAGGCTTCTGCAGATCCTCTGCGACCTCCCTGAAGTTCGGGGTGACGGGGTGTTACTCCTGGCGCCGACCGGCAAGGCGCGTGTCCAGATGCAGAGGAACATCCAGGGCCTCAAGGCTCTGACCATCGCGCAGTTCCTGCTGCCGGATAGGTTCGACCTGGAGACGCAGCGGTACCGCTTGTCGTCGGCTCCGAAGGTCGAGGCGGCTGGAACGGTGATCATCGACGAGGCCTCGATGGTCACCGAGGACATGCTCGCGGCCGTGATCGACGCCTTGAAGGCGCCGAAGCGGATCATCCTGGTGGGCGACCACCGACAGCTTCCTCCGATCGGTGCGGGGCGCCCCCTGGTCGATCTTGCGCGCGAACTCCAGCCAGAGAACGTCGAGGCGCTCTTCCCGCGCGTCGGCGCCGGCTACGCGGAGCTGACCGTTCATCGACGGCAGACAGGGACGGGCACGGCGGGCCGCGACGACCTTTTGCTTGCCTCGTGGTTCAGCGGCGAGGCCCCGGACCCCGGCGCCGACGAGATCTGGGTGCGGATGGCTCGGAGCGAGACCGACAGCCACGTGCACGTGCGGACCTGGCAGTCCGACGAGGAACTCAAGACCGCGCTCCTCGAGGCGATGGTCCAACACGTGCCCGAGATCGAGCACGACCGCGACGAACGCGGCTTCGGCGTCTCGCTCGGCGGCGTACCCTCCGACAAGGGCGTGTTCTTCAACGCCGCGTGGTTGGAGAAGAACCGGCCTGGCTCGTCGGAGCGCTGCGAGAGTTGGCAGGTGCTAACGCCCGTGCGCGGCAAGGCCCACGGCGTCGAGGAACTGAACCGATTTCTCCACGAGCGCTTCCGCGCCGACGCACTCCGGTTCGCGGGCGGTCGCCAGCCGCGGACACCGCGGCCTAACGGAGCCGAGCGGATCATCTACGGCGACAAGGTAATGTCGACGGTCAATGCGCGCCGCGGGGTGTTGCCGCGACGGCGAGAGCTCGTCTCGAACGGCGAGATCGGTATCGTCGTGGGACAGGCGAAGTTCGGCCGCGCCTGGGACGGCGAGACGCCCGTGCGCCTCGACGTCGAGTTCCGCACGCAGCCGGGTAACACCTTCATGTATTGGCCGAGCGACTTCGGCGACGACGGCGCCGTGGTACTCGAGCTGGCCTACGCCCTCACGGTGCACAAGAGCCAGGGTAGCCAGTTCGACCAAGTCTTCGTCGTCATCCCGCAGCCGTGCTTCATCCTCGGGCGCGAGCTCATCTACACGGCACTGACGCGCCAGATCGCCCGTGTGGTGCTGTTCGTCCAAGGGCAGCCGAGCGATCTTCGGGTCTACACGTCACCGAAGTACTCCGAGGTGGCGAGGCGGTACACGAACCTCTTCGTCGCTCCGGACATGCTCGCCGAGCCCGGCGGCACCTTCCTGGAGCGCGGGCTCATCCACCGCACGGCTCGAGGTGAGCTCGTCCGCTCGATCTCCGAGGTGGTCGTTGCTGATGCCCTCCATGCCGAGGGTGTCGACTATCAATACGAGAAGGCGTTCCGCGGTGTGGACGGCGCGGAGCGCTACCCCGACTTCACGGCGGAGGATCCGGCGAGCGGCATCACCGTGTACTGGGAGCACCTCGGGATGCTGTCGGATCTTTCCTACGCAAGAAGGTGGAAGAGGAAGTTGCAGTGGTACGAGGCGATGGGCCTCCAGCCAAATGGCCCCGAGAACGCCAGGGGCGAGCGTCTAGTCACATCACAGAACCGGCACGACGGCGCGATCGACTCGGCCCAGATCCGACATCAGGTGCGGGACGTCTTCGGGAGGTGAGACCGGTTGTCTCGAACCCCACCCCGGCGAGCCGATCGACCGTCGCGTCGCGATGGCTGGCCATAATGCGCTGTTACACGGGCGTGACACCCCTAGTGAATGATGCGCAACTTCGGCTTCGATGTCGCGGACTTGAGGCCCGTCGGGACGGGGACTGAAAATCCGCGTGTCGGCGGTTCAACTCCGTCCCTGGGCACGAGCAAGGTGGTTGGTGAGTGGGTCGCGCAGCAGCGGCGGTTCATCCGCCGCGGTCGCGATGCTGGCGTAAGGTCGGCGCGTGGCGCGTGTGCTGACCTACGACGATCTCCCGCCCGATGTGCAGGCGAACCTCGACCTCGCGTACCGCGCCTTCAGCCGGCGGCGCTACGACGAGGCCATCCGCGGGTTCACGGCGGTGGTCGACGCCTACCCGGCGTACATCCACGGTGTGTTCACGCTGGTGCGAGCGTTGCGCGCGAGCGACGACCGCGCCTCGGCCAACGCGCGCTTGAGCGCCGCCGCCGCGATCGCTCCTGACGATCCGCGGATCGAGCTCGGCCTCGCGTGGAAGGCGCTCGATGCCGGTGACGCGCGCGACGCCGAGGCGCTCGCCACGCGGGCGCTGCCGCGCATCGAGCCAGAGCTCCGTGGCAACGTGCTCGCGGTGCTGGCGCGCGCCGCCGAAGCGAGCGGCCGCACCGAGGACGCGGCGCGGCTGTTCCTCGAGGCGTACGAGGCGGGCACGATGCTCGGCTGGCTCGAGGAGCACTGCCGGCTGGCTGGCATCGAGTACCTGGATCCCGGCCCCGACACCATCGCGCCCTGGCCGACGACCGCCGTGGCGCGGCGGTGGATGTACGCGGCGATCGAGGCCGCGCTGGTCGAGGCCGCCCGCGCGAAAGATCCCGCCGTCCCCGATGGTCAGGTGCTGATCACGGGCTGCGATGGGACGGCGCGTCTGACGGCTGCGTGGGCTCGTCGCGCGGGCGTCGATCGACCACGCCTGTACCAGGCGTTGGCCAACCGCGGCGGCTACTGCGACTGCGAGGTCTTGCTGAACGCCACCGAACGCGACGGTGCCGACGCGTTCGCGCTCGTCGCCGGCGTGATCGACGGGCCGCTCGACGAGGTCGTCGCCGCTCTCGAGGACATTCTCTACGGCGATGCGCCGTCGGAGCCGGTGCGATTGGATCCGGACGCGGAGCGCCTCGAGCACTGTCTCGGGATCTACCTCGACGAGGCCAGCGCTCGGATCCCGCTCCAGGTCACCGACCGCGCGACCGTCGGCTGGATCCTTCGCGCGATGGCCGATCGCCCCCCCACCCGCGCGCGATTGCGGCTGCTGGTCGGCTTCACCGACCAAGCCCCGGCGATGGCGCTGGCCGGCCCCGATGGTGCGACGTTGCGCATCAAGGAACTCGACGACGGTCCCGTACCGAGCGACCTCGACGCCGCCTGGCCTGACCTGGCCGCGCAGCTCGCAGCGCTGCGCGCCGGGCTTCCCGGACCGGGCGCCTGATCGGGGGCTGCGAACGCGCGCCGCGGGGGGCGTTTCCGCGGGAACGCGGGGCGAGCGCGCCGCTCAGCACAGCGGATTGTCGATCGGGCAGTTCGGGCGGCGCGGGGGCGGGCGACGGGCCTCGTCGATGTCGAAGCCCCAGAGGCGGGCCTGCTGGTCGGCGAGCTGGCGGCGCTCGGCGTCGGTGCGGGCGGCGAGGAAGTCGCGGTGGGCCGCCGTCATCTGGTCGCGCAAGCTGCGCAGCGCGCTCGCGCGATCTTGCTCGGCGGCGAGGTTGTCCGCGAGTTCGCGCAAGAGCGCGTCCGCCTTGTGCAGATCGCGGAGCGCGGCGTCGCGCTCGGCGCGCGCGGCGTCGCGCTCGGCGCGTGCGGCGTCGCGCTCGCGCTCGGCCTGCCGCTGCGCCGGGTTCGCGCCGCCGCGCGAGCCGCACCCGATCCCGAGCCCCACAGCCGCGATGAGCACGACGACGGCGACCTTCATGGCTACCAGCGTCGCGGAGCCGCCGGGGCGAGGTCAAGCACGGTTCGAGACGCCCGCCGTCTGCGACATGGCCCGCCGCACCGCGGCCGGCCGGTCACTGCCGCTTGAGCGTGGCGCGCGCGCGATCGATGTCGGCCTGGATCTTCGCCTGCTCGAAGCGCAGATCGGCCTGGCGCACGGCGATCGCGTCGCGGTCGGCCTGTGACTTCGCGGCGAGCAGATCGCCGTCGATCTGCTCCATCTGCTGCTGCACCTCGAGGAGCCGCTTGCGGAAGCCCTCGATCTCGAGCTCGAGCTTGCGCAGCTCCTCTTCGGCCTTCCGCTTCGCGGCCTCGGCCTCGGCCTTGTTCTTCTCGGCCTGCGCGCGATCGCGCTCGGCCTGCTCACGCACCGCGGCGGCCTCCTTGCCCGAGCTGCAGGCCCCGAGCCCGACCGCGGCGACCACCACCATGACGACAGCCTTCATCCTCATCGAGGCGAGCGTCCCGGCGAGACGCGATCGTGTCAAGCGCGCACCGCTGGCAGCGTTCCGCCGCGGCCCGCGCCCCGCAGGCTCTGCGCGAATCCGGCGCTGGCGCGCGGTCCCTGCGGCAGCAGGGCGCAGGTGGCGCGCTTGCGCGACTCCCGCGGCGTGCCGACCTTCACGGCGTGACGACGCTGGACCTGGCCGCGATGGTGCAACGGCATGGCGGTGATGCGACGCGGCTGGTGCAGATCCTCCACGAGGTGACCGCGGCGCTGGGGTACGTGCCGCCGGCGACGATCACCGAGCTGGCGGCGCGGCTGGGCGTGTCGCGGGCCCACGTCGAGGGCGTGGTGGGGTTCTACAGCTTCTTCTCGGCGGCGCCGCAGGGGCGGTTCCGGGTGCGGTTCAGCGACAACATCACCGACCAGATGGCGGGCAGCCACGCGCTGTGCCAGCGCATGCTGGACGCGTTCCGGGTGGAGCTGGGCGAGGTGAGCCGCGACGGGCTGGTGTCGATCGCGCGCACGAGCTGCACCGGGCTGTGCGATCAGGGGCCGGCGCTCTTGGTCAACGATCGGGCGATCGCGCGGCTGACGCCGCAGCGGATCGGCGCGATCTGCTCGCTCATCCGCGGCGAGGTGCCGCTGCCCCAGTGGCCCGAGAACCTGTTCGCGATCCACCGCCTCGTCGAGCGCCGCGATCGCATCCTGGCGGCGGTCATGCAGCCAGGCGAGGGCCTTGCCGCGGCCGTGGCGCGCGGCAAGGCCGCCACCATCGCCGAGCTCGAGCGATCCGGGCTGCGCGGGCGCGGTGGGGCGGGCTTCCCGGCCGGCGCGAAGTGGGCGGCGTGCGCGGCGGCGCCGGGGCCGGAGCGCTACGTCGTGTGCAACGCCGACGAGGGGGAGCCCGGCACGTTCAAGGATCGCGAGCTGCTCATGCACCACGCCGAGCTGGTGATCGAGGGCATGACCGTCGCGGCGTTCGCGGTGGGCGCCCAGCGCGGTCTCGTCTACCTGCGCGCGGAGTACCCGTTCCTGGTGGCGCCGCTCGAGGAGCTGCTGGCTCGGCGGCGCGCGGCGGGGTTGCTCGGGCGCGCGGCGGGCGGCGTCGCCGGGTTCGACTTCGACATCGAGCTGCACGTCGGCGCCGGCGCGTACGTGTGCGGCGAGGAGTCGGCGTTGATCGAGTCGCTCGAGGGCAAGCGCGGCATCCCGCGCAACCGCCCGCCGTACCCGGTGACCCACGGCTATCGCCAGCGGCCGACGGTGGTGAACAACGTCGAGACCCTTGCCGCCGCGGCGCTGATCGCGCGGGACGGCGCCGGCGTCGTGCGCGACGTCGGCACCCCGAAGTCGGCCGGCACCAAGCTGCTGTCGGTGTCGGGCGACGTCGCGCGACCCGGCATCTACGAGTACCCGTTCGGCGTGACCGTGCGGCAGGTGCTCGACGACGCCGGCGCGGTCGCGACCCAGGCGGTGCAGGTGGGCGGCCCGTCGGGGACGCTGCTGGCGGCGCGCGAGTTCGGGCGGCGGATCGCGTTCGAGGACGTGCCGTCGGCCGGCGCGTTCATGGTGTTCGACCAGCGCCGCGACATGGTCGCGGTGGTCGAGAACTTCGCGCGGTTCTTCGCCCACGAGAGCTGCGGCTTCTGCACGCCGTGCCGGGTCGGCACGACGCTGGCGGCGCAGATGATGACCCGCATCGCCACCGGCGTCGGCTCGCGCCGCGACGTCAAGGACCTGGCGCGGGTGGCCGGCGTGATGAAGGCGGCGAGCCACTGCGGCCTGGGCGCCACCGCCGGCGCGCCGGTCGTCGCCGCGCTCGAGAAGTTCCGGCCGGCGTTCGATCAGCGGCTGCGCTCGCTCGACGTGGTGCCGACGTTCGATCTCGACCTGGCGCTGGCGCCGGCCCGCGAGGCCACCGCGCGCGACGACCAGGCCGCGCACCTCGACGAGGAGAGCCCGTGACCGACGCGTCGCCTCCGCAGACGTTCCAGATGGACGGCCACGACGTGGCGTTCACGCCCGGGCAGTCGATCCTGACGGCGGCGCTGGCCGCGGGTCGCTACATCCCGCACCTGTGCTTCCACCCCGAGTTCACCGCCCACGGCAGCTGCAAGGTTTGCACGGTGAAGGTCAACGGGCAGCCCCACGCCAGCTGCACCACGCCGGCCCGCAGCGGCGACGTCGTCGAGTCGGACACCGACGAGCTGACCCAGCTGCGCCTGAACCTGGTGCAGTTCCTGTTCGCCGAGGGCAACCACTTCTGCCCGAGCTGCGAGAAGAGCGGCGCGTGCACGCTGCAGGGCGTGGCCTACGAGCTGGGGATGACGACCGAGCACTACAGCCCGTTGTTCCCCGATCGGCCGGTCGACGCGTCGCACCCCGACGTGCTGCTCGACTTCAACCGCTGCATCCTGTGCGAGCTGTGCATCCGGGCGTCCGCGATCCACGACCAGAAGCACGTCTTCGCGCTGTCGGGGCGCGGCATCACCAAGCACCTGATCGTCAACGCCGAGTCGGGCCGCCTGGCCGACACCGCGCTGGCGCTGTCGGACAAGGCGATGACGGTGTGCCCGGTGGGCGTGATCCTGCGCAAGCGCCAGGGCTTCGCGGTGCCGATCGGCGAGCGGCGCTACGACCACCAGCCGATCAGCGCGGTCGCCGTCGGGCACCGCCCGAAGGAGGACGGCCATGAGTGAGCGCGCGAGCGACGGCGCGGCGGTCGTGCCCCGGCGCAAGCTGCGGGTGGCGACCGCGTCCCTGGCGGGGTGCTTCGGCTGCCACATGTCGCTGCTCGACATCGACGAGCGGTTGGTCGACCTGCTCGAGCTGGTGGAGCTGGACGCGTCGCCGTTGACCGACAAGAAGCGCTGCGGCCCGTGCGACATCGGGCTGATCGAGGGCGGGCTGTGCAACGCCGAGAACGTGCACACGCTCCGCGCGATGCGCGCGAACTGCAAGATCCTGGTCGCGGTCGGCGCGTGCGCGCTCAACGGCGGGCTGCCCGCGCAGCGCAACCACATCGACGTGCGCGACTGCCTGCAGACCGCGTACCTGTCGGGCCCTGGCGTCGAGCGCGGCTTCATCCCCAACGACCCCGAGCTGCCGCTGCCGCTGGCGCAGGTGCACCCGCTGCACGACGTCGTGAAGATCGACTACTTCCTGGCCGGGTGCCCGCCGTCGGCGGACGCGATCTGGCAGTTCCTGACCGACCTGATCGCCGGCCGCACGCCGGTCACCGCCCACGGCCTCATCAAGTACGACTGACATGCCCACCTCCCTCGACACCGCCCCCAACCCCGAGACCCTGCGCCGGATCGTCATCGAGCCGGTGTCGCGGGTCGAGGGCCACGGGAAGGTCACGATCCTGCTCGACGCCGAGCGCAAGGTGCAGCAGGTGCGGCTGCACATCGTCGAGTTCCGCGGCTTCGAGCGGTTCATCCAGGGCCGGCCGTTCTGGGAGGTGCCGGTGATGGTGCAGCGGCTGTGCGGCATCTGCCCGGTCAGTCACCACCTGGCGGCGTCCAAGGCGATGGATCAGATCGTCGGCGCGACCCGCGTCCCGGCGACGGCGACGGCGATCCGCCGGCTGATGCACTACGGCCAGATCCTGCAGTCGCACGCGCTGCACTTCTTCCACCTCGCGTCGCCCGACCTGCTGTTCGGCTTCGACAGCGATCCGGCCAAGCGCAACGTCGTGGGCGTGCTGGCGGCGCACCCCGACCTGGCGCGCCACGGCATCCTCTTGCGCAAGTTCGGCCAGGAGATCATCCGGATCACCGCCGGCAAGCGCGTCCACGGCACCGGCTCGATCCCGGGCGGCGTGAACAAGCGGGTGACGCCGGCCGAGCGCGACGAGCTGCGGGCGCCGCTGGCCGACGTGGTGGCGTGGGCCGAGGCCGGGGTGCGGCTGGTGGCCGACCTGTTCGCGGCCAACCGCGCGCTGTACGAGGGCTTCGGCACCGTGCGCTCGAGCCTGCTGTCGCTGGTCGCGCCCGACGGCGCGCTCGATCTGTACGACGGCGTGCTGCGGGCCCGCGACGCCGACGGCGGCATCCTGTTCGACGGCGTGCGCTGCGCCGACTACGGCGCGCGCATCCACGAGAACGTGCGGTCGTGGAGCTACATGAAGTTCCCGTTCTTCGCCGAGCTGGGCCCGGAGCGCGGCTGGTACAAGGTCGGGCCGCTGGCGCGGATCCAGAACTGCGATTCGATCGGCACGCCGCGGGCCGAGGCGGCGCGGCAGGAGTTCCTGGCGCGGACGCTGGGCACGATCCAGCACGCGCCGCTGGCCTACCACTGGGCGCGGATGATCGAGCTCCTGCACGCGGCCGAGGTGATCGAGCGCCTGCTGGCCGACCCGGCGCTGGTGGGCGACGAGCTGACCGCGACCGGCGCCCGGGCCACCACCGGCATCGGCGTGATCGAGGCGCCGCGCGGCACGCTGATCCACCACTACGAGGTCGACGCCGACGATCTGGTGACGATGTGCAACCTGATCGTGTCGACGACCCACAACAACACCGCGATGAACGAGGCGATCCGCCAGGTGGCGCGGCAGTACCTCGACGGCCGCGAGCCGACCGAGGGCCTGCTCAACCACATCGAGGTGGCGATCCGCGCGTTCGATCCGTGCCTGTCGTGCGCGACCCACGCGCTCGGCAAGATGCCGCTGGCGGTCGAGATCGTCGACGCCGCCGGCGCGCTGGTGACCCGCCTGGTGCGCGACGGGGAGTCGCTGTGACCGCGCCGCCGCCGGGCGTGCTGGTGATCGGCGTGGGCAACCCGTCGCGCGGCGACGACGCGCTGGGGCCGGCGTTCGTCGAGCGCGCTGGCGCGGCGCTGGCGGCCGAGGTGGCGCGCGGCGAGCTGGAGCTCCTCACCGACTTCCAGCTGCAGGTCGAGCACGCGCTCGATCTGCAAGGCCGGGCGCGGGTGGTGTTCGTCGACGCCAGCGTCGGCGCGGCGGCGCCGTTCGCGTACGCGCCGGTGGTCCCGGCGGTGGGGCCGCCGGCCTACACCACCCACGCGATGTCGCCGGCGGCGCTGCTGGCGACCTACCGCGACGTCGTCGGCCCGCCGCCGCCGGCGTTCGTGCTGGCGATCCGTGGCGAGGGCTTCGAGCTGGGGGCGCCGCTGTCGGCCGCGGCCCGCGCGCACCTCGACGCGGCGCTCGCGTACTTCGCGGCCAGCGTGCGGGCGGCGGCGGCGGGGCCGCGCGCCGCCGCGATCGCCTGACCGGTCAGGGCGTCGCGGCCGCGGCGCGCACGTGGTCCCAGTCGGCGAGGTAGGCGGCGAAGACCGCGTCGTCCTCGATCGTCAGCAGCGTCTCGTCGTTGATCGCGCGGGCGGCGTCGGTCCAGTTGTGCGAGCCGGTGTAGACCCGACGGTGGTGGGCCGGGCCGCTGGCGTCGGGCGCGTCGATCAGCAGGTACTTCGAGTGCAGGGACCAGCCGCTGCGATCGGGGTAGCGGGTGAGCTCGACGCCGGCGCCGGTGAGGGTCGACGCGACCACCGCGCCGAGCGGGATGTCGGCGTCGCCGGCCACCACCCGCACGTCGCAACCGTCCCGGGCCCGGGCGGCCAGCTCGCTGGCGACGCCGCGGCGGCCGTCGGTGAAGTACGCCATCGCCACCCGGATGCGCGCGGTGGCGTCGCAGCGGGCCGCGGCCAGCGCCTCGATCACCGGGTCGCCGGTGGGGCGGGGGAAGAACTGCACGTGGGTCGGACCGTCGCCGTCGGCGCGGCGGTCGTAGGCCGGGATCTCGACGTCGGCGAACAGGTCGTCCCAGGTGCGGCGGTAGGCGGCGTACAGCGCGGCGTCGCCGGCGATGATCACCGCGTTGTTGTGCATCGTGAGCTGGGTGGTGGTCAGGTTGTGCGAGGCCTGCGCCACGACGTCACGGCGGCCGTCGGTCAGCGCCGAGAACAGGAACGTCTTGTGGTGCATGATCCCCGAGCCGACGCACGCGGTGCCGGGCGCGTCGCACAGGTGGACCCTGGCGGCGCCGAGGCCGGCGATCAGCGTCGGGACCTCGGAGCCGACGCCGTCGGCGCCGCCGTCGAGCACGATCGCCACGTCGACGCCGCGGGCGGCGGCACGGACCAGCGCCGCGGAGGGCGGCGACCGGGTGAAGGTGTAGAGCGCGACGCGGATCTCGGCGCCGGGCGGGGTGGCGTCGATCAGCCGGACCAGCGCGTCCTCGATCGCGGTGTCGCGGCCGTTGGCGGCGTCGCGGCGCGAGAACACCGTGGCGAAGGTCGGGGCGGCGGCGGGGGCGTCGAACGCGGGCGGCGCGTCGGGCGGCACCGCGTCGTCGAGCGCGGTGGCGTCGGTGGCGTCGGCGGCGTCGGCGGCGTCGGGCTCGGCGGGGGGATCGCCGCCGCCGCCGCTGCAGCCGAGGGCGAGCAGCGCGACACAGGCGGCGAGGGCAGGGGCGCGGCGCGTGGCCATGGCCGACGTTCGCACGCCGGCGCGCCGGCGGCGCGTGGCGCGAGGCGCCTTCAGCGCGACGAGGTGGCGCACCGCTCGGGAACTTGCTGAGTGCGCGGTGTAGGCCGACTCCCGGCACGTGTCCGCATCCCGGACAGTACCCGCGACACCGCGGGCGTGAGCTACGCGACCAAATCCAGACCCCGTTGATCGTTGCCGCCGAAACCCGCACAACGGTGATCGTGGAGGGATCCTGCTCGACGGTCTCGCAGCGTAGGTCGTGCTCGGCGGGAGGCGCGCCGTGACCGTCGAGCGCACCGCGGCGCGCGTCCGGCCGCGCAAGCCGACGCTCGAGATGGTGCCGCCCGGGACCCGGCTGGGGCGCTACGAGCTCTTGCGGCGGTTCGCGTCGGGCGGCATGGCCGAGCTGTACCTGGCGCGGGTCGCGGGCTCGGGCGGGTTCGAGAAGATCTGCGTGGTCAAACGCATCTTGCCCCAGTACGCCAGCGACCCCGACTTCGTGCGGATGTTCCTCGACGAGGCCCGCCTGACCGCGGCGATCCGGCACGGCAACGTCGCCCAGGTGTTCGACATGGGCGAGTGCGAGGACGGGCTGTACTTCGCGATGGAGTACGTCCACGGCGTCGACCTGCGGTTCGTGCTGCACACGCTGGCGACCCGCGAGGAGCGCATGCCGCTCGAGCACGTGCTGACCATCGGGATCGGCGCGGCGGCCGGCCTGCACGCGGCCCACGAGCGCAAGGACCGCGAGGGGCGGCCGCTCGGGATCGTGCACCGCGACGTGACGCCGTCGAACCTGCTGCTGGCGTTCGACGGCGGCGTGAAGCTGATCGACTTCGGCATCGCCAAGGCGACGCGGCGGGTGACCGAGACGCGCACCGGCACGCTGAAGGGCAAGATCGCGTACATGTCCCCGGAGCAGTGTCAGGGCGAGCCGCTCGATGGCCGCTCGGACGTGTTCTCGCTGGGCATCGTGCTGTACGAGGCGTCGACCGGCACGCGGCTGTTCGCCAACGAGAACGAGTACGCGGCGCTGCGCCAGATCGTCGACAAGGACGCGCCGCCCCCGTCGCGGCGCCGCCCCGACTACCCGCCCGCGCTCGAGGCGATCGTCATGAAGGCGCTGGCCCGCGAGCGGACGCAGCGCTACCCGTCGGCGCTGGCGTTGCAGCTGGACCTCGAGGACTTCGCCGCGTCGGCGCAGCTGACGACGTCCAACGCGCGGCTCGGGCGCTACCTGCGCGTGCTGCTGCCAGCCCGCGCCGCCGAGTCGGTGGACGCCCTGACCGTCGGCCACGACGCGCCGCGCGCCGCGCCGCTGGCCCGCGGCACCGACGAGCAGGCCGCGCTGCCGCTGCCCGCGCCCGAGCCGACCGGCTCGCTGCAGATCTCGATCACCGACGCGCCCTCGGGCGCCACGACCTCCGAGGTCCCGCTGGTCGCGGCGCCGGCGCCGTTGGCGGTCTCGGCCGGCACGTCGGTGTCGTCGGTGTCGGCCGTGTCCGCGGTGTCGGCCGAGCTGGCCCAGCTGATGAACCAGCACCGCCGCCGCCAGCTCGGCTGGATGGTCGTCGTCGCGGCGATCATGTCGGTCGCGATCGCCGCGGTGCTGTTCTTGCTCCTGCGTCAGCCCACGCAGCTCCGGCCGGCGCCCGCGGTGCCGTCGACGGCGGCGCCGAGCCCGGCCCCGGCTCCGGTTCCGGCTCCGGCTGCGGCTCCGGCTCCGGCTGCGACTCCGGTTCCGGATCCGACTCCGGCTCCGGCTCCAGCTCCGGATCCGGCTCCGGCTCCGACTCCGGCTCCGGCTCAAGCTCCGGCCGTCGTCGCCGCGCCGCCGGCCGCGCCCAAGCCTTCGCCGCACCGCCGCTCGTCGACCCGTCGCGCGTCGCGCGGGTCGCCGTCGTCGAGCTGGAACCCCGATTCGGCTCTGCCCCCGCGTTGATCGAGGAGGACCATTGCGCACGCTTCGCCGGCTCGCCCGTGCACCGCTCGCGTTCACCGCGCTGATCGCGCTCTATCTCGCCGCGCTCGCCGCGCTCGCCGCCCCGGCCGCGGCGCAGCCCGCCGCGCCCGAGGCGCCGCCGCCGCCCGACGCGGTGGCCAACAACTGGCTGCGGCTCGGCCTCGAGCGCTACGAGCACGGCAACCTGGTCGGCGCGATCGAGGCCTTCGAGCAGGGCTACGCGGTCGATCCGCGGCCCGAGTTCTTGTTCGCGCTGGGGCAGGCGCACCGGCGGCGGGGCGACTGCGATCGCGCCGACCGCTACTTCGGCGAGTTCCTCGCCACCAACCCGAGCGCCGGGCAGGCCGACGCGGCGCGGGTGCAGCTCACGCGCTGCGAGCCGGCCCCGCCGCCGCCCCCACCTCCGGCCCCGCCACCGGCCGTCGCGCCACCGCCGCCGCCGCCGGTCGTCGTGGCCGCCGCGCCGCGGCGCGATCGGATCGCGTGGATCGCCGGCGGCGCCGGGATCGCGCTGGCGGCCACCGGCGCGACGCTGACGTGGCTGGCCCACGATCGCGCGGCCGACGCCGACGCGGCGACGACGTACGATCGCCACCACGCGCTGGCCGCGCGCGCGCGCAGCTTCGAGATCGGCGGCGCGATCGCGCTGTCGGCGGCGGCGGTCGCGGGCGGCGTGGTGGCGTGGCGCGTGCTGCGCGGCGGCGACGAGCGCGCGACGCCGGTGCGCGTGACGCTGGCGTCGCACGGCTACGGGCTCGCGGTGCGGGGGGCGTTCTGATGCGGGCGCGTGACGCCAGCCTGGTGGCGCTGGCCGCGGTCCTCGCGCTCGGCGCGTGCGTCAAGACCTCGCCGTTCGTGTGCGCGACCGACGAGCAGTGCGGCGACGGTCGCTGCGAGGCCGACGGCGCGTGCAGCTTCGCCGACCCGACCTGCCACGGCGCGTGGCGCTACGGCGACGACGGCGACCCCGCGGTGGCCGGGCGCTGCGTCGGCGACGTCTCGGGGCCGATCAGCGCGCTGGCCGCCGGCAGCGATCACGCGTGCGCGCGCGCCGACGACGGGCGGCTGTGGTGCTGGGGCGACAACCCGCGGGGCGGGCTGGCCCGCGACGACGTGGCCCGCACCGCGCTGCCGACGGCGGTGCCCGACCTGGCGGGCGTGACCGACCTCGACGGCGGCGAGTACACGACCTGCGCGATCGCCGGCGGCGCGGTGACCTGCTGGGGCCAGGGCGACTCGGGCGAGCTCGGCGACGGTGAGGCGGCCGATCGCGCGCACCCGCGCTCGGTCGGCGACCTGGCCGGGATGGTCGAGATCGAGCTGGGCGAGCACCACGCGTGCGCGCGCGACGGCAGCGGCGTGGTGTGGTGCTGGGGCAGCAACGGCGATCGCGAGACCGGCGCCCCGGGCGCGCCGACGGTGGTGCGCCCGCGGCTGGTCGACGGCATCCCCGCCGCCGAGACGCTCGCGGCCGGCGGCCAGGTGGCGTGCATCACCGCGGCCGGCCACGCCTGGTGCTGGGGCAAGAACGTCAACGGCCAGCTCGGCGTCGGCGATCTCGACGAGCGCCAGCGCCCGGTCGAGGTGGTCGGCTTCGCGGGTGCGTCCGCGGTGGTGCCGGGCGGCGAGCACACCTGCGCGATCCTGGCCGGTGGGCGCGTGGCGTGCGCGGGCGCCAACAGCCGCGGCCAGCTCGGCGACGGCACCACGACCCGCCGCCCGGCGCCGGTCGAGGTGGTCGGGCTGACCGACGTGGTCGAGGTGGTCGCGCTCGACTGGTCGACCTGCGCGCGCGACGGCGCCGGCGTGGTGCGTTGCTGGGGCGCCGGCGATCGCGGTCAGCTCGGCGTCGGCGAGGTCGACGCCACGGCGCCCGGCGCGCCGGTGCCGCTGCCCGGGCCGGCGATCGCGCTGACCGCCGGCGAGACCCACGCGTGCGCGCTGACCGCCGACGGCTGCGCGTGGTGCTGGGGCGACGATCGCAAGGGCCAGCTGGGCGACGGGCGGATCGCGACGACCGACGCGGTGGGCGGCGTGCGGCCGGTGCTGCTGTCCTGTCGCTGAGGCGGCTACTCCCCGAGACGCTACTCGCCGAGACGCTACTCGCCGAGACGCTACTCGCCGAGGAAGGCGCAGGCCGCGTCGGAGGTGGCCAGCCCGCCGAGATCGGCGGAGGCCGGGCCGCAGACGTGGGCGCCCTGGCACCACGGCCCGTCGGTCGGGCACACCGCCTGGCAGCGCGCGGTGCCGGCGGTGCCGACGCAGCGCAGGCCCGGATCGCAGTCGGCGTCGCAGCCGCAGGTGTGGCGCGAGCCGCTGCTGAGCACGAAGGTCGGCGTGCACGCGCCCGCCTGGCACGCGAAGCCCGCGGGGCAGGCCTTCGTCGGGCCGCACTCGGGCGGCTCGGGCTGGCAGGCGTCCAGCAGGCCGTCGGGGATCGACTGACAGCTGCCGTGGCCGCCGCAGTCGCGGTCGACCTCGCACGGCACGGCGCACGCGCGGAACGGCCCGCCGAGCCCGGCGCCGGCGAGGCAGCGCTCGCCGGCGGCCTGGTCGCAGTCGCAGTCCTGCACGCACTCACCGGCGGCGCTGCACGGCCGCAGCGACGCGGGCCCGACGGTGACGGTCAGCGACGCGGCGCCGGGCGCGGCGATCGTCCAGGTGCCCGCGGCGAGGCGGAGCGCGACCACCCGCCGCGCGGCCAGCGGGCCGCCGCCGGGGCCGCCCTGGAGCGCGAACACCCGCGGCGTGATCGTCGCGGTGGTGCCGGCGATCGCCACGTCGGGCATCGCCGGCTCGTCGAACGCACCGCCGGCGACGTCGACCTGGACCCGCAGCGTGCGGCCGGCGATCGGGCTGGGATCGTCGCGCAGCGCCAGCGCGGTGGCCTGGCGCGTCTCGAGCGCCCACGGCTGGCACGCCACCGGCGCGTCGCAGCCGAGGCAGCCGTCGGCGCTGTCGGGCGGCGGCCCGTCGCGCCCGGCGTCGGGCACCTGCTCGTCCGGACCACCGCTACAGGCGACGACACCCGCGAACGCGACGACGAGCCAGCGCATGGGAACACGGTAGCCCCGCGGCGCGGCGGCCGCGAGCCCCGTGGCCGGGGTCACGGTGGGCGCGCGAACGGCGGTATCCTCGCGCGGTGTCGTGTCCGTTCTGCTCGCCCGACCCGGCGCGCGTCGCGCTGGCGCCGGACCTGGCGTGGGTGCTCGACGATCGCTACCCCGTGACGCCGGGCCACCTGCTGGTGGTGCCGCGCCGCCACTGCGCCGGGTGGAGCGACGCGACCGTCGACGAGCGCGCGGCGCTGCTGGCCGGCGTCGAGGCGGCCCGGGCGCTGGCGGTGGCGCGCGATCCGACGATCGTGGGCTGGAACGTCGGGTGGAACGACGGCCCGGCGGCGGGGCAGACCGTGATGCACCTGCACGTCCACGTGATCCCGCGCCGGGCCGGCGACGTCGACGATCCGCGCGGCGGCGTGCGCTGGGTGATCCCGGCCAAGGCCCGCTACTGGGACGAGCCGTGACCGCGGCGCCACCGCCGCCGCCGCCGCCGGACGACGCGATCGCGTTCGCCGAGCAGGTCCTGACGCTGCTGCGGCAGGGCGCGTTCACGTCGACGTACAAGTACGCCGTGCTGCTCGGGCTGATCGAGCTGGCGATCGAGGGCGTGTCGGCCAGCGGCGCGCCGCCGACGATGGTGACGACGCACCAGCTGGCCGAGGTGGTGGTGCGGCTGTACTGGCCGCAGGTGGCCCCGTTCGCCGACGCCGCGGGCGGCGTGCTGCGCCAGAACACCCGCGGCCAGGCCGAGATCGTGACGCTGGTGGCCGCGGCGCGCGCCGAGCTCGGCGGGGTGACGATCGCGCGCGCGGCCCGCGAGGCGCCGGCGCGGTACGCGCGGCTGGTGCGCGACGTCGAGTGGAAGCTGGTGCAGATGCCGCTGCCGCGGCTGCAGACGTTCGGGCGCCACGAGGCGCGGTTCATCTACGACATCGCGTGGACCGCCGACATCACGCGGGCGGAGTTCGAGCGCGGCGATCGGTTCGCCAACGCGATCGATCTGCGCCCCGGCGTCGGCGCGCACCTGGTGCGGCTCGATGGCCTCTTGCGGCCGCTGCTGCACCGCGAGTGGGCGCTGCAGGTGGCGGCGATCAACCGCCTGCCGGTGGCGACCCTCGACGCGCACCTGTTTGGCGTCGACCGCGTCGCGCTGCGGCCGGTGCTGGCCGGGCTGCGCGCGCTGCAGGACGATCGCTGCTTCTACTGCGACCAGCGGCTGCGCGCGCCCGAGGTCGATCACTTCTTGCCGTGGGCGCGGGTCGCGCTCGACGCGATCGAGAACCTGGTGGTCGCCGATCCGCGGTGCAACGGCAGCAAGCGCGATCACCTGGCGGCGCCGCCGCACCTCGATCGCTGGCGGCAGCGGCTGCGGCGCGATCGCGCGGCGCTGGTCGAGGTCGCCGACGCCGCGCGCTGGGAGTCGAGCCCGGCGCGCGCGCTGGGCGTCGCCCGCGGGCTGTACCTGGGCGTGCGCGACGGCGCGCGGGTGTGGTCGGCCGAGGCCGGCCTGATCGAGGTGGCCGACGCCGGCGCGCTGCGGGCGCTACTGGCGGCGTGACCGCCGCGGCGCGCGCGGTGGCGCCGGGGCGGGGCGGGCGCCGACGAAGATCACGTGGCGGGCGCCGCCGTGGGCGCCGCGGGCCGGCACGCCGTGGGTGCTGACCGCGAAGCCGGCCAGCGCCAGCCGCCGCTCGAAGGCCGGGGCGGGCGCCGCCGACCACACCGCGAGCCGACCGCCGGGGCGCAGCGCCGCGAACGCGCGGGCCAGGCCGCGCGGGCCGTACAGGCTGGCGTTGCCGGGGCGGGTCAGCGCGTGGGGGCTGTTGTCGACGTCGAGCAGGATCGCGTCGAACCCGCCGGGCGTCATCGCCGCGCCGACGTCGCCGATCGCGACGCGCACCCGCGGATCGGCCAGCGCCGCCGCCGCCTCGGGGCCGACGACGGTGCGGTTCCACTCGACCAGCACGTCCGAGATCTCGGCGACCACCACCGCGGCGCGCGGTCCCAGCGTCGCCAGCGCGGCGGCCAGCGTGTAGCCCAGGCCGAGCCCGCCGATCAGCACCCGGCCGTCACCGACGCCGGCGCAGCCGATCGTCGCCAGCGCCTGCTCGGAGCCGACGCTGCGGTTGGACATCAGCTCCTGGCCGTCGACGCGGATCACCAGATCGCGGTCGCGGCGGTGCAGCGACAGCTCGCCGCTGCCGGGCGGGCGCACCCGGGCCAGCTCGATCCACGGCTTCATGGGACGACGGTCGGTGCCGGCGAGATCCGCGTGCCGGTGATCGCGCCGCGGACCCAGACCACGCCCACCGCGCCGCCGCCACCGCCGCCGCCGCCGCCGCCGTTCGGCGGCCGGCCGGGCTGCGCGGCGTCGTTGCGCGCGCCGCCGTCGCCGCCGGGGCCGCCGTGGGTGCCGCCCTCGTTGGCGCCGCCCGCGGCCGGCTGATCGAAGCTGGTGGTGGTGCCGTCGGCGCCGGGGAAGCCGTCGCAGCAGTCGCCGCCGCCGCCGCCGCCGCCGCCGTTGGCCGCGATCGTCCCGGCGATGGTGATCGTCGGCGCCTCGAGCACCACCAGGCCCCCCGAGCCTCCCCCGCCGCCACCGCCGCGGTTGCCGTCGGGGGCGTTGGCCGCGGCGCCGCCGGCGCCCGACGCGAACACCGCGCCGCCGGCGCGCACCTCGATCGTGGCGCCGGCGATCAGCGCGATCGCGCCGCCCGACGCGCCGCCGGCGCCGCCCGAGGCCGCGGTCGACCCGGCGCCGCCCGCGCCGCCGCCGCAGCCGCCGCGGATGGCCGCGACCGCCGGCCCGACGCCCGGCGTGCCGCCGGCCGCGCCGTTGGCGCCGTTGCCGCCCATGCCGCCGGTGCCACCGAAGCTGCCGCCGGCGCCGCCGCCGGCGCCGTTGGTGGTCGGCGCGCCATCGGCGCCGGGGCTGCACGGCGTCGCGCTGGCGCCGGCGCCGGTGTCGCCGGCCCGCGCGCTCGACGCGTCGAGCGTGCCGGTCACGGTGAGCGCGCCTGTCGCGAGCAGCACCAGCGGGCGGGCGCCGGTCGCGACCGTGGTCGCCACCGTCACCGTCGTGCCCGCGATCACGCACAGCGTCGGCGCGCCCGGCTGCGTGATCGCGACGCAGCGGGTGTCGGCGTCGGTGTCGATCGTGCCGGCCACGCTCACCGGCGCGGTCGGCAGCGTGGGCAGGCAGATCGGGCTCAACGTGCCGAAGCACGCGCGGGCGTCGGGCGGCAGCGCGGCGTCGGTGGGGGCGCCGTCGTCGCCGGTGCCGCCGTCGACCGCGCCGTCGCGGGTGACGAAGTCGTCGATGCCGAGCAGCGCCCCGCAACCGGACGCGGCGGCGAGGACGACGGCGAGCCACGGTTGCCGCACGTCGCGAAGGTACCACCGCGGCGCGGCCACCGTCGCGGCCGAACGGCGGGCTCGGCGCGGCGGTTGAGCCGGGGCCGGCTTCGGCTTACGATCCTCCCGTGTATCCGGCCGGGACCGTCATCGGCGGCAAGTACCGCATCGAGCGCACGCTCGGCGTCGGTGGCATGGGCGTGGTCGTGGCGGCGACCCACGTGCAGCTCGGCAGCGAGGTCGCGCTGAAGCTGTTGCACCCGGACATGGCGCGCCACCCGAAGATCGTCGAGCGCTTCGTGCGCGAGGCGCAGGCGGTGGCGCGGCTGCACAGCGAGCACCTGTGCCGGGTGAGCGACGTCGGCACGCTCGACGACGGCGTCCCGTTCATCGTGATGGAGCTGCTGCACGGCCAGGACCTGGCGTCGATGGTGCGCACCACCGGCCCGATGCCGGCCACGACCGTCGCCGAGTACGTGCTGCAGGCCGCGCAAGGGCTGGCCGAGGCCCACGCCCACGGCCTGGTGCACCGCGACCTCAAGCCCGGCAACCTGTTCGTCGTGCGCCGCCCGAGCGGCCGGCCGCTGGTCAAGGTGCTCGACTTCGGCATCGCCAAGGCCACCGGCGCCAACCCCGACTTCAGCGTCACCCACACGACGAGCATGATGGGCTCGCCGGGCTACATGTCGCCGGAGCAGGCGCGGTCGAGCAAGGACGTCGACGCCCGCGCCGACATCTGGGCGCTCGGCGTCGTCATGTACGAGCTGATCACCGGCACCGCGCCGTTCCTCGGCGAGAGCATCACCGAGCTGGCGCTGAAGGTCGTGACCGAGCCGCATCCGCCGCTGCCGGCCGGGCTGCCGCGGGCGTTCGTCGAGATCGTCGATCGCTGCCTGGAGAAGGAGCCGGCGCGTCGGTTCCCCGACATCGCCGCGCTGGCCCTGGCGCTGGCGCCGTTCGTCGCGGGCGGGCAGGAGGCCGCGGTCGGCGTCGCGCGCACGTTGCATGGCGCCGCCGTCGATCTGCCGACCGGCCAGCTGGTGATCGGCACGCCGACCACGCTGCGCAGCGCGAGCGGCACCCACGAGCCATCGCCGCGGCGCTCGCGGGTCGGCGCGATCGTCGCCGGCGCGCTGGCGGGCGCGGTGATCATCGGCGGCGCGCTGATCGCGCTGACCGGCGGCCGCGGGCGCGCCGCGTCGCCGGCAGCGGAGCCGGCTCCGGCTGCGACTCCGGCTCCGGTTCCGACTCCGGTTCCGGCTCCGACTCCGACTCCGGCTCCGGCTCCGGCTCCGACTCCGGCTCCGGCTCCGGCTCCGACTGCGGCTGCGGCGACGAGCGTCGATGCGGGCGCGCCGCCCGTCGAGGTCGCCGCGCCCGCGCCTCCACCGCGCACCACGCCGCCGGCCAGCACGCGGCGGCGTCCGCCCGCGCGCCCGCCCAAGTCCGTCGAGGATCTCAGTGACCTGCGCAAGTGATCGCGGGCGTCGCGCCGTCGCGCGGGCGGTCCTGCTGGTGGCGCTGTCCGCTGCGGCGGCGATCGCCAGCCCGGCCGACGACGCGTTCAAGGAGGGGCGGGCGCTGGCCAAGGCCGGCAAGCACGCCGAGGCGTGCGCGGCGTTCGAGACCAGCCAGCGGCTCGATCCGTCGTTCGGCACGCAGTTCAACATCGCGCAGTGCGACGAGAAGATCGGCAAGCTCGCGACCGCGCTGCGGCTGTACCGCGAGCTGGCCGCGCGCGACACCAACGCCGATCGCCGCGCCGCCGCCGCCGACCTCGGCGCCAAGCTGGCGCCGCGCGTCCCTCGTGTGCAGGTGCAGGTGACGCCGACGCCGGCCGAGCTGACCGTGACGATCGACGGCGTCGCGCCGACCTGCGAGCCGGCGCCGTGCACCGCGACGCCGACCACGCTGGTCGACCTCGGCAGCTACGAGGTCGTCGCCCGCGCGCCCGGGTACCGCGAGGCGCGCGCGACCGCGACGGTGACCGACGAGAGCCGCGTGGTGGTGGTGGCGCTCCAGCTGGTCGCCGACGCCGCGACCCCGCCGCCGCCGCCGATCGACGTCGGGCCCGTCGCTGCGCCCCGCGCGACCGCGCACAGCCGGCGACGCACGTACGCCGTGGTCGCGCTGGCCGCCGGTGGCGCGGCGCTGGTCGGCGGCGCGGTCGCCGGCCTGCGGGCCCGGCGCGTCTGGAACGACGCCACCGCGGTGTGCGGTGGCTCGACGTCGTGCCCCAGCGACGCCGACACCGCGCGTGCCAACCAGCTCGCCGACGACGCCCGCCTGCGGGCCAACATCTCGACGGCCCTGGTGATCGCCGGCGGCGTCGCGGTCGCGGGTGGCGTCGCCTTGTGGCTGACCGCGCCGCGCGAACGCGGCGTGGCGGTCGCGGCCCACGCCAGCGGCGATGGCGGCGGCGTCACGCTCAGCGGCCGGTTCTGACCGCCACGCCGCCGCGCCGATCCGGACGCCGATGTCGCGGATCGGCGCCAGCCGCGCAACGCGCGCGGGCCAAGCCCGCGATCGGCCGTCGGTCCGATCACTGGCCCGGCGGTTGCTGAACCGCGGCGCATGAACGCGACAGCGATCCGGATCGTGGCGATCGTCGCGCTGGCCGCGGTGGGGTGCGTGCCGCCGCCGGTCCGGCGGGTCAACCGCGCCGCGCTGGTGCCGCGCCTGACGCCCACCCTCGTCGACGGCGCGCCGATGGCGCAGCCGGTCGAGCTGGCGTTCGGCGCGACCAGCCTGATGGCGGGCGCGCCGGGGCCCGGCGAGGGCGACGCCGCGCTCGAGGTCCCGGGCACGCAGCTCGCGGGCTTCGCGCGGTTCCGCGTCGCCGACTACGCGTCGATCGCGTTCGGCTACGCCGCCGGCCTCGACGCGAGCGCGCGGCCGATCCGCCCGCACCAGGCGCCGGTCGACGGCGGCGACGCCGCCGGCATCGGCACCGCGCTGACGGTCGCGGTGCCGGTGGCGCCCGGATGGTCGGTCGGCGTCGAGGCCGGCGTGGTCGGCTGGGAGGTCCCGTGGATCGAGCACTCGACCTGCGTCGCCAACTGTCCGATCGGCGCGCCGATCGACACCACCTCCGAGGGGCGCTCGGTCGTGATGCAGGGCTCGTTCGCCGTGACCCCGACGTACCGCCGCGGCGACTGGACCGTCTTCGCCAGCGCGACGATCAAGAACCAGCCGACGATCGAGCACAAGGGCACCGAGCTCGGCGTCGACGTCAGCGGCGACGTCGAGGGCGGCCCCGGCGTGTGGCTGGGCGCGGTCGGGCTGTCGGCGGCGGTGATCGGCGACCTGCGGGTCAGCGCGATCGTGTACGCGCCGCTCGAGCGGGGCCCGGTCGCGACCGGGCCGAGCCTGGCGACGATGCTGACGCTGCCGCTGGGGCCGCGCCGCGCGCCGTGATCAGCGATTGGTCGGGAAGCCGAGGTCGACGCCGCGGAAGCGCGGATCCGGCCAGCGGCTGGTGACGACCTTGTTGCGCGTGTAGAAGCGCACGCCGTCGGTGCCGTACATGTGCAGGTCGCCGAACAGCGACGCCTTCCAGCCGCCGAACGAGTAGTACGACATCGGCACCGGGATCGGCACGTTGATGCCGACCATGCCGACCTCGACCTCGTGCTGGAACTTGCGGGCGGCGCCGCCGTCGTTGGTGAACAGCGCCACGCCGTTGGCGTAGGGGTTCTGGTTCACCATCGCGATGGCCTGGTCGTAGGTGTCGACGCGGGTCACACCCAGCACCGGGCCGAAGATCTCGTCCTGGTAGATCGACATCGACGGCTGCACGCGGTCGAACAGGCACGGGCCGAGGAAGAAGCCGTCCTCGTGGCCGTGGACCTTCAGGCTGCGGCCGTCGGCCAGCAGCTGTGCGCCCTCGCGCACGCCGGCGTCGACGTAGCTCGCGACCTTGTCGCGGTGGACGCGGGTGATCAGCGGCCCCATCTCCGAGGTCGGATCGCTGCCGGGGCCGGTCTTCAGCTTGCCGATGCGCTCGAGCATCTTGGGGATCAGCTTGTCGGCGGCGGCGCCGACCGCGACCACCATCGAGATCGCCATGCACCGCTCGCCGGCCGAGCCGTAGCCGGCGCCGACCGCGGCGTCGGCGGCCAGCTCCATGTCGGCGTCGGGCAGCACGATCATGTGGTTCTTGGCGCCGCCCAGCGCCTGCACGCGCTTGCCGTGCTTGGTGCCGGTCTCGTAGATGTAGCGGGCGATCGGCGTCGAGCCGACGAACGACACCGCCGCGACGTCGGGGTGCTCGAGCAGGCGATCCACGGCGACCTTGTCACCGTGGACGACGGTGAAGACGCCGGGCGGCAGGCCGGCCTCGGCCAGGAGCTCGGCGCAGAAGTTGGCGGCCGACGGGTCGCGCTCGCTGGGCTTGAGCACGAACGCGTTGCCGCACGCGATCGCGATCGGGTACATCCACATCGGCACCATCGCCGGGAAGTTGAACGGCGTGATGCCGGCGACGACGCCCAGCGGCTGGCGCAGCGAGTAGCTGTCGACCTCGGTCGAGACGTTCTCCGACAGCTCGCCCTTCTGCAGCTGCGCGATGCCGCACGCGAACTCGATGACCTCGAGGCCGCGGTTGACCTCGCCGAGCGCGTCCGACGGCACCTTGCCGTGCTCGCGGGTGAGGATCGCGGCGATGTCCTTCTGCCGGCGATCGACCAGCTCGCGGAACGCGAACAGCACCTTGGTGCGCTTGGCCAACGACGTGCTCTTCCAGCTGGCCGCCGCGGCCTTGGCCGAGGCCACCGCCTGATCGACGACCGCCGGAGAGGCCAGCGCGACCCGGGCCTGGACCTGGCCGGTCGCGGGGTTGAACACGTCGCCGTGACGCTCGGCGGGGCGCTCGTCGAGCTTCCCGTCGATCCAGTGCCGGATGATGCTGTCGGTCATGGCCGATGGGTAGCACGGCGGCGCCGGCAGTTGAACGGAGTTCGCGGGGCGTGTTACGCACGACGTCTGCGCGTGCGCCAGCCTGGCCTCCACGCGCCAACCGCCCAGGGGGATCACGTGGCGATCGATCTGTCCATCACCGTCAACGGCATGAAGTTCGACAACCCGTTCGTGCTCGGCTCGGGACCGCCCGGCACCAACGGCAAGGTCATCGCCCGCTCCTACGATCTCGGCTGGGGCGGCATGGTCTGCAAGACCATGAGCCTCGACGCGTCCAAGGTCATCAACACCGCGCCGCGCTACGCCAAGCTGCGCGCGCGCAGCGCCGACGAGGTCATCGGCTTCGAGAACATCGAGCTGATCAGCGACCGGCCGTTCGAGGACTGGATCGACGACCTGACCCAGCTGAAGAAGCAGTACCCCAACAAGATCCTGATCGCGTCGATCATGGAGGAGTGCCGCAAGGAGGCGTGGCAGGAGATCACCCGCGCGGTGCAGGCCACCGGCGTCGACGGCTTCGAGCTGAACCTCAGCTGCCCGCACGGCATGCCCGAGCGCAAGATGGGCATGGCGGTCGGCGAGAACCCCGACCTGATCAGCGAAGTGGTGGGCTGGGTCAAGGAGGTCGCGACGGTGCCGGTGTGGGCCAAGATGACGCCCAACGTCGGCAACCCGGTGGTGCCGGCCCACGCCGCGCTGTCGGCCGGCGCCGACGGCATCGCGATGATCAACACGATCCTGTCGGTGATCGGCATCGACATGAAGACGCTGCGGCCGATGCCGACCGTCGAGGGGCACAGCGTGCCCGGCGGCTACTCGGGCCAGGCGGTGCGGCCGATCGCGCTGCGCCAGGTGATGGAGGTCGCGCGCGCCCACCCCGGCGTCGAGATCTCCGGCATCGGCGGCATCGAGACCGGCCACGACGCGGCGCAGTTCATGCTGCTGGGGGCGTCGACGGTGCAGGTCTGCACCGGCGCGATGCTGCGCGGCTACGAGATCATCACCGAGCTCAAGGCCGACCTCGAGAAGTTCATGGTCGACCACAAGTTCGGCCACCTGCGCGAGTTCATCGGCAAGAGCCTGCCGTACTTCACGACCCACCACGATCTGGGCGAGCGGCAGCGCCTGGCCCGCGAGGCCAAGGAGCAGGCCCGCGCCACCAGCAAGGGCGCCCGCGCTCTCGACGCGCAGACCTGGCAGGGCGACATCGCCGCCGAGTCGAGCAAGCTGGTCACGAACTGAATTACAGGGAGGTCTGTCGCCAGACCTCCCCTCGATCCCGGCAAAGCCGGGATCGAGCCTCCCCGCCGAGACGGTTGTCCGCGGGGCCTCCCGGGCGGGGCGTGACGGTGGGGCGGGTTGCGCGGCGTGAACCGGAGGGCGCGCCTCCCGGGCGGATCGTCGCGGCCGGGCGGGTGGCCGCCGCGGCCGCTGCAGCCGGCGCCGCTCCAGCCGGCGAACACCGAGCCGGCGGTCGCCGCGGCGGTCAGCACGACGGTCTGCCCGGGGGCGTAGGGTTCGCTGCAGTCGGCGCCGCAGGTGATGCCGGCCGGGCTCGAGGTCACGGCGCCGGCGCCAGCGCCGGCGGGCGCCACCGTCAGCGTGAACGCGGGGCTCGCGTCGACGGCGGCGTCGATCGCGTGGTGGTCGTCGCGACACCCGGCGGTCACCTGGAGCGCGAGCAGCGCGAGCACGGCGCAGGACTTCGGCGTCATGGGGGCCCCCGGGGCGACGACCCCAGCGCCCCGCGCCGGCGCGGCGCGGTTCAGCCCGCCGGCTGCGCCCGCGGCGTGGGATCGGCGCGCTCGAACAGCACGGCGGCGAGGTTGCCGATCGTCCGGATCGGCGGCAGGTCGAGCTCGAGCACGCGCTGGCGGGAGACCAGCGCGTCGGCCGCGGGGCGATGCGCCGCGGGGATGCGGGCGCGCTCGGCCTCGGTCAGCGGCTGCGCGACGGCGCGCCGCTGCAGATAGGTGCCGCGCTTGAAGAACGCCGGGTAGTCGTTCCAGTTGACGCCGCGCTGGAACATCAGCTCCTGCTTGGTCGCCGAGTCCTTGCCGTGCAGCTCGCGATCGCCGTACAGCGCGCCGGCCGCCATCGAGATGCTGTTCTTGACCGCGTCGGTCTCGCGCCACACGAACACGTCGAGCGCGTCGGCGAGCGTCGGCACCTGCCACACGCGGCAGTCGAAGTGCGGCAACAGCGCGGCCTTGGCCGGCAGGTGCTCGAGCACCAGCTGGTTGAAGCGCGCGCTGGCCAGGCCGGCCAGCACCGAGCCAATCTTCTGCCATCGGCCGTCGAACAGGTAGGTGGTCGCGGCGTCGGCCGGCTCGTACCAGGCGAGCGTGATCTCGTCGCTCTGGGTGTACGCGACGCGCGCCTGCGTCTCCTCGACCAGCGTGCGCGCGGTCTCGATCATGCAGCGCGACATCGCCGCGTCGTACGGGCGGGCCAGCCCGCGGGTGAACGTGTGGAACGCGCGGCCGTCGAGCCGCGCCAAGAGCGGCAGGCCGCGCATCGCGGCGCGGCCCGCCTCGCGCTGCTCGAGATCCTTGCACCGGTCACCCAGGCCATCGTTGCTCATGACACCAGCTCCTCGCACCGCCTCGCGGTGCGTCGCGCGCGCCCGACGAAGAACACGGCCGGGGCGTCGCCTGCGCGGTGAGCGCGGCGACAAGAAACCAGGCCGGCCGGCCGGGCGCAAGCGAAAACCTGCGGTCACCAGGTCCAGGCGTGATCCGCGGCGGCCCGGATCGTCAGCGTGGCGCGGCCGGCGAAGCCCAGGCTCGGCGCCTGGCCGTCGAGCGCGCCGTAGAAGCTGCGGCCCAGCTCGGTGGCCAGCGTGGCGTCGACGTCGCCGATCCGGCGGTGCGCGTCGAGGGAGACGCCGCCGCTGGTGTCGCGCTGCCACGCGTCGTCGATCCACCGCCGGGTGCGGGCGACGTACGCCTGGGCGCGGACGTCGACCACGCCGGCGCGGTAGGCCTCGAGCGACCAGCGATCCTCGACCGCGGGCTGCGCCGCCATCGTGACGTAGGGGGTGCGCTCGTACTGCCAGCCGACGCCGCCCCACGCGCGCTCGTGCCACCAGCCGGCGCTGGCGACGTCGAGCTCGCCGTCGTCGATGTCGAGCTCGCGCTCGAGCTCGGTGCGCCCGGGGATGTTCACGATCGCGCCCCAGCCGAGGCGGTAGCGCGCGCCGGTGCGTGGGCTGGTGAGGTCGGCGCGCAAGACCCAGACCGTGTCGACGGCGGCGCGCTGATCGTCGGGCAGCGCGACGGCGCGGTGGTCGAAGTCCAGGAACGCGACGTGCAAGTTCGACAGCGCCCCGTGGGTGGCGACCTCGAGCAGCGCGCCGCCGAGCGCGCCCTCGACGCGGCGGCCGTCGTCCTGGCTGGTGACGTCGACGGCGGCGTGGAACGTGAGCAGGTCGAACGCCATCGGCACCGGCACCCGCGCGCCGGGGCCCACCGGATGGTTGGGGCGGTTGGCCGAGCCCTCCATCTCGATGCGCAGCACGCGCGTCGCGAGCTCGACGTGCTGCCAGCCGTACCGAGCGCGGGCGACGTCGGGCCGCGCGCTCAGGCGCGGCAGCGCCGCCAGCTCCCCGTCGTGGGCGAGCTCGAGGGTCAACGGCACGCTGACGGTGTTGGTGCGGCGGTTCTCGGCGTCGCCGTCGGCGACGATCGCCGGGCCCAGCCGGAGCTCGGCGTGGGTGCCGGCGCCGGTCGCGTCGATCGTGCCGGCCAGGTGATGGACGGTCGCGCCGAGGCTGGCCGCGAGCTGGTACTCGGGGTGACCGCCGCGGCCGAAGGTGGCGACGTAGGTCGCGCCGAGGCCGGTGGCGGCGTCGACGGTGACGTCGCCGGCGGTCGCCGCCGTGGCCGTGAGATCGGCGACGTGGATCAGCGTCAGCGTGTGGCCGACGTGGTCGAAGCGGAGCCGATCGAGCGCGAAGCAGCCGCGCCCCTGATCGGCGTCGGTACAGGCGTGGGTCGGGCGCGCGTCGGCCAGCGCGGCGGCGATCCCGATCACAGTCGCGGCGAGGCAGCGCACGCCGATCGCGACTGCAACGGCGAGGCCGAGCGCCAAGCTGGCGCGATGGTTGGACCGCGCCGCGGCGCGCGTGTCGAGCCTTCACCGCCGGTGCCAGGGAGTGCCCACCGGCGCGTCGACGAGCCCCCATCGCGCGGTCGGTTGACAGCGCGGCAAGGCCCCCGCAGATTCGCGCGGTGTCGCGGCTGCCGTGGATCCTGATCGCGCTGGCGAGCGTCGCGCGCGCCGATCCCGATCCGGCGCCACCGAACGCGTCGCCCGCACCGCCGCCGCCCGCGCCCGCGCCGGTGCCGTCGCCCGCGCCCGCGCCCGCGCCCGCGCCGCCGCCGTCGCCCGAAGCGAGCCCGCCGGTGCGTGGCCAGGAGACGATCATCTTGATCGACGAGCGCCCGCGCGGCGGGACCGGCGAGCTGACCAGCGCCGACCCGGCCGCGCGCGATCGCCGGCGGGCGCTGGCGTTCACGTCGTTCGTCACCGTGATCCACGTCGACGAGCGCGCCGGCGAGACCCGCGGCGTGGCCGAGGCGGTGGGCGCGTCGGTCGGCGCCGACACCCGCAGCCTGGGCGGGCTCGGCGGGTTCTCGTCGATCGCGGTGCGCGGCGCCGGCGCCGGCCAGACCCAGGTGTCGGTCGACGGCGTGCCGGTGTCGCGGCTGGGCTCGGTCACCGCGGATCTCTCGCGCTTCGAGCTCGACAGCTTCGACGAGGTCGAGCTGTACCGCGGCGCGGTGCCGGTGACGCTGGGCGGCGCCGGCGTCGGCGGCGCGCTCGATCTGCGCACCCGGATCGGGCGGGCCGCGACCGGCGAGCGCTGGCGCCTGACGCTGGGCGGCGGCTCGTACGGCGCGCGCGGCCTGCGGCTGCGCTACGGCGACGGCGACCCGGACGTCGACCGCGGCGTCACGGCGAGCGTCGGCTACGCCGGCGCCACCGGCGACTACCGGTTCTTCGACGACGGCGGCACGATGCTGGCGCCCGACGACGATCGCATCGCGACCCGGATCAACAATGGCTACGATCAGCTCGACGGCCTGGTGCGGGTGGGCGGCGTCGCCGGCGCGCGCCGCTGGCAGGTCGGGCTGCGCGGCCTGGCCAAGCGCCAGGGCGTGCCCGGCACCGGCTGGGCCCAGGCCGCCCACACGCGCCTCGACACCGTCGGCGGCACGCTCGACGGCGCGGTCGACGTCGACGAGCCCGGCGGCCACCTCGGGGTGACCGCGCGCGGCGCCGGCTTCGTCGCGATCGAGGCCCAGGCGTTCCGCGATCCCGACGACGAGATCGGCGTCGGCGCGCAGGATCGCCGCTACCTGACGCTGGGCGCCGGCGGGCAGGGGGCGGTCGGCTGGCGGCGCGGCCGCCACCACGTCGCGGCCGCGCTCGAGGGCCGCGGCGATCGCTACCGCGATCGCGAGGTCGGCATGGCGGGCACCACGACCGCCGGCACGCGGCTGGGCGCGGCGCTCGCGCTGGGTGACGACGTCGGGCTGACGCCGCGGCTCGCGCTCGAGCCGGCGCTGCGGCTGGAGGCGCTGCGCACCGCGCCGCTGGTCGATCGCACCGACACCGGCGCGCCGGCGGCGCCGCCTCGCACCGAGCTGTTGACCAGCCCGCGGCTCGGCGCGCGGCTGCTCGCCGCCGACGATCTCGCGCTCAAGGCCAGCGTCGGGCGCTACGCGCGGGTGCCGACCGCGCTCGAGCTGTTCGGCGATCGGGGCTTCTTCGTCGGCCGCCCCGATCTGCGCACCGAGACCGGCTGGGCCGGCGATCTCGGCGTGGTCTACGCGCCGGCCGCGGCGTGGCGCGCGATCGATCGGGTGTTCGTCGAGGCCGCCGCCTTCGCGGCGCGACCGGTCGACGTGATCGCCGTCGTGTCGACCGGCGGCCTGGTGGCGCGGCCGGTCAACCTGCCCGGCGCCGACCTGCGCGGCGTCGAGCTCAGCGCCGGCCTGCGGCTGGCCCGCGCGGTGTCGCTGGTCGGCAACTACACGTTCCAGGATCCGGTGCAGCGCAGCGCCCAGGGCAGCCTCGACGGCAAGCTGCTGCCGGGGCGGCCGCGCCACGCCGGGTACGCGCGGGTCGACGTCGCGCGGGTGTGGCGCGCGCGTCAGGGATCGGTGTACGCCGACCTGGCCTACCAGGCCGGCAGCTTCCTCGACGAGGCCAACCTCGCCGCGGTGCCGCCGCGGACGCTGGTCGGCGTCGGCGCCAAGGTCGAGCTCGGCGGCGGCGTGGCGCTGGGCCTCGAGGTCAAGAACCTGCTCGATCGCCGCACCGAGACGGTCGCGCTCGATCCGCCGCCGCGGCCCGATCTCACCGCGGTGCCGCGGGCGATCGCCGACGTCGCCGGGTTCCCGCTGCCGGGCCGCGCGCTGTACCTGCGCCTCGACGTCGCGCGCTGATCGCCGTCGACCCGCGTGCTATATGCGCCCGATGCCCGAGCTGCCGCGCTGGACCTTCCCCGGCTGGCCCAGCGCCGCCGCCGGTGAGCGCGCGGCGGCGGTCGAGGCCTTCGCCGCGCGGGACGGCGCGCTGACCAAGCCGGCCGGCAGCCTCGGCGTGCTCGAGGCGCTGGGGCGTCGCCTGGCCCACGTGCAGCGCGATCCGCGGCCGCAGGTGCGGCCGGCGGCGTGCCTGGTGTTCGCCAGCGACCACCCGGTGGCGGCGCTGGGCGTCAGCGCGTACCCGGTCGGCGTCACCCGCGCGATGGTCGCCAACTTCGTGCGCGGCGGCGCGGCGGCCAGCGTGCTGTGCAAGCGCGCCGGCCTGCCGCTGCACGTGATCGACGTCGGCGTCGCCGGGCCGCCGGTGTTCGCCGACGATCGCGGCGGGCGCTACACCCGCGCCGGCGTCGCCGACGCCGCGGTCGGCGACCTGGTCACCTCCGACGCGATGCCGCCCAGCACCTACCGCGCGGCGCTGAGCGCCGGCGCCGCCGCGGTCGCCGCGCGCCTCGCCGCCGGGCCGCTGCGCGCGCTGGTGATCGGCGAGATGGGCATCGGCAACACCACCTGCGCGGCGGCGGTGACCGCGGCGCTGACCGGCGCGGCCGGCGCGGACCTCGACGCCGTCGTCGGCCGCGGCACCGGCATCGACGACGCGACCTGGGCGCGCAAGCGCGACGTCGTCGCGACCGCGGTGGGGCGGGTGCGCACGATCCTATCCGCCGATCCCGACGCCGCCGGGCACCGCGCGCTGGCCGCGCTCGGCGGTCGCGAGCTCGCGGCGATGGTCGGCGCGATGGCCCACGCGATCGAGCGCGACGTGATCGTGCTGGTCGACGGCTACATCGCCAGCGCCGCGGCGCTCGCGCTGTGCACGATCGCGCCGGCCGCCGCCGCCGGGCTGGTGTTCGGCCACCAGTCGCGCGAGCCCGGCCACCAGCGCCTGCTCGCCGCGCTGCGCGCGCAGCCGGGCGACGCGGTCCACGCCCGGCCGCTGCTCGACCTCGACCTGGCGCTGGGCGAGGCCTCGGGCGCGCTGCTGGCGTTCGATCTCCTCGACGCGGCGTGCTGCCTGCACGATCAGATGGCGACCTTCGCCGAGGCGGCGGTGCCCGACCGCGAGGGCCGATGACGCCGCCGTGGCTGCGCGGCGTGCGCGCCGCCGCCACGTTCCTGACCCGGGTGCCGGTGGGCGGCTTCCCCTACCGCGACGACGACTGGCGGTGGGCCAGCGCGCACTTCCCGCTGATCGGCGCCGCGGTCGGCGCGATCGGCGCGCTGGCGTGCTGGCTGGCGCTGCCGGTGTCGCCGATGGTCGCCGGCGCGCTGGCGGTCGCGGTCACGGTGCTGATCACCGGCGGCTTCCACGAGGACGGCCTGGCCGACAGCGCCGACGCGCTGGGCGGCGCCTACGACCGCGTGCGCGTGCTGCAGATCCTCAAGGACAGCCGGATCGGCGCCTTCGGCGGGCTGGCGATCACGCTGTCGATCCTGCTGCGGGTCGCGCTGATCGCGGCGCTGGCCGCGCGCGCGCCGGTGGTGCTGGTGGTCGCGCACGCGCTGTCGCGGGTGCCGCCGATCTGGCTGATGCTGCACCTGCCGTACGCCACCGACGACGCCGCCGCCAAGAGCCGGCTGATCACCCGGGCCGGCCCGGCGCAGGCGCTGGTCGCGACCGGCTGGGGGCTGGCGGCGGCGCTGGCCGCGGTCGGGCTCGGCGGCGTCGCGGCGGCCCCGATCGCGCTGGCGGTCGCCGCCTGCGTCGGCGTCACGCTGGTCGCCGGCTGGCGCTTCACCGCCCGGGTCGGGGGCGTGACCGGCGACTTCCTCGGCGCCACCCAGCAGCTGTGCGAGGTGGCGATCCTGTTCGCGCTGGCCTGAGCCGCCGAGCGCCCAGGAGTTCGGAGTAACATGCCGGCCCTCACGCTCTACCGATCGAGGGGAATCACATGGCGCGCAAGGTCCTGTCCGGCCTGATCCAGGCCAGCAATCCGATCAACGACGAGTCGCGGCCGGTCGCCGAGATCCAGGCGGCGATGCTCGAGAAGCACCTGCCGATGATCCACGACGCCGGCAAGCGCGGCGTCCAGATCCTGTGCCTGCAGGAGATCTTCAACGGGCCGTACTTCTGCCCCGGGCAGGACCGCCGCTGGTACGACGCCGCCGAGCCGGTGCCGGGCCCGACCGTCGCGGCGCTGGCGCCGATCGCCGCCAAGTACCAGATGGCGATCGTCGTGCCGCTCTACGAGCGCGAGCAGGCCGGCGTCTACTACAACACCGCCGCGATCCTCGACGCCGACGGCAGCTACCTCGGCAAGTACCGCAAGACCCACATCCCCCAGACCTCGGGCTTCTGGGAGAAGTACTTCTTCCGGCCGGGCAACCTCGGCTACCCGGTGTTCAAGACCCGCTACGCGACGATCGGCGCGTACATCTGCTACGACCGCCACTTCCCCGAGGGCGCGCGCGCGCTGGGCCTGGCCGGCGCCGAGATCGTCTACAACCCGTCGGCGACGGTGGCCGGGCTGTCGCAGCACCTGTGGAAGATCGAGCAGCCGGCCCACGCGATCGCCAACGGCTACTACGTCGGCGCGATCAACCGGGTCGGCACCGAGGCGCCGTGGAACGTCGGCAAGTTCTACGGCAACTCGTACTTCGTGAACCCGCGCGGCGAGATCATCGCCTGCGGCTCCGAGGATCAGGACGAGCTGGTGGTGGCCGAGCTCGACCTCGACCTGATCGAGGAGGTCCGCCGCACCTGGCAGTTCTTCCGCGATCGCCGCCCCGACGCCTACGGCCCCCTGGTGGAGGAGTAAGCCATGTCCGCTCGCACGCTGATCGCCAACGGCACCGTCGTCACCGCCTCCGACACCTTCGCCGCCGACGTCTGGATCGAGGGCGAGCGCATCGTCGCGCTCACCGATCCGTCGCAGCGCGCGGCGCTGGGCCAGGCCGATCGCACGATCGACGCGACCGGCCAGTACGTGCTGCCCGGCGGCATCGACGCCCACACCCACATGGATCTGCCGTTCGGCGGCACCACCGCGTCGGACGACTTCGCGACCGGCACGATCGCCGCGGCGCACGGCGGCACGACGACGATCATCGACTTCGCGATCCAGCAGAAGGGCGGCTCGCTGCGGGCCGGCCTCGACGCGTGGCACGCCAAGGCCGAGGGCAAGGCCGCGGTCGACTACGGCTTCCACATGATCATGACCGAGGCCAACGCCGAGACCCTCGAGGGCATGGCGGCCCTGGTGCGCGACGACGGCGTGACCTCGTTCAAGATGTTCATGGCGTACCCGGGGGTGTTCCTGGTCGACGACCAGCAGATCTTCCGGGCGATGCTGCGGGCCGGCGAGCTGGGCGCGCTGATCACGATGCACGCCGAGATCGGCCTGCCGATCGACGTGCTGGTGCAGCGCGCCCTCGCCGAGGGCCACACCGCGCCGGTCTACCACGCGCTGACCCGCCCCGAGGTCGCCGAGGCCACCGGCACCGAGCGCGCGATCGCGCTGGCCGAGATGGCCAAGGTGCCGGTCTACATGGTGCACCTGTCGGCGCAGCGCGCGCTCGAGCGGGTGATGGAGGCGCGCGACCGCGGCCTGCCGGCCTACGCCGAGACCTGCCCGCAGTACCTGTTCTGCTCCGAGGACGATCTGCGCGGCAAGCCGGGCGACGAGTGGCAGGGCGCCGGCTACGTGTGCACGCCGCCGCTGCGGCCGGCGCACCACCACGAGCACCTGTGGCGCGGCCTGCGCAACTACGACCTGCAGACCGTGGCCACCGATCACTGCCCGTTCTGCATGAAGGATCAGAAGGAGCTGGGCCGCGGCAACTTCGCCAAGATCCCCAACGGCATGCCCGGCGTCGAGACCCGCCTGTACCTGCTGTGGGAGGGCGTCCGCGCCGGCAAGATCTCGATGAACCGCTTCGTCGAGATCACCGCCACCGCGCCGGCCAAGATCTTCGGCATGTACCCGCGCAAGGGGACGATCGCGGTCGGCTGCGACGCCGACGTCGTCGTCTGGGATCCCAACCGCGCGAAGACGCTGGGCGTCGACACGCTGCACATGCGGGTCGACTACTCGCCGTTCGAGGGCCGGCAGATCGTCGGTGCGCCGTCGCACGTGCTGTCGCGCGGCGACCTGGTCGTCCAGGACGACCGGTGGGTGGCCAAGGCCCGCGAGGGCCGCGGCCAGTTCTTCAAGCGCGGCACGTTCGGGCTGTAGGCGGCGGGGCTACGGCGCGCGACGGGGGGCGAGGTCGATCGCGCTGGCGGCGTTGGCCTCGGCGACGACCGGCGCCTCGGCGAGCAAGGTCAGCGTGCCGCTGGTGAGCTCGGCGGCGGTGCGGAAGCCCCAGACCTGCACGTAGGCGGGCGCCACCGGCACCACGTCGAGCACGGCGAACAGGCCGTCCTTGTTCATCGTCGCCGCCTGGGTGTGGCGGACCGGGAGGCTGGTGCTGCCGGCGCTGAAGTAGAAGGTCTCGGCGCCGGCCGGCAGGGTCGCGGTGCCGGCGGTGGTGCTGATCGCCGCGACCGCGTTGGACACGGCGCGCCCCTGGCAGTCGACCATCCGCCCCACGGTCATCCCGCGCGTCGGGTCGCGGGTGACGCCGACGAACGCCGGGAGCGCGTTGGCCGTCGACTCGGACAGCGCGGCCAGCACGATCGACTGGGCGGCGCCGGGCGCCAGGTAGCGGCCCAGGTCGTAGCTGCGGAGGTAGCCGGTCGCGTCGATCCGGAAGCCGTAGCGGCGCACGCCCGCCGGCAGCGGCGCCGCGGTCATCGTGAAGTCGCCGCGGTTGGCCGCGAGGTTCGAGCTGGTCGCGGCGCCCAGGCTGGTGGCCGGGGTGAGCATCGCGAACGCGGTGACTGGCGCGGCGCCGACGCCGGCGCCGGTCTGGAAGTCCGTGACCCGCCCGGTCAGCGCGATCGCGGTGGTCGCCGGCTGATCGGCGGTCGGCGTGCCGAGGCACGTCCAGTCGGCGTCGCCGAGCTCGGTCCACACCCCGCCTTGCTTGCTGTTGGCCTTGGTCACCGCCGTCGGCGTCACGAAGCCGGGGTTGACCAGCGGCGGGGCGTCGACGGCGGCGTCGATGGCGGTCGCCCCGTCGGACGCCGCGTCGACCAGGACGAGCGGCGTGTCGATGGCGGCCGCGTCGATCTGGCCGCCGTCGTCGCCACCGCACGCCGCCGCGGTCAGGGTTGTCATTGCCATCGCCATCCACGCTGCGCGCATGGGCCGATGGTACCCCGCGCGACGACCCGCGCGGCGCTGGCGGCGGCGCGCCGGTGATCGGCGCCACGTACCGCGCAGCGTCGGTCAGCGCCGCGGCGCGACGATCGCGGCCAGCGTCACGGTCAGGTCGGGCAGCGCGGCCGGCACGAGCGGCGCGTCGGCGTCGTGGACCGTGATCGCGGCCCAGCGGCCGGCGGCGCGACCGCGGTGGACGTGGACGCAGCCGGCGTCGAGGTCGACCACCCAGTACTCGTCGACGTCGCTCTCGGCGTACAGCGCGGCCTTGTCGTGCAGGTCGACGCCGCGCGAGCTGTCGGCCACCTCGATCACCAGCAGCGCCCGGGTCGGGTGCATGGTCGGCGCCGGATCGAACGGCACCACCGCCAGGTCGGGCTCGGGCTCGGACTCGTCGGCGCAGATCAGCGGCTGCTGGCACCGCACCACCAGCCCGTCGGGGCAGGCCCGATGCAGCCACCGAGCGAGCTCGGTCACCGCCGTCGCGTGCGGAACGCCGATCGGACTCATCGCCACCAGCTCCCCCCGGATCAGCTCCAGCCGCTCGTGCTGGAACAACCCCACCTCGACCATCCGGTCGTACTCCGCGCGGCGGATCTTCCGCCGCACCCGTTCGGTCACCGCGACCATGCCCCGATCGTAGCACCGCCGCCGCGGCCGGCGAAGCGCGCGCTACGCGACCGCGTGCAGGGCCTCGCCCAGCACGTGGATCAGCGTGTCGATCTCGGACTTCTCGACGATGAACGGCGGCGCCAGCTGGATCGTGTCGCCGCCGTAGCGGACGTAGACGCCGGCGTCCCAGCACTTCATCGCGATCTCGTAGGGGCGCTTGGCCGGCTCGCCGGGCACCGGCGCGATCGTGAAGCCGGCAGCGAGGCCGTAGTTGCGGATGTCGGCGACGTGGGGCGCGCCCTTGAGGCTGTGCACCGCCTGCTCCCAGTACGGCGCCAGCTCGCGCACGCGCTCGATGGCCTTGCTCGACACCAGCAGGTCGAGCGCGGCGACGCCGGCGGCGCAGGCGATCGGGTGCGCCGAGTAGGTGTAGCCGTGCGCGAACTCGAGCATGTACGCCGGGCCGCCGGCGGCCATGAACGTGTCGTAGATGCCTTCGCTGGCGATCACCGCGCCCAGCGGCTGGGTGCCGTTGGTGACCTGCTTGGCGACGTTCATCAGGTCGGGGGTGACGCCGAACGCCTCGGCGCCGGTCGGCGCGCCCATGCGGCCGAAGCCGGTGATGACCTCGTCGAAGATCAGCAGGATGTCGTGCTTGGTGCAGATGTCGCGCAGCCGCTGCAGGTAGCCGACCGGCGGCGGGATGACGCCGGCCGAGCCGGCCATCGGCTCGACGATCACCGCGGCGATGTTCGACGCGTCGTGCAGCGCGATCAGCTTGAGCAGGTCGTCGGCCAGCTCGGCGCCGGTGGCCGGCATGCCGCGCTGGAAGCCGCCGAGCTGGGTGTGCGGCAGGTGGTCGGCCTCGAGCGTCTGGCCGTAGGTCTTGCGGTTGCCGACGATGCCGCCGACCGAGATGCCGCCGAAGTTGACGCCGTGGTAGCCCTTCTCGCGGCCGATCAGGCGGGTCTTGGTGCCCTGGCCCTTGAGCCGCCAGTAGGCGCGCGCCATCTTGAGCGAGGTATCGGCGGCCTCGGAGCCCGAGCCACAGAAGAACACGTGATCGAGGCCGGCCGGCGTCAGCGCCTTCATCCGGTTGGCCAGCTCGAACGACGCCGGGTGGCCGAACTGGAACGCCGGCGCGTAGTCGAGCGTCGCCGCCTGGCGCTGGATCGCCTCGACGATCTCGCGCCGGCCGTGGCCGAGCCCCGAGCACCACAGCCCGGACAGCCCGTCGAGGATCTTGCGGCCGCGATCGTCGGTGTAGTACGCGCCCTCGGCGGCGACGATCATGCGCGGGTGCTGCTTGAACTGGCGGTTGCCCGTGAAGGGCATCCAGTGGGCGTCGAGCCAGGCAGCGTCGGTCCAGGGGGCAGCGGCGGTCATGCTGGCCGCGACGGTAGCGGGCGGGTCCCGCCGCCGCAACCCCGGCGTGGGCGTCAGGTCCGGGTCAGGCGGTGCAGCTCGAGCGTGAAGGTGGCCGACCCCACCTCGCCGCACGAGCTGAGCGCGTAGGTGCCGGGCGCGACCTCGAGCCGGGCCGCGTCGTCGCCGAGCCGCTTCTTGCCGAGCACGTCGGCGGGGTCGGCGTCGCCGTCGACCAGGTACAGCGCGCGGCTCTTGCCGACGACGATCTGCTTGCGGGTCTTCTTCCACCGCGCCGCCGGCACCGCCAGCGCCGCCGCCACCGCCTGGGCCGGGTCGTCGGCGGCCAGCTGGCGGTAGACGATGACGTGGGGGCCGTCGACGATGAACCCCGACGGATCGGGCGAGCCGAAGACCACGCCGCGCTTGCCCTTGGCGTAGTCGTCGCCGCTGACCAGCAGGATCTCGGCGCCCTCGCTCTCGGCGAGCTTGAGGCCCTTGGCGATCTTCTTGCTGGCCGCGGTGGCTGGGGTGTCGAGCCAGGCGTCGGGGTCGGCCTTGGCCTTGGCCGTGGCCTTGGCCGGCGCGGCGGCGATCTCGACGCCGTCCCGGCGCAGCCGGATGACCTGGAAGACACGGCGGCGGTCGGGCTTGACCTCGTCGGCGACGTCGACGAGGTAGTCGCCGGCCGGCAGGTCGATCGCGATCGCTGGCTCGCCGGGCGCGTCGTGCTTCATCGCGAAGTCGACGAAGTGGAGCCGACGCTTCACCGTCAACCGCAGCGCGGTCGGTGTCAGACCGCTGGTGGCGTCGGGCTTCCATTTCGCGCCGGCGTCCTGCGCGACCACGTTCTCGAGCTGGAGCATGCGGGTGAAGAACCCGCCCCACGGCCGCGGGTGCCACGCGGTCTCGCAGCCGCCGGGCAACACCAGCACCGGGCCGCCGACGTCGACCAGCTGCGGCGGCTCGCCGCCGGTGCCGCCGTGGTGGGCCGTCAACGCCTTGGCGGCGCGGGCGCGCAGCTTGGTCCAGGCCGCGACGTCGTGGGCCGACAGCACCAGCGGGCCGTGCGCGTGGTTCGAGTCACCGATCCAGGTGGGCATCGGGCGATGGTAGCCCGACGCCTCCGCGGCGCGGTGGCGCGCCCGGGCGGATCGGCCACCCGCCCGATGATCGCCGTGCGGCGCTGGGCTAGGCTCGCGGAGGTGCCGCCGATCGAGGACGCGTCGACCGTCGACCTGGCCGCCAGCGGCGGCGGCGACGACGTCGGCCAGACCTTCGGCCCGGGCGACCTGGTGGCCGGCCGGTTCCGCGTCGAGCGGCTGCTCGGCCGTGGGGGCATGGGCGAGGTCTACGCCGCCCACGACCGCGAGCTGCGGCTGCGGGTGGCGCTCAAGGCGGTGCGCGGTGAGATCGCCGCCGATCGATCGGCGCGCGAGCGGTTCCGGCGCGAGGTGCAGCTCGCGCGGACCGTCACCCACCCCAACGTGTGTCGGCTGTTCGATCTGGCGATCGATCAACGCGGCGAGCGCGACACGCTGGTCTTGACGATGGAACTGGTGACCGGCAGCTCGCTGGCCGACCGGCTGCGCGAGCGCGGCGCGCTGGCCGCGGCGGCGGCGACGGCGTTGCTGGCGCAGATCGCGGCCGGGCTCGCGGCCGCCCACGCGGCCGGCGTGATCCACCGCGACCTGAAGGCGGCCAACGTGCTCCTGACGGACGGCGCGCCGACGCGGGCGGTGGTGACCGACTTCGGGCTGGCGCTGCCCGGCGGCGCGCCCGGGGAAGTGGCCGGCGGTGGTGGACCGGCGTCGACGATCGCGGGCACGCCGGCGTACATGGCACCCGAGGCGGCCGCGGGCGCGCCGCCGACCCCGGCCGTCGACGTCTATGCGTTCGGCTGCGTGGCGTTCGAAGTGTTGACTGGCGCGGCGCCGTTCACCTGGACCACGATCGACGCGGCGCGGGCGGGCGGCGTGGCGCCGCGGCTGCGGGCGCGGCGGCCCGACGCCGACCCCGGGTGGGACGCCCTGATCGCGCGCTGCCTCGACGCCGATCCGAGCCGCCGACCGGCCGACGGCGCGGCGCTGGTGGCGGCGATCGCGGCGATCGCCACGCCGGCGTCCCGGCGGTGGCGGCGGTGGGTGGTCGGCGCAGGGGTGCTGGCGATGGTGGCCGCGGTCGCGATCGCGATCGCGTCGCGTGGTGGCAGCGCTGCGCCCGACGACCGGCCGGGGCGGCCGCGCGCCGATCGCGCGTGGCGCGCGGCGCAGGCCGCGCTGGCGAGCCTCGACGCGACGACGGCGCAGGCCCGGCTCGACGAGGTCATCGCCGACGCGCCCGGGTTCGCGCCGGCCCACGCGGCCCGCGCCGCGGCGGCGCTGGTGCTCGGCGATCTCGACGCGGCGGCGGCGGCGGCGGATCGCGCGGCCGCGCTGGCCCCGGCCGGGCGACGGCGCTGGGCGCTGCTGGCCGAGGCCCGCCGCGCCGACGCGCGCGAGCACTGGGCCGGCGCGGCGCGCGCCTACGAGGCGCTGCGAGGCCTGTTCCCCGACGACGTCGAGGCGCAGCTGGATCTGGCGCGGACGTACACGGCGGCCGGAGAGCTGGATCGCGCCGACGCGGCCCTCGCTGGCCTGCGCGCGCTGGCGCCCGACGACGCCCGGGTCGAGCTGGCGGCGGCCGCCGTGGCGGCCGAGCGCGGCGACGTGCTGGCGGAGCTGGCCGCGGCCGAGCGCGCCGTCGGGCTGGCGACCGCCGCCGCGGCGCCGGTGGCGGCCGCGTTCGCCGAGGTCGTCATCGCCGAGGTGGCCGCGCAGCAGGGCGACCTCGATCGCGCCGACGCCGCGCTGGCGCGCGCGGTGCCGGTGCTGGAGGCCGGGCGGCAGTGCGCACGGCTCGCGCGCGCCTACCGCGATCGCGGCGACGTCGCGTGGCGGCGCGGGCAACTCGAGCGCGCGCGCGCCGCCACCGAGCAGGGGCTGGAGGTCGCGACGCGTTGCCACGACCGCCGCGGCCAGGTCTCGGCACAGGCGGCGCTGGGCCTGGTCGCGGGCGCGCGCGGCGATCACGCGGCCTCGGTCGCACAGCTGACCGCCGCGCTCGCCGGCTACCGGGCGCTGCGCGACGACGCGCAGGTGGCGTGGGCGCTGCAAGCGCTGGGCAACGCCGCGTTCGCGATCGGCGACGTCGCGACCGCCCGCGATCGCTGGAACGAGGCGCTGGCGCTGGCCCGTCGGCTCGGCGCGCGCGACCGCGTCGGCGAGCTGCTCGCCAACCTCGGCGAGGCCGCGCTGGGGCAGGCGGAGCTCGCCGCGGCGCGGCTGGCGCTGGCCGAGGCCGGCGGCACGTTCGCCGCGATCGGCGATCGCTCGAGCCAGGCCACCGTGCTGATGATCGAGGGCCAGCTGGCGCTGGCGGCCGACAACCTCGGCGACGCCGAGCAGCGGGTGCGGCGCGCGGCCGATGAGCGCGAGGCGATCGGCGAGCTGGTCGCGGCCGCCGCCAGCTGGGCGGCGCTGGCCGAGATCGCGCTCGAGGAGGGCGCGCTCGATCGCGCGGCCGTGGCGCTTGCCGAGGCCGAGCGACGGCTGGCCGGCGCGACGCCACCGCCCCACGTCGGCGCGGCCGTGGCGCTGGCGCGGCTCGACCTGGCGCTGGCCCGACGCGACCGCGCGGCAGCGTCGATCCGCGCCGCGATCGTCGATGGCGGCGATCGCGCGCAGGCGATCGAGCTCGCGCTGCGCGACGCGGCGCTGGCGCGCCAGGCGGGCGACCTGCCGCGCGCCCAAGCCGCCGCCACCGCCGCGGCCGCCGCGGCGCGCGACGCCGGCGCGATCGAGGCCGGCCTGTGGGCGCAGCTGGCGCTCGCGCAGGCGACCCCCGCCGGTCGCGCGGCGGCGCTGCGGGCGATCGCCGCCGAGGCCTCGGCGCGTGGCCTGCATCGCGTCGCCCGCCACGCGCGCGAGGCCCGCTGAGCGGCCGCCCGGGTCAGCGCTCGATGAAGATCGCCAGCGCGCGGGCGCCGACGTCGTAGCGGCGGCCGTTCATGCGGTACTCGGCGCCGGGGGCGTAGAAGTTGCTGTGGTCCTCGAACCACGCGCCGGTGTCGGCGACGACGTACCAGGCGGCGCCGGCGGTCGGCGCGGGCAGCGTGGCGGCGACGGTGGTGGTCGCGCCGTTGTACGCGACGTAGATCGCGCGGGCCGGCTCGTCGGGCGCGGCGGTGCCGGCGATGCGCCAGGCCAGGAAGTGCGCGCCGGGGTCGTGGAAGAACGCGTCGGGCAGCGGCAGCCCGTCGGTGCCGAGCCAGGTCAGCGACGCGGCGTCGTGCCAGCCGCGGCGCCGCAGCGCCGGGTGCGCGGCGCGGAACCCGAGCAGCCGCTGGGTGAACGTGCGGAACGCGGCCTGGCGGGTCGCCGCCGCCGGATCGAGCCAGGTCGCGACCGAGTCGAGGTTGTACGCGTTGTTGTTGCAGCGCTGGCTGCGCAGCACCTCGTCGCCGCCGACCATCATCGGCACGCCGGCCGCGAGCATCGTCAGGGCCAGGCTGGTGCGCGCGGCCTGGCGCTGCCGCACCGGATCGCCGCCGAAGTCCCAGCCGTAGTTGTTGTCCGAGCCGCCCGACGACGGGCCGTACGGCCAGGCCTGGCCGTTGTTCTTGCCGTTGCACGCGTGCAGATCGGCGAGCGTGAAGCCGTCGTGGGCGACGACGAAGTTGACCGACGCCGCCGGCGGGCGGCCGCCGGCGCGGAAGATGCCGGGCGAGCCGACCAGGCGATCGGCCAGGCCGCCGAGCGTCACGTCGACGACGCCGACCAGGTTGATGTCCTGGCGCACCAGATCGCGGAACTGATCGTTCCACTCGGCCCAGCCGGCCGGGAACTGGCCGACCCGGTAGGTGCCGTTGCCGATCGCCCACGGCTCGGCGATCAGATCGACGCCGGCGCCGCCGTCGCCGGGCCGCGCCGGCAGCTCGCGCGCCGCGCGCTGCAAGACCCCGTCGGGATCGCCGGGGTCCCAGCGGAAGCAGCCGCGGTCGCAGCCGTTGGCCAGGACCGGCGCGAGATCGAAGCGGAAGCCGTCGACGCCGAGGTCGCGGTGCCACGCGGCGAGCGAGTCGATCACCAGATCGCGGAACAGCCGGTGGCGGGCGTTGGTGTTGGCGCCGATGCCGGTCGAGTCGTAGAAGCCGAGGCCGTTGCTCGACAGCTGGTAGTACGCGGCGTTGTCGAGGCCGCGCAGCGACAGGAGCGACCCGCCGCCGCCCTCGGCGGTGTGGTTGTAGACCACGTCGATCAGCACCTTCACGCCGTGATCGTGGAAGGCCTTCACCATCGCGCGCCACTCGCGGGTCGGGCCGCCGGGCGCGCGATCGCAGGCGTAGCGGCGGTCGGGCGCGAAGAACGCCAGCGTCGAGTAGCCCCAGTAGTTGTCGCCGCTGTTGCTGGCGGGGTCGACGTCGTTGGCGTCGTTGCCGGTCTCCTGCACCGGCAGGAACTCGACCGCGGTGACGCCCAGCGCCGCCAGCTCGGCGGCGCGAGCGGCGGCCCCGGCGTAGGTGCCGGCGCACGGCAGCGCGGCGTCGCCGGCGGTGAGCCCGCGTAGGTGGACCTCGTAGATCACGTCGTCGGCGAGCGCGCGGTCCGGGCGCGGGCCGAGGTCGCCGTCGGTGAGCGCGGCCGGCGGCAGCACGATGGCCTTGGGCGCGATCGGCCCGCTGTCGAGCGCGCGGTTGGCGTCGTCGGTGCGGTAGGCGGTGCCGTCGAGCGAGCCGGGCGTGATCGGATCGTGGCTGACCTCGCGCGCGTAGGGATCGAGCAACAGCTTGTTGGGGTTCATCCGGTCGCCGTCGGCGGTGACCCGGGCCACGAAGCCCAGGCCGCTGCCCGGCGTCCACGCCGCGTCGTAGGTCCAGCTCGGCCCCCACGCGCGGTAGCCGTAATAGATCGTGTCGACCCCCGCAGCCGCCAGCTCGGCGGCGGTCACCGCGCCGCGCCAGTCGCCGTCGGCGCCACGCGCGAGCGTGCGGCTGAGGCGCGCCGGCTCGCCGCGCGGCGCGGCGTAGATCCACACCTCGACGCGGGTGGCGCGCTCCGACGCGACCCGGAAGTGCACCGCGCCGCCGTCGGGGGCCCAGGTGCCGCCCCGCGGCGGCGCGAACGCGACCGGCCCGTCGCCACCCCCGCCGGCGTCCACCGCGGCGGTGTCCTGCGCGGCCGGACAGGCCACGAGCCAGGGCACGAGCGCGAGCGCGACGACGGCCAGCCGCATGAGGTGGCGTCATGCAACGCGCGTGCGCGCGGCCGGTCGGGGCGCGGCGTGTGGTGTCGCGGGGCTGGCGCGCGCGGGCCGACCGGCCGTTGCCAAACGCAACGTGACCCGCTGCGTCGAGGGCGGATCGGCGCGCTACTCGAGCGCGCGCTCGACCGACGGCACCAGCTTGTCGAGCAGCTTCGCGAACGCGACGACGTCGATCGCCTCGCTGGTCTGGTAGCCGACGATGACGTCGCGATCGCCGCGCCGCCACGTCGCGCGGAAGTGGCGCGAGCGGCCGACGCCCGCGGTCGAGATCGTCGTGACCTGCTCGTAGCCGACCGTGAGGTCGCCGACGGTGACGTGGGGCAGGGCGGCCAGCTTGGCGGCGTGGTCGGCGCTGGCGCCGGCGGCGGTGACGTCGAGGTCGTAGTCGCTGTCGGTGCGGTAGACCTTGTCGAGCTCGGCCTTGGCGCGCTGGCCCAGCGCGATCGCGCGGGCGGCGGCGTCGGTGTCGACCGCGGCGGCGGCGGCCCGGGCCTTGGCCTCGGCGTACGCCTGGGCCTCGCGCGCGACCCGCGCGGCGTCGGCGGTGCGGGCCGCGGCCTCGCGCTGGGCCTGCTCCGCGCGCGTGCGGGCCTCGCGCTCGGCGCGGGCGCGCTCGTCGCTGCAGGCCAGAAGGCCCACGAACCCCACGGCGATCCAGCGGCGGCGCATGGCGCGAGCCTACGCGATCAGCGCAGCGCCGCGAAGTACACCGCGATCGCCGCGGCGATCACGACGATCGCGACGACGATCACCCACGACGGCCCGGCGCCCTCGGCCACCCGGCGGTCGCGGCTGGTGAGCTGGCGTGTCTCCGACGGGTACTCCCCGCTGCCGAGATCGCTCATGCGTCGAGTCTGCCACCACGCGCGGCGCCGCGCCCGGGAATACGGTGGCGTCGGGCTGCGTCGTCCCGCGGTGACCCGTCGCGCACGCCTCGCGGTGATCGCCGCGGCCGCGCTGGCCCTGGGCGCGGCGAGCTGGGCGTGGGGGCGGCTGGGCTGGCCGGCGCGGACGCTGGTGCGCGGCCACCTGGGCGACCTCGCGGCGGCGGCGCTGGTCTACGCGATCATCGCAGGGATCAGCGGCGCGCGGCGCAAGACCTGCGCCGCCGTGGCGCTGGCCGTGGCGCTGGTCATCGAGGTGGCCCAGCGCCACGCGCCGTCGGACGTCAGCGCCGCGCGCGCCCTCACCCTCGGCGCGCGCTTCGACCCGTGGGACCTGCTGGCGTACGTCGCCGGCGTCGCGCTGGCGGCGGCGGCTGACATGGGCTTTCGCGGCGGCGATGGCGCGGGTTTGTGCTTGCGTAGCGGTCGTGGGCGCGGCTACGGTCCGCCGCCGTAACCACTCACAACCAGTCAAAGACAACGGGGTTTAGGATGCCAGAGCACACGATCCCCGAGTCTCTCGTCGAAGCGATCAAGGCAGGGCGCGCAGCCCTCGTCGTCGGCGCGGGAATCGGTGTACCTTCCTGGAAGCAGCTCCTCGAGCGCATGAACAAGGAGCTCGAGAGCCGCGGGCGCGACGGCGACGCCGCCGCCGCCAAGGATCTCGACAAGCTCCTGCACAAGGGCAACCTGGTGCGCGCCGTCGGGTTCCTGGCGCGCGCGCTGGGTGAAGAGACCTGCGACGAGCTGGTCAAGGACACCTGGAAGTCGCCGGACGAGACGCCGCCGATGGCCAAGGCCATCGCCGAGCTGCCGTTCCGCCACGTCTGGACCACGTTCCCCGGCGACGTCCTCGAGACCGCGCTGGTGACCCACCGGCCCGAGGGCTGGCCCGAGTCGAAGGTCGTCACCTACCAGGAGCTGGGCGGGCTGTCGCGCCGCCGGCGCGCGGTGGTGAAGATGCTCGGCAACTTCGACACCTACGTCGTGACCCCGCGCTCGGTGCGCCGCGCGCTGTCCCGCGCCGTCGACCTGCGCGACTACGCGCGCGAGCTGTACGTCGAGGGCACGCTGGTGTTCGTCGGCTTCCGCTTCGGCGATCCCGATCTGTCGGCGCTGCTCGACCGCGTCTTCGGCATGTTCGAGCCGCCGCAGAACGCCCACTACTTCCTGGGCGCGGGCATGGGCCCGGTCACCGTCGACGAGCTGATGGCCGAGCACCACATCGAGGTGGTGAACCTGGCCGGCAAGAGCGGCGACGACGTCGCCGAGAAGAGCGTCATCGAGTGGCTCGAGGCGCTGCGCGACGCGTGCGTCGCCGCCGGCGCGACCTTGGCCGAGACCCGCCCCGACGCCGACGATCTCGACGGCTGGCTGGCGCGGCTGGGCGACAACGACGCCGAGGCCCGCGACGCGGTCGACGCGATCGAGCGCGCGGCCCGCGAGGCCAAGGACGGCGACCGCATCGTCGAGGTGCTGCTGGGCCGGCTCGAGCTGGCCGAGGAGCCCACCGCGAAGGCCGCGCTCCTGCGCGACGCCGCCAAGGTCTACGAGGAGCTGTCGGGCGATCTCAAGCACGCCTTCGAGGCGCTGACCGGCGCGATCCACCTCGACCCCGCCGACGACACGCTGGTCGCCGAGGCCGAGCGCCTGGCCGCCGCGTCGGGCTCGTGGGCCGACCTGGTGAGCGAGGCCTCGGAGCTGACCACCGAGCTGACCGACGCGCCGCTGGCGTCGAAGTGGTGGACCCGGCTCGGCGTGTGGTACGGGCTCAAGCTCGACCGCGCCGACTACGCGCTGCCGTCGCTGCGCCGCGCCCTCGAGCTCGACGCCGCCAACCTGGCCGCGCACCGCGCGCTGGCCGAGCACCTGCGCCGCTCGCAGAAGTGGGCCGACCTGGCCGACGCGCTGCGCGCCGCGCTGCCGCACGAGCCCGACGACGCGGCCAAGGTCGACGTCTACCTGCAGCTCGGCGATCTGCTCGAGAGCCAGCTGGCGCAGTCGGCCAAGGCGGTCGAGGCCTACGAGGCCGCCGCCGCGCTCGGCGACGGCGCGACCCCGGGGCTCGACGACGCGCTGGCCGCGCTCGAGCGGCAGTACCGCAAGGACGAGAAGTGGGCCAACCTGGCCAAGGTCCTCGAGCGCCGGGCCGAGGCCCTCGACGAGATCGGCGAGGCCGGCCGCGCCACCGCGGTGCGCCGCGAGCTGGCGACGCTGCGCCACGAGAAGCTGGGCGACCTCGAGGGCGCGATCGCGCGCTACGAGGCCGCGCTCGAGAAGGACGGCGCCGATCGCGACGCGCTCAAGGCGCTGGTCGATCTGTACGACAAGACCGGCCGCTCCGACGACTACCTGCGCACGCTCGAGCGGCTGGCCAAGGTCGCGCCCGAGGCCGAGCGCCTGGCGACCCTGCGCAAGGTCGCGGCCGAGCTCGAGGACAAGGACGGCGCCGCCGATCGCGCGATCGCCGCATACCAGAGCGTCATCGACCTCGATCCCGGCGCCGACGACGCCTACCGCGGCCTGGGCCGGATCCTGCGCGGCGCCGCCCGCTGGTACGACCTGACCGCGCTGCTCGAGCGCCACGTCGCGGCCGCCAAGAACCCGGTGCAGCGCGTCGAGCTGTACCAGGAGGCGGCGGTGATCTACGAGAAGGAGCTCGACGATCCGCACCGCGCGATCGAGGCCTACCTCAACGCGCTGGCGATCGACGACAAGAGCCGCGCGGCGCTGACCGCGCTGCCGCGCCTGTACAAGCGCACCGAGGCCTGGGAGAAGGCGGTGACCACGCTGGCCCGCCACGCCGAGCTCGAGGGCAACCGCGGCGCGGCGCTCCTGGCCGAGGCCGGCGCGCTGGCGCTGACCGAGCTCGCCGATCGCGAGGGCGCCGAGCGCTACCTCGACAAGGCGCTGGCGATCGACGGCGATCACCTGCTCGCGCTCAAGACCCTGGCCGACGTCAACGTCGCCAAGGGCGCGTGGACCAGCGCGCTCGACTACCTCTTGCGCGCCGAGGCGGTGGCGCCGCAGCGCGGCGACCGCATCGAGCTGCTGTCGCGGGCGGCCGAGATCTGCGAGCAGCGGCTCGAGGATCCCAGCCGCGCGCTGGGCCTGCTCGAGCGCGTGCTCAAGCTCGACCCCGATCACGTCGTCGCCGGCGAGAAGGTGGCCGATCGCCTGGTCGCCGCCGAGCGCTGGGACGACGCGCTGCCGGTGCTGGAGATGCTGGCCCGCCGCTCCGAGGGCGGCGACCGCCTCGAGCGGGCCCGGCGTCAGAGCCAGCTGGGCGCGGCCTACGAGCACCTGCACCGCACCGAGAAGGCCGCCAAGCACTACCGGCTGGCGGTCGAGGCCGACCCCGACAACCTCGACGCCGCGCTCGGCCTGGCCGGGACGCTGACCACCGAGGCCAAGGCCATCGAGGGCACCGCCACCGAGGGCAGCGAGGAGCGGTGGAAGGAAGTCGACAAGCGCTACCGCGAGATCCTCGCGCGGTTCCGCACCGGCCTGGCCGACGGCCAGGTCGCCGACATCTGGTACCGGCTGGGCCTGGCGGCCCGCGCGCTCGGCGACGATCGCAAGGCCGAGAACGCGCTGCGCCGCGCGCTCGAGAAGGAGCCGGCCCACGAGGCCACGCTGGCGGCGCTGGTCGAGCTGGGCGGGCAGCGCGGCGACTGGAAGATGGTCGTCGAGGCCAAGCGCGGCCAGGTCGAGCGCGCGCCCGACGCGCTCAAGGCCAAGCTGCTCGACGAGATCGGCGACATCCAGCGCGGCAAGCTCAAGGACGCGGCCGCGGCGATCGGCGCGTACCTCGAGGCCCAGCGCCTGGCGCCGGGCGGCCACGCCCTCCTGCACAAGCTGCTCGAGGCCTACGGCGAGCAGAAGCAGTGGCGGCGCGGCGTCGAGGTGCTCGATCAGCTGGCGGCGCTGGAGACCGCGCCGGCCCGCCGCGCCAAGTACCACTACGCCGCGGCGGTCATCGCCCGCGACGAGCTGGCCGACACCGAGGTCGCGGTCGAGCGCTTCAACCTCGCGCTCGACGACGCCCCGACCACGCCCAAGGCGTTCGAGGCGATCGACAAGCTCCTGAGCGACGCCCACGACTGGAAGAACCTGGCGCGCGCCGTGCGCCGGCACCTCAAGCGGCTGGGCGACGACGCCGCGCCCGAGCGCGCGCTCGAGTTGTGGACCCGGCTCGGCGATCTGTACCTGGATCACCTCGGCAACAGCGAGCTGGCGATCGAGGCGTTCGAGATCGCGGCGCAGCTCGATCCCGACAACCACAGCCGCCACGAGCAGCTGGCCGACCTCTACCTCGAGGCCGGCGAGGCGCGCCGCGGCGACGCGATCGCGCAGCTGCAGCAGCTCCTCACCTTCGCCCCGGATCGGGTCGAGGTCTACAAGGCGCTGTCGAACCTGTACAAGGACGAGAACGAGCTCGACAAGGCGTGGTGCCTGGCCCAGGCGCTGGTGTTCCTCGGCGCGGCGAGCCCCGAGGAGAAGGCGCTGTACGCCAAGTACCGGCCGGCGCAGTTCATCCCGGCGACCCGCCGCCTGACCGAGGAGCTGTGGGGCAAGGCGATCATCCACCCCGCCGAGGACCGGCTGGTCGGCGCGATCTTCGCCACCACGCTGGGCGCGCTGGCCGGCTCGACGGCGCAGCCGCCGACCGCGTTCGGCCTCGACGCCGGCGCCCGGGTCGACCTCGACCACGACAACCGGCTGCCGGCCCGCGTGACCAAGTACGCCGCCGGCGTGCTGGCGCTCGATCCGGCGCCGATGCTGTGGTTCGACGCCGGCGACGGCCTGCGGGTCGCCAACACCGTCGACAAGGGCAAGCTGGCCCCGTCGCTCCTGTGCGGCAAGGGCGCGCGCAGCGACGAGCGCGAGCTGGCGTTCGAGATCGGCAAGCACATGGCCTACCTGCGGCCCGAGCGCTACGTGACCTACGCGCTGGCCTCGACCGCGAAGATCGAGAGCGCGTTCGCGGCGGCGCTCCTGGCCGCCGGCGGCCCGGCCCCGGCCGACGCCTCCGACGACGCCCGGAAGCTGGCGGGCGCGGTCAAGAAGACCGTCCCGAGCTCGATGCTCGAGCAGGTCGCGGTGCTGGCCGGCAAGCTGGGGCCGCGGCTGGGCAACGGCCTGGTCACCCACTGGCGCAGCGCCACCGACCTGACCGCCAACCGGGTCGGCCTGATCCTGGCCAACGACCTCGAGACCGCGGCCAAGATGGTGGCGACCGAGACGTCGACGACGTCGAACCTGCCGGTCAAGGAGCGCCTGCGCGAGCTGCTGGCGTTCTCGGCGTCGGAGGCGTACTTCACCGTGCGCCGCCACCTCGGGCTGACGGTGCGGGCCGAGGCGTCGGCGTGAGCCGCGCCGGCGTCGGCATCGGCGTCGCCGCCGCCCTCGCGGCGGTGGCCGCGGTGGTCGGGTCGTGCAGCGACGACGGCCACACCGTCGTGTGCGGCGACGGCAAGGCCGAGCCGCCCGAGCAGTGCGACGACGGCAACACCAACGAGCTCGACGGTTGCCGGATGTGCGTCGCGTACATCCCGCCGAAGAACGTCGTGAAGTGGGACTTCAACGCGATGGCCGCGCCGGGGTTCTCGAGCGACGGCTGCATCGACGTCGGCGCCAGCACGGTCCGGGTCGAGCTGACCGGGCCGATGGCGGCGTCGCGCGACGCCAGCTGCTCGCTGCGGCAGGTGAGCTTCGAGGAGCTGCCGGCCGGGACCTACACCGCCGCGGTGACGCCGCTCGACAACACCGGCGCCTCGCTGGTGGCGACGCCGGCGACCGCGGCGCTCGACGCCAACCAGGTCCCGGCGACGACCGTCGAGACGATCGTCAACGTGACGCCCGACAAGTGGGCGCGGCCGATGACCGGCACGTTCTACTTCATGCTGCGCTGGGCGGGCATGAACTGCGCGATGGCGGCGCCGCCGGTCACGACCCAGGTCGTCACGCTGTCGATCGGTGGCACGCCGGTGGCGGCGTCGACGTCGGCCGCGACCGGGCTGCCCAGCTACCGCGTCGACGGCACCCAGCCGATCGGGTGCGTGAACTCGATGCTGGCCCAGGCCGAGGCGGTCGACAACCTGCCGTTCGGCGCGGCCCGCATCGCGGTGGTCGGCCGCGACGTCGGCGGCGCCGAGATGTTCCGCCAGACCTTCGACACGTTCGTCGGCGCCGGCCGGGCCAACCCGGTCTTGCAGTTCGACGTCGCGTCGACGATCGACGCCGGGATCGACGCGCCGACCGACGCCCCCACCGACGCCCCGATCGACGCCGGCGTCGACGCGCCGGTCGACGCCGCGCCCGACGCGTGATCCAGCCCGCGGTATTTTTCGGGTAGGGCGGCCCAGGGGCCGGCCGGGATTCGGTACAGTCGGACGGCCGTGGTCCGTCTGCCTCGTTGGGTCGCCGTCTGTGTGCTCGTGATCGTCGGTGCGACCGGCTGTCCGCAGCGGGTGCGTCGGACCAGCACCGACGGGGTCATCGCCAGCGGCACCGACACGTTCCCGACCGACTTCACGCCGCCGCCGCCGCTGGCGCCCGCGGGCCCGGCCGATCCGGCGGCGTTCGGCGCGGCCTACCTCGATCAGCTGGCGGCGCGCATCGAGCCGGGCTGGACCCAGTTCCTCGAGGACTGCCGGCTGCGCCTGCCGCCCAGCCACCCGCTCAACAGCCCGACCCTCGAGGCCAGCCTGGCGCTGGCGATCGACAGCCACGGCGCGGTGGCCGAGGTGTCGCTGGCGGCCAGGAGCGGCAACCAGGAGTTCGACGACGCGGTGCTGGGCGTCGCCGACGACGCCGCGCCGTTCCCGGCGCCGCCGCGGGCGTTCCTGTCCGACGACGATCGCGCCTACGTCACCTGGCGGTTCGGCCGCGATCAGCGCCAGGCCGGCGCCGCCACCGCCAGCCTGACCCGGGTCGAGTGGCCGCTCGAGCGGTCGGTCCCCAAGTTCCTCGACGACGGCAACCTCGCCGAGGCCGCGCGCCGCGTGGCCAAGGCCGCCGGCGACGACGCCAACGCGGTGACGCTCGGGTTCGGCGAGCGCGTGATGATCGCCGCGGTCCGCGAGGGCCTCGCCAGCGCCGACGCCGGCGTGCAACGCCTGGCGATCACCGCCGCCGCCGCCGCCGCCGCCAGGACCGCCGCCCGCGAGCTGCGGGCGATCGCCGACGGCGCGATGGACGTCGAGCTGCGCGGCGCGGCGATCGACGCGCTGGCCGCGATCGGCGACACCGACGCGGCGCCGCTGCTGGTGACGATCCTCGAGCGCGACGCCGGCGCCAACCTCGAGCTGACCGCGAGCGCGGCGCACGCGCTGGCGGTCCTCGACGCCAAGGCCGACGTCGCGCGCGTCGTCGCCGGCTGGCTGGCCGCCGGCAAGGCCGGCAAGACCCCGGCCGATCGCGCCAAGACCTGGGCCGCGCTGATCGCCGCCAGCGGCGCGCCGGTGCCGTCGGCGGTCGGCGAGATCGGCAAGCTGGCGGCCTCCGCCGAGCCGCGCGTGCGCGGCGCGGTGTGCCGGGCGCTCGGCACGGCGGCCGGCGCCGACGCGAGCGCCTGGAAGCCGCTCGGCCGCGGCCTCGCGGATCCCGACGCGTCGGTGCGCGCGACCTGCGCCGGCGCCATCGCGGCGGCAGCGGCGGCCGGCGCCACCAGCCGCGCGACGTTCTGGCTGCTGGCGCCGATGCTGCGCGATCGCGACGAGCGCGCGCGGGCCGCGGCGGTCCTGGCGCTGGGCCGCCTCGATGCGAAGCGCGGCAAGGACAACCTGGTCGCGCTGGCCAAGGACAAGAGCGCGCTGGTGCAGGCCAGCCTGGCCGAGGCGCTGGTGCGCGCCGGCGAGATCGACCGCGCCGCGGCGCTGCTCGCCCACGCCGAGGTGTCGGTCCGGCTGGCCGCGGCCACCGCGCTGGCCACCCTCGGCGGCCCGGCTGGTGCGGCCAAGCTGGTCGGCCACGTCGACGCCGATCCCGGCGTGCGGATCGCGATCATCGCCGCCACCACCGACAAGAGCGCGCTCGCGACCACCGCCAGCGACGCCGATCCGGCGGTCGCCGCCGCGGCGATCCGCCGCCTGGTCGTGGTGTCGGGCCGCGGCGCGACGCTCGCAGGCTCGGCCACCGTGGTCGCCGACGCCGCCCCCGGCAGCGCGATCCGGGTCCAGGCGGCCGGCGCCTGGCTCGCGGCGCGGTGAGCCCACACGGCGCAGGCAACCCCGGCGGGTGGCGCCGGGTCTTACCGGGGTGATGTTCCGCGTGTACTCTCGCGCCGCCATGCGCGCGCCTGCCTCGCTCCTCGTCGTCGTCCTGTCTGCGTGTCTCGCCCTCGGTTGCCGGCAGGGCGAGGGTGAGCGCTGCCAGACGACGAGCGACTGCGAGGAGGGCCTGAAGTGCAGCTCCTCGACCCACGAGTGCCTGGTCACCGAGCCGGGCACCGGCAGCGACGGCGGCGTCGACGCGCCCAACGACGCCGGCATCGACGCGGAGGTCGCGATCGACGCGGCCGCGACGGTCGACGCGGCGATCGACGCGCCGTGATCGCCGCCGGCGGTCAGGGCATCGTCGGCAGCGGCGCCGGCGCCTGGACCGCGACCGGCTCGGTCGCGCTGTAGACGCAGCGGAAGCCGATGTACGGCGTGCGCAGCTCGTCCTCGATGAACAGCCCGACGTAGTGGGGCAGGTCGACCCGGCCGAGGAACGTCGGGTCCCGCCACGAGCCGCCGCGGATCATCGCCTTGTCGCGCCCGGGATCGGGCAGGCGCAGCGGGTTGGCCGTCGGCAGGTCGTTGAAGCCCTCGAGCGAGAACGCGTCGGCGACCCACTCGGCGACGTTGCCGGCCAGATCGCTGACGCCGTACGGGCTGTCGCTGGCGCGCAGGCTGCCGGGCGGCGCCAGCAGCTCGAAGCCATCGGTGGCGTCGGGCTCGCCCAGCGTGCGCACGTTGGCCGGGGTCGGGCGGACCACCTGGTCGAGCTCGGCCATCGCCGGCACCGTCGCGCGGCCGTGGTTGAAGTCGTTGCGGCGGTCGTGGTTGGCGGGCCCGGGATCGTCGCCCCACGGCCAGGTGCGGGCGTCGGTGCCGCGCGCCGCCTTCTCCCACTCGGCCTCGGTCGGCAGCCGCCCGCCGCGCCACCGGCACATCGCCGCCGCCTCGCGGCGGGTGACGTTGACCTGGGGCAGGCCGTCGGCGAGGTAGCGGGGATCGCCGTCGAGCAGCGGCGCCAGCGCGCAGGCGCCGCCGTGGACGCACGCGCGGTACTCGCGCACCGTCACCTCGCGGCGATCGATCCAGAAGCCGTCGACCTGCACCTCGCGCGGCGCGCGCATGGCCAGGACGTTGAGCCACACCATGCACGGGTCGTCGCGGAACGCCTCGCGCAGCGACTGCGCCTGCTGGCACTCGGCGCCGAGCGTCTCGAGGTCCTCGGGCGACGTGCCCATGATGAACCGGCCGCCCGGCACCCAGGCCTTGCTCGGCGCCGGCGCCTCGACCCGCGCCAGCTGCCCGCCGCGCCGGCCGGCCGCGACCGGGCTGGCCGCGACCAGCGCCGCGATCATCAGCCCGGCGGACGTCCGTCGCATGCCCTGAGCATGCATCGCGGCCGGCGCGATGGCCAGCCGGGGACGCTCACGCCTCTTCGTCGGGAGGGCCGACCTCGACCCACTCGACCGAGGCGATCGTGAACTCGCGCTTGCCCTTGGGCGTCGTGATCGTGACGTCGTCGCCGACCCGCTTGCCGAGCAGGCCGCGCGCCACCGGCGCCACCAGCGAGATGCGCCGCTTCTTGATGTCGGCCTCGTGCTCGCCGACGATCGTGTAGATCGAGGTCTCGCCGGTGTCCGAGTCCTCGATCGTCACGGTCGCGCCGAACTGCACCCGGTCGCCCGACAGCTTGGTCGGGTCGATGACCTCGGCGAGCGCGAGCTTGGCCTCGTACTCGCGGATCTTGGCCTCGATCATCCCCTGCTCCTCCTTGGCGGCGGAGTAGTCGGCGTTCTCCGAGAGGTCGCCGTGGCCGCGGGCGATCTCGATCGCCTTGGCGTTGTTGGGACGCGCGACCTCCTTGAGGTACTTGAGTTGCTTCTTCATCCAGGCCTGGCCGGCCGGGGTCATCGGGTACTTGTCAGCCATGGCTTCACCGGGCCGCGGGGGGCGCGCCCGCGAGCGATCCTTGGTACCCCTGGAGGGCACACACCTGCAAGCTGGCGCGGCGCAAGAGCGCGATGGCGGCCAGCGCGGCCCGGGCCCCGCGGATGGTCGTGAAGTACGCGATGCCGTTGCGCAGCGCGCCACGGCGCAGCGACTGCGAGTCGAGGATGGCCTGCGCCCCCTCGGTGGTGTTGACGACGAAGTCGATCTCGCGGTTGTCCATCGCGTCGACGCAGTGGGGCCGGCCCTCGAGCACCTTGTTGATGCCGCGGGCGGCGACGCCGGCCGCGACCAGCGACTTGGCGGTGCCGTGGGTGGCGATGATCTCGAAGCCGAGCTCGACCAGCGCCCGCGCCAGCTCGACGGCGGCGCCCTTGTCGGAGTCGCGCACCGACAGGAACGCGACGCCGCTGGTCGGCAGCTTGACCCCGGCGGCGTCCTGGGCCTTGAGGTAGGCCTCGGCGAACGTCGGCCCCAGGCCCATGACCTCGCCGGTCGACCGCATCTCGGGGCCGAGGATGGTGTCGACCTCCTCGAACTTCACGAACGGGAACACCGACTCCTTGACCGACACGTGGCGGGGCACGGTCTCGACGACGCCGAGCTCGGCCAGCGTCTTGCCGGCCATCACCTTGGCCGCCACCTTGGCCAGCGGCACGCCGATCGCCTTGGACACGAACGGCACGGTGCGCGACGCCCGCGGGTTGACCTCGAGGACGTAGACCAGGCCGGCGTGGACCGCGAACTGGGTGTTCATCAGGCCGACCACGCCCAGCTCGATCGCCAGCGCCCGGGCCTGGCGCTTGACCTCGTCGATGATGTCGGGCGGCAGCGAGTACGGCGGCAGCGCGCACGCCGAGTCGCCGGAGTGGATGCCGGCCTCCTCGATGTGCTCCATGACGCCGCCGACCACCACCGCGCCGGTGCGATCGGCGACGACGTCGACGTCGAGCTCGACCGCGTCGTGGAGGAACTGATCGACCAGCAGCGGGAACGAGATCTGCGCCGCGGTGCCGTCGGCGCCGGTCAGGCGGTTGCGGAGGAAGTAGTCCTCGAGCGCGGCGGCGTCGAAGACCCGCTCCATCGCCCGGCCGCCGAGCACGTAGCTCGGGCGGATCATCACCGGGTAGCCGATGCGCGCGGCCTCGGCGCGGGCCTGGTCGAGCGTGTGGGCGATGCCCCAGCGCGGCGCGCGCAGGTCGAGCTTGGTCAAGACCGCGCCGAACCGCTCGCGATCCTCGGCGCGATCGATCGCGTCGGCGCTGGTGCCGAGGATCGGCACGCCGGCCTCGGTCAGCGCCACCGCCAGCTTGAGCGGCGTCTGGCCGCCGAACTGGACGATCACGCCCCACGGCCGCTCGCGATCGCAGATCGCCAGCACGTCCTCGAGGGTCAGCGGCTCGAAGTACAGCCGGTCCGAGGTGTCGTAGTCGGTCGACACCGTCTCGGGGTTGCAGTTGATCATGATCGACTCGAGGCCCAGCTCCTCGAGCGCCATCGACGCGTGGACGCAGCAGTAGTCGAACTCGATGCCCTGGCCGATGCGGTTGGGGCCGCCGCCGAGGATGATGACCTTCTTGGCGTCGGTCGGCTCGGCCTCGCACTCGTCCTCGTAGGCCGAGTAGAAGTACGGCGTGTGGGCCTCGAACTCGGCGGCGCAGGTGTCGACCCGCTTGTAGACCGGGACGACGCCGGCGGCCTTGCGCGCGGCGCGGACGTCGGCCTCGCGGGCGCCGGTCAGCGCGGCGATCCGGCGGTCGGAGACGCCGCCGCGCTTGTAGCGGCGCAGGTCGGCCGGCGCGATCGCGGCCAGCCCGCCGGCGCCGGCGATCGCCAGCTCGTCCATCGCCATCGCGTGGATCTGGCGCAGGAACCACGGGTCGATGCGGGTCAGCTCGTGGGCCCGCTCGAGCGACAGCCCGAGCTGGAAGCCGCGGGCCAGCTGGAACAGCCGCTCGGGGCCGGGCACCGCCATCGCCCGCTCGAGGCCGGGCAGGTCGTCGCCGAGCGCGCCCAGCGGCGCGTCGAACCCGGCGCGGCCGGTCTCGAGCGAGCGGATCGCCTTGCCCAGCGCCTCGCGGAACGTGCGGCCGATCGCCATCGCCTCGCCGACCGACTTCATCTGCGGTCCCAGCGTCGTGCGCGCCGCCGGGAACTTCTCGAACGCGAACCGCGGCCACTTGACGACGACGTAGTCGATCGTCGGCTCGAACGACGCCGGCGTGGTGCGGGTGATGTCGTTCTTGAGCTCGTCGAGCGTGTAGCCGATCGCCAGCTTGGCGGCGATCTTGGCGATCGGGAAGCCGGTGGCCTTCGACGCCAGCGCCGAGCTGCGCGACACCCGCGGGTTCATCTCGATCACCAGCTGCCGGCCGGTCGCCGGGTCGACCGCGAACTGCACGTTCGAGCCGCCGGTGGTCACCCCGATCTCGCGCATGATCGCGATCGAGGCGTCGCGCATGCGCTGGTACTCCTTGTCGGTGAGCGTCATCGCCGGCGCGACGGTGATCGAGTCGCCGGTGTGGACGCCCATCGGATCGAGGTTCTCGATCGAGCAGATGATGATCGCGTTGTCCTTGGTGTCGCGGACGACCTCGAGCTCGTACTCCTTCCACCCCAGCACGCTCTCCTCGAGCAGCACCTGGTGGACCGGCGACATGTCGAGCGCGAACTGCACCATCCGGTCGAGCTCGCGGGCGTTGTAGGCGATGCCGCCGCCCGAGCCGCCGAGCGTGAACGACGGGCGCAGGATGCACGGGAAGCCGATGTCGTCGATGACCTTGCGCGCCTCGTCGACCGAGGTCACGACCGTCGAGGTCGGGCAGGCCAGGCCGATCCGCGCCATCGCCTGCTTGAACAGCTCGCGGTCCTCGGCCATCTCGATGGCCTTGACCGACGCGCCGATCAGCTTGACCCCGTGCTTCTCGAGGATGCCGGCCTTGTGGGCGTCCATCGCCAGGTTGAGCCCGGTCTGCCCGCCCAGCGTCGGCAGGATCGCGTCCGGCTTCTCCTTGGCCAGGATCTGGTCGAGCACCGCGACCGTGAGCGGCTCGACGTAGGTGGCGTCGGCCAGCTCCGGGTCGGTCATGATCGTCGCCGGGTTGGAGTTGATCAGGATGACCCGCAGGCCCTCCTCGCGGAGCGCCTTGCACGCCTGGGTCCCGGAGTAGTCGAACTCGCAGGCCTGGCCGATGACGATGGGGCCGGAACCGATGATGAGGACCGAACGGAGATCATCTTGGCGCGGCATGGCCGACGTTTACCGCGGGCGCCGGGGGGAGTCACCACCGGGGCGTCACCACCTGTCAGGCGGCGACGCGGAGCCCCACAGAACCGCCTCGCTGGCGCTCGGCTGACGGCGCGGGATCGCCTTGAACCGGCTACAATCGCGGCGATGTCCGAGCTCGCCCAGGCCCTGACCAGCGCGATGTTCCACGGGCTGTCGGCGGCCGGGCGGCTGCACCCCCAGGCCCGGCCCGAGCGCCACGGCGTCGAGGTGCAGAAGGACCTGCGCTACGGGCCGGCGCCCGATCAGGTGCTCGACGTCTACCACCCGCGCCGCCGGGCCGGCCCGCTGCCGGTGGTGTTCTACGTCCACGGCGGGGCGTTCCGGATCCTGTCCAAGGACACCCACTGGCTGATGGGCCTGGCGTTCGCGCGCCACGGCTACCTGGTGATCAACATCTCGTACCGGCTGGCCCCGACCCACCGCTTCCCGGCGGCGATCGAGGACGCGTGCCTGGCCTGGCAGTGGATGCTGGCCGAGCTGCCGCGGCTGGGCGGCGATCCGGCGCGGATCGCGGTCGCCGGCGAGTCGGCCGGCGGCAACCTGGTCACCGCGCTGACGCTGGCCGCGTGCCAGCGCCGCGACGAGCCGTTCGCGCGGGCGGTGTTCGACGCCGGCGTCGTGCCGCGCGCGACCCTGCCGTTCTGCGCGATCCTCGAGGTGTCGCGGCCCGAGCGCCACGGCCACCGCCGCCGGCTGCCGGGGTGGGTCCAAGGAATTCTCGACAACACCGCGGCGTCGTACCTGGGTGACGCGCCCGCCGGCCGCTTCCGCGATCTCGCCGACCCGCTGGCGGTGCTCGAGCGCGGCGATCCGGTCGAGCGACCGCTGCCGCCGATGTTCGCGCCGGTCGGCACCAAGGATCCGCTGCTCGACGACACCCGCCGCCTCGAGCGGGCGCTGGTCGCGCGCGGCGTGCCGTGCGAGGCCCGCTACTACCCGGGCGGCATCCACGCCTTCCACGCCTTCGTCTGGCAGCCCCAGGCCCGCCGGTGCTGGCGCGACGCGCTGGCGTTCCTCGACCGTCACGTGCGATAGAGCGGCCCGATGACGTCCGGCAAGCTCGGGCTGTCCACGGCGGCAGCGCTGGTGGTGGCGAACATCATCGGCACCGGCATCTTCACCAGCACCGGCTACCAGGCGCAGTCGCTGCACGACGCCGGCACGATGCTGGTGGCGTGGGTGATGGGCGGCGTGCTGGCGCTGTGCGGCGCCGCCGCCTACGCCGAGCTGGGCGCGATGATGCCGCGGGCCGGCGGCGAGTACGTCTACCTGCGCGAGGCCTACCACCCGGCGATCGGCGCGATGTCGGGCTGGGTGTCGTTGACCGCCGGGTTCTCGGCGGCGATCGCGGTCAGCGCGCTCGGCTTCGCCACCTACCTGCACGACGTCGTGCCCGGCCTCGACGCCGGCATGTCGCAGCGGGTGGTGGCGGTGGCGCTGGTGCTGGCGATGACCGGGCTGCACACGCTCGACACCGCGATCGGCGGCCGGGTGCAGACCGCGTTCACGATCGCCAAGGTCGGCCTGTTGCTCCTGTTCGTGATCGCCGGGCTGGCGCTGGGCAACGGCGACTGGGCCCACTTCGACGCGCGCGCCGGCGGCATCACCGCCAACGTCCCGACCGGCGCGTTCGCCGAGTCGCTGTTCTGGGTCGGCTTCGCGTACACCGGCTGGAACGCCGCGGCGTACCTGGCCAGCGAGCTCCGCGATCCCGCGCGCACGCTGCCGCGGGCGCTGTTCCTCGGCACCGCCGGCGTGATCGTGCTGTACCTGCTGGTCAACGTCACGTTCCTCTACGCGCTGTCGCCCGAGGAGCTGGGCGCGCCGGTGGTCGACGTCGGCGCCGCCGCGGCCAGCGCGCTGTTCCGGCCCACCGCCGGCAAGGTCATGGCGCTCCTGGTGTCGCTGGCGCTGGTTTCGTCGGTGTCGGCGATGGTGATGGCGGGCCCGCGGATCTACGCGGCGATGGCCGAGGACGGCGCGCTGCCGGCGGCGCTGGCCCGGCGCACCCGGCGCGGCGTGCCGGCGGTGGCGGTGACGGTGCAGGGCGTGCTGGCGTGCGCGTTCATCCTGGTCGGCGACCTGGGCAAGCTGATCCAGTACATCCAGTTCACGCTGTTCGTCAGCGCCGCCCTGGCGGTCGGCGCGGTCTACGTGCTGCGGGTGCGCCAGCCGGATCTGCCGCGGCCGTACAAGACCACGCTGTATCCGCTGACGCCGGCGGTGTTCCTGGTGCTGTCGGGGTGGTCGATCTACATGCAGGTCAAGTCGCAGCCGTGGGGCTCGCTGGCCGGCACGTTGACGCTGCTGGCCGGCGGCGTCGCCTACGCGGTCGTCGAGTGGCGCAAGCAGGCCCTGGCCGAGCCCGCGCCCGAGCCGCTGCCGACCGCGACGATCGTCGACTGAGCGTCGGCCGGGCGCGGTGCTAGGCTCACGGGATGCGGTCCCGAGCCGGCGCGGCGTGCCTGGTGCTGGCGAGCGCGTCGCTGGGCGCGGCGGCGCCGGCGGCGGCCCAGGCCTGGCGCGAGCCCGACCCGGCGGCGGTGGTGGGGCGGTGGAGCGGGGCGGTGCGCTGGCAGCGCTGCGCGATCGACGGCGCGCCGCGGGTGGCGCTCGAGGTCGTGCGCGACGGCTCGGGCTACGGCGTCGATCTCGCCGCGCTGGCCGACGGCTGGGGCGTCGAGAGCCTGGCCGCGCTCGGGGGCGACGAGCTCGAGGGCAACCGCGCCGACCTGCGCGTGACCTGGCGCGCCGGCAAGCCGGGCCGCGCGACGCTGACCGTGACCCTCGAGAGCGGCTGCGTCGCGACCGCCAGCCTGACCCGGGCGTCGGTCGGCGCGCCGCCGTGCGACGAGCTGGTGGCGCTGTCGTCGATCGCCACCGGCTGCGCGGCGCTGACCCCGCCGGCGGTCGACGTCGACGGGCTGGTGGCGCGGCTGCGGACCCAGCGCCGGCGCGGGCGGGGCGACGCCGCGGCGTGCCGGCGGGCGGCGCCGCCGCTGCGGGCCGCGCTGATCACCGCCGGCTGCGTGCCCGAGCCGACGCCCGCGGTGGTCGGCCCGCGCATCGCCGAGTGCGACGCGCTGATCGCGACCTTGATGCGCGCGGTCCGGTGCGACAAGGTCGCGGTCGACGTCAAGCAGCGGCTGCTCGACCAGGCGCGCATCGTCGGCAAGAGCGCGGCGGTGGGCGATCCCGACGATCGCGCCGGGCTGGTCGACAGCTGCCGGGCCACCGCCGTCGAGCTCGACGATCTGCTGCCGCGGCTGGGCTGCTGACGCCGTCGTGACGCGCCGCTGAGGCGGCGTCGGTGCTTGCGGTGCCGGAGCCGAGGCGGCATGGTCGCGCCATGGTCGCGCCCGCTCGCACGTCGTTCCCCAAGAGCGAGATCTCGGTCCTCTTGCTCGAGAACATCCACGCCTCGGCCGACGAGCTGTTCGGCGCGGCCGGCGAGGGCTGGAAGATCGAGCGGGCGTCGGCGGCGCTGCGCGAGGGCGAGCTGATCGAGCGCATCCGCGACGTCCACGTGCTGGGCATCCGCTCGAAGACCCGGGTCACGCCGGCGGTGCTCAACGAGGCGCGGCGGCTGCTCGCGATCGGCGCGTTCTGCATCGGCACCAACCAGATCGCGTGCGGCGCGGCGGCCCACGCCGGCGTGCCGGTGTTCAACGCGCCGTACTCCAACACCCGCTCGGTGGCCGAGCTGGTGCTGGCCGAGATCGTCTTCCTGGCGCGCCAGCTGGGTGACCGCATCCGCGAGGTCCACGGCGGCCGCTGGCGCAAGGTCTCGGCCGGCTGCCACGAGGTGCGCGGCAAGACGCTGGGCATCATCGGCTACGGCCACATCGGCACCCAGGTCGGCGTGCTGGCCGAGGCGTTCGGGATGCGCGTCCTGTACTTCGACATCGCCACCAAGCTGGCGGTGGGCAACGTGCGCCCGGTGCCCGACCTGCGGGCGCTGCTGGCCTCGAGCGACTTCGTCACGCTGCACGTGCCCGAGACCCCGCAGACCCAGGGCATGATCGGCGCCGCCGAGCTGGCCGCGATGCGCCCCGGCGCGCACCTGCTCAACGCCAGCCGCGGCACCGTCGTCGACGTCGAGGCGCTGGCGGCGGCGCTGCGCGCGGGCCACCTCGCCGGCGCCGCGGTCGACGTGTTCCCCGAGGAGCCCGAGGGCGCCAGCGACGACTTCCAGTCGCCGCTGCGCGGGCTGGGCAACGTCATCCTCACGCCGCACATCGGCGGCTCGACCGAGGAGGCCCAGGAGAACATCGGCCGCGAGGTCGCGACCTCGCTGACCAAGTTCGTCAACACCGGGGCCACCACCGGCGCGGTCAACTTCCCCGAGATCGAGATGCCCAGCATCCCGGGCACCCACCGCATCCTCAACATCCACAAGAACGTCCCCGGCGTCTTGCGCGACATCAACCGCATCGTCAGCGACCTCGGCGCCAACATCCGCGCCCAGCACCTCGCGACCGACGCCGACATCGGCTACCTGGTCATGGACCTCGACCACGACGTCTCCGACGACGTCAAGAACGCCGTCGCCGCGCTGCCGACCAACGTCCGGACCCGAATCCTGTACTAATGGAGGGTTTGTCGCCAAACCCAGGTGGAGGCAGGCGGGGGCGCGGGGCGGCATGCACCTGCAGGGATTGGCGGGGACGGCGGCTCCCCCGGTGGGGCCCCCCACCCGAGACGATCTGAAGACCCCCGACCTCCGGGTTCATGACGACGGAACTCGCCACGCCGGCGGCGGCCGGCGCGTGAAGACCTCCGACGTCCGGGTTCATGACGACGGAACTGGCCACGCCGGCGGCGACCGGCGCGGGTCGGCCACCTCCGAAACGTCGACGGGCCCGGATCCTTCGATCCGAGCCCGCGGTCGCGACGTCCGGTGGACGTCAGCGCGTCACTTGCGGCGGCGGCGGCGCGACACCACCAGGCCGAGGCCGATGGCGCCCAGGCCGATGCCGACGAACGGGCCCTGGCCGTCCTGGTCGCCGGTCGAGCAGCAGCCGCCGTCGTCCGAGAAGTTGCAGACGCCGGTGCCGTCGCCGTTGCCGATGTCGGCGCACGCGAAGCCGCTCGGGCAGTCGTCGGTGTCGAGGCTGCACGGCTGCGAGCAGAACTGGTCGCCGGCCTGGTTCTGCAGGCAGGTGCCGCCGGCGCAGGGCACGGTCTCCGAGCAGGCCTCGCCGGTCGACACCAGGCACTCGCCCTCGACGCAGGTCTGGCCGTCGCCGCAGCCGCCGCAGTCGAACGACACGTCGACGGTGACCGACGCGGTGCCGCGGTTGTTGGCCAGGTCGAGCGCCTCGGCGGTGATCGTGTGGCTACCCTCGGCCAGGCGCACCGCCTCGACCGAGTAGGTGGCGCCCTCCGGCGAGGAGTCGGTGCCGATCGCCACGCCGTCGATCTTGAAGGTGACCTCGGCGATGCCCGACGCGTCGGTCGCATCGGCGGTGATCGTGAACGTGCGGGCGATCGTGCCCGCGGTCGGCGAGGTGATCGTGACCGTCGGCGGGACGGTCTCGGTCGCCCGCAGGCCGAGGAACTGCACCAGCCGCTGGTGGGTGTTGGACCGGGTGCCGCCGCACGAGCAGTTGGTCATCGTCTGCTGCGGGGTGGTGCCGCACTGCGAGCTCATGTCGATGAACGACTTGGGCCACGCGCCCGACTCGGAGACGCCGACGTACGACATCTCGTCGGCTGGGGTCGCGACGTGCTCGAGCGCCAGGATGTGGCCGACCTCGTGGGCGATCGTCGCGCACAGCTCGCGGTCCTGCTGCGGCACGCCGAGGTGCGTGCCCGAGAACGAGAACGCGATGCCGCGCTCGGTGACGCCGCAGAAGTTGTCGGCCGACGCGATGCCGAACAGCTGGTTGGCCCCGAAGCCGAGCTCGGTGCCGGTGCCGCCGACGACGGCCTCGACGTAGTTGCCGCTGGTGGGCTCGGTCTCGACGATGCGGACGTCGTACCGCGCGTAGGCGTCGCGCACGCACTGGGCGATGAACGTCCAGTTGAACTGCGCGTTGATCGGCGCGATCACCGCGGTGCGCGGCTGGCCGTTGGCGCTGACCGAGGTGCTGGCGGTGTTGGTCGAGGAGTTGGTCGCCGAGTTGGCGATCGCGTACGTCCCGCCGTTCTTGTTCAGGTAGATCGTGCGCGTCGCCGCGGCGGCGGCCACCGGCCCCGGGCCGCCGGCGCGCGGGATCTGCGGGGTGCCACACTGGTGGGTCGACCGGAAGGTCGACTGCTGGGCGGCGGCGGGGAGGGCCAGCGCGCCCAGGGCGAGCGTGGCGAGGACGAGGCGGGACGGGGCGATTCGCATGGGAATGACCACCAAAGGTGAAGGGAACGACCTACGAGACGCGCATCCTAGCCGGTTCTTCTCCGCGCCTGTGTGACGATCCGGCGCGGCCCGATGATCCGATGCTATCCGCCGCCGATGCGCGCAGGCATCGGCAGCGAACCCCGGTGCGCCCGGCCCGGGGCAGGGTCCAGTTCCGGCTGTCGGGCCGCGGGGTTGCCGGACGTGGCCGCGTCGGCGCGCGGCGGGGCGGCGGGGCGTTGGGGCCGAAAACGAAGAACCGCCGGGTGGTGAGCCCGGCGGTGGTTGGGGTGGTGCGCGAAGGGGGACTCGAACCCCCACGGTGTTACCCACTAGCACCTCAAGCTAGCGCGTCTACCAATTCCGCCATCCGCGCATGGATGAACGATGAGGCGGGAAACGGATACCGGGCGGCGGCGCACCTGTCAAGCGCGTGGTGCACCTTGTGCCGGGCCGTCGCCGGGCCGCGTCACGGCCCGGTGACCGGGGTGACCGTGAAGCCGGCCGCGGTCAGCAGGTCGGGGACGTTCTCCGGGCCGACCAGGTGGCCGGCGCCCACCGCGACGAAGCCGCCGCCGGCGTCGGCCATCGCCACCAGGTGCGGGACCCAGCTGCGGTTGCGCTTGCCCAGCGTGGCCTCGATGAAGTCGCCGAACCGCGCCGGGTCGCGGCCGGCGGCGATCCACAGCGTCTTGTCGTCGAACATCGCCTTGAGCCCGGCGGCGTCGCCGGCGCGGTACGCGGTGACCATCTTGAGCGTGTCGGCCTTGGCCTCGGCGGCGTGGTCGAGCAGCGCCTTGATGTCGGCGGCGGTGGCGTAGGGCTCGATCGCGGCCAGCTGGTCGGCGACCGGCTCGAGGTAGACCAGCCGCTTGCCGGCGGTCTTGGCGCGGTTGAGCAGCGTCATGTCCATCGGCGCGGTCATCGGCAGATCCTTGAGCGACAGCGCCGACAGCGCCGCGAACGGCTTCATCGAGTTCATGCCGTCGGCCAGCGCCGGCCCGAGCGCCTGGCGCAGCCGCTCCCAGTCGGCGTCGCCAAGCTCGGCGGCCAGGGTCTTGCCGTCGGTGCGCACCAAAAGCTGGACCGTCGCCGGATCGGACAGGTCGGTCTCCATCGCGAACGCCGGCGCGGCGTCGAGCTGGGCCAGCACCCACGGCGGCAGCTCGGTGAGCGCGTCGACGCCGACGTGGATCGTGCCCAGCAGGTACAGCGCATGGCCGCCCTTCTCGGCGCGGAAGAAGAACGGCTTGACCTGCGTCGTCGCCGCGGCCGGCGCGGTGGCGGGCGGCGCCCAGCTATCGCCGCCGGGGGCGGCCGGCGCGCTCGGCGACGGCGGCGGCGCCTTGGGCGTGCTCTTGCAGCCGGCCAGCGCGGCGAGGACGAGCCCGCTCAGCAGCGCGGCGACGAGGGTGGCGGAGGCGGTGGTGCGTGGACGGCCGGAGCCCATGGGCCCGGCATAGCACGGCGCGCGGCGCTACAGCGCCAGCGCCCACTTCGCGCTCTTGCCGCGCACGCTGAAGCGCCGGGTCAGGCCGACCGCGAACTGCCGCTGATCGAAGCCGCCGTCGACGATCGGCAGCGTCGTGGCCGGGATGTCGGTGGTGCCGCGGTCGCGCCACGAGAACGTCGTGTAGAGGTCCCAGTCCTTCACCGCGGCGAACACCATGCCGACGGTGACGCCCAGCCGGCTGCGCGGGTCGAGCGCGTCGGAGTGCACGACCGGCAGCTCGAGATCGAAGCCGAGCCACGTCGCGAACTCGCCGCGCGGCGTGTGGAACACCAGCTCGCTCGACGCCGCGAGCCCGGCCTGCCACACCGCCGGGTCGTCGCCCATCCGCAGCCCGGTGGCGCTGGCGCCGCCGCCGTACTGGAACGCCAGGAACTCCTCGATGCGCGAGCGGTGGATCACGCCGGTGCCGACCGAGCCCCAGAAGCCGTCGTCGCCCATCGTCGGCCCGCCGGCGACGCCGGCGGCGATCGCGTTGGCCTTGCTGGTGGCGATCTTCACGCCGAGGCCGCCGCCCTGGATGAAGACGTCCTTACGGCTGTCGGGCTGCTTGGCGAGCAGATCGACCGAGCCCGACAGCTCGATGCGGCGGCTGGCGGTCCACCGGGTCTGCAGCCGCAACAGCGCCAGGTCGGTGAAGCGGATGCGCGGCCCGTCGGGCGAGGTGGCCGCGGTGATGAACCGCAGCTCGCCGCCGATGTTGTAGCCGGGCGGCGCCACCAGCCAGTCCTTGGCGTAGGAGCGGACGTCGATCGACTCGCCGGCGGCGACGCCGAGCGTCCGCACCTCCGAGGCGTCGAACGAGGTGGTGTCGACGGTGGCGCGCGGCGGCTCGTCGTTCGGGTCGGCGGGCGGCGCGGGCTCCTCGGGCGGCGGCGGCGGGGCGGGGGCCGGCGCGGGCTCGGGGGCCGGCTGATCGGCGAGCGCGAGGGTCGGCACGAGCGTGCACGCGGCGGCGAACAAGGCGAGGCGGACGGACATGGCGTGGTCCCTTCTACGTGCGATCGCGGCAAAGGATCTCCGGCCGCGCGGTGTCGCCGCGCCCGGCGGCCCCGCGCTCACCCCGCGACCCACGCCTCGCTGCGCTGCCACAGCTCGGCGGCCAGCGCCGCGTCGTCGGCGAGCCGGCTCGGGCGCTTCTCCTTCTCGTCGGTGTAGTAGCGGCCGCTGGTGAGGCCCGGCGCGGTGGCGCAGTAGATCGACGTGCGCGCGCCGTCGGCGGTCGACTTCATGAAGCGGGTCATCAGCCACGCGAACGGCCGCGGGATGCGCCGGCTCCAGATGTCCGACGCGATCACGCCGGGGTGCAACGCGTGGGCGCCGATCGCCGGGTAGCGCCGCGCCAGCTCCTTGGTGAAGAGCACGTTGGCCAGCTTGGACACCGCGTACTCCTGCATGCCGGTCACCGACGCGGTCGGCTTGCGCAGCGCGTCCCAGTCGATGCGCTTGGCCTGGTAGTGCGAGGCGCTGGCGACGTTGACGATCCGCGCGCCCGGCCGCTGCTGCAACAGCGGCAGCAGCCGCGTCGTGAACAGGAAGTGGCCCAGGTGGTTGGTGCCGAAGGCGAGCTCGAAGCCGTCCTTGGTCAGGCCGCGCGGGCCGGCCAGGCCGGCGTTGTTGATCAGCACGTCGATCGGATCACCGCGCCGGACCAGCTCGTCCGCGCACGCCCGCACCGCGGCCAGGTCGCCGAGATCGAGCGCGATGAAGCCGAGCCGATCGTTGCCGGTGGCCTTGGCCAGCTCGTCGAGCACCGGCCGGGTCTTGGCCTCGCTGCGGGCGGCGACCGTGAGGCGCGCCCCGCGCGCCGCCAGCGCGCGGGCGGTCTCCTTGCCGATGCCGGTGTTGGCGCCGGTGATGACGATGTGGCGGTCGGCGAGCTCGGAGGTGGCCATGGCCGCCAGCGTGGACGAAGTCACGCGGTGCGACAACCGCTGACGCGGCGCAACTGCACGAGATCCGTGGCGAACCCAAGATTGCTGCGACCTGACGGCGGCCCGGGGCGACTGACCCGCATGCACCCAATGGTTCGCCTCGCGTTCGCCAGCTCGCTGCTCCTCGCCGCCTGCGGCGACGATCCGCTGCGCTACTCCGAGCCGGTCGGCATCAACCTCAAGGCCAAGTCCGCTGACACCACCGGCGGCGTCGTCAGCGACGAGAAGGGCATCACGACCGAGAGCTCGAACCCCTACGGCAAGTTCATCACCGACGCGCGCGCGCAGCTCGGCGGCAAGGACCCGTCGGAGATCGCGCTCGAGGCGCTGACGCTGACCTTGGGCGCCAACTCGACCGGGGTCACCCGCCTCGGCGAGGTGTTCACCGGCCAGGTCGACGTGCTGTTCGTGATGAACGACACCAACAACACCGCGATGGCGGGCGGCGGCGTGATCGCGGCGACCGCCGCGGGCGGGCCCGAGGCGCTGACCGCGTCGTTCACGTCGACGACGCTCGGCGCAGCCGACGTGGCGAAGGTCATCGGCGGCAACTTCAAGGTGGTCATCCGTGGCCCGGCCGGCGCCGACTTCGAGACCAAGGGCGCCGACGCCGACCTGCAGCTGACGCTGACCTTCGCCGCCTACGAGTAGCTCACGCCGCGGCGCTCACTGGCACGGGCCGCCGGTGGGCGCGGTGTGCGGGCAGTGCAGGCCCGGCGTCGTCGACGCGGCGGTGGCGTGGTACAGGCGGCACGCCAGCGAGTTGCCGCTGGTCGTCGCGGCGCTGTAGGACGGCGTGGTCGCGAACCCGCTGCACGCGGTCATGCACGCGCCCATGCTGGCGTAGGGCGGCGCCGCCTGGCCCGCGCACGCGCCGAGCGCGATCGTGCAGAAGCCCTCGCAGTTCATGCCGCACGCGCCGTCGCCACCGGGGCCGGCGTGGCGGCAGTGCAGGCCCGCGTTCGTGGCCGCCGCGTCGGCGTGGTAGATGCGGCACCCCAGCGTGTTGCCGCCCATGTCGGCGGCGGTGCCGGCCGGGAAGAGCATGCAGCTCGCCATGCACTCGGCGGTGCCGCCGTACATCGCGTTCGCCGCGGTGCAGTTGGTGCCGATCAGCGCGCAGTAGTTGGCGCAGGTCTGGGCCTGGCCGGCGGCGTCGATCGCGGTCGAGCTGTCGATCGCGGCCGGGGCGTCGATCGCGGGCGGGTTGGTCTCGCTGTCGCCGCACGCGGCGAGGGAGGCGACGAGGAAGGCGACGAAGGTAGCGGTTCGCATGGCGCATCCTCGCAGACCTCGTCCGCGTTGGACAGTTTGTCGCAGGCCGCGGCGCGGCCCGGGTCACGCCCCGCGCGGCCAGGCGGCCAGCAGCCGGACCAGCGCGCGGGTGCGCTGCGCCAGCGTCGGCACCTCGATGTACTCGTCGTGGGTGTGGAAGCCCTTGCCGCGCGGGCCGAGCGCGTCGATCGCCGGCACGCCGATCGCGCTGACGGTGTTGGCGTCGGAGCCGCCGCCCTGCAGCGGCGCCTCGCCGCCGCCCAGGCCCTCGGCCAGCGCGCACGCCTCGTAGCGCGCCAGCAGCTCCACCGACGCCGGCGTCCGCTCGAGCGGGGCGCGGCGGATGCCGCCCTCGATCGCGGTCGACGTGCCGAGCGCGGCGTCGATCGCCTGGGCCTGGGCGCGGAACGCGTCCATCAGCGCGTGGCCGTCGACGGCGTGGACGTAGCGGAAGTCGATGTCGCAGCGGGCGTGGGCCGGCACGGTGTTGGCGCTGGTGCCGCCCGACGCCAGGCCGACGTTGACGGTGACGCCGCGGTCCCAGTCGGTCTGGCCCTGCGCGAAGTCGATGAAGCGGGCCAGCGCCCACAGCGCGTTGCGGCCGTCCTTGAGGTTGTTGCCGGCGTGGGCCGCGGTGCCGGTGACGACGACCAGCACCTTGCCGGTGCCCTTGCGCTGGGTGACGATCTGGTCGGTCGCGCGCCCCGACTCGAACACCAGCGCCGCGCCGGCGCCGCGGGCCAGCTCCTCGAGCAGCGGCCGCGAGTGGTTGGAGCCGGTCTCCTCGTCCGCGACCGAGCACAGCGCCAGCGGCAGGTCGGCGAGCGCGCCGACGTCGGCCAGCGCGGCGAGCGCGGTGCGGATCGTCGCCAGCCCGCCCTTCATGTCGAGGACGCCGGGGCCGCGCAGCCGATCGCCCTGGCGCTCCCACACCTCGAACGTGCCCGGCGGGAAGACCGTGTCGTGGTGGCCGATGAGCACGATCCGCGCGGCCGGCGGCGCCGCGGCGAACGCCGGCGTCGCCCACACCAGGTGATCGCCGGAGCCCTCGGTGGCGACCCGGCGCGCGGTCAGCCCGGGCAGCGCGAAGCCGGCCTCGAGCAGGTCGGCGACCTGATCGCAGCCGGCGAGGTTGCCGGTATACGAGTTGACGGCGACCCACCGCTCGAGCAGCGGCAGGAGCTCGGGGGCGCGCGCGTCGGCGGCGGCCAGGGCGCGATCGACGAGGTCGGTCATCGCGGCGCAAGGTAGCACCTCGACCGCGATCGGCGCCGCTGGTACAACGCGGCCACCATGGCACGCAGGTTCAAGGCCGCCATCATCGGCGGCAGCGGTTACGGCGCCGGCGAGATGCTGCGCCGGCTCCTCATCCACCCCGAGGTCGAGGTCGCGCGGGTCGCCTCGATCGACCACGTCGGCAAGCCGGTGTGGCACGCCCACCCGCACCTGACCGGGCTGACCGATCTGGTGTTCGAGGATCTCGCGCCGAAGGACGCGGCCCGCGGTTGCGACGTGGCGCTCCTGGCGCTGCCGCACAAGGTCACCGCGGCCAAGGTGCCCGAGCTGATCGAGCTGGGCGTGAAGATCGTCGACATGTCCGGCGACTTCCGCCTGACCGACGCCGCGGCGTACCAGAAGTTCTACGGCAACGCCCACCCGCACCCCGAGCTGCTCGGCACGTTCGTCTACGGCCTGCCCGAGCTCAACCGCGACAAGATCAAGGCGTCGTCGCGGATCGCCTCGCCGGGCTGCTTCGCGACGACGATCGAGCTGGCGCTGTTGCCGCTGGCCAAGGCCGGCCTCTTGGCCGGCGCCACCGCGCACGTCGTCGGCATCACCGGCTCGTCGGGCTCGGGCGCCGCGCCGCAGGAGGGCACGCACCACCCGGTGCGCGCGGTCAACCTCAAGACCTACAAGCCGCTGGTCCACCAGCACACGCCGGAGATCCTCGAGACGCTGGCGTCGGCCGGGGCCGGCAGCGTCGAGCTGCGGTTCACGCCGGTGTCGGCGCCGCTGTCGCGCGGCATCTTCGTCACGGTCTACCTCGAGCTGCCGGCCGACGCGGTCGACGACAAGCGGCTGGCGGCGCTGTACGACGAGGCCTACGCGCGCGAGCCGTTCGTGCGCCGCCCGACGACCCGGCTGCCCGAGGTGGCCGCCGTGTCGGGCAGCAACTACGCCGAGGTCGGCTTCGCGGTCGGCGAGCCGGCCGGCGGCCGCCGCACGGTGGTGTGCTTCGCCGCCGTCGACAACCTGATCAAGGGCGGCGCCGGCCAGGCGATCCAGAACATGAACCTGGTGCTCGGCCTCGACGAGAAGCTGAGCCTGCAGGATCCCGGGGGCTGGCCGTGAGCACGCGCCCGATCGTCGTCAAGCTCGGCGGCGAGGTGGTCGGCGGGCCGGTCGGCGCCGCGGTGGCCGCCGACGTCGCCGCGCTGGTGGCGCGCGGCGAGCGGGTGGTCGTCGTCCACGGCGGCGGGCCGCAGGCGACGTCCTTGCAGAAGGCGCTCGGCATCGTCCCCAACATCGTCGGCGGGCGGCGCATCACCGACGCGGCGACACTCGACGTGATGAAGATGGTCGTCGCCGGCAAGGTCAACGTCGACCTGTGCAGCCAGCTGATGGCCGCCGGCGCGCGGCCGGTCGGGCTGCACGGCGCGTCGTCGGGCGTCGTCAAGGGCGTCAAGCGGCCGCCCCGCGTGGTCTCGGGCGGCGGCCCCGACCCGATCGACTTCGGGCTGGTCGGCGACATCACCGGCTTCGACGAGGCGCTGCTGGGGCTCTTGCTCGGCGCCGGCCACGTGCCGGTGCTGGCGTGCCTGGCCGCCGACGCCAGCGGCCAGACGCTGAACGTCAACGCCGACATCGTCGCCAACCAGGTGGCCAGCGCGCTCGGCGCGGCGCACCTCGTGCTGGTGACCTCGACGCCGGGCGTGCTGCGCGACGTGAAGGATCCGGCGTCGCGGCTGCGCACGCTGACCGTGGCCCAGGCCAAGGCGGCGATCGCCGACGGCACCGTGACCGGCGGGATGATCCCCAAGCTCGAGGAGTCGATCGGCGCGCTGGCCGACGGCCGGGTCGGGGCGATCCACATCGTCGGCGACGTTGGGGTCGGGGACGTCGTGAAGGAGGTCGCGGAGGCGGGCGCGGTTGGGACTGCGCTGATGCAGTAGCGGAGTGGCCGCGACCGTGGCCGTGACCGCGACCGTGGCCGCGACCGCGACCGTGGCCGCGACCGCGACCGTGACCGTGGCCGCGACCGTGACCGCGACCGCGACCGTGGCCGTGACCGTGACCGCGACCGCGACCGTGACCGTGACCGTGACCGCGACCGTGGCCGCGACCGCCGAGGACGCCGCTCCCGGATCCGGTGCCGGATCCCGATCCCGATCCGGATCCTGATCCCGATCCCGATCCCGTTCCGGATCCCGATCCGGATCCCGTTCCGGATCCGGTTCCGGATCCCGATCCCGTTCCGGATCCCGATCCCCCCCAAGTCTCAGGGGCGGGTGGCTTCGCGCTCGCGCAGCTTGTAGCGCTGGATCTTGCCGGTCGCCGTCTTGGGCAGGTCGGGGACGAACTCGATCTGGCGCGGGTACTTGTACGGCGCGAGGCGATCTTTGACGAAGGCCTTGAGCTCGGCCTCGGTGGTGGCGGCGTCGGGGCGCAGCACGACGAAGGCCTTGGTCTTGGTCAGGCCGTCGGCGTCGGGCACGCCGATGACGGCGGCCTCGAGCACGGCGGGGTGGAGCGTCAGCGTGGCCTCGACCTCGAACGGGCTGACGTAGACGCCGCTGACCTTGAGCATGTCGTCCGAGCGGCCGCCGTACGTGTACGTGCCGTCCGGGTTCCGGACGTACTTGTCGCCGGCCTTGGTCCACCCGCCCTGGAAGGTCTCGCGGGTGCGCGCGCGGTTGCCCCAGTACATCAGCGCGGCCGATGGGCCGTGGATGTACAGGTCGCCGGGCTCGCCGTCGGGGACGGGCTGGCCGTCGTCGCCGCGCAGCTCGATCTCGTAGCCCGGCACCGGCCAGCCGGTGGTGCCGTAGCGGACCGCGTCGGGGCGGTTCGACAGGAAGATGTGCAGCATCTCGGTCGAGCCGATGCCGTCGACGATGTCGACGCCGAAGTGGTCGCGGAAGCGCTCGCCGACCGAGGCCGGCAGGGCCTCGCCGGCCGACGACACCAGGCGCAGGCGGACGCGGTCGCGCGGCGGCAGGGCGGGGTGGGCCAGGAGGCCAGCGAACCCCGTCGGCGCGCCGTAGAACACCGTCGGGATGGCGCCGTGGGCGCGCTGCGGCTCGGTCGCGCCCAGCCAGCGCGCGATCGTGGCCTCGGGCGTCGGCCGCTCGGGCATCAGCACGGTGGTGGCGCCGACGCTCATCGGGAAGGTCAGCGCGTTGCCCAGGCCGTAGGCGAAGAACAGCTTGGCCGCCGAGAAGCACACGTCGTGCTCGGTCAGGCCGAGGATCCGCTTGCCGTACAGCTCGGCGGTCCAGTACGGGTTGGCGTGGGTGTGGACCGCGCCCTTGGGGCGGCCGGTCGAGCCCGACGAGTACAGCCAGAACGCCGGCTCGTCGGCGCCGGTGGCCACCGCCGCCGGGCGCGGCGGGTTCGCGGCCAGGAGCGCGTCGAGGGCGCGCTCGCCCGGGTGCAGCGGCGCGACCGGGCGGGCGACGATCACGTGGCCGACCTCGTGGTCGGCCTTGACCATCGCCGCGGCCAGGGTCGGCGCGAGCGCGCCCGACACCACCACCGCCTGGGCGCGGCTGTGCTCGAGCAGGTAGGCCAGGTCGTCGGCGGTGACCAGCGTGTTGACCGGCACCGGCACCAGCCCGGCGTACTGCGCGCCCAGGAACGCCACCGGCCAGTCGGTGGTGTCGAGCATGAACAACAGCACGCGCTGCTCGCGACGCAGGCCGAGCACGCCGAACGCGGTCGCGAGGCGCTGGACCGCGTCGGTCAGCGCGCCGTAGGTGAGCGCGCCGACGTCGTCGACGAACGCCAGCTTGGCCGGCCGCCCGGCGTTGGCGTCGAGCAGGTGCGCGGCGAGGTTGAAGCGCTCGCCGGGGGGCGGCACCTCGGGCAGGCGGGCGCCGGCCCCGCTCACACGAAGTGCAGCCAGTGGTCGTGCTTGGCGTCGCTGCCCTTCACGATCTGGAAGAACGCGTCCTGGACGCCGAACGTGATCGGCCACTCGCCGCGGCCGATCTTGCGGTGGTCGATCTCGCGGACCGGGGTGATCTCCGCGGCCGTGCCCGTCAGGAACACCTCGTCGGCGGTGTACAGCTCGTCGCGCGCGATCATCTCCTCGCGGACCTCGACGCCGCGCTCGCGCAGCAGCTGGATCGCGGTGTCGCGAGTGATGCCGGCCAGGATCGCGGCCGAGGTCGGCGGGGTGCGGACCACGCCGCCCTTGACCACGAAGATGTTCTCGCCGGTGCCCTCGGCGACGTAGCCCTGCGGGTCGAGCATGAGCGCCTCGTCGAAGCCGCTCTTGAGCGCCATGCGCTTGGCGAGCACCGACGTGACGTACTGGCCGCAGATCTTGCCCTTGTTCATCACCGCGTTGCCGTTGGCGCGGGTGAAGCCGCCGATCATGCAGCGGATGCCCTTCTTGAGGCCGTCGTCACCGAGGTACGCGCCCCACTCGAAGGCGGCGATCATCGTGCGCACCGGCGGCTCGAACGAGCCTAGCCCGAGCGCGCCCGAGCCCAGGTAGATCAGCGGGCGCAGATAGGCGAACGCCATCTTGTTGGCGCGCAGCACCTCGGCGCAGCCGGCGATCACCTGGTCGCGGGTGAAGGGCACGTCCATCGTGCAGATCGCCGACGAGTCGAACAGCCGGTCGATGTGCTCGCGCAAGCGGAACACGGCGGTGCGGCCGTCGGCGCGCTGGTAGGCGCGGATGCCCTCGAAGGCGCCGACCCCGTAGTGCATGGTGTGCGCCAGCATGTGATCGGTGGCGTCGTCCCACGCGACCAGCTTGCCGTCGAGCCAGATCGAGTCGACCTTCTTGATGCCCATGCCGGCTGCTTACCAACCCCAGCCAGGGTGATCAAGGCGCGCGACCGGTACAGTTCCGTCGAGGATCGCCCCCTACACCGGGAGCGCTGCGTCATGCGTAGCTGGTTACGCAGCCGCCGGGTGGCGCCCGACGCGCGCCTTGACATGCCGAGGTGGGCGTCTTACGTAAGGCCCGGTTTTTACCCACCATGCGCGATCTGTACGAAGTCCTCGGGGTAGCCCGTGATGCGAGCGCCTCTGACATCAAGAAGGCGTATCACCGGCTGGCCAAACAGCACCACCCCGACCTGAACCCCGGCAACAAGGACGCCGAGGAGAAGTTCAAGGAAGCGGCCAACGCGTACCAGGTGCTGTCGGACGACGAGCAGCGCCAGCGCTACGACCGCTTCGGCCACGAGGGCCTGCGCGGCGGGCCCAGCGGGCCGGGCGGCACCGGCTTCAACTCGGTCGACGACATCTTCTCGGCGTTCGGCGACATGTTCGGCGACTTCTTCGGTGGGCGCACCAGCGGCGGCCGCCGCCAGGCGCGCGGCGCCGACGTCCGCGTCGATCTGCAGCTGTCGTTCCCCGAGGCGGTGTGGGGCGTGACCAAGGACATCAAGGTCGCGCGCGACGTGCCGTGCGGCACGTGCTCCGGCTCGGGCGCGCGGCCCGGCACCAAGCCCGAGACCTGCGCGTCCTGCAACGGCCGCGGCCAGGTCGTGCACAGCCAGGGCTTCTTCATGGTCCAGAGCGTGTGTCCGCGCTGCCGCGGCGAGGGCAAGATCGTCCGCGAGGCGTGCCCCGACTGCAACGGCCGCCGGGTCAACAGCGAGACCACCGTGCTGTCGGTGACCGTGCCCGCCGGCGTCGACGACGGCCAGACCTTGCGCCTGGCCGGCAAGGGCGAGGTCGCGCCGGGCGGCGGCGCGGCCGGCCACCTGTACGTCGTCCTGCACGTCGTCGGCGACGAGCGCTTCCAGCGCGAGGGCGAGGACATCCTCACCGACGTGCCGGTCAGCTTCGTCAAGGCCGCGCTCGGCGGCGAGGTCGAGGTGCCCGTGCTCGACGAGAACTGCGACGGCACCGCCGTCGTCGAGATCAAGGCCGGCACCCAGCCCGGCGATCACGTCGTGCGCAAGGGCCAGGGCATCCCGCGGGTCGGCAAGAGCGGCCGCGGCGATCAGGTCGTGCGGTGGAAGGTCGAGATCCCGCACAAGCTCACCAGCAAGCAGGCCGAGCTGATGCGCGAGCTGGCCACCGAGCTGGGCGAGGACGTGAAGGGCAAGCGCGGCGGGCTGTTCAGCCGCCTGAAGAAGTAGCGCCCGCGGTCGCCATCTCCCACGTGGGATGGACGCGATCTCCCACGTGGGACCGGCCGCGGCGGCATGGATCTCCCACGTGGGACGGCCGGCCGCGGATCTCCCACGTGGAACCGGCCCGTGCATCTCCCACGTGGGACGGCCCGTGGCGGCCGTGGATCTCCCACGTGGGACAGGCCGTGGATTGCCCACGTGCAACGGGCGCGGCGCGCCGACGTGGGACGGCCGTGGAGCTCCCACGTGGGACGGCCGTAGATCTCCCACGTGGGACAGCCGTGAATCTCCCACGTGGGACGGGCCGTGGCGGCCGTGGATCTCCCACGTGGGACGGCGCCGATCTCCCCATGGGACGGCCGCGGTACTCCCCCGTGGGACGGCCGCGGATCTCCCACGTGGGACAGGCCGTGAATCTCCCCCGTGGGACGGCCGTGGATCTCCCACGTGGGACGGCCGTGGATCTCCCACGTGGGACGGGCTGCGGATCTCCCACGTGGGGCGGCCGCGGATCTCCCACGTGGGACGGCGCCCCGACGGTCCGCGCGACGGTCAACGCGCCGGCACGGGGTCGCCGAGGTCGAAGGTGAGGCCGATGTCGATCCGGCGACCGTAGTCCGCGAGCTGGCCGACGGCTTGCGAGCCCTGCGCGGTCAGGTGCGCGCGGTCGCCGAGATCGATCGTCACGCCGACACCGGCCGACGCGAACGCGCCGGTCATCTCGGCGACGGCGCCGGGGTCGTCGTCGCCGCCGCCGTCGGGCGTCACGGTGACGTGTGCGGGCACGTCGCTCTCGGTGCCGGCGCCGAGGGCGCCGAACAGCGTCACGCCGCCGCGGCGCCAGCTGGGCACCAGCGCACCCTGGACATGGAAGCTGAGGTCGCGGCGCGTGGCGCTCTCGCCATCGCGACGGATCGGGTGCGACTGGCCGCCGAGCTGGGCGAGCACGCCGAGGCGGAAGCCGGGCTGCAGGGGCACGGCGTGGCGCAGCTCGATCGCGGCGCCGTAGACGGCGTCATCGGGGACGCCGGCCGACGCGGTCGGCTCGTCGGCGAGCGTGGTGTCGTGGGCGCGCCAGCTGGCGTCGAGCGCGAAGCCGATGCTGGCGTTCGGGCTGACGGCTGCGCGGAGGACGGCGCCGGCCTGGTCGCGTGCGACCGCCGCGCCGCTGTCCTGGGCCGTGGTGGTGGTCGGCGCGGTGGTGGTGGCGAGGTAGCCGGAGGCCTGCACCTTGGTCGTCATCGGCTGGCCGTCGTAGAGCGGCGCGCGCGGCGACGCGACCAGGCCGCGCTGCCGGAACGTATAGGGGTCGGCCACGCAGGCGGTGGTGAGGGTGACGCCGGTCAACACCAGCAGGCGGAGCGTGCGCATGCCAGCGGTCATTTTCACGAGCCGTGCCGACGTCCAAGTCCGCGCGACCGCTCGCTGCCGTGACGAACCTCTACCAGCGGGCGGGGAGAACCCGGCGGGCTGACCTCGGCATCACGCCCCACGCAGGCGGCCGATGGATCATGATGGAGGCCATGACGACCTCGATCACGCGCAAGCAGTTCCTCCGCGTCCTCGTCCGCGGCAGCGCGGCTGGCGTCGCCGGCGGCGCGCTCCTGGCGGCCTGCGGCGGCGACGACGGCGGGGCTGGCACCGACGCGCCGGTCGCGAGCGGCAACTGCTTGCAGAACGGCACCACCGTCGCGATCGCCGCCAACCACGGCCACGTGCTGACCGTGCCGATGGCGCACGTGCAGGCCGGCACGCCCCAGACCTACGACATCCGCGGCACCGCGCTGCACACGCACTCGGTGACGTTGTCGGCGGTCCACTTCGAGGCGCTCGCGCAGAACCACGCGGTCACGATCAGCACGAGCCTCGGCGACCACGTCCACAGCATCACGGTCGGCTGCGCCTGAACGGCGCGTCCTACGCGCGGCGCGGGCCGGGCTCGCCGCGCGTCGGTCGGGGCCACGTGCCGCGCCGCGAACGCCGCGCTCACCGCGCGTGGGTCGGGGCCACGTGCAGCGCCGCGAACGCCGCGTCGGCGACGGCCGCCCGTGCGCGCACCTGCACCGCCATGCGCGCGGGCGCGAGATCGAGCGCGGCGAGCGCGGCGACGTCGGCCGGCGTGGTGACCGCGAGCCGCGTCAACAGCGCGGCGTCGTGGTCCGGGCCGAGGCCGCGCCGGGCGAGGTCGGCGAGGTGGTCGGCGGCGGCGATCGCGCCGCGCCGCCCGGCGGCGAGGCGGTCTAGCGCTCGCTGGCGGGCGCGCACGAACGCGGCGCGCGTGGCGTCGCCGCCGTCGCGCAGCGCGGCGATCGTCGCGAGCGCCCGGGCGAGCGCGGGACCGGCCTGGGCCTCGGCGACCGCGCCGCGGATCATCAGCGTCGACCCGGCACCGGCGTCGGCGTAGGCGACGTCGACGCCGTAGCTCGCGCCCATGCCGTCGCGCAGATCGCGGAGCCCGTCGTCGAGCATCGCCTGCAGCACGGCGCGCGCGGCGCCGTCGGCGACCGGATCGGAGCTGGCCGCGAACCCGATCGTCAGCTCCGCCTGGATCGCGGTCGGCGCGTCGACCGCCAGCCACGCTGGCCCCGGCTCGGGTGCGGCGGGCGGGATGGCCGGCGGGACCGGCGGCGCGCTGGCGGGCCACGGGCCGAACAGCGCGTCGATCTCGGCGCGCATCGCGGCGGGGTCGAAGCCGCCGCTGACGATCAGCGTGGCGCCGGTCGCGCGGTAGCGCGCGCGCCGCCAGCGCTCGAGGTCGGCGCCGGTCAGCGCCTCGAGGGCGTCGGCGATCGGCCGCCCTCGCTGCGCGTAGGGATGATCGGCGCCGAACAGGCGGGCCCGCAGCGCGCGATCGCCCGTCGACGCCGCCGCGGCGGTGGTCGCGGCCCGCGCGCGCTCGGCGTGCGCGACGGCGTGCATGCGGGCCACGTCGGCGCGGTTGTAGCGGCCCTGCTCCAGCAGCCAGGCCAGGTACCACACGTGCCAGTCGGCCCACACCGCGAGGCCGCGCGCGGTGAACGTCGTGGTGGCCTCGTCGACGAGGTTGGTCAGCGCGGTGCCGCGGGTGGTGGCGAACGTCACCCGCGGCAGCACCGCCGGCGCGTAGACGCCGTCGCGATCGGGCCGGAGTAGCAGCGCCGCGGCGGTGGCCACGCCGGGCGGCGCGCCGGCCTCGTGGGCGGTGCCGACCGGGAACACCAGCCGCGCGTCGACCAGCGGGCTGGCGGCGTCGGGCGCCAGCAGCACGGTCAGCCCGCTGGCCAGCTGGTAACGCTCGATCGCGGTCCGCGTCGCGCCGAGGGGGAGCGTCGCGGGGCGATCGGCGCGCGCGGGATCGACGGCCTCGCGCCACGGCACCTGGCTGTGCTGCGCGAGGGGCGCGGCCCGGGCGACGGTGGCGCTGGCGGTGCCCGCCGCGGGCGTCAGCACGACGAGCTGGGCGCGGGCGACGGTCGCGAACGCGGCGGCGGCGTCGAGCTGCGCGGGCCAGCCGGCGCCGTCCTCGGCCAGCAGATCGCCGCCGGCCAGCCACGCGGCGCGGCCGTCGTCGAGGGCGTCGGCGATCCACGCCCCGCGGCGGTCGTCGTCGTCCCACGCCGCCAGCGGCGCCAGCGATCGCGGCGGGTGGCCGGCGTCGACGTCGGCGCGCAGCGCGGCCTGAACCGCGGCCAGCGCGGCCTGCACCGCGGCGCGCGCGTCGGCGGCGTGATCGGGCGACGTCACCTCGAGCGCGGCCACCAGCGCCGGCGCCTGCGGGCCGCCGAGCTCGAGCACGGTGGTCCCGATGGCCCACGGCTCCGCTTGCGCGATCACGGCCAGCGCGTCGCCCAGGCGGTCGCGCACCGCGCCGCCGCCGCGCGCGAGCGGGCTGCCGCGCGCCGGCAGCGGGAGGACCACCAGCACCGTCGGCCACGCGACCGGCGCGGCGCGGGTGACGGTCGGGCCGGGGGCGGCGGCGGCGGGGATCGATCGCGACGCGTGCACCGGCCGCGCCGGCACCGCGCCGATCGTGCGGTCGACCAGCGCCAGCGCGTCGGGCGGCAGCGCGCCGGTCACGACGACGATCGCCGCGCCGGGCGCGTACCGCTCGCGGAGGAAGCGACAGGCCTCGGCCGCCGTCGCGTCGCGCAGCTCGGGCCCGTCGAGCGGCTGGGCGTACGGGTGGTCGGCGCCGTACGCCGCGACCAGCACGTCGGTCAGCGCGGCGGTGAACGGCGTCGCGCGCTGATCGTGCTCGGCCAGGACGACGTCGCGCTCGCGATCGAAGTCGGCGGCGGGCAGCTCGCCGCAGCCGGCCATGCGCCGCGCCTCGAGCGCCAGCGCGGCCGGCAGCGCGGCGGCGGGGACGCGCGCGGCGTAGTGCGTGCGCGCGGCGGTCGTGCTCGCGCCGTGGCGCAGCGCCAGCGCGGCCAGGGCGTCGCCGAGCCCGGCGTGGGTGGCGTCGCGATCGAGCAGGAACGACGCGTGCTCGGCGAGGTGCGCGAGCCCGCGCCGGCCCGGCGGATCGTCGGCGGCGCCGACGCGGTAGCGCACGTCGATCGTGACGTCGGCCTCGCCCGGGATCGCGGCCAGCGCGACCTGGGCGCCGTTGGCCAGCGTGCGCACGCGCACGTCGACGGCGAACCGCTCCGCGCGCGGGCCGGCCACCAGCGGCCCGAACCGCGGCTCGCGGGCCCAGCGCGCGCACCCGACCGCGACCACGGCGACCATCTCCATCGCCATCGCCACGACGTACCTGTTCGCTCGTCGTCTCATCGGGGGCCTTGCGACGTCGCGACGCCCCGCATGGTCGCGGGGGTCGATCAGCACTGGTTCCGGGCTCCGACGCGGGCGTCGGCCGTCTCGCCTATCGATCCAATTACCGATCCGCGCTGTGGGTGCTCGCGTTTCGGGTTGGGGCCCCGTCGGGGCTTGCCCCCGGCGGGGAAGGGGCTTTGCGAAAGCCCTTCCAAGGTGTTCAGTTCATCTCGGCCCGCTCGGCCAGCACCTCGAGCACCTCGTCGACGAAGTCGTCGGGCGGCACGAACTCGTAGTGCTCCTCGGTCTCGCGCGTGGGCAGCGTGCGCACGACGCCGTCCTTCCACCAGTACAGGTTGGGCGAGATCGCGCCCGGCCCCTCGGCGTGCAGGCTGGCGGCCATCACGACCATCGCGTCGAGCGCGCGCAGGGCGCTGCCGTCGATGATCGGGTGCCACACCAGCGTGTGGCGGTTGGGCACGGCGGCGATCACGCCCAGCGGCGGCTCGTCGGTGACGAAGTCGTTCAGCAAGAGCAGGTTCGAGGCGACGAAGTAGCTGTCGCCGGTCATCGCCCGCACGATCGCGCCGCCGACGTCGATCTCCTCGATCGCCGCCCGCTGCTCGGCGCGCCGCTGGTTGGCGAGCGCCTGGTAGTACAGCTCGTCGGCCGGGACGCCCCAGCGCGGCAGCGTGTCGGCGGTGACGGTGACGACGTTCGACGGCAGGTCGTAGCAGAGCACCGCGGTCAGGTCGTCGGCGACGTCGCGCAGCACGAACTGGTCGGCGCCCTCGACGAAGGTGTCGCGCGAGTACAGCCGCAGCCGCAGCACCGGCCGGGCCGCGGTGAGATCGCCGCCGAGCTGGCCGGCGAGCGCGCGGTCGCTGCGGCCGGCGACCAGCGCGTCGAAGTGCGACGAGATCACCTCGGCGTAGGTGTCGGGCGGCGACGCGTGGCACAGCTGGGCCAGGTTGGTCAGCCCCAGCGCCTCGTCCTCGTCGCCGCCCCACCGCCCCCACAGCACGGCGTCGTCGACGCGGTAGGGGTGGCCGCGGCGGGCCAGCTCGCCGATCAGCGCGCGCGCGAAGGCGTGCCACTCGTCGGCGCTCATGAAGCGCGCCCAGGTCGGCCGGGCCGCGGGATCGAGGCCGGGCACCATCAGTCGACGAACAGCGCGGTGGTGGTCATCACGTCGGCGCGCGACGTGAAGGTGGGCACGCCGCGATCGAGCGCGGCGCATTGCGCGGTGCGGAACGCCGGGAACGCCGGCCGGCCCATCACCATCGCGCCGAGCATCGCCAGCGTCGGCTCGTGGCCGACCACCGCGACCGCCATGCCGCGGGCGACCAGGCCGTCGATCACGCGCCGCGGGTGGCAGCCGGGCGCCAGCGCGGCGTCGATCGCGATCGGCCCGAGGTAGTCGAGGCCGGCGGCCAGCAGCTCGGCGGTCTGCACCGCGCGCGGCAGCGGCGAGCTGACGATCGCGTCGAGCTCGACCCGCTCCTCGCGCAGCAGCCGGGCCAGGCCGCGGGCGTGCTCGCGGCCGCGGGCCGACAGCCAGCGGTCGGCGTCGGTGCCCGCGACGTCCTCGGGGACCGCCTCGGCGTGTCGGACCAGGTAGAGCTTCACGAGGACGATCGAGCATCCCGCCACCGGGGCGGGCTGTCAACGCGCGGCGACCGTCACGGCGCGGGCAGGATCGACGGCGGAATCTGGTTGGGCATCGGCGGCACGCCGCCGCCCTCGATCCAGGTGTAGACGAAGTAGCTGCCCAGCACGCGCTTGGAGTAGTTGCGGGCCTGATCGTCGACGATCGCCTCGATGAACTCGTCGGCGGGCCAGGTGCCGCGCAGCTTGAGCCACCGCTTCACCGCGCCCTCGCCGGCGTTGTACGACGGCGGCACCAGGTGGATGAAGCCCTTCCACTGGTTGACCAGGAAGCCCAGGAAGCGGGCGCCGATCGTGACGTTCTTCTCGGGGTCCTTCAGGTTCTCCCGCGTCGGCGCGATGCCGGTGCCCTTGGCGAACCGGGTCGCGGTGGAGTTGATCATCTGGGTCAGGCCGATCGCGTTGGCGTACGACTCGAGCGTCGGCGTGAACGCGCTCTCCTCGCGGACGATGCCCTGCTCGAGCGCGACCGGCGCGCCGTTCTTGTCGGCGTGCTCCTTGAGCAGCGCGTAGAACGCGGGCGGGTAGGCGATCCGCCAGCGCGCGCGGTTGGCGCCGATCGGCCACTGCCGCTTGTAGTCGAGGATGTGCCAGCGGGTCGGCCAGTGCGACGCGCTGTAGCGCCCGGCCTTGTCGTACAGCCACGCCAGCGCCCACAGCTGCTCGATCCGATCGGGATCGTCGACCTTCTTCTTGTCGGTCGGCGGCGCCAGGCCGATCCCGCGCAGCTCGGCCTCGGCCGGGTCGCCCAGGCCCAGGCGGATCAGCTCGACGGCGCGGGCGAACGCCGGCGTGGCGTAGGCGGCGCGGGGCTGGAAGCGGAACGCCGGCGCCGCCGCGTCGTAGCCGGGCGGATCGGTCGTGATGTCCTTCACCAGCGCGGCGAAGCGCGTGGCGTCGACCTCGCGGATGCGGTTGAGCGCCAGCATCGCGTAGTACGTGACCGGGTAGGTGCGCACCGCGTCGGTCCACGCGGCCAGCGCCTCGGCGGTGTGGCCGCGGCGCAGCTCGGCCCGGCCGATCCAGTACTGCGGCTGGCCCTCGGCCCAGTAGTTGTCGTCGATCGGCACCGCGGCGATCTGCTGCCGCCAGTAGCCGATGGCCTTGGCGTCGTCGTTGGCGCGGAACGCCCGCCAGCCCAGCCGCCACAGCGCCTCGGCGCGCATGTCGCCGGCGGGGAACTTGACCGGCAGCGACTCGAGCGCGGCGGTGACCTTGGCGTCGTCGCCCAGATCGGCCCACTCCTCGGCCTCGCGCAGGAGCGCGTCGTCGGCGTAGCTGTTGGCGGGGTCGGCGGCGGCGGCGGCGCGGTAGCGGTCGATCGAGGTCGCGTGGTCGCCGTTGTACGCGTAGGACCGGCCGGCCTGGTAGTACGAGCGCACCGTCAGGTCGTTGTCGCCGGCGGTCGTGCACGCGGCCGCGGCCTCGTCGAAGCGCGGCGCGGCCTCCTTGCGGTTGCGGGCCTTGAACAGGCTCTGGGCGCGGTGGTAGCTCGCGACGCAGGTGTCGGCCGGCGTGCGATCGGGCGCGGTCAGCGCGTCGGCGTACGCCGCCTCCGACTCGGGGTTGCGCATGCCGTCGAACAGCGCCTTGGCCCGGGTCAGCCGCTCGGCGATCGTCAGCGGCGGCTGCGCGGCGCCGGCCTTGGCCAGCGCGTCGAGCCGCGCGGCGGCCTTGGTGGCCCACGACGACAGCGGATCGTCGACGGTGATCGCCCGGTACAGCGCGGCGGCGTCGGGGCCGGCGTCGCGCGCGGCCTCGAGCGCCTCGGCGCGCCGGAAGCGGGCCTCGGAGCGACGGATGCCGTCGGGGCGGCGGGCCAGGTAGTCGCCGTAGTGCGCGGCGATCGCGGCCTGGTCGCCGCCGGCGCGCAGCAGATCGCCGACCAGCAGCTCGGCGTCGGCGCCGACGATGCTGGCCCGATCGACGGCGCGGGCCAGATCGAGCGCGCGCGCGGTGTCGTGGGCGAAGTAGCGTGCCCGCGCCTCCTGGTAGCCGAGCCAGTCGGCGAGCAACGGCAGGCTGGCGCGCGCGCCGCCGAACGCGTCGGCGGCGGCCTGCCAGCGCCCGAGTTGGGCCAGCGCGACGCCCGACAGCGCCAGCGCGCGGCCGCGCTCGGCGGGATCGGCGGCGGCCAGCGCCAGCGCGCTGAACGCGCTGGCGGCGGTGGTCCAGTCCTCGCGGGCTAGCGCAGCGGCGGCCGCGGAGCCGGCGAAGTACGGCGCGCCCATGTCCTCGGTCAGCGCCGCGGTCGGCGGACCCGGCGGCGGCGCGTCGATCGCGACGCCGGCGTCGACGGTGGCGGCGGCCACCGGGCTCGGCGGCGGCACGTGGGTGCGGTGCCGCCCGGCGTCGTCCCCCGAGCACGCCGCCGCCGCCCACGCGAATACACCGACGAGGAAACCGGCCTTGGACATGATCGGACCCTAACAACGCCGATCGCCACCGGCAAATTCCGGGGCCCGTCGCCGGTGGTCAGCGCTCGTCCGTCGTCCGGTCGAGCACAGGTCGATGCGCCGGGAGGCTCGCGCCCTGGGGGGAGGCTCGGCGGGGGCATGACCCCGCCGAGGAGGGCTCGGCGACGAGCCCCTGAGACTCAATCGTGGCCGTGGCCCTTGCCGTGGCCCTTGCCGTGGCCCTTGCCCTTGCCCGGGCCGTCGTGGCCGTCGTGGTCGTCGTCCTTGGCGTCGAGGCCCCACAGCTCGACCTGGGCCTTGCCGCCGCCCGGCAGGTTGCCGTAGCGGAACTCGACCTTCTTGATGAAGCGGGCGTCGCCCGGGAGGTCGATGACGCGCGACGTGGCGTTCTGGCCGAACACCAGCCGCAGGTTGGGCGAGAACGACGTGCCGTCGCCGAACTCGACGACCATGTCGAACATCTCGAGCGCCGAGTGCTCGACCACGACCGCGAGCGCGCGGTAGCGGCGCTTGCCCTTGCCGACCTTGATGCTGTCGCGATCGACGCGGCCCTCGACCCAGCGCTCGCCGAGCTTGTCCCAGTCGCTCGAGCGATCGAAGCGCTTGTCGCCGCGATCGTCGTCGCGGACGACCGGCGGCGGGGGCGGCGGGGGCGGCGGCGGCGCGGGCGGCGGGGGCGCGACCACCACCGGCGGGGGCGG
>JAEUJY010000021.1 GCA_016794525.1 Myxococcales bacterium
CTGACCATTGATCACATCTCGGGAATTTCGGCCCAAGGCCGTGGATTTGCTCGAGGTGCAGAATAGCCAGCTTGCGTGGGCCACGTCGACGTTTGGTGATGCAGCGCTCGGCGACGCGCGACGGACCGCGCGGCTGGTCGAGATGGCCGCGGGCGTGAGCGAGCGCCCCAACGGACGCGTGACGCAGGTCTTCGAGGGCGCCGAACGCGAGGCGGCGTATCGATTGCTCGAGAACCGCGCCGTCGCCGCAAGCGAAGTGCAGCAGGCGGCGTTTCGCGCGGGCGCGCGCAGCGCCGCGGCGTTCAACATCGTGTTCGTCCCGGTCGACCAGAGCGCGCTGGGGCTGACGGATCGCGCCGGCACGCACTTCGGGCCGCTGTCGACGCGCAACACCGGCGTGAGTGGCTTACAGGCGGTGTCAGCGCTGCTCGTGAGTCCCGAGGGCGTGCCGGTCGGACTGGGTGCGCAGGCGATCTGGACGCGGTCGTGGTCGCAGCGCGCGCAACCCCACAACGCGCGGCCGCCCGTCGAAGAGACCGAGTTGCAGCGCTGGATCGACGTGTTGACGACGAGTGCGGAGACCCTGGCGGCGCTCGCGCCGGCGACGTTGCCGTGGTTCCAACTCGACCGCGGCGGTGACGCGACGCCGGTGTTGCGCCACCTCGCACGCCTCGACGTGGCCTACACGGTGCGTGCGTCGTCGAACCGGCGGGTCGCAACCGACACCGGGACGCGCAGCCTCCACGAGGTCCTGGGCGCGAGCCGGTGGCTGGGTGCGTATACGCTGCGCGTTCCCGCGACGCGCGACCGCGCTGCGCGCACGGCGCTCGTCGACGTTCGGGCCTGTGTGGTCAAGCTGATCGTGCCCCTCGGGCGATCGGGCATGGGCCCGTTCGAGCAGTTCGCGGTGACCGCGCTCGAGGCGCGCGAGCGGCATCAACCCGACGGTGCCGAGCCGATCCACTGGCGCCTCTTGACCAACCGGTCGGTCGTCACGATGGCCGCGGCCCACGACGTCATCGTCGGCTACACGATGCGGTGGCGCGTCGAGGAGTTCCACCTGGCTTGGAAGTCGGGCGCGTGCGGCATCGAGGACTCGCTGCTCCGCAGCGTCGCGGCGTTCACCAAGTGGGCTACCGTCTTGGCCACCGTGGCCATCCGGGCTGAACACCTCAAGCAGCTATCGCGCACAACCCCTGAACTGCCAGCGGCGGCCGAGTTCTCGCGCGACGAGATCGACGCCGTCATCCTCCTCCGGAAGCCCAAGGGCGTCACCGTCGGTGCCGACGCGACCGTCGGCCAACTGGTCTACTGGATCGCCGACATCGGCGGCTATACGGGCAAGTCCTCAGGGGGGCCACCCGGTGTCCGCATCATCACGCGCGGCCTTGAGCGCGTCGCGGCGGCGGCCGCCGCCGTCACCGCCCTCCGTCTTGGGAACGGGGACTTGTAGCCAATGGTCAGGTCCTGGGGGGAGGCTCGGCGGGGACCTGGCCCCGCCGAGGGGGGCTCGGCGACGAGCCCCCTGCAACTCAGTGCGCGACGACGGTGCCGTAGGCGTTGCCGCCGACGCGGTAGTACTCGGGGTGGCGGGCGAAGCTCCAGGCGCCGAACAGGTTGATGACGATGCCGAGCACGATCAGGCTGCGGGTGACGTAGGTGAGCGGGCGGCCGCCGACGGCGAGCAGGAGCACCAGGAACACGGTGTAGTCGAGGCTGAAGCGGTAGCCGAACTGGACCCAGCCGCTGTTCTGGTAGAAGAACGTCGGGATCGCGACGGCGGCGACGGTGAGCCACAGCGCGCGGTGGATCGGCGGCTTGGTGCGCGGCCACAAGAGCAACAAGAAGATCGGCGTGGTGACCCACAGCGCGAGGCCGTGGCCGGAGACCTGGACGAATGGCCCCTTGGCCGGGAACTCGGGCAGCAGCGTGAACGCGACGGCGAGGTTGCGCGCGAGATACTGGTAGCTGAACAGGCCGTACTGCTCCATCTGCGCCTGCTGGCGCACGTCGAGGTAGGTGTGGCCGAACTCGGTGGGCGCGTCGAAGCGGACCAGGTTGTACGCGGCGGCGGCGATCGCGATCGCGGCGACCGGGATCGCGAAGCGCACGAGCGGCCCGCGCACCGCGCGCACGAACGCGGCGCGATCGCCCTGCAGGGCGGCCCAGCCGCCGGCGCCGCGGGCGGCCTCGAGCACGAACAGCGGCAGCATGAACGCCATCGGCGTGCGGGTGATCGCAGCCAGCCCCAGGAAGACGCCGGCCAGGATCGGCCGCCGCGCCTCGATCGACGCCCACGCGTAGGCCATGGCCAGGAGCACGCCCAGCACGTGGGCGGTGAACCACACGCGGCCCTGCACCGACGCGAAGCACAGCACGGTGCCGAAGCCGAGCGCGAGCGTGAGCCAGACGTCGTCGGTGGGCGTGCGGGTCGACTGCCCCGCCGCCGCCAGCCGACGCAGCGTCAGGAACGCCAGCGGCAGGATGAGCGCCGCGCACAGCACCGTCGGCACCACGTCGTTGCCGGCGCGCCCGCCGAGCGCGGCGCCCGGCAGCATCAGCGCGCTCGGCAGCGGCGGGAACGAGACGAAGTACGTCTGGCCCTTGCTGCTCGCCACGTCGGCCAGCGGGATCTCGGCGCCCTTGGTGGTGCGGAACACCGGGCGGATGTGCAGCCGGCGGCCGCGCACCTCGCGGCCGTCGCGCAAGACGACGGTCTCGACCTTGGCCCAGTCGTCGCCGCGCGCCGGCGGCGGCGAGATCGTCGCCTTGCCGTGCAGCCAGGCGTCGGCCTGGTAGACGAAGTGCGGATCGGTGGACTGGTGCCACAGCCGCGAGCCGGCGAGCGCGCCATAGCCGCACAGGCCGACCAGGAACAGGACGAGCGGGATGGCGTGACGACGCAGCCAGGGCACGGCGCGCGCACTGTACACGACGCCGCCCGCGCTCGCGTCGGTGTAGGATGCGCGGCCCCGTGCCGTCGCTCACGTCGCGCCTCGCCCGCCTCGCGCCCGCGCTCGCCCTGGTCGCGATCGCCGCGTGGGGCACCTGCCGCGCCGTCGGCGCTGGGGCCGGCGTCCCCGACGACCGGGCCTGGGCGGCGGTGAGCCAGCGGCTGCACGCCGAGCTGCGCCCCGGGGAGCTGATCGTCGTCGCGCCGGCGTGGAACGAGCCGACCGCGTACCTCCACGTCGGCGATCTGATCTCGGTCGACGCCGCCGGGCGGCTGGACGCCGCGCGCTACCCGGCGATCTGGGAGCTGTCGATCCGCGGCGCCCGCGCGGCCGAGACCCGCGGCCTGCGCGCCGAGCGGTCGTTCACGATCGGCGGCGTGACCGCGCGGCGCTACCCGCAGGCCGCGCGCACGGTGGTCACCGACTTCGCGCCGCAGATCGGCACCGCCGCGGTCGGCGGCGCGCGCGCCGGCGGCCCGACCTACGTGCTGGCCGAGGTCGGCTTCGCGCCCCACCGCTGCGCGCAGGTGACGCCGGCGCCCGACGGCGAGGTGACGCTGACCTTCACCGACGTCGCGCTCGGCACCGAGCTGGCGGTCGGCGTCGGCCTGGCCGACGTGTTCACCCGCCGCGACGTGCGCGCGCCGGGCGAGCTGGCGGTGGCGATCGACGGCTTCGAGGCCGCGCGCTGGCGGTTCGGCGTCGACGACGGCTGGGTGCGGCGGACCATCGTCACCCGCCCCGGGCGCGGCACGGTCACGTTCACCGCCCGCGCGGTCGGGCTCAAGGCCACCGGCCGGCTGATCTGCTTCGCGGCGGAGGCGCGGTCGTGATCGGCCGCTGGCGCGTGCGCGCGATCGGGCTGGTGCTGTTCGTCGTGACGCTGGCCACCGCGCTGGTGGCGCAGGAGGACGTCGGCATCGCCCGCGACGAGACCGTCTACATGGGCGCCGGCGACGGCTACGCGCAGTGGTGGCTCGACGCGGCCCACGGCCGGCGCAAGCGTTACGGGCTGGTGGCGGAGCCGCAGCGAGTCACCAGCCGCGACGGCATCACCGCGGCCTGGGGCGGCCCGGGCCCGACCGATCACAACCGCGAGCACCCGCCGTTCATGAAGACGCTGTTCGGGTTGTCGCACAAGCTCCTGCACGACGGCCTCGGCGTCTCGCACGTGACCGCGTACCGGGCGCCGAGCGCGCTGATGCACGCGATCCTGGTGCTGATCGTGTTCGCGTGGGTGGCCGCGGCGTGGGGCGTGGCCGAGGCGGTGATCGCCGCGCTGCTGACGCTGTGCCTGCCGCGCGCGCTGTTCCACGCCGGGCTGGCCTGCTTCGACGGGCCGATCGCGACCTTGTGGGTGGCGACGCTGTACTGCTACTGGCGCAGCCTCGCCCGCTGGTCATGGGCGATCGTCGCCGGGGTGGTGTGGGGCCTGGCGCTGGCCACCAAGCACAACGCGCTGCTCTTGCCGTTCGCGATCGCGCCGCACTTCGCGTGGGTCGTCGCGCGCCAGGCCTACGCGACCACCGCGCCCGGGCCGGTGCGCGGGCTGCGGGCGCTGGGCCGGGGGCTCTTGCACCGGTGGTACGTGCCGCTGGCGCTGATCGCGCTGGGCCCGCTGACGTTGATCGCGGTGTGGCCGTGGCTGTGGTTCGACACCGTGCCGCACATCCGCGCGTGGCTGCAGTTCCACCTGCACCACGTGCACTACAACTTCGAGTACCTCGGCGAGAACTGGAACCACCCGCCGTTCCCGTGGCACGTCGCGATCGTCACGACGCTGCTGACCGTGCCGGCCGGCACGCTGGCCGCCGCGGCGATCGGCGTGCTGGCGCGCGCGCGCGGGTGGTGGCGGAGCCGCGGCGAGTTCGCCGACGGCGCGGCGCTGCTGCTCGGGCTGTCCCTGGCCGCGTCGATGGGGCCCTTCTTCCTCGGCTCGACGCCGATCTTCGGCGCCGAGAAGCACTGGGAGGCGGCGATCCCGACGGTGTGCATGGCCGCCGGCCTGGGCGCGGTGTGGGCCGCGCGCGCCGCCGCGGCCGCGCTCGGCGAGCTGTGGGCCGGGGCGCGCCACCGCCTCGCGCCGACGATCGCGACGGTCGCGGTGGGCGGCGCGTTGATCGCCGGCGCGGCGGCCGAGACCGCCCACGCGCACCCGTACGCGCTGTCGTCGTACAACGGCATCGCCGGTGGGGCGCCGGGCGGCGCCGACCTCGGCATGAACCGCCAGTTCTGGGGCTACGCGGCGCGCGGCGTGCTGCCGTTCCTGCGCACCCAGGCGCCGCCCGCCGGCGCGCCGCCGCGCCCGGTCTACACCCACGACGCGACGCCGGCGTGGGGCGCCTACGCCCGCGATCGCCTGCTGGCGCCGGGCCTCCCTGACGCCGGCCACGAGGACGCCGGCGTCGCGCGCTCGCAGCTGGCGATCGTGATCCACGAGCGCCACTTCCGCCGCCACGACTTCATGATCTGGCAGAGCTACGGCACGGTGCAGCCGGTGTTCGTGCTGCGCTTCGACGGCGTGCCGATCGTCAGCGTCTACCGCCGCCCGGCGCCGCGGTAGTCGACGCGACGCCGGCGCCGGGACGCGCGCGGTGCGCCGACCCGCTACGGCGTGGCCGCCGCGATCGGCGTGCAGCGCGGATCGGTCGCCTGGCTGTTCCAGACGCCCGGGTGCACGCCGACCCGGCCCCCGGGCGCCAGCCGCAGATCGGCGTCGCACCGGCGCGTCACCCCCGCGGCGTCGGGCACCAAGGTCACGGCCAGCTCGCGGATCGCGGGGTCGGTGTCGACGACCATCGTCGGCACCTCGACCTCGGCCACGCACGGCTGGGTGCGCAGCCACGTCGCCAGCGGCTCGCTGGCATCGTCGGTGTGGTCGGCGCCCACGGCGACCAGCGCGCCATGGGCCGCCGCGCTGGCGCGCTGCAGCTCGCCGGCGATGATCGCGGGGCAGAACTCGTCAGGCGGGCGGCTCGCCTGTGCGCCGCGCTGGCTGGCGCCACAGCTCGCCCCGAGCGCGAGGCGCCCGAGCATCGACAGGACGTGCGCGCGCGTGATCATCGTCGCCACTGAACGCGCGGCGCGGCCCGGCGATCTACCGCGGGGGCCGCGATCGATCAGCGATCGAACGTCAGCGCGAGCGTGCGCACCTGCGCGAGCGTGACCAGGCCGCCGCGGCCGAACGCCGGATCGGGCGCGCCGTGGGCCACCGCGCGCGCGGTGACCTCGACGTTGCAGGTGGCGGGGCCGCCGGGCGTCAGCACGAAGCGCGCGGGCGAGATGGCCACCGTGGTCGCGGTCGCGGGACCGCGCTCGGTGAACGGCTCGAAGCAGCCCTCGACGCTGCGCAGCGACACCACCAGCTCGTCGGCGCCGCCGATCCGGCTGAAGGTCAGCTGCAGCCCGTCGGCGCGGCGGAACCGGGTCGCGGTGGCGCCGAGATCGAACGCGTCGGGGACGGCGCCGTGGGTCGCGGGGGCGTCCTGGCCGTCGGCGCGATCGTACGCGACCACCAGCGGCGCGCGGTCGGCGACGTCGGTCGCGGTCCCGACGTACTGGTACGCGCCGAGCAGGGTGCGCTCGCTGAGCGCCACCGCCCGGCCGCCGATCGTCATCGCCAGCGCGTCGCCACCCTCGAGTCGCAGGTACGTGACCTCGAGCAGCGCGGGGTTGTCGGCGGTCAGGCCCACGGTGGCGTCGGCCGCGCCGGCGCTGTCGACGGTCACGTCGACGAAGATGCCGGTCTCCGACGTCGGATAGTCAGAGGACGGCGCGTTGTCGCAGGCGGCGGCGAGGAGGACGGGGAGGAGCCACGGGAGTCGCATGCGCCCGCCATCTGCACGGCGCGTGCCGGCGCGATGCCGTGCCCCGTGCGCCTGCCCGCACGGCGGCTGGCCCGCCGACGTCGAGATCCGGACGCCGCTGTCGCGGTCCGGGCGCGGGCGATCGAATCAGGGCTGCGCGCGCCGCGCCTCGCAGGCGTCGAGGTCGGCCGCGTCGGCGACGAGCGTCGCGCCGGCCCGCGGATCCAGCCACTGTGCGCCGTACGGGCGGATGGCGACGAACCCATCGTCGTCCGGCGGACCGAGGCGCTCCGGCGCGGGCGCGCCGGCGGCGAGCGTCCCGATCGTCGCGCGTCGGCCGCCGTGCGCGATGACCAGCGCCAGCGCGCGGCCGCACCGCGGATGCGCGGCGTCGGCGGCGATCGTGCGCGGGGCCTCGGGGGCGGCGTCGCCGAACCCGGCGAGACCGTCGACGACGTCGTCGCTTTGCACGGCCGCGAGCGGGACCCAGCCGGTGAGCAGGTAGGCGTCGGTCTCGACGACGACGCGGGCGGACGCGCCCGCGCGCGCGCCGTACACCAGCCCGACGCCGGCGCGCAGCTGCGCGACCGGCGGCCCGCCCGCGGCCAGCGCCAGCGGCGCTTCGGTCCGGGTGTGTCCCCCGGTGGACGCCGCGGGCGCCGACACCGGTATCGCGAAGTCGGTCACGGTGACCGCGACGGCGTCGCACGCGACCTCGGCGCTGGCGGCCGGCGCCGCCAGGGTGTCGCTGGCGTCGATCGCCACCTCGAGGGCGTCGGCGCGCCCCAGCCCGCGCCACGCGACCGGCGTCCACGGCTGCGGGTAGACCACCTGCGCCAGCGCAACGGGCCGCGTCAGGTACAGCGTCGGCCGGCTGATCCACGCCGCGATCTGGACCCCGTCGCCATCGGCGGTGACGTACATCCCGCGCCCGGTGAGCGGCGCGGCGATGGCGGCGTGGGCCCCGACGACCCGCGCCACTGCGGGCTCGCCCGGCGCCAGGCTGATGTCCCCCCACCAGGCGTCGCGCTGCCAGCGGCACGCGTCGGGGCCGGGCGGAAACGTCGCGGCGACCGCGGGCGGGGCGGGCGCGCGGGGCGGCGGTGGCGCCGCGGGGCGCGCGGTGGCGGGGGCGGCCGGCGCGCCGGTCGGGAGCGCGGCGCGCTCGGCGGGCGCCGCGCACGCGCCGGCCAGCGATAGTGTCAGCAAGCCGCGTCTCACCATCGGCCGAGCGTACCCGCGCCACCCGCGCGGCGAACCTCACGCGCCTCCCACCGCGTCGCGCGCTACTCGGCCGGGCCGATCCAGATCTCGTCGACGTTCAGGTGGCCCCACGAGGCCTGCGACTCGTCGACCAGCGCGATCGTCGCGGTCTGGCCGACCAGGTCGGCGACGTTCCAGGTGACGTCGGTGAAGCGCTCGGAGGGCGGCGCCGGCGGGGTGGCGGTCCGCACCGGCATGCCGTCGACGCGCAGCTCGACGCGGAGGCCGCTGTCGCCGCTGCCGCCGCCGAGGCGCATGCGGATGCTGTCGGCGTCGATCGCGAACGGCGCCGACAGCAGCGTGCCGGTGCGGGCGTCGCCGCCGTGGAACGACGTCGCGAAGTTGCGGCCGCCGAAGCGGCGCACCATGCCCTGGCCGGCGACCTCCTTGCGCTCGGGCGTGTTGCCCCACGCCGAGCCGAAGACCGTCCAGTTGGAGAACGTGCCGTCCTCGAAGTCGAACAGCACGCGCCAGCCCGGCGGCAGGAGCGCGCGGCCGGCCGGCACCCAGATCGAGTCGGGCACGATCTTGGCGCCGGTGAACAGCCGCGGGCGCGCGGTGCGCGGCACCAGATCGTCGGGCCGGTAGTAGAGGTTGATCGCCGGCACCTCGAGGTACAGGTCGCGGTTGTCGAAGACGATCGCCGAGAACTCGCGGCCGCGCAGCGCCTCCTCGAGGCCCATCACCGGGCGCGGCTTGCGCGCGGTGACGTCCTTCACGCCCATCCGGTGGACGTACATCGGCTTGCCCGCGAGGTGCGCGTACCAGGGGTGCGACGGCACCCAGACCCGGCCCGGCAGCGCGCGGATCGTCGCGATCAGCTCGTCGCCGGCGGCGCGATCGCGCGCGGTGGGGATGAACGGCCGCGGGTTCCACCGCGCCTTGTACAGCTGCACGCCGAGGCCCAGCGCGACCAGCGCGGTCGCCGCGTGGGCCAGCGCGCGGTTGCGCGGCAGCGTCGTGTAGGCTTGGCGGCCCGGGGCCAGCGCGTCGTCGGCGAACAACAGCTCGCTGCACGCCAGGATCGCCGGGATCGCGAAGCCCGCGGCCATCGCGCCGTGGAGGAACGCCGGCATGTACGCGTTGTAGTGCGCGAACTCGGTGCCCCAGCCGACGGCGCCGACGACCGTCGACACCGCGTAGAAGTACGTCCACAGGAGCAGCGCCTTGGCCGGCGGCGGCAGCCGGCGGCGCACGATCGCGCACGCCACGACGACGCACAGCCCGAGCACGATGATCGCGGTGGCCCAGCGGAAGTGCAGCAGGATCAGCTCGAACGACTTCCAGAACCGATCCTTGTTCCAGTCGTGGGCCTGGTGGATCTGGAACGCGTAGGTCCAGAACCAGCCGCCGGTGGTCCACTGCAGGAGCGCCGCGCCGCCGAGCCCGGTGACCGCGACCGCGCCGACGTAGGTCGGGGCCCGCCGCCAGTTCATCGCCAGGATGATCGGCCCGCCGGCCAGCGCGTAGAGCACGCCGGTCTGCTTGGCGAAGAACGACAGCCCGAGGATCACGCCGGCCACCGCGACCAGCCGGTGGCCGCGGAAGCCCTCCTCGGCGCGCGCCCACCGCGACAGGCCGATCAGCCCGCCGGTCGCGATGAACAGGAACATCGTGTCGGCGCGGACCAGATCGTACCAGCCCTCCATGAACGGGTACGCGGCGGCGAACAGCCCGAGGCCGAGGATCGCGCCGGCGGCCGCGGCGCCGCGGTGCTTGGGCGACCACGCCAGCGCGTTGGTGATGGCCAGGATGCCCAGCCCGATCAGCGACAGGATCGAGATGATCCGGCCGAGCTGGTACGACAGGCCGAAGATCGAGCCGAGCAGCGCCAGCAGGCCGGGGTAGAGCGGCGTGTACAGGAACGAGATGTAGTCGACCGACGGCGGGCCGTAGATGCCGTCGCCCGACGCGATGCGCGACGCGCCGTGCAGCACGCCGCCCTCCATCCACTCGAGGTCGTACGGGTACGGGAAGCGCGCCGCGATCGCCCACACCAGGAGGCCGATCTGCCAGACGCCGGGCGCCGCGAGCAGCGCCCAGAACGTCGCGCGCATCCACGCGGGCATCGTCATCGCACCACCCGCACGGTCGCGACCTTGACCCGGTTGTCGACGACCGGCACGCCGGCGGGCGCGCGCACCGGCTGGCGCGCGGCCTTGCGCCACAGGCCGATCCACATGCCGTAGTCGCCGGCGGGCGCGCTGGGCGGCACGCTGGCGTCGATCGTGTAGCGGATGTACTGGCCGCGTCGCCACCACTCGAACGGCCGGGCCGGCGCGTGATCGGCGGTGAAGCGGCCGCCGCCGGGGCCCTCGACGTGGACGAACACCTTCCAGCCGCCGGTCAGGCGGCCGCGGGCCTCGAACGTCCAGGTGATCGAGAAGGTCTGGCCGGGGCGCACCTCGGCGGGCGCGTCGACGGCGAGCAGCCGCACGTCGGGGCCGAGATCGACGTCGAGCGGCGCGGCGATCGCCGGGCGATCGGGCAGGAGCGCGTCGGCGGCGCCCGGCGGGATCTGCGCGCTGTCGTACCAGCGCTCGAACGCGGTGCGCACGCGGCCGCAGCGACCGGGCGCGTCGGCGCGGTCGTGGGTCTCGGAGGGGTCGTCGGTGAGGCGGTACACTTCCCAGCTCGTGTGCGGAGAGACGTTGTACAGCACGTGGCAGTCGGCGGTCGCGGCGCCGCGCATCTCGTGATTTCCCTCATACGACAGCTGCTGGAACACCACCCGGTCGGGGTCGTCGGGGGCGCCGGCCAGGAGCGGCACCAGCGAGCGCCCCATCATCTCGGGCGTGGCGGTGGCGCCGGCCAGGTTGGCCAGCGTCGGCAGGATGTCGACGTGGCCGACCGCCGTGGTCGACACCCGCGGCGGTAGGCCGGGCACGCGGACGATCAGCGGCACCTTGGTCTGCGGCGCGTACAGGTGGTAGCCGTGCTGGAGCACGCCGTGCTCGCCGAAGCCCTCGCCGTGATCGCCGGTGACGACGATGATCGTCTTGTCCCACAGCCCGCGGGCCTTGAGGTCGTCGAGCAGCCGGCCGACGTGCAGGTCGGTGTAGCGGATCTCCTGGTCGTAGCGATCGACCTCGCCGGTGCCGAAGCTCGGCACCTCGGGGTGCGGCTCGTACTCGTGGTGGGGATCGTAGTAGTGGACCCACAGGAAGAAGCGCTGGGTCGCGTGCGCGGCGACGAAGCCGAGCGCCTTGTCGGTCTGCTGGCGCGACGAGCTGCCGCGGGTGTGCGCGGGGTCGGCGCCCTGGTGCAGGCGCGCGTTCTCGTTGTCGTAGACGTCGAAGCCCTGGTCCATGTGCCGGGTGCGATCGAAGTACCAGTAGTTGGTGAACGCGCCGGTCGCGAAGCCGCGATCGCGCAGCACCTCGGCCAGCGTCGTGGCGCGCGGCAGGATGCCGGGCCAGCCGGCGACGCTGTGGTCGTAGTAGACGTCGAGCGGCAGCCGGCCGGTGAGGATCGCCGGCATCGAGTAGCGGGTCGACGGCGCGTGGGCCCAGGCGGCGGCGAAGCGGGTGCCGGCGGCGGCGACCGCGTCGAGGGTCGGCGTCGTCGGCCGCGGGTAGCCGTAGCTCGACAGGTGATCGGCGCGCAGCGTGTCGATCGTGATCAGCACGATGTTGGCGTCGGCCGGCACGCCGGGCGGCAGCGACGCGAAGCCGACGTCGGCGGCGGCGCGCTGGCTCTTGGCGTCGCCGGCGACGCAGTTCTGATCGCGGCCGTCGTCGGGGATGTCGCTGGCGCCGGGGTGGACGTGGGGATCGCCGTCGTCGCAGTCGCCGCCGCCGAACCACGGCGAGTAGCCGTCGCGATCGCGATCGATCAGCCGCTTCCACGCGCGGGTCAGCGGATCGCCGACGCCGGAGTACGCGACCGCGGCCTTGATGACGCCGGGGCGGTTGCCGGCCAGCGCGGCCACCAGGAACGCGGCGAGCGGCACGACGGCGGGGAGGCTGCGGCGCCAGCGCGGGCGCAGCGCGGCCCAGCGCGCGGCCCAGCGCGCGCCGACCGCGCCCAGCGGCACCGCCAGCACCAGCGCCAGCACGACGATCGCCGGCGGGCGCAGCGGCAAGAGCCGGGTGACGCTCCAGGTGCGGACGATGATCACCGCGGCGCCGATCGCCGCCATCGCGGCCAGCGCCACCGCCGGGGTCCACACCCACGACAGCGCCGGGCCCAGCCGGCCGCGGGCCAGCGCGCGCAGCCCGGCCTCGAGCGCGCGCGCGACGACGATCGCGACCGCCAGCGCCACCGCCAGCGTGACGATGCCGGCGGCCATCGCCACGGCGACCACCAGCGCGAAGTTCTTGCGGGTGTGGAGGCCGTGGACCAGCCGTGGGAACACCACCACCAGCGCGGTGGTCGCCAGCGGCGCGAACGCCAGCACCAGCGACAGGCCGACGACGGCGTGGGGGTGGCCCTGGGCCCGGGCGGCGGCGTGCTGGGCGAACGCGTGGCGCACGAGGCGCCCGAGCAGCGTCCACCGCGCGTAGACGACGACCACCGCCGCGACCACCGCGCCGATCAGCGCGCCGGCGAGCGCGTAGCTGGTGGCGAGGTAGAGCACCTCGCGGACCCGCTCGAGGAAGCCCGGCGCGAACTGCCCGGCGGCGCGCCACGACCACAGCCCGTCGATGGCGCCGGTGGCGGCGGCGGCGAGCCCGGCGGTCAGCGCGCCCGCGACCACCGCCTGGGGCACCGGCCGCGGCGCTGCGGCGGGGGCCGCGGCGTCTGGACTCGTCGGTGCCGACATCGACCGCGAAAGCTAGCAAAGACTGCGCGCCGCGCGCGCGTCGGCGACGCGATTTCGCGCGAGCGCTTGACTTGCATCGCCCCGAGCGGCAGGGGAGGCTCGCGCCGTGTCGTCCGAGTCCTCGCTTCCAGTCGCGCGCGCCGCCCCCGGCGCGGCGCCGTGGCGCACGATCGCGCGGTGGGCGCCGCTGGCGCTGGCCGCCGCGATCCTGATCTGGCACGCGCAGCAGTACGACTTCGTCACCGACGACGCGTTCATCTCGTTCGTGTTCTCGCGCAACTTCGCCGAGCACGGCCAGCTGGCGTTCAACCTCGGCGATCCGGTCGAGGGCTACACCAACTTCCTGTGGACCTTCCTGCTCGGCGCGCTGATGGTGGTGGGCATCCCGCCCGAGCTCGCGGCGCGGGTGCTGGGCGTGGGCTTCGGCCTCGGCGTGCTGGCCGTCACGTTCCGCATCGGCGAGCGCGTGCTCGGTCGCGGCCACCCGGTGGCCGGGCTGGCGCCGCTGCTGCTCGCGTGCTCGAGCGGCTTCGCGTGCTGGTCGTCGGGCGGCCTCGAGACCCAGCTCTACACGTTCCTGCTGCTGTGGGCGCTCGACGGCTACCTCGCCGCCAGCGCCGGCGAGGAGCTGCGCGGGCTGCGGCGGATGGCGATCGGCCTGGCGCTGGCGTCGATGACCCGGCCCGAGGGCCCGCTGATCGTCGCCTTGTTCGCCGCGCACCGTGTGGCGACCAACCTGATCGGCGAGCGGCGGTGGAAGCCCAACCGCGCCGAGTGGAACGCGGTGATCACGTTCCTCGGGCTGTGGGCGCCGTGGTTCGCGTGGCGCTGGTGGTACTACGGCTGGCCGTTCCCCAACACCTACTACGTCAAGGCCGCCGGCGCGGCGGTGCCCGGCTACGACGCCAAGATGCGCGCGAACGGCTGGTACTACGTCGGCCGCTGGTTCGCGCAGACCGGCCTGGCGTGGGCGTCACCGCTGGCGATCGCCGGGCTGATCGCGCGGCCGCGGCGCGACGCGCGGTTCGCGCTGGTGACGCTGGCGCCGATCATCTTCGTCGTCTACCTGCGCTACGTCGCCGGCGTCGGCGGCGACTTCATGGGCCTGCACCGCTTCATCATGCCGCTGTTCGTGCTGGCGGCGCTGGCGGTGGCGCTGGGCGTCGCGAACCTCGGCGCTGCGGTGGCGCGCGTGAGTTCCCGGGCGCTCGTCGCGACCGCGGTCATGCTGGTGGCCGGTGCGGCGGTGCTGGGCGCCTTCGCCGATCGGCAGCTGGCGCTGACCAAGGCCAGCCTGCGCTTCGGCAACTTCAAGAACGATCGCGGCATCGACACGCCGGCGTACCTGCGCGCCTACACCCACGACCGCGTGTTGATCGGCAAGGCGCTGGCGCCGTGCGTGCGCCCCGACGACTACGCGATCTTCGGCGGCGTCGGCGCGCTGCCGTACTACGCGCGGCTGCGCGGCATCGACGTGTTCGGGCTGGTGTCGTCGCGGGTGGCCCACGAGGTCCCGCGCACCAACCCGCGCGCCGGCCACAACAAGTGGGGCCCCGACGCGCTGATGCTCGCGCACCACCCGACGATCGTGCTGTCCTGCTACGACCTGCGCGCGGTGCCGGGCGTGGCGCCGCTCAACCACTGCGCCGGCTTCTGGCAGGCCAACGGCTTCGAGAAGGTCGTGCTGCACGTGCCCGGGCTGGTCGAGCGCGGCGAGTACCTGACGTTCCTGGCGCGGCGCGATCGCGCGCTGGCGTGCCCCGGGCTCGCGCGATGAGCTGGCGCCAGGCGGTGGTGCCGCGCGCGCTGCCGTGGCTGATCGCGCTGATCGCGATCGCGATCGTGCTGGGCGTGCGCGCGGCGACGGTGCCGGCGCCGCTCGATCGGCTGGCCGCGGCGCCGTCGCAGCCCGGCGATCCGCCCGGCACGCGGGCCTACGTCGGCGCGCTGCACGTGCCGCGCGGCGGGCCGACCCGGATCGGCTTCGCGTCGGCGGGGCCGGCGGTGCTCACCGTCGAGGGCCTGGCCACGCCGATCACCGGCCGCGGCGTGCGCACCGAGCGGGTCGTGCTGTCGCGCGGCGCGGTGGCGATCCGGTTCGCGGCGCCGCCGGGCGCGCGGCTGGTGTGGCACCCGGCGGGGCGCACCGGCGATCCCGAGTACGTGCCGGCGTCGTCGCTGGCGCCGCGGCCGCCGCTCGAGGCGCGCTTCGATCACCCGGGCACCGCGCGCGGCGACGCCCTGGCGGCGTGGCTGATCGTGCTGATCGTGATCGCGGCCGCGCTGTGGAGCGGGCGCGCCGCGCTGCGGGCGCTGCCGCGCGACGCGCTGCTGGTGACGGCGGCGGTGTTCGCGGTCGCGGCGATCGCGCGGCTGTGGGATCTGGGCGCCGCGGGCCAGACCTGGGACGAGGACACCTACTGGTCGGCCGGCCGCAACTACGTCCAGAACCTGGTGCGCGGCGACGTCGGCGACGCCGCGTGGCGGTGGAACTACGAGCACCCGCCGGTGACCAAGTACCTGGCCGGGCTCGGCGGGCTGTGGAGCGACGGCTTCGGCGGCGCGCGCGCGATGTCGGCGCTGGCGATGGCGCTGGGCTGCGCGCTCCTGGTGCCGATCGGCCGGCGGCTGGTCGACCTGCGGGTCGGCGCGCTCGCCGGCGGCATCGCCGCGCTGTCGCCGCACCTGATCGGCCACGGCCAGGTCGTCGGCCACGAGGCGCCGTCGGTGGCGGCGTGGGCGCTGGCGTGGTGGCTGTCGGCCCGGGTGTGGGACGGCGGTGATCGCGGGCGGCCGCTGGTGTGGCGGATGGTGGCGGTGGGCGTCGTGCTCGGCGTGGCGCTGATGATCCGCTTCGTCAACGGCCTGATGGCGCCGGCGATCGGCGCGACGATCTTGCTCGCCGCGCCGGCCGGCGCGCGGCTGCGCGCGGTGAAGCTGGGGCTGGCGATCATCCCGGCGGTGGCGATGGTCACCGCGGTCGCGCTGTGGCCGCGGCTGTGGACCCACCCGATCGCCCACACCGAGGAGGCGTGGGCCAAGCTCAAGGGCACGCACTCGCTCGAGCCGTTCCACGGCACGCTGACCAAGGCGCCGCCGCGCTGGTACTTCCTGCCGTACCTGGGCGCGACGACGCCGATCGTCGTGCTGGCGGCGGCCGGCGCCGGGCTGGCGCTGGCCGCGGCCCGCGGGTGGCGCGGCGCGCTCGTCATCGCGGCGTGGGCGATCGCGCCGCTGGGCGTGATGCTGTCGCCGGTGCGGCAGGACGGCATCCGCTACGTCCTGCCGGTGCTGCTGCCGATGGCGGTGGCGGCGGCGATCGGCGTCGCGGCGCTGGCGCGCTGGGTCGGCGCGCGGCTGCACGTGCTGGCCGGGCTGGCGGTGCCGCTGGCGCTGACGATCTACCTGGTCGTCACCTGCGCGCGCATCCACCCCTACTACCTCGACTACTACGGCGAGCAGACCGGCGGCCCGGCGGCGGTGGCCAAGGCGCGGCGGTACGAGATCGCGTGGTGGGGCGAGGGCGTCGAGCGCGCGATCGCGTACGTCAACGCCCACGCGGCGATCGGCGATCGCGTGCACCGCGACTGCGTCGAGCCCGGCCACCTGACCTGGTTCCGCGGCGATCTGTGGGAGCCGGTGCGCGACCCGCGGCAGGCGCAGTGGATCGTGCACTACCAGCCGAGCTGGCGGCCGTGCGCGATCCCGCCGGACGCGACCCGGGTGCTGCGCGTCGAGGCGCAGGGCGCGCCGCTGGTCGACGTCTACCAGCGAGGGCGGCCGTGACCCCGAAGCGGCTGGCGATCTATGCCGAGGCCGATCGCAAGAACGACGCGATCGCGGCGGCCACCGGGCTCGGCTGCCCGACCGGCTGCGGCGCGTGCTGCGTGCGCACGCCGCCGCACGTCAGCGTGTCCGACGTGGCGCCGGCGGCGCGCCTGCTGGTCGCCGCCGGCGAGGGTGAGGCGGTGCTCGACCGCGCGCGGGCGATCGGCGCCGGGCCGTGCGCGCTGTTCGCGCCGGGGCAGCTGCCCGGCGGCTGCACGGTCTACGCGGCGCGGCCGGTGATCTGTCGGCTGTTCGCGTTCGCGGCGGTGCGCGACAAGCGCGGCGCGCCGGAGGTGGCGATCTGCCGCGAGCACGCGGCCGCCGATCCCGACGTGCGCGCGCGCGTGGCCGCGTACCTGGCGGCGGGCGGCGAGGTCGCGATGTTCGCCGACGTGCAGGCCGAGGCCCACGACCCCGACGACGGCCCGCCCGAGCTGGTGCCGATCAACGAGGCGCTGGCGATCGCGCTCGAGCGCGAGCTGTTGCGCGCGATGTATCGGTAGCGGCGCGGCGCCGCGCCGCGAATAGCGATGGGCGGGAGCGCGTTGGATCCGGCATGAGCTGCCGCCGCGCCGCGCTGGCGCTGGTCGTCGCGGTGATCCCGAGCCGCGCGGCGGCGGCGCCGGCGCTGTCGGCGCGCTACGCGACGATGTTCGAGCTGGGGCGGCGCTGGACCTACCAGGTCGACCGGATCGACGAGGTCCCCGACGAGCGCGGCGGCCAGACGACGTGGCGGTCGGTGCCGGCGCCACGGCGCCGCGTCGCGTGCGCGGTCGTCGCGGTCGAGGCGCACCGCGCCTACTGGTGGGCGCAGATCGCCTGCGACGACGAGCTCGATCCCAACGGCATGACGAGCCCGGCCGGGACCTGGCTGGCCGACGGCCGCGGCCTGTATCGGCTGGGTGACGCGCGGCGCTCGGCGCTGGCGATCCCGCTGGCGTTCGCCGGCCCGCCGGTGGTCGCGGCGGCGAGCGGCCCGAGGTGCGCGACGCGGGACCGCCGCGCCGATCCGATCGGCGACGGCGCGCTCGATCGCGCGTGCTTCCGCGGCGGCCTCGACCGCGGCTACTTCGCGTACGTCGGCGCGTTCCCGTACCGGGTCTGGCTGCGCCGGCGCGGGGGGCGCTGACGCCGCGCCGCTTCACAGCCCGCGGTGGTGCTCGGGGCGCAGCGGCAGCTCGCCGGCGAGCGCGCGATCGATCGCGGCGGCCAGGCGCGCGCCGTCGCGCGGCAGCCGACCGCCGACCGGCAGGTAGTTCGAGGCGTGGTTGGTGCGGAACAGCGCGTCGGTGGGGCGGGCCTCGGCGACGAACGTGCGCAGCTCGCCGAGCAGCGCCTCGATCGACGGCAGCGTGAAGTCGCCGCGCGCGGCCTGCGTCGCCAGCGGCGTGCCGGGGACGATCGTCAAGGTCAGCGCCGCGAGGTAGTGCGGATCCATCGCGCTGGCCAGCGCCGCCGACGCCGCGGCGTGCTCGGCCGACCGCGCGACCCCGCCGGCGCCGAGCAAGAAGATCGCCGACACCTCGAGGCCCGCGGCCCGCGCCCGCTGCGCCGCGGTGACGTGCTCGGCCGCGGTGGCGCCCTTGGCCAGGCGCTTGAGCACGACGTCGTCGCCGGACTCCGGGCCGATGTAGACCAGGGCGAGGCCCAGCGCGCGCAGCTGGGCCAGCTCGGCGTCGGTCTTGCCGGCGAGGTTGGCGGCGGTGGCGTAGCAGCTGACCCGGCGCAGCCGCGGGAAGTGGGCGCGGCACGCCGCCAGGATCGCCTCCCAGTGATCCATCGGCAGCACCAGCGCGTCGCCGTCGGCGACGAACACCTTGTCGACGCGATCGCCGGCGGCGCGGCCGGCGCCGGCGAGGTCGGCCAGCGTCTCGGCCAGCGGCCGCACCGCGAACCGCGGCTTGTCGCGGTACATGTCGCAGTACGTGCAGTGGTTCCACGAGCAGCCGATCGTCGCCTGGACGATCAGCGCGTCGGCTTCGGACGGCGGGCGGTAGACCTTGCCGACGTAGCGCACGCCGCGTGGATCGCCGAGATCGCGGCGCGGCGCAAGGGCCGGGCGCGGTCAGCGCCCGCGGCGGTCGCCGGCGGCGCGCAGGCGGTCGAGCTCGAGGTTGAGCCGGGTGGCGACGGCGCGGGTGGCGCGCCCGCCGGGGTCATGGCTGGTGACGAGCTCCCGATCGCGGTCGTCGCAGCGGGCGACGAGCGTCGCCTCCGCGCGCGACCGCCGCGTGCGCGCCACGAAGCGCTCGACGCGATCGAGCGGGACGCGCCCGCGCCGTGGTCCGGTCGGCACGTGCAGGCCGCCAGGCTCGAGGACGAAGAACTGGGACTGGTGGCGGCGCAGCGCCGGGACGGCGTCGAGCCGCTGGCCCACGAGCAGCGCGACGCCGACGGCGATGGCGGTGCCCAGCGCCGCGAAGGCCGGCGTCAGCACCAGCGCGCCGCCGACGGCCACCGCGACGACCGGGGCCGCCATGGCGAAGCCGGCGCCGGGCGGGTCGCGGGTGACGGTCAGCTGATCGCCGGGGCGGGTCAGGCTCCAGCCGTGCGGCACCGGGGGCAAGAGCGTGACGCCGTGACCGACGTAGGGCACCCCGAGCTCGCGGGCCAGCTCGCGGGCCAGCGCCGCGACCGACGCCGGCGTGCCGTGGCCGATCGCGCGCCGCGCCCCGGCGACCACGACCAGCTCCCAGCGCTCCGCGTCGACGGCCGCGCAGGCGACCGCGGTGATGGCCTCCCGCGGGACCGTCGCCTCGCCGAGCACGTCGCGCGCGGTGACGACGATGCCGGCGCCGACGTGGTCGGCGTCGACGGCGCGCAGCTCGACCTCGTCGTCCGCGCGTGCGGCCCGGAACGGCGCGCCGTCGTCGTCGCCCGCGGCCCGCCGCGTGACCCACACCAGCGCGGATGACGACCCGGCCACGCCGGAAGCGTACCGCGGGTCAGGCCGGCGCGTCGGGCGGCGCCAGCGCGGCCCGGCGGCGGGCCAGCCGCCACGCCGCGAGCTCGGCCTCGATCGCCGCGGCCAGGTCGCGCGCGGTGATCGCGTTGCGGCCGCGGTGCACGACCAGCGGGCGGCCGTCGCGGCGCTCGAGCTCGACCCGGACCCGTCGCACCGGGGAGCGATCCGGTTGCCACGGGGGCACCACGCGCACCCGCGTGATCTGCTCGATCGGGACCCGTCGCCAGCCGACCCGCAGCGCGTCGCCGACCAGCGCGACGGCGATCGACGGCCGCCCGCGCAGCGCGACCGCCGCCCACGTGGTGTGCGCGAACACCAGCAGGGCGGGCCAGCCGACGAACACGCCGACGATCAGCGCGGTCATGGTCCCGGCGGTCGCCACGGTGGCGGCCAGGGTGGCCACCGGGCGCCGCGCGATCGCGACGCCGTCCGGGGTGACGATCGCCTGCCACACCGTCGGCACGCGCGGCTGCAGATCGATGCTGGGCCGCGCGTGGGTCGGCAGCCCGAGCACCTGGCACAGCGTCTCGGCCAGCGCCTCGAGGACGTCCTTGGGGGCGCGCGCCAGCACGGCGACGCCGGCGTCGGTCGCGGCGCGCAACTCCGGCGGCGCGGTGCCGAGCTCGACGTACAGCATCCGCAGCTGCGCCCGCGGCACCCGCGCGATGCCCTCGAGCTCGGTGGCGGTGACGATGACGGTGACCGCCAGCGCCGGGTCGACGTCGCTGGCGTGGGCCGAGATCACGACCGCGCCCAGGGCCTCGTCCGCCTCGCGGAACGCGTCGCCGCGCGGCGCCGCGGCCGGCCGCGCCCGGGTGACGTCGACGATCACGTCGAGGCGCGCCGGCGCGATCGCGCCGCAGTGATCGCAGGCCAGCGCGGTGACCGCGCACGGCCGGGCGCAGACGCGGCACGCGCTGGCCACGTCGCGCCCCTACTTCTGCGCGAGCGCCCGGGCGGTGGCGGCCAGCATCGGCGCCGACGACACCGGCGCGCCGGTGGCGCCCTGCATCCAGCTGTCGGGCAGGATCGCGCCCTGGTGGGCGACCCGGACGAACTCGGCGGCGAAGGTCTTGGCGTCCTTGCCGGCGACGTGCTCCTCGAGCTGGAACGCGATCAGGTGGCCGAGCACGTAGTTGAACAGGTACAGCGGCGACGAGATCGTGTGCGAGTAGATGCCGAGCAGCGTGGTCTGGCCGGCGTTGCCCAGCACCGGCGCGTAGTACTGGTCCCAGGTCGCGCGGGCGATGCGCACGGTGGCGTCGCGCAGCTCGGCGGCGGTGGCGTTCGGGTGGTCGTACAGCCAGTGCCAGACGTCGATCTCGACCAGCGCCGAGCCGGCGATCTCCCAGGTGTTCCAGAAGTGATCGAGCACGCGGCTGTGCTCGGCCTTGGCGTCGGGCGCCGGCTTGCCGAGCAGTTGCAGGTCGCGGGCCTGGAACAGGAACGCCAGCGCCTCGGTGAAGGCGGTGTTGGGCACGCCGCGGAGCAGCGTGTGATCGATCTCGTACAACGACAGGTACTGCTCGACGTTGTGGCCGAGCTCGTGGACCGCGATGTTGTAGCCCTTGTAGTCCATGCCCTGCTTCTCGACGCGGGTGCGCAGGTGCGGCAGGTCCTGGCGCCACATCGCCTCCATCGCGTGGCCGGCGCCGCGCGACGGATCGACGGCGATGTGGTCGGCGATCACCTTGGCGTGCTTGGGCGCGAACCCGAGCTTGGTGAGGATGCGCGGCAGGTCGGCCTTGAACGCCGCCGGCGTCGGGTAGCGCTTGCGGGTCACCGCGTCGAGCGCGGCCTCGGACTGCTCGCCGCCGCCGAACTCGTACCAGAGGTCCTGCGGGCCGAGCTTGCGGCCCAGCCGGCGCTCGATCTCGGCCGCGGCCAGCGCGACGTTGGGCGACGACAGGATCGAGACGATCAGCTCGCGCACCCGCGGCTCGGGCATCTCGGCGGCGGCGAACGACCGGGCCAGGTGGGTGGGCGCGGTCGGCGCGTAGCGATCGATCGCCTGGGCGGCGTGGAACGCGTCGAGGACGTGCTGGAAGCGGGCGTCGGGCTCCGGCGTCGTGGCCGGCGCCGTCGGGCGGTCGGCGGGCGCGTCGGCCTCGAGCTCGGCGGCCGGCGTCGCGGTGACCTGGTTGGTGAACGGGTTCCAGTCGAGCCGCGGGTTGTCGATCACCGCCGCTGGGATGGTCTGGGTGACGATGCGCTCCATGACCGCGACGATCGTGCGCTGCTTGATGACGGCGTCGGGGTCGGCGTAGTTGGCCTTGAGCTCGTCGCGCAGGTTCCAGTGGCTGATGAGGCGCTTGCCCTTGGGGAAGTGGCGCTGGCCGTCGTCGGAGACGACGTGGTGCATCCACAGGTTGTAGCCGGCGATGTACGCGTCGGACGCGGCCTCGACCGCGCTGGCGGCGGCTGAGACGTCGCCGGGCACGCGGCTGTCGAAGCGGCCGGTCAGCCGGACCTCGGCCCACTGCCGGCGGCTGTAGCCGGCCGCGTCGCGCAGGCGCTGATCGAGCGTGGTCAGCGGGAAGTTGAGCAGCGCGACGAACGCGACCTTCGACGTGAACAGATCGTCGGTGAGGTGGGCGCTGGGGTCGACCGCGGCCAGCAGGTCGTCGACCGGCAGGTTGGGGCCGGTGTCGACGTCGGCGTGCCAGCGCAGCGCGCGGCCCAGCTCGTTGGACAGGCCGTCGATCTGCTCGAACGTGGCCTCGAGGCGCGCGAACAGCGCGTCGACCGCGGGCTGGGTGGCGGCGAAGTGCTCGGTGACGAAGGCGGTGAGGTCGCCGTCGCTCTGGCGCCACAAGGCCGCGACCTGATCGACGCCGCGATCGATGCGCGCGCCGGCGTCGGGGTACGCGGCGCGCAGCGCGGCCTTGGCGGCGGCGACGTCGGCGGCGGCGACCGGCGCCGGGGCGGTAGCGGGCGCCGGAACCGGAGTCGGAGTCGCAGCGGGAGCCGGAGCCGGAGCCGGAGCCGGAGCTGGAGTCGGAGTCGGAGCCGGCGTCGGCGCGGCGGCGTGGGGCGACGAGCCCGAGCACGCGGCGAGGAGCAGGGCAGGGATGATCGAGCGGGTCAGGCGCAGCACGCGGGGATGGTGGACCGGCGCCGGGGGCGACGCAATCGCGGCGAGGGTGCGTGGTACAACGCATGGCGCGTGGCGCTCGCTCCGTACCTCCGCGTGGCGCTGGCGATCGGCGCGTCGGCCGTGATCGTCGGCGGCTGTCAGCGTCGGCCGCACCGGCCCGCCGCGGCCAGCTTGACCGTGCGTATCACCGACGGCGCGGGTGGCCCGCTGGTGGCGGCGCGGGTGCTCTTGTGGGACGGCGATCGGCCGCTGCCGATCGGGCGCGCCGAGCTGTACGGCGGCGTGCGCCAGGCCAAGGGCGCCTGTCACCTGGGGCCGCGCGCGATCGGCACCGTCGCGGGGATCCTGGTGCCCGACGGCGAGGCGACCTTGCCGGTGGGCGGCGGCGACGACTGCGAGCCGTCGCCGGCGATCCCGCTCGGCCGTTACCGCGTCACCGCGTGGCGCGACGTCGAGCACGAAGCGTGGGAGGGCGAGGTGACGCTCGCCGCGGGCCAGGCCGCGCGGCTCGACATCGCGCTCGAGCGGGCGTGGCGGGTCGACGGCGCGCTCCAGGCCGACCTGCACGTCCACGCCGCGCGCTCCAACGACTCGGGCCTGCCCGACACGCTGCGCGCGATGAGCCAGGCGTGCGCCGGCATCCAGGTGACCGCGCTGTCGGATCACGCGTCGAACGGCGATCTCACCGCCGCGATCGCCGAGGCCGGCCTCGACCGCGTGCTGGCCTCGGTGCCCTCCAACGAGATCGGCAGCGACGCGGCGCACCTGGGCGTGTACCCGACGGCGATCGCCGCCGGGCCGCGCGGCGGCAGCCCCGACGCCGCGGCGCTGGCGGCGATGACGCCGGCCGCGCTGATGGCGTGGGGCCACCAGCAGCGGGCCGGCGCGCTGGTGCAGGTCAACCACCCGCGGTTCCGCATGTACGCGCTGTTCGACAACACCGGCTGGGACGGCGCGCGCTGGCCGCCGCCGTTCCCGCTCGACTTCGACGCGGTCGAGGTGCTGGCGGGCCACACCGCGTTCAACGCGCCCGGCGATCGCCGCAGCGATCAGGGCGTGCGCGACTTCTACGCGCTGATCGCCCACGGCGCGTGGGTGACCGGCGTCGGCTCGAGCGACACCCACCACCTCAACGGCGTGCTCGACGGCGTCGCGCGGACCTACGTGCTCTACGACGACCCGCGCGCGGCGACCGTCGCGCCGTTCGACGTCGACGGCTTCGTCGCGCAGATCCGCGGCCGCCGCGCGGTCGCCACCACCGGGCCGTGGCTCGACGTCGAGGTGGTCGACGTCGGCGGCGGGCCCAGCGCCGGGCCCGGCCAGACCGTGCGCGCCGCCAGCGGCACGGTGCGCGTCGACGTCGAGCTGGCGCAGGCGCGCTACGTCCACACCGCGCAGATCCGGGTGCGGGTCGGCGGCGAGGTGGTGCGCACCGAGCCGGTGCCCCCCGACGTGCGCACCCACCGGTTGACGCTCGAGGTGCCGATCGCCGCGGCGACCTGGATCGGCGTCGACGCGTCCGGCGACGAGCCGTTGCCGGAGTGGATGACCGGCAGCTACCAGCGCGAGAAGGGCCGGCCCGGCGTCGTGCCGTACGCGATCATCAACCCGATCCGGGTCGCGCCGGCGGGGGCGCCGTGATCGAGCGCGTCGTCACGATCGCCGCGCGGGCGCTGGTGGCGCTGATCGCGCTGGCGTGCCTGATCGGCCTGGCGCTGGGCGCGCGCGCGCCGATCGCCGACGCGCTCGCCGCCGGGCTGCGCGGCGGTCGCGGCGTCGCGGTGCTGCTGGCGATCGCGATCGGCGCGGTGGCGGCGGTGCGCGGCTGGGCGCCGGCGCGGGTGCTGGCGTGGCCGCCGCGGCGGTGGTTCGTCGCCGGCGCGGTGGTGATCGCGCTGGCGTCGGGCGTGTGGGCCCACCACGCGATCGCCCGGGGCGTGCCCGACGTCCCCGACGAGCTCGGCTACCTGCACACCGCGCGCACGTTCGCCCACGGCCAGCTGATCGCGCCGTCGCCGCCGGCGACCGAGTTCTTCTACGTGTCGTGGGGCGTCCACGATCACGATCGGTGGTACGCGGTGTTCCCGCCCGGCTACGGCGTGCTGCTCGCCGGCGGCGAGCTGGTCGGCGCCGGCGGCTGGGTCAACCCGATCCTCGGCGCGGCGCTGGTGCTGGTGCTGTTCCTGCTCGCCGAGGATCTGCTCGGCAAGGACGGCGTCGCCGCCAGGGTAGTGGTGCTGCTGTACCTGGCGTCGTGGTTCCGGCTGATGCACGCGGCCAGCTTCATGGCCCACCCGACCGCGGCGCTGGCGGCGGCGCTGGCGATCCTCGGGCTCGCGCGCGGCGTCGCCGGGGCCACCGCGCACCGGCGGGCCTGGGCCGGCGCCGGCGGCGCGGCGCTGGCGTTCCTGGGCGCGACCCGGCAGCTCGACGCGGTGATCGTCGCGGTGGCGGTGGCGCCGATGCTGGCGCTGGCGCTGTGGCGCGGGCGCGCGCTGGCGGCGCGCCGGCTGGCGCTGGCGGTGGCGTGCGCGCTGCCGATCGCCGGCGCGTACCTGCTGTACAACCGCGCGCTCACCGGCGACGCGATGCTGCCGCCGCAGCAGCGCTACATGCAGCTCAAGGAGCGGCGGGGCGACTGCTTCCGGATCGGTTTCGGGCCGGGCGTCGGCGAGTGCCCGATCACCCAGGGCACCAACTTCGGGCCGAAGGGCTTCCAGCCCAAGCACGCCGTCGCCAACAGCAAGAAGCGCCTCGACGCGTGGGTGCAGTTCTCGTGGGGCTGGACCCCGCTGGTGCTGCTGCCGGCGCTGGGGCTGCTCGGCGCGGCGGTGCGCGGCGGCGCGCGGGCCCGCGGCCTGGCGCTGGTCGGCGGCGTCTTCGTCGCCACCGTCGTCGGCTACGGGCTGTTCTTCTATCACGGCGTGATCTACGGGGCGCGCTTCTACTACCTGGCGTGGCCGATCGCGCTGATCGCCAGCGCCGCGGCGATCGTCGACGGCGGCGCGCTGCTGGCCCGGCTGCGCCGGCCGCGGGTGCGCGCCGGGGTGATCGGCGGGCTGGCGGGGGCGTTGCCGGTGGTGCTGGTGACCGGCCTCGTCGCCGGGTGGCCCGCGGTCAAGCAGCACGCCGGCAAGCGCCCGCGCACCGGCGGCGGCGCGCTGGTGGCGGCGCTCGACGATCCCAGGCTCGACGACGCGCTGGTGTTCGTCGACTCGATGACGCTGCCGGCGACGGTGACGTTCGACCCGGTCGACCTCGACGGCAACCACCCGCTGGTGGTCAAGGACCTCGGCGACGCCGCCGACGCCGGGTTCGCGCGGCTGTTCCCGCGCCGCCGGCCGCTGCGCATGCAGGGCAAGCAGTTCGTGCCGCTGACGTTCGCGCGCGACGCGCCGATGCGCCACGAGGGCGGCGCGCTGTACCCGCTCGACGACGCCCGCGGCGGGTTCGGCGAGCGCGCGCCGGCGCCGGCGGTGGGCAACGTCGCGCTGTCGGGTGGCGAGGCGCTGCGCTTCGCGGTCGCGGCGCCGGGCGCCCGCTTCTCGCTGCCGGTGTGGGTGATCGCCGCCGACGCCGGGCCGATGACGATCGATCTGGCGACCGTCGATCACCCGGGCAGCCCGGCGATCGACGTCACCGTCGACGGCGTCGTGGTCGCGACCGCGATCGCCACCGAGGCACCGGCGTGGACGCTGGCGCACCACGAGCTGGCGGTGACGCTGACGCCGGGGCGCCACCGGGTCGGCGTCGCGCTGCCGACGGCGCAGAAGGGCCAGGTCTTCGCCCTCGACTACGTGGAGCTGCGGCCCCGACGCTGACGCGGCCCGCGGCGGCGGCGCGTCCGCGGATCACTGCCAGAACGGCGACTGGCGATCGCGCTGGCGCTGGGCGTCGAGCGCGGCGCGCATCGCGGCCAGCTGCACCGGCGAGGTCGCGGCGCGATCGGCGAGCTCGCGGGGATCGGTGCCGAGGTCGTAGAGCTCGTCGGCGCGCCCCGGCGTGCGGATGATCTTCCACCGCCCGACCACCAGCGCGACCCGGCCGGCCGGCACGTAGCGATCGGCGACCATCGCGGCGTAGGCGCGGCCGGCGGCGAGGTCGGGCTCGCGGGCGCCGGTGAGCAGCGGCACCAGCGAGCGCCCGTCGAACAGCGGGTGCGGCAGCGGCTCGAAGCCGGCCAGCTCGAGGATCGTCGGCGCCAGATCGAGCAGGCTGACCGCCTCGCCGACGCGCCGCGCGACCACGCCGGGCCCGGCGATGATCAGCGGCACCTGCAGCTGCGAGTTGTAGAGGTCGCTGGCGTGGAACGGCGCGCCGTGATCGCCGAGCGCCTCGCTGTGATCGCCGGTGATGATCACGATCGGCCGCCGCGCCGCGGGCAGCCGGGCCAGCGCCGCGGTCAGCTGGGTGACGACGCCGTCGACGCGGGTCAGCGCCTCGTCGTACAGCCGGCGCTTCTCGGGCCGCATGTCGGGATCGCCGCCCGCCCACTCGTGCAGCTCGATGAAGTGCAGCCACGCGAAGCTGGGCGGCGCGTCGGGGCCGCGGGCCTCGAGCCGCGCGGCCAGGCCGGCCACCAGCTTGTCGGCGTCGTGCTCGACCACCAGCTGGTCGAAGCCGGCCTCGAGGCCGGTCGGCCGGCTGCGGCTCCAGAACGCCTCGCAGCAGAACAGCCCGAAGGTCTGGTAGCCGCCGGCGCGCAGCCGCTCGGCGATCGTGATGTGGCGCGGGTCGAGCCGCAGCGCCCAGCCGGCGACCCGGCCGCGCACCCGGGTCGCGGCGACGCCGGTGGCCAGCGCCGGCAGCGAGCGGCGGGTGACGTTGGACGGCGCCAGCGCCAGGTCGAACAGCGCGCCCTGGCCGGCCAGCGCCGCCAGCCCCGGCGTCGACACCGGCCCGCCGTACGCGGCGAGGCGATCGGGGCGGAAGGTGTCGATCGTCAGGAGGATGATGTCGCGCTGGGGCGCGCCGGCGCGCCGCGCCGGTCGCAGCGCCGCCGCCGGTACCGCCCGCCGCACCCGCCGCTCGTTCACCAGCAGATCGATCGCCAGCGCGCCGAAGCCGTCGTTGCCCCACAGCCCGAGCACCAGCGTCGGTCGCTGCCAGCGCGCGTAGCCGGCGGCGCCGCCCAGCGCCAGCACGGCGATCAGCGCGGCCGCGCCCAGCGCGCGCCGCGGCAGCCGCGCCCACGCCAGGTGGATCGCGACCAAGAGCGCCGCGGCCAGCGCGACGAAGCCGGCGCCGTCGAGGGCGACCTGCTTGAGCAGCGGCCGCACCGCGATCGTCCACGCGGCGATCGCCACGCCGGCGGCCGCGAGCGCGGCGGCGATCAGCACGCGACGCGGCGTCAACAGCGGGCGCGCGCGCCGCGCCTCGAGCGCCGCGAAGCCGCGGCCCAGCCCGACCGCGATCGGCACGGTCGCGATCGCGATCAGCCCGACCGCGGCGATCATCACCACCGGCATGATCACGCTGATGGTCTTGGGCTTCCACGCGGTGGCGCGCGACAGGCCGATCACCGCCTGGTGGGTGGCCACCGCGACCAGCGCCAGGCCGACGGTGCCGCCGAGCAGCCAGCCGGCGAGTCGCGGCGCGGCGCCGCTGGCGTCGGTCAGCCGGGTCACCAGCGCGCGCGGCTGCCAGCTGGCCAGCGCGGCGCGCGCGGCCAGCGCCAGCGCCAGGCCCAGCGGCCCCGCCAGCGCCAGCGCGAAGCCGGCGGTGACGACGATCCGCAGCGCGCCGTCGGCGTAGGTCGCGGCGTCGACCAGCCCGGCGAGGGTCGGCGCCAGCGCCGCGGCCACGACCGACGGCGCCAGCCACGCGGCCGCGCGGCGAGCCCGGCTGGGGGCGCCGGCGGGAGACGACATCGCGGGCATCCTACGCGACTGGCGCCCATCGCGCCCGTCGGCGCTGGCGCCAGAGTAGGATGGCGCGGTGAACGACGTCCCGCGGCGATCCCGCGTCCGCGCCGCGGCGCGCTGGCTGGTGCGCCTGGGCGCTGGGCTCGGCTGGGCCCGCGCGGTGGTGGCCGCCGGCTTCCTCGCGATCGCGCTGATGTACGGCTGCAACAAGGACATGGGCGGCGATCCCAAGACCCCGCGCGGCGACGGCGTGTACCGCCCGGTGCTGGCCCGCGGCGACGGCCACCTGATGTACCTGATGGCGCGATCGCTGGCCTACGACGGCGATCTCGACTTCCGCAACGACCTGAACCGGTTCGGCGATCCGTTCGGGCCGCCCGGCGGCTGGAAGGTCCGCCCGACGATCCCGCACCCGATCGGCCCGCCGCTGGTGTGGATCCCGCTGATGTACGTCGCGCAGGGCACGGCGGTCGTCGCCAACGTCTTCGGCGCCGGCATCCAGCTGCACGGCTACACGCTGTGGCACCAGCGGATCGCGTTCGCGTCGAGCGCGCTGGCCGCGATGCTGGCGGTCGGGCTGGGCCTGGTGCTGGCGCGCCGGCTGCTCGGCGGGCGCTGGGGCCCGGCCTACGCCGCGGTCGCGATCCTGCTCGGCACGTCGGTCACGTACTACGCGACCTTCATGCCCAGCTACAGCCACGCGCTCGACGCCGGCGGCGCCGCCGGCTTCCTGACCGCGTGGGCGCTGACGATCGGGCGCTGGGATCGCCGGCGGGTGCTGCTGCTCGGCGGCCTGCTCGGCGTCGCCGCGCTGATGCGCACCCAGGAGCTCGGGCTCGGCGTCGTCGTCGCGTTCGAGGCGGCGCTGGCGATCCTCGGCGCGCCGCCGGCCGGCGCCGATCCGTGGCGGTGGCGCGCGCGGGTCGCGCTCGCCGCGACCGCGATGGCGGTGATCGCGGTGATCGTGCTCGTGCCGCAGTTCCTGGCGTGGAACGACATGTACGGGAAGTTCACGTCGCTGCCCCAGGGCGAGAAGTACACGCGGCCGCGCTACCCGATGGTGCTCGAGCTCCTGTTCGCGTCGAAGAACGGCTGGTTCGCGACCCACCCGCTGGCCTACGCCGGCGTGCTCGGCCTGGGCGTGCTGGTGTGGCGCGGCCCGCGCTGGCACGCGCAGGCGCGGATGGTCGGCATCGGGCTCTTGCTCGCGGTCGCGCTGCAGGTCTACTTCAACGCGATCATCCTCGACTGGTGGGGCTCGGCGAGCTTCGGCCAGCGCCGGCTGTGCTCGATGACGATGCCGCTGGTGATCGGGCTGGCCAGCTGGCTGCGGCTGGGCGCCGACGTCGTGCGCCGCGCTCGGTGGCCGCGCGCGATCGGCCACCCGCTCGCGGTGATCGGGCTCGGCTGGTTCGTGTGGTGGAACCTGGTGCAGGTGTGGCCGCTGCACGGCGGCCGCCCGGCGCAGTACGCCGCGGCGCCGGCGTGCTGCAAGAAGGTGCGCGGGCCGCTGCGCGCGATCGCGGCGCCGGTGTACCGCGCGATCGGCAACCCGTTCGCGCTGCCGGCGTCGGCGTGGTTCGCGTGGAAGCACGACGTGCCGCTGCAGGCGTGGGACGACATCGTCGGCGACTACCCGTGGTTCCCGGGCATCGACTACACCGCGGCGCAGCTGCGCGCGCAGCCGCAGAGCTGGCGCATCGGCAGCCCGCGCCAGGACGAGTACGCGATCCGCGGCTTCGCGCCGGGGCGACCCGAGATGGGCGGCGTGCGCTGGACGGTCGCGCGGTCGGCGACGTTCCTGGTGCCCAACCTGATCCCCGAGCCGATCACGCTGACGCTGTGGCTCAAGCCCAACCTCGCCGCCGGCGCGACCACCAAGGCGGTCGTCGTGCGGTGGAACGGCAAGATCGTCGTCGATCAGGCCATCGGCGCGGCGACGATGGTGTCGTGGCCGGTGGTCGGGGACGTCGGCACCAACGAGCTGACGATCGAGGCGGCGATCGATCCGCCCAGCGCCGAGGCCACGACCTACGCGGCCCAGGGGCCGGTCGGCGTCGCGGTCGGCGAGCTGCGCTTCAGCGGCCAGTGACCGCCGCGGCCCGGCGGCGCCGGCGCCCCAGCCACCCCGCCACCACCAGCGCGGCCGCCGCGCTGACCGGGCCGTCGTGCTCGCCGGTCGAGCAGCAGCCGCCCTCGGCCGGCGGCGGCTCGGGCTCGCACGGCGCCATCGTCGACGGCGGCGCGGCGACGCCGGTGGCCAGCGCGTGGACGCTGCCGTCGTAGGTGGCGACGATCAGGTAGCCGCCGGCGGCGGCGATCGCGCTGGCGATCGGCGCGCCGAGATCGACGGTGAACCGCTCGGCGCCGTCGGCGGCGTCGAGCGCGGCCAGCACGCCGTCGGGGCGGCCGATCCAGACGCGATCGCCGGTCACCACCGGGCTGGCGACGAAGCCGGCCTGGCTCGAGCGGTAGTGGGCGAAGTTGAGCGGGCCGCCGGGCGTCGCGTAGCGCCACAGCTCGGCGCCGGTGGCGGCGTCGAGCGCGACCAGATCGTCCCACTGCGTGGGCACGAACAGCCGGCCGTCGGCCAGCGCCGGGGCCGCGGTGACGCTGTAACCCCAGTCGAAGCCGCCGTCGGTGGTGCCGCGGGTCCACAGCACGCGGCCGGTCGCCAGCTCGGCGGCCGAGGCCTCGCCGCGGGCGTTGACCATGTACAGCACGCCGCCCTCGACGATCGGGGTGGCGTTGATCGCCACGGTGGCGCCGCCGGTGTTCGACCACAGCGGCGCGCCGGTGGTCGCGTTCCAGCCGGTCAGGCCGTCGTCGCGGTTGAACGCGACCAGCGCGGTGCCGTCGGCGACCGCGATCGCGGCCAGCGTGCCCAGCCACGGGTAGCCGGGCGCGCGATCCTGGTTCCACAGCTCGTCGCCGGTGGCCAGGTCGAGCGCCGCCAGCTTGCCCTGCACGGCGACGTAGACCACGCCGTCGGCGACGGTCGGCGCCGCCCACAGCGACGACTCGAGCATCGGCAGGCCGTCGGCGACGTCGTGGGTCCAGCGCACCGCGCCGTCGGCCAGCGCGACCGCGTGGACCTCGCCGTTGCCGAGCCCGACGACGACGGTGCCGTCGGCGATCGCCGGCGCGTTCGACGGCGGGTACGGCGTGACGTAGCGCCACTTGATCGCGCCGGTCACCAGGTCGAGCGCGACCAGCCCGCCGGCGTCGCCCGCGGCGCGATCGGCGACGCTGACCACGACCGTGCCATCGGCGATCACCGGCGAGCCCAGCGCCAGCGCGCCGCCGACCGCGGTGGTCCAGCGGGTGGTCAGCGGCGGCGCGATCGCCGCGGCCTGGCGGCCCTGGTGGGCCGGCCCGCCGCCGAGCTGCGGCCACGCGCCGATCGCCGGCGTCGCGTCGGCCGCCGCGCACACCTCGAAGCGCACGGTCTTGTCGACGGTGCGGCCGGCCGGGGTCGCCGCGTGCAGCTGCACGACGTGGGTGCCCGCGGCCAGCGCCGGCACCGCGCCGCGGTAGGTCCAGCCGCCGACCGGGCTCAGCGGGATCGGCACGCCGCAATCGATCGTCGCGGTGACCTCGGCGGCGCTGGCGTCGAGCGCCGCGGCGGCCAGCAGGTCGAAGCCGCCGGCCGGCGCGCACGAGCCCGGCGTCGGCGCGATCAGGCCCAGGTGCGGCTCGACGAGCCGCTCGCGGTGCACCACCGTCGGGGTGTCGCCCTCGAAGGTGATCACGCGGTAGCCGGCCGGCGACGAGTCGATGCCGCCCATGACCAACGTCTGGGTGCCCCACTCGACCATGCCGGTGCGCTCGACGCGGCGGTTGGCGTGCCAGTGGCCGGTGAACAGGTAGTCGACGCCCAGCGCCGCCAGCTGATCGGCGACCTCGTCGCGCGGCGAGCCGTGGCCCAGGCCGACCACGATCATCGCCGGGGCGACCCGCGCCAGGTCGGCGGCGAAGAACGCGACCTGGGTCGGCTCGGGCAGGTTGGCGTCCCAGACGACGATATGGAGGTTGCCGATGTCGAAGCTGTAGTTGTCGGGGCCGAAGTACCGGCGGTAGGTGGTGCCGCCGTCGTACCAGTCGTGGTTGCCGGCGACCGGGACCCACGGCACCGTGACGCCGGCCAGCGCCGCCTGCACCCGCTCGAACTGATCGGGCGCGTTGCCCTGGGTGATGTCGCCGACGATCGTGAAGAACCGCGGCGGGGTGGGCAGCGAGATCGCCTGATCGATCGCGTCGGCGAGGTCGCCGCCGTCCCAGGGATCGGTGGCGGCGATCGTGTTGGTGTGCGAGTCGGCGGCGACCACGAAGGTCAGTGGCGCCGCGGCCTCGGCCGGCGTCAGCGCCACCAGCGGCAGGTCGAGGTCGGGGCTGTCGGCGTTCTTCCACACCGGCCCGGGGCGGTAGCCGTCGGGCACGCGGACCCAGACGATCCCGACCGCGGCGGCCACGTCGAGGCGGTAGGTGCCGTCGGCTTCGGTCACCGTGAACGCCCCGCGGTCGAGCGCCACGACCGCGCCGGGGACGCCCGGCTCGTCGGCCTGGCGCTCGTGGTCGCCGTTGCGGTCGACGAACACCCGGCCGCTGACCGTCGCCGCGCAGGCGGCCTCGGTCAGGCCCGACAGCAGGGCGACGGCGAGGGCGAGGCGGCGCACTCGCTGATTGTGCGGCAATTTGCCAGGGTTGTCGCGGGGCCCGGAGGTGGCGGCGGTCACGGCCGGCGCCGGCGCCCGACCCGCCGGGATCCGACACTTGCCAAGCAACCGCCGGCGCGCGTGGCCGATACTCCGGCCATGAGCGACTCGTCCGCCCGCGCGCTGCGGGTCACTGTCACGATCGGCACCGCCCCGCAGCGCATGCTCGAGCTGGCGTCGCCGGTGCTGTGCGGGTCGGGGCGCGCCGCCGATGTCCGGGTGATCGATCCCGGGGTGGCGCCGCTGATGCTCCGGCTGACCCGCGAGGGCGACCGGGTCGTGGCGATCGCCGCGGCGCCGGGGGTGACCGTCGACGGGGTGCCGGCGGCGGTCGATCAGCCGGTGGTGGTGACCGGCAAGGCGATCCAGGTCGGGCCGGCGCGCCTGGTGGTCGCCCCGTGGTCGCAGGCGCCCGACGCCGACGCCGCCCGCACCGACTCGCTGGCGCGGGAGTTGATGCGCGACCTGCTCGGCGATCAGTCGCCGCCGCCGCCCGAGCTGGTGATCGAGGGCGGGCCGGCCGCGGGGCAGCGGCTGGCGCTGCCCGGCGTCGGCGCCCGGGTGGTGATCGGCCGCGGCGACAGCGGCTGGGTCGTGCTGGATCCGGATCTGTCGCGCAGCCACGCGGTGATCGAGCACCGGGCCGACGGCGCCTGGCTGCGCGATCTCGAGTCGAAGAACGGCACCCGGGTCAACGGCGTGCTGGCGCCGATCGCCGAGCCCGGCGTCGTGCTGTCCGAGGGCGCGATCATCACGCTGGGCAAGACCACGATCCGCTACCGCGATCCGGCCGCCGCGGCCCTCGGCGGTGCCGCCGCGATGCTGGTGGCCGACACCCACACCAAGACCACCGGCGCCGCCATCCCGGTCGACGTCCCGCCGCGCTGGCCGATCGCCGTGGCGGCGGTCGTCGCGGCCGCGGCGTTCGCGCTGGTGATCGTGCTGCTCGCCGGCGGCTGAGCACCGGCCGGCAGCGTCCCACGTGGGAGATGCGTGGGGCGTCCCACGTGGGAGACGGGAGGGGCGTCCCACGTGGGAGACCGGCGGGGCGTCCCACGTGGGAGACGGGAGGGGCGTCCCACGTGGGAGACGGGCGGGGGCGTCCCACGTGGGAGATGGGAGGGGCGTCCCACGTGGGAGACGGGTGGGGGCGAGTTCCGTCGCCGGTTCCGACCCCGACTCCGGCTCCGGTTCCGGTTCCGGCTCCGGCTCCGGTTCCGGCTCCGGCTCCGGCTCCGGTTCCGGCTCTGGCTCCGGTTCCGGCTCCGGCTCCGGCTCCGACTCCGGCTCCGGTTCCGGCTCCCGCTCCGGCTCCGGTTCCGACGCCGGCTCCGGCTCCGGTTCCCGCACCCGGCGCCGGCTCCGGATCCCGCACCCGGCTCCAGCTCCCGTCTATTGCTGCTGGATCTCGAGCTTGCCCGGCGGCAGGTTCGTCGGATCGAGCGCGTCCCAGGCCAGGGTCGCGCCGGCGGCGGCCAGGTGGAAGCCGTCGAGGGTGCGGGTCGAGGCCACGGGGGTCGGCGTCCACGCCGCGCCAGCCTTGGCGGCGACCACCAGGTCGGCGGTGGCCGCGTCCTGGTACGCGATCGCCGGGGCGCCGCCGCGCAGGAACACCGTCGCCCCCGCGCCCACCGGGTGGGTGCGATCGCCGGCGCGGGTGCCGTCGTCGACCAGCTCGATCGCGCCCGGCGCGCCGTTCCAGCTGAGGTAATGGACGGTGTCGGCGCGCGCGTCCTGGTAGGCGACGTGCAGGGTGCCGTCGGGGCCGACCAGCGCGCTGGCCCACATGCCGCGGTCGCCGCTGCCGTCGAGCACGGTCTCGGCGAACGTGCCGGCGCCGGGCGCGCTCTCGACCATCATCACCAGCGAGGTGCGGCTGCGGTCGTAGAACACCATCGCCAGCTTGCCGTCGGGTAGCGTGACCAGGTTGACGAACAGGCCGGTGCCCTGCGGCAGGTCGCTGGCGGTCGGCGTCGGGATCGCGGTGCGGCAGGTGCCGGCGACGCACGCCTGATCGTCGGCGCAGGCGGTCGGGCAGCCGCCGCCCGGCGTCGCGCAGGTCTCGGGATCGCCGTCGGCCGCCGGGGCCAGGCACACGTCGCCCGAGGCGCACCGGCCGGCGCACGAGCCGACCGCGCTGGCGACGGTGGTCAGCGTCCAGTCGGTCGACTGCACCGGGTCGGCGGTGCGGGCCCGGGCCAGCCGCAGCTGGGTCTCGAGCGCGCCGCCGGCGGCGGGCACGTTCTCGATCAGGTACGCGATCGCCGGGGTGCCGCTGCCGTCGAGGGCCAGGCTGGCGTAGGCGCCGACCGCCGCGGTGGCCGCGTCCTCGACGACGTAGGTCTTCCACTCGCCGGCGCGGGTCTCGATCGCGAACTTCAGCGCCAGCGCGTCGTGGTCCTGGTACGCGACGCGGGCCAGGCCGCCCTTGAGCGCGACCGACGTGTAGTAGCCGACGTCGGGCCCCGGGGTCGCGACGCCGCCGCGGTAGGTCGACGGATCGTAGGTCGGGGTCTCGTCGGGCACGCCGTCGACCGCGGTGAAGCTGCGGGTGCCGTCGGCGGCGACGTCGACCAGCACGAGATCGCCGAGGAACGCGTCGTAGGTCGATACGACGGTGCGGGTGCCGTCGGTGGCGGCGCCGTTCCAGCGGCCGAGCGTGCCGACCGCGACCTCGCCGGGCAGGCAGTCGTTGCTGCCGCACGGCGGCGTGCCGCCGCAGTCGCACGCCGGCAGCGTCGCGGCGAGCGCGAGCACCAGCGCGGCGGTGGCCAGCCGGCGCAGCGCGCGGCGATCGAGCGTCTTGCGCCGGCGGCGGCGCAGCAAGAGGCCGAGCGCGACCGCGCCCAGCGGCAGCGCGTCGGTGGGCCGGCCGCCGGTCGCGCAGTTGCAGCCACCCTCGCCGGGCGCGCCGTGGAAGCCGGCGCGGGTCTTGCCGCGCTCGGGCGCGATCGGCAGCTCGAGCACCACCGGCGTCGGGTCGATCGACTCGGCGTGGCCGCGGATGCGGGCGCGCACCTCGACGCGGTGGATGCCAGGCAGCCACAGCGTCCGGCTCGTGATCGTCCGGGTCGGGTACGGCGACCACGCCGACCACAGGCTGTCGTCGACGCGGGTCGACCACTCGAGGTCGCGGGCGTCGCCGCCCAGCGCCAGCGCGATCCGCGGCGCGTCCTCGCTGGTCCAGCGGTCGGGATCCGCCAGCGCGTCGGCGCCGGGCAGGATCACGTCGTCGATCTGCGCCTCGGTCTCGACCGGCGGCAGCGCCTTCATCGCCGGCACCAGGTTGGCGAAGATCGCCAGGAACTGCTTCCCGTCGACCGCGGTGATGTCGGTGACCTCGATGTTGAGGCCGCCCAAGGACGGCAGCGCGAACGAGCCCAGGCCGCCGGCCAGGCCGGGCAGGGCCAGCTCGAGCAGCGACGGGAACCGCAGCGCGAGCTGCGCCGGATCCTCGGTGAGCGCCTCGCTGTTCTTGACCGACAGGTTGGTGAACGCGCCGGCCAGATCGCCGAACACCGGCTCGAGCTCGCCGGCGGCGTTGACCTGCATGCCCAGCGGCAGGTGCAGGTCGGTGACGATCGTGAAGATGCGGACGTACTGGTCCTCGATCGACACGAAGAAGTCGAGCTCGAGGCCGGTGAAGTTGATGTCGAGCAGCGGCTCGTCGACCATCACCGTGCCGTCCATCGCGGTGGTGAAGGTGTTGGCGCCCAGCCGCATCGTCGGTGGCGCCTGCGGCCGCAGCCCCACCGCCACCGCGCCGGTCTTGCTGAGCAGGTTGGCCAGCGACGGCGCGATCAGCCCCAGCGTGTCGGTGGTGAGCAGGTCGACCGTGCGGGTGCCGACGGTCAGGCACAAGAGGCCGCCGTCGTAGAGGCTGTAGGCCAGCTCGTCGATCTGGCTCTGGTGCAGGCCGAACGCCAGGCCGAACGCGCCGCCGGTGTCGGGGCGGGTGTTGCCCTGGAAGTACGCCGACTGCGGGATCGTGACCCGCGCCGGCGCGGTGGCCGCCGGACCGCAGCGATCGCGCGCGACGCCGGCCGGGCGGAAGCCGCCGAGCAGGCCGAGCGCGAGGCCGTTGTTGTTCGAGGTCGCGTAGCCGCCGGCGACCTCGTAGACGTCCATCGCGCCGCTGGTGCCGGGCGACAGGCTGGCGAACAGGTTGCCGCCGCGGGCGCGGCCGGTGATGCCGACCTCCTGGTAGCAGGTGTTGTCGGCGCGCATGCAGACGTTGTCGGTGCACGCGGTCGCGAACGGGCCGCACTCGCCGACGTCACCCGACGGGCAGGCCTTGCACGCCTGGTCGGCGATCGCGCCCTTGATCGCGTCGGAGAACGTGCTGGTCAGCGTGCCGATGAACAGGCCGATGCCGAGGCTGGCTACCTGACAGCCGAAGCTGCCGGTCAGCGCGACGTCCTGCGAGGTGAGCTGCGACACGACGACGTCGCCGACCTCGATGCGCGTCGTCGACGCCATCGCGTCCTGGCGGAAGTTGACCGGGATGTCGAGCTTGATGTCGGGGTCGGCGCCCGGCGCGGTGTCGATCTTCACGCCGCAGTTGCCGACCAGCGGCACGGTCACCGGGATGTCCATCTGCGAGCGCACCCGCGCGCGCACGGTGACGTCGAGGCGCGACGCGCCCTGGGCCGGGCGCAGCTCCATCCGCGGCTGATCGCCGGGGTGCTGGGTCAGGTCGATCACGATCGGGCCGCACGGCGACTGCGGGTTGCCGCCGGGGCAGCACACCGGCGTCGAGCCGCCGCAGCTGGCCGGCACGTCGAACGACAGGCCCATGCCGCCGAGCAGGCCGCCGAGCAGCGCCGCGGGATCGGCCGCGACCGAGGCCAGGCCCGACTGGCTGACCCGGACCTGGCCGGCGTTGGGCGTGCGCGCCGCCGACGGAAACCCGCCGGGTATCGGCTCGAGGCTCGAACAGCCGCCGCCGCATCCCGACGATGCGGCGACCGCTGCGAGCACGATGGTCGCAAGATAAGGCTTGGTCATGATGGCTCCCCGGGGCGATGGGACCGGATGGCGCCGCGGGGGTCAAGGGAGAACGGCGGGAGGTCGGTGGGCGGCGACAGCCGACGTACCAACCGCCGGCCCGCGATCGGCGTACCGTCGGCCGATGCGCGTCCCCCGCCAGCTCCTCGCGTGTGCGTTGCTCGTGCTCGGCGCCTGCGGTCCCAGCGTGTCCGGCGGCGACGACGACGACGACGTGCCGCCGATCGACGCGCCCGACGCGCCGCTGTGCCCGCGCTGCACCGACGACCTCACCGGCGTGGTCGACTGCGACGGCAACGTCACGCCGTGCCCCGACGCGCTGGCCTGCGGCAACGGCGTCTGCCTCGATCCGTGCCAGGCCGCCGAACAGACCAACTCGTCGGTCGGCTGCGACTACTACTCGGTCGACATGGACGCGGCCACCGGGCCGCCGCAGGACGCCTGCTACACGATGTTCGTCGCCAACGTGTCGCGGCACCCGGTGCACATGCAGGTGCAGTGGGGCGCGACGCCGATCGATCTCGCGCGCTGGGCCAAGCTGCCGAGCGGGCAGGGCGCCGGCCTCACCTACCAGCCCTACGATCCCGTCGCCGGCCTGGCGCCGGGGCAGGTGGCGGTGATCTTCTTGGCCTACGCGCCCGGCCTGGGCAACGTCGCGTGCCCGGCGGCGATCGGCGGCGCCGCGGTCGGCACCGAGGCGCAGATCAGCGGCACCGGCGTCGGCACCGCGTTCCACCTCACGACCGATCAGCCGGTCGTGGCCTACCAGATGCTCCCGTACGGCGGCGGCGCCGCGGCGGCGACTGGCGCGTCGCTGCTCTTGCCGACCAGCGCGTGGGGCACCAACTACGTCGCGGTGTCGGCGCAGGACGATCCGGCGCCGCCCATCCCGGTGCCGTTCGCGATGGGGCCGTCGCACAACGTCGTCGCGATGGAGGACAACACCACCGTGACCTTGCGGCCGACGTCGGCCATCACCGCCGGCGGGCCGCTGCCGGCCGGCACCGCCGGCGCGCCGTACACGTTCACGCTCAACAAGGGCCAGTACGCGCAGATCACGCAGCTCGCGCCGCTGTCGGGCAGCCCGATCTCGGCCGACAAGCCGATCGGCGTGTTCGGCGGCCACCAGATCATGTCGATCGATCGCTGCTGCGGCGATCACGGCGAGCAGATGCTGGCGCCGGTGCGCGCGCTCGGCTCGAGCTACGTCGCGGCGCCCCACGCCGCGCGCAAGCCGGGCAGCGATCCGCGCATCTACCGCATCTACGGCGCGGTCGACGGCACCCAGCTAACCTACGATCCGCCCAACGTCGGCCCGGCGACGGTCAACCTCGGCCAGATGATCGAGATCCGCACCGAGACGCCGTTCGTCGTCGAGAGTCAGGGCCCCGACAACCCGTTCGCGATGTTCACGTACATGAGCGGCGCCGGCGATCAGGGCCAGGGCGGCTGGGGCGACCCCGACTTCGTCCGGCTGGTGCCGCCGGCGCAGTACCTGTCGCACTACGTCTTCTTCACCGATCCGACCTACCCGTTCACCGCGCTGACGGTGGTGCGCAAGAAGAAGGACGGCGCGTTCGCGCCGGTCGCGCTCGACTGCCTCGGCCCGGTGACCGGCTGGCAGCCGGTGGGATCGAGCGGCGAGTTCGAGCTGGCGCACGTCAAGCTGGTCGATCACTGGACCGGGCAGAGCGGCTGCAACACCGGCGTGCGGGTCATGGACTCGACCGCGCCGTTCGGCGTCTGGGTCTGGGGCTGGGGCAGCGAGGACACCCAGACCGGCTGGGTCAGCTACGGCTACCCCGCTGGCGAGAACGTGCAGCTGATCAACGACATCATCGTCAACTGAGCTTCAGGGGCTCGTCCCCGCGACGCGAGACGCCTGACGCGCCGACCGGTGCTCGACGGGAAGGCGGACCAGCGCTGAGCCGGCTCCGGATCCGGCCCTTCTCGCTCACCGCCAGAAGTCATCGGCCTCGTCGTCGAGCACGTCGAAGTCGTAGGCCCAGATCTCGACCTCGACGCCGTGCAGCGCGGCGACCTCGACGCGGACCCCGTCGCGCCACACCAGCGGCAGCAGCGGCCCGTCGTGGACGAGCTGTTCGTCGCGCACGCGCAGCGGGTTGTGGCAGGTCGGGGTCCAGGTCGTCTCGACGTCGAACCCGGCGGCGCGGATCGCGGCGTCCACGCGGTCGCCCACGTCGGCGGCGTAGGGCATGTCCCCGTCGCGGGTCAGCAAGCAGTCGCCGTCCTCGAAGCCGTACTTGCCTAGCTGCCACCTCACGTCGAAGCGTCGCAACGCCACCGCGGCCAGCGCGCGATCGTCGTCGAGCCGCGCGATCACGCCGCGACCCTCGCGCAGGAGGCCCAGCCGCAGCTCGCGGTGCTCGACGAGCGTCTCCCACACCGGCTCGATCGTGACGTAGCCGGCCAGCGGCCCGACGAACGGGCACCGCGACCGCGCGACGTGCCACGGCCGCGCGGCGTGGACGTCGGGCCCGTCGACGCGGTAGCGCAGGCCGTTGAACTCGCGGCCGCGTTCGATCACCTCGCCGCCGTCGCCGAGCGCGTAGCCGTACGGCGCGAGCTTGTCCGACACCCACGCCCGCAGGTCGTCGACCGGCGCCGCCATGATCGCGAACGCGAACACCGCGCGGTGGTACCACGCGAACCGCGGCCGGGCGATCGAGCCGCGGTTAGGTGTGTGGCGCGGTGCCGGCGGCGAGACGGTGGCGTCATGGCGCGAGGTTCATCGCTGCGGCGAGGATCGGCTTGACCCACGCGGGTGTCGCGACCTCGGCGCAGCGCCGGGCGATCCGGCCGCGCACGAGATAGGCGAGTTCGCGGGGCGCAGGTGGCTGACCGGCGTGGGGATCCCCGTGCGCCGAGTTGTCGAAGATGCGGACCTCCGCCAGAAACGGCAGGAGGTCGATCAGGTTCTCGCGGCACGTGTCCCAGCGCCGCCTGATCGTCGCGTCGTCCACGTCGTGTCCGCCGCGACCGGCGCGCGCGCGGACGCGCGCGATGTGCAACTCGGCCGACGCGAGGCCGACGAACCAGACGTTGACGACGAACCCGCGGGTCGCAGCTTCCCGGAGTAGCGCCGGCATCGTGCGCCCGCCGAGCGTGGTCTCGATTGCGAAGTCGAGGCGCTGCTCGATCGCGCGCTCGAGCAGCGCCCGGCCGATGTTCCAGGCCTCGGCATCGGCCTGGGCGGCCAGGGTCCCCGTCGCGCGGAGCATCGCGGCGGTCTCGTCGGGATCGAAGTAGTCGGCACCCCTGCGCCGGATCATCGCGCCGCCGATGCTGCTCTTGCCAGCACCGCTGGCGCCGGCCAGCACCCACAGGATCGGCGGCTCATCGTTCGCCACGCGCCGCCCCCACCGCCGCCGCCGCTAGCTCCGCCGGGTCGGCGTCGAACGCCGCGCGCATCCGTTCGCGCATGCCGGGCCGCTGCATCGCCGCGAGTCGCGCCTCGTACTGCGCGGTCAACGTGTCGAGCCGACGGCCGGGCGCCTCCATCGCCTCGAACTCGGTCCACGACACCAGCACCGCGCGCGGGGCGTCGTGCTTGCGGATCACTACGGGCCCGCGGCTCACCGCGGTGTCGAGGATCGACGCGAACTCGTTCTTCGCTTCGGTCGCAGTGACCTCGCGCGCCTGCCGCCGGATCCGGGGCGCCGGGGCCGCGCTTCCGACCACGACGTCGCTGCTCCCGGTCGCGACGGCCGTCCGAGGACCCTGCGGGTTTGCCAATCGCACCGTGAATCCGGCGCGGCGGAGCACGACCTCGACCGCTTCGAGGTCATCGATCGAGTCGTCGACGAGCAAGATTCGGTTGGCCATGACTGCATTGTGGCCATGATTGGCCAAAATGGCCATATGTCTATTTTGGCCAGTAGTTTTCAGAGTGAAAACAGCATGATGTGCCCGTTTGGGTCGACGGCTGTGGCGTCATCGCGACGGAGCACGTTCGGAGCTGAGATGTGGCGACGGACGAGCCTGTGGGCATGTCGGCACGCCAAGCCGCGTGCGAGTTGCAGCATCCATCGCCGGCCAGCGTCGCCGCCGGTCGGCCCCGTACCGCTGCGCGAGCGTGCCACCGCATGAACTCGAGGGCAGTGCCGGCGCCGATGGCGGTGGCGCTGGGCACGAGACCGTGGCGCGTCGCATGGTCGCTCACGTCGAACAGCTCGTCGAAGTGCTCGCGCAGTTCGTCCCGCACGTGGGCTCGATGCGCGCAATGAGTGGGCGGCGATTGAGCCCCGGGCCGCGTCCGCGTTAGCCTGTCGTCGGTGCCCACCCGCCGCGCGTGTCCGCAGCGCTACCAGCTCTCCAAGCGCGCGCTGGCGGTGGTGAAGGAGGGCCACCCGTGGATCTTCCGCGGCCTGGTGTCGAGCGCGGCCAGCGCGCTGGCCGACGGCCAGTGGCTGGCGCTGTACGACGGCGGCAACCAGGTGGTCGGCCACGGCGTCTACGCCGCCGAGGGCGCGATCGCGATCCGCGTGCTCGATCGCGCGGTGGTGCGGCCGCGGGCCGGCGACTTCGCGGCGCGGATCGCCGCGGCGCTGGCCCGTCGCAAGGCGCTGCGCGACGAGACCGACGGCTTCCGCGCGATCAACGGCGAGAGCGACGGCCTGCCGGGCGTCGTCGTCGACGTGTTCGGCGCCGCGGTCGTGACCCAGGCCTACGGCGCCGGCCTCGACGCGCTGGCGCGGTACGCCGGGCTGCGGGTGGCGCGGACGCTGGGCGCGGCCGGCGTCGTGGTGCGCGGCGCGCAGCGACGGGTCGGCGGCGGGGCGGCGGCGCCGCGGGTGGTGGCCGGCGTCGCCGCCGATCTGGCGTGGTTCCGCGAGGGACCGCTGGCGTTCGCGGCGCGGCCCAAGACCGGTCAGAAGAGCGGCACCTTCCTCGACCTGCGCGGGCTGCGCCGCTGGTGCCGGACCGCGCCGCTGGCCGGGGCGCGCGTGCTCAACCTGTTCGCGTACACCGGCACGCTGGGCCGGGCCTGCGAGCACGCGGGCGCCGCCCACGTCACGCAGATCGATCGCGCCGCCGACGCGCTGGCGTTCGCCGCGGCCCACCACGTCGGCGACCCGGCGCGCCACGCGTTCGTCGACGCCGACGTCTTCGCGTGGTGCAAGCAGGCGCCGGGCGACGCGCGCTTCGAGCTGGTGATCGTCGATCCGCCGTCGATGACGTCGCGCATCGACCAGGTGCCCGGCGTGCTGGCGACGTACCGCCGGCTGCACGCCGCGGCCGCGGCCCGGGTCGCGCCGGGCGGGCGCATCGTCGTCGCGTGCTGCACGTCGCGGGTCAGCCGGCAGCAGTTCGCCGAGGTGGCGCACGCGACGCTGGGCCGGCGCTTCGCGCTCGAGCGCGACCTGCCGCCCGAGGTCGATCACCCGGTCGGCTTCCCCGAGGCCGACTACCTCAAGGTGCTGGTGTTCCGCGAGCGCGACCGTGCCTGAGTTGCCCGACATCACGATCTACGTCGAGCGGCTGGCCGCGACGCTGGTCGGGCACCCGCTGACCGGGCTGCGCATCCCCAGCCCGTTCGTCGTCCGCACGTTCGATCCGCCGGTGACCGCGCTGGTCGGCCACGCGGTGCGCGGCGTGACCCGCCTCGGCAAGCGGCTGGTGCTGCGGTTCGACGACGATCTCTACGCGGTGATCCACCTGATGATCGCCGGGCGGCTGCGGTGGAAGCCGCCCAAGGCCGCGCTGCCCGGCAAGCTCGGCCTGGCGGCGTTCGACTTCGACCACGGCACGCTGAGCTTCACCGAGGCGTCGAAGAAGAAGCGGGCGTCGCTCCACGTCGTGCGCGGCGCCGCGGCGCTGGCCGACTTCGATCGCGGCGGCCTCGACCTGTTCGCGGCCACGCCGGCCAGCTTCCTGGCGGCGCTCACCGCCGAGAACCACACGATCAAGCGCGCGCTGACCGATCCGACGATCATCGACGGCGTCGGCAACGCGTACTCCGACGAGATCCTGCACCTGGCGGCGGTGTCGCCGTTCAAGCAGACCCGGACGTTCACGCTGGCCGAGGCCGCGGCGCTGCTCGACGCCGCGCGGGCGTGCCTGACCGGGTGGATCGACCGGCTGCGCGCCGAGGTCGGGGCCGGCTTCCCCGACGAGGTGACCGCGTTCCGCCCCGAGATGGCGGTCCACGGCAAGTACGGGCAGCCGTGCCCGCGCTGCGGCGCGCCGGTCCAGCGCATCAAGTACGCCGACAACGAGGCCAACTACTGCGCCCCGTGCCAGACCGGCGGCAAGCTGCTGGCCGACCGCGGGCTGTCGCGCCTGCTCAAGGCCGACTGGCCCAAGACCCTGGATCAGCTGGAAGAACGCCGGGCCCAGGCCCGCGCGGTGGTGGCGGGGCCGGACACCGGCGGCCTGTCAGGCCCTGGTAAGAAACCCCGCCGACCGTAGACCGCGGCTCGCGCTGGCGCGTCTCACCCGCTATCGAATGCGCACCGGGAGCGGGGTCGTCATGCGGCCCGGCCGTCGGGTGTGCCTGACGTCCGTCCACCTGTCCGTCCACCCACGCTCCTCCCGAGGTCCCATGCGCAAGCTTCTCGCCGGCTTCCTGTTCGCGTCCGCGCTGTCTGGCGCCACCGGCTGTGCCTCCAAGGCCAAGCCCACCACCACCTTCGTCAAGGTCGACCAGGTGTCGCTGGGCAAGGTCGTCGTCTACCGCAACGGCGTCGCGTTCTACGAGCGCCGGGCCCAGGTCGAGGGCGGCAAGCTGACGGTGCGGGTGCCGCGCGATCGCGTCGACGACTTTCTCAAGTCGCTGACCGTGGTCGACGCCAAGACCGGCAAGCCGCTCCCCGCCAGCTTCCCGCGCCAGCAGAGCGACGGCGGCCCGTTCCTCGAGATGACGCTCGACATCCCCACCGCCAAGGAGCCCGGCCAGATCGCCGACGTCGTCCTGACCTACGTCACCGAGGCGCCGGTGTGGAAGCCCAGCTACCGCATCGCGATCTCCGACAGCGGCAAGGTCATGCTCGAGGGCTGGGCCATCGTCGACAACACCTCGGGCGAGGACTGGAAGGACGTGATGGTCGGCGTCGGCTCGAGCTCGGCCCTGTCGTTCCGCTACGACCTGTGGAGCGTGCGCACGGTCGAGCGCGAGACGCTGCACATCGACGAGCAGTTCGCGGTGGCGCCGCCGACCGCGGTGTCGCCCTACGGCGGCGCCGGTGGCGAGGCCGCCCCGACGATGGTCGCCGAGCTGGGCGACGACGAGATCCGCCGGCCGGCCGGCCACCCCGAGAACCTCGACGCGCGCCTGGCCAAGAACGCCGAGGAGGTCGAGGACTACGGCGACGCCGGCGCCGACGACGGCGACTTCGGCAACCTCGACGTCGCCACCGGCAGCGTCGCCCCGTCGGCGCCCAGCGCGTCGCGCGGCGGCGGCGCCGGCATGGGGGGTGGCTACCGCGACGACAGCGGCGGCGGCAAGAAGCGCCCGGCCAAGCCCAAGGACGCGGCCAAGGCGGCGCGGGTGGCCAAGCTCGAGCAGGAGCGGGCCCAGCTCGAGTACCAGCGGCAGCGGGTGTCCGAGGGCGACCGCAAGGTCGCGCAGCTCGCGCCCGACCTGATCAAGAACAAGCGCAACCTCGTGATCGAGGGCTACGCCGACGTCAACGAGCCGGGCAGCGAGCAGCGCGCGATGGACCGCGCCAACATCGTCAAGATGCAGCTGATCGACGCCGGCGTGCCGCCGGCGCAGATCCGCGTCGTCAACCGCGGCGCGGTGCCGGGCCAGCGCGCCGGCGTGCGGATGGTGACCGAGGCCCCGACCGCCGAGAAGACCGCCGGCGGCGCCAAGCCGGCCGAGGCCGACGCCTCGCCGGTGGGCGAGAGCCACTTCCAGTCCGAGATCCCGATGACCGTGGCCAAGGGCACCAGCGTGATGGTGTCGATGGTGCGGTCGGAGACCGACGGCGAGCAGGTCTACCTCTACGACGCCGAGAGCGATCGCGGCAACGACCGCTTCGCGTTCAAGGCGGTGCGGCTGCACAACCCGACCGACTCGACGCTCGAGACCGGGCCGGTGACGGTCTACGGCGACGACCGCTACATCGGCGAGGGCCTGACCGAGCCGATCCCGCCCAAGGCCAACGTCGTCGTGCCGTTCGCGCTCGACCGGCAGATCGTCGTCGACCGCGACGACGCGACCGAGAACCAGGTGGCGCGGCTGGTGACCTTGCAGCGCGGCATCCTGACCGCCGAGGTCCAGCACATCAAGCGCACCAAGCTGACGTTCACCAGCCGGCTGCACACGCCGACCAAGGTCTACGTCCGCCACACCACCGAGAAGGGCTGGCTGGTGCTCGACGCGCCCAAGACCTACGAGCGGCTGGGCGACGCCCACCTGTTCGAGATCGCGCTGGGCGCCGGCGAGACCAAGGTGGTCGAGATCGCCGAGGCGACGCCGCTGACCCGCACGCTCGACCTGGCGCAGCCGACGACGCTCGACATGATGAAGGTGTTCGTCGACAGCCCGCACCCGAGCCCCGAGCTCAAGAAGCAGCTGCAGGACCTGCTGGCGATCCACCGCGAGGTGATCGACACCGACGAGAAGATCGCCAACCTGCGCGACCGCGCCGCCGAGTACCGCCTGCGCATGGACGAGCTGAACGACCAGATCATCTCGCTCAAGAAGGTCAAGACCGCGACCAGCCTGTCGCGCAACCTGCAGGACAAGATGAAGGACATCTCGGACCGCGTGCAGAAGACGACGATCGACATCGTCGACAACCAGGAGAAGCTGATGCTGGCCAAGGTCCGCTTCCAGGACGCGCTGGCCGAGCTGACGCTGCCCGACGCAGCGGCGCACCTCGCCGTCACGGCGCCGTGACCGCGCGCGGGTGAGGCGGCCCGGCCGTCGTCGGGGGTGAGCGGGACCGGGCGAGCAACGGTTGCTCACTGGGCAAGGTTGGCTCGCCGCACCCGCGTCCCGGGCCGGCCGGCCCGGCCCGTCGCCTGGCCTGGCGGCTGCAATCGCCGCGGGGATGCTGGAAGCACCGTTCGCCCCCGCGCCCACGATCCTCAACGGCGGCATCGACCGCGCGGTCCGCTGCTGGGAGGCCTGCCGCGAGGCCAACCCGGGCGGCTACGGCGCGGGGGTCGTGCAGCGGGTCGACGGCTGGGGGATGCGGGTCAGCGACGTCACGTCGTGCTCGCCGTTCACCGCGACGGCGACCGCGATGATGCTGCACCGCGCGGCCAGCGGCGACGGCGGGCCCGATCCGCTGGAGTTCCCGCCCGCGGAGCGGCTGTGGACCCCGTGCTTCGACGGCGGCACGACGCCGTTGCCGGCCGACTTCTACCAGCTGTCCAACGGCTTCTACCTGAGCGGTGACGGCGAGGTGCCGCGGCGGCGGGCGCTGGCCCGGATCCTCGCCGACCTGCCGGCCGACGCGCCGCTGGTCGTGGCCCGGCCCGGGCGTGAGCCCGACGACGCCGACCGCACCTCCGGCGCGCTGCTGCTGTTCAACCTCGGCTACGAGATCGAGCCGGCGGACATGCGGCGCGGCGACTTCGTCGGCATCGCCTGGGGGCACTGGGGCGCGCACGCGTCGTTCTGCTGGGACGTGCACCTCGCCGCCGACGGCGCCGTCGACGCCTTCCAGTTCGTCAGCGCCAACTCCGGTCCCGGCGTCAGCATCGCCGCGCGCGACTACGAGCCGTTCTTCGCCACCGAACACCACGGCGGCCAGCTCACGTACCGCGCCCTGCACCAGCCGCACCTCGCCGATCGCGAGCTCAACGTCACCGCGGGGCGGTGGGAGTGCCTGCCCGGGGGGCGCGCCGCCGACGTCGACGTCACGACGTTCATCGCCGACGTCCCCCGCCGCAACTGCATCGACGCCAGCAACGCGCCGAGCGGCAAGTACTACGTCCGCGCGCTGCGGGTGATCCGCTTCTGGGGGGTGGCGCCACCCGAGCGGGCCGCCGCGCTCGACAGCCCGCTGGCGGCGAGCTTCCCGCTGGCGACCGCGCTGGCCCGCGAGGCCGCGCCGCCGCCGTTCGCCTGTGCCCGGCCCTGATCCGACCCTCACCTGGAGCACCCATGACCACGACGATCGCCTCCGACACCGCCGCGCGCGCGCTGCTGAACTACCTCTACGCGGTCCTGACCGACGGCCGCGAGCAGTTCGACGCGCGCAACGCCGCCGAGCGCTTCATCACCTGGTGCCTGCCCGGCCTGCCGATCGACGCCGACGAGCTGCGCTTCCTGCGCCGCGGCCTGCACGGCGAGGGCGCCACCGCGGAGGAGCGCGACGCCGACGCGCGGATCTTGACCGGCCAGGCGGCGCGCTTCGCGATGATGTGCGACTTCATCCCCGACGTCACCGGCGCGTACGGCGCGCAGGCGGAGGTCGCGTTCCATCGCAGCGAGCGATCGCTCGCCCGGATGTACCAGCGGGTCCTGACCCACAGCCAGGTGGCCGCGCTGACGATCACGCCCGAGGAGCAGGCGCAGATCGATCGCTGGCAGGCGCGGCTGTACGGGACCCGCGAGCGCGTCGACGAGGACACCGGCGAGAAGACCGTCGAGCCGTTCGACGGCCCGGAGCTGGTCGCCTACAAGAAGTACCAGGCCGGCTACGAGGCCGCGCTGATGGCCTACAACGCGGCGCGCCTGGCCGATCCAGGCTTCCGCTTCAACGAGCCGATCCACCGCAACCGCCTGATGCTCGCGCTCGACGAGTGGAAGGGCGCCGGCAAGAAGGGCGAGGTCGAGACCGCGCTGGCGCGGCTGGCGCAGGCGACCGGTCGCGATCTGGCGCTGTGGAAGCGCGACCTCGAGGCGCGGATGGTGACCGGGCGCCAGGCCGACGAGGTGCTGGGCGAGTTCTGGACCACGGCGCTGGTGCCGGCCGGGTTCGCGAGCAAGGACGCCGGGTGGGTCAAGCACACCTTCCACCACGAGCTCGCGACCAAGCACCAGACCGGGACGCACACGCGGTTCGGCGGCGACCTCGGCCTCAAGGTCGGCAAGTTCAAGCTCACCGGCGGCGGGGCGTCGTCGCGTGACACCACGCGCGAGATCTCGACGTTGACCGATCTGTCGGTGAGCTTCGAGGTGGCCCAGGTGCCGCTGGTGCGGCCGTGGTTCGATCCGGTGTTCCTCGAGAGCCGGACCTGGCGGCTCGGCGCGAGCGCGGTCGAGCTGACCCAGCTGTCCGACGGCAAGGCGCCGCCGCAGGGCCAGCTGATCGGCTACCCGACGGCGGTCATCTTCGCCCGCAGCGTCACGGTCGACGCCAAGGAGATCCGCGACGAGCTGCGCACGCTCAAGACCCACGTCGAGGGCGGCGGCGGCGTCAGCTTCGGGCCGCTCCACCTCGGCGGCAAGGGCGAGCGCACCCACGAGTCGAATCGCTCGAGCCACGAGGCGGCCACCAGCGGATGGACCAGCAGCGGCCTGCAGATCCTGGGCTTCCGCTGCCACCTGCTCGACGCCAGCCCCAACCCGTTGCCGACGATCGAGGCCTGGGCGTGACCGGCGCGGTCGGCGTCGCGGCCGCGGCCGTGCTCGCCGAGGCGGCCCACCGCAGCCGGACCGACGGCTGGCGGCGGTTCCTCGCGGTGCCGGCCGCGCTCACGCCGCTCGACCTCGACGATCTGATCGTGGCCGAGCCGCCCGGGCTGGCGCCGTCGGATCCCGCGGCCGCGGCGACGCTGGCCGCGATCGGCGCGAACCAGCTCGCGCTCGCCGCGCTGGTCGATCGGGTGATCCAGCCGAGCGAGGTCGCCGCGCACGCGACCGCCGGCGGCGATCGGTTCTTGTGGGACGTGCTCGAGCCGGTGTGCGCCGGCGCGCGGATCGCGCCCGGCGACGCCGGCGACGCGGTGGCGCGCCGGTTCGCGGCGGTGGCGACGGCCCAGGCCGCGGCGCGCCGCTTCGTCGACGGCGTCACGCTGTGGCAGACCGCCGTCATCGCGCCGCCGCTCACGCGCGACGCGACCTGGGCCCGGGTGCGCTTGCCGGCGTCGGTGGCGGTCGCGTCGGCCCGCGAGCTGCCGCCGTACCTGGCGACCTGGCTCGCGCGCCGCGATCTGCTCGCGACCGGCGAGGCCGAGCTGCGGCACGTCGACGTCGAGCTGGCCGAGGTCGCGCTGCGGCGCGACTGGTTCGACGCCGAGCTGCTCACCAGCGCCGGCTGGTCGTGGCCGGGCGCGGCGCTGTCGGACGGGGGGGCCCCGGCGCGCGGCGCGCTGCCGGCGCGGGTGGTCGCGCTGGTGCTGATCCGCCGCGCGGTGCTCGCGCTGGATCCCGACCGCGGCGCGGCGTCGACGGGCCGCGCGCCGTGGGCCGGTCCGACGCTGTCGCTGGCGGTGCTCGCGCGGCTGCGCGCGCGGTGGCGCCGCGGGGCGGTGCGGCGCGGCTTCGATCATGGCCGCCCCGGCGCGCCCGCCGCGCCGCTGGTGGATCCGCACGACGACGATCTCGGCCAGCTCGCGAACCAGGTGCTGCCGTTCGCGTGGCATCGCGTCGACGCGCCGTGGCTGCTCGAGGGCATCGATCGCGACACCGCCGAGCGCCAGGCGGATCTCGCGATCGCGCAGGCGCGGCGCGATCAGGCGGAGGCGCGCGCCGCGACCGCGCAGGCCGCCGCGGCGGCGGCCCGGCGCCGCCAGGCCAGCCTCGAGCGCGGCGGCGCGGCGGCGCTCGCGCTGCGGTCGAGCGAGCTGGCCCAGGCGCGGCGCGCGAGCGCGGAGGCCGAGACGGCGGCGCGGGCGGCGGTCGCCGAGGTCAGCACCGCGACCCAGCGGGTCGACGAGCTCGCGCGCGCGGTGGCGATGCTGGCCGAGGTGCACGCGAGCGCGCAGGCGCTGCTCCCGGCCGGCGATCCGCCCGAGCGCTGCTACGTGCTCGCGTGCGTGTGTGAGGCCCTGGGCGCGAGCCCGGTGGGGTGAGGCGATCGCGGTGGGGGCGCGGCGCGGGCGTCGCATCGGGGGCGTGACGCCGCAGGTCGGTCAGCGGCGGTCAGCAGGGGCGTGTGATCCGCGGCGGGGGGCGGCGCGTCGGAACGCGCATGACGATGCTTCCGGCGACCAGCCTGGCGATGGCGGCGACGCGGTTCGACGCCGACGGGATGAACGGGGCGGCGCGAGGGCGGCGGCGTGACGCGGCGCACTTCGCGCTGCGTGAGGGCGGGGGCGCGATCGTGCGCGGCGTGGTGCGAGATCGCACGAGCGGCGCGCCGGTGGCGGGGGTGATCGTGGTCGCCGTGTCGGGGTCGCGCCGGGTGAGCGCGACGACGGCGGCGGATGGCAGCTATGCGCTCGAGGTCGAGACCGGGGCGTGGACGCTGACGTTCGATGTCGGCTGGGGCGTGATCACGCGGCGACCCGAGCCGGCGGCGCGCGGATGGGTGAGGATCGTGAATCAGGTGGTGGAGGCGGGCATGCGGTAGGTGCGCGTGTGGCTGGGACCGCGGCCGGGACCGCGACGGCGACCGGGACCGCGGCCGCGACGGCGACCGCGGCCGCGACGGCGACCGGGACCGCGGCCGCGACGGCGACCGGGACCGCGACGGCGACCGGAGCCGGAGTCGGAGTCGGTGCCGGAGCCGGAGCCGGAGCCGGAGTCGGAGTCGGAGCCGGAGCCGGAGTCGGAGCCGGAGACGGAGACGGAGACGGTGACGGAGCCGGTGACGGAGTCGGAGCCGGAGTCGGAAACGGTGACGGAGTCGGAGCCGGTGACGGGGCTCGGGGATCGGGGCTGTCGCACGGTGCGGGGGCCGGGCGGCGGCGTGTCACGGGGCGTGAGCCATGGCGATCGATCGATCGGGGGTCGGGCGCGTGGAGGCGGCAGGAGGTTCTACATGCGTCGAGGTATCTCGCTGGCGCTGGTCGTCGGCATGGTCGCGGGGTGCGGGGGGCGGCTGCGCCATGTCGCGGTGGATCGCGTGCCGCTGGGCAAGGTGGTCGTGTACCGCAACGGCGTGGCGTTCTATGAGCGGCGGGCGCGGGTGGTGGGCGGCAAGGTGCGGGTGCGCGTGCCGCGGGAGCGCGTCGATGACTTCTTGAAGTCGCTGACGGTGGTCGACGCGGCGTCGGGGCGGGCGCTGCCGGTGACGTTCCCGCGTCGGCAGGCGGCGGACGCTGCGGTGATCGACATGGAGCTCGACGTCGGCGGCGGCGCGGCCGACGTGGTGATGACCTACATCACCGACGCGGCGGCGTGGAAGCCGAGCTACCGGCTGGTGCTGGGCGACGACGACGCGGCGATGCTCGAGAGCTGGGCGGTGGTCGACAACCAGTCGGGCGAGGACTGGAACGACGTGGCGATCGGCGTCGGGGCCAGCGCGGCGATGTCGTTCCGCTACGACCTGTGGAGCGTGCGCACGGTCGATCGCGCGACGCTCGCGCAGGACGAGGTGTTCGCGGTGGCGCCGCCGACCGCGGTGAGCCCCTACGGCGGTGACGGGACCGCGGTCGCCGCGGCGACGCCGCTGGTGACGCTGGACGCCGACGAGATCCGCGGCGCGAGCGCCGGGGCACCGACCCCATCGCCGACCCCGTCTCCGACCCCGACTCCGTCTCCGTCTCCGACCCCGTCTCCGTCCCCGTCTCCGTCGGTGACCCCGCAGGTGATCCCGTACGACGGCGGTGGCACCGCCACGACCGGCACGATCCAGGGCCGGGTCACGGATACGATCGCCGGCGACGCGATCGCCGGGGTGACCGTGGACGCGCGCGGCCCGGCCGGTTCCGGGACTGCGATCACCGAGGAAGATGGCAGCTACCGCATCGTCGGGCTCGCGCCCGGCGAGTACATGTTGACGTTCTTCCTGGGCGAGGCCCAGTTCGCGCGCCCCGGCGTCCGGGTCGTGGTCAACAAGACCACGCCGGTGTTCCAGAAGCTCAACCCGGAGCTGCCGGTCACCGAGATCATCGAACTCCAAGGCCGCATGCCGGCGATCGATCCGACCTCGACCACGCAGGGCATCACGATCGATCAGGACTACACGCGGAACATCCCGGTGCCGGGGCGCACGTTCGGGGCCACGCTCGGCACCGCTGCCGGGCGCAGCGACGACGATGGCGACGCGCCACGATCGCCGCCGCCGCCGCCACCGGATCCGTACGCGCAGGTGCGCCTGGGCGATCAGAAGCTGAAGGAGGTCGCGGCGGGGCTGATCAAGGACCGTCGCCCGGTGGTGGTGCAGGGCTTCGCGGCGCCCGGCGAGCTCGCGCCCGAGCGCGCGGCGCTGGCCCGCGCCAACCTGGTGCGCAACCAGCTGATCGACGCCGGGGTCGCGCCGGCGCGGGTCGGCGTGGCCAGCGCCGGCGTCGGCGCGCGCGCGATGGTGCAGATCGTCGCCGGCACCGCGGGCCACGCCGAGACCCGGGCCGCGGCGCCGCGCGCCGAGGTCAGCGCCGACGCGCCGCCGATCGGCGAGAGCCTGTTCGCGGCGCCGACGACGGTGCGGGTCGCGAACGGGCAGAGCACGATGGTGTCGGTGCTGCGCGCGCCGACCACCGGCCGCGAGGTCTACCTCTACGACGGCGACGGCGAGCGCGGCAACGCGCGGTTCGCGTTCAAGGCGGTGCGGATCGCCAACCCGACCGGCGCGACGCTGGAGGCCGGGCCGATCACGGTCTACGGCGCTGGCCGCTACGTCGGCGAGGGCCTGGCCGGCGCGATCGCGCCCCACGCCGCCGCGGTGGTGCCGTACGCGCTCGACCGGCAGATCGTCGTGGCCCGCGAGCGCGCCACCGCCGACGAGCTGGCGCGGCTGACCTCGGTCGCGCGCGGCGTGGCGACCGCCGAGGTCCAGCACCTGCGCACGACGACGTTGACGATCACCAGCCGGCTGCGCACGCCGACGACGGTCTACGTGCGGCACCCGGTCGAGGCCGGCTGGACGCTGCTCGAGCCAGGCGTGCCCCGCGAGCGCGACGGCGACCACGTGCTGCTCGCGGTCGAGCTGCCGGCCGGCGCGACCCGCGCGCTGGCGCTGCGCGAGGCGACGCCGATGACCCGGCGGCTGGCCTTCACCGACGCGGCGGCGGTCGACGAGCTGCGGCTGTTCGTCGACAGCGGCCGGGCCAGCGGGGCGCTGCGGCAGCAGCTCGCGGCGTTCCTCGCGGCCCACGCGGCGCTGATCGACGCCACCGAGCGCGCCGCCGGGCTGCGCGAGCGCGCGGCCGAGTACCGCGCGCGCCAGGCCGAGCTGATGGCGCAGCTGGTGGCGCTGCGCAAGCTCCAGAGCGCGGCGGTGCTCAGCCGGACGCTGGCGGCCAAGCTCGCGGACATCGCCACCCGGCTGCAGGAGACGACGCTGGCGATCACGACGGCCGACGACGCGGTGACGCTGCGCCGGGTGGACCTGGCCGACGCGATCGCGCTGGTGCACCTCGACGACGCGCTGGCGGCGCGCTGATCGTCACTGTCGCACCCCGCGCTGGCCGGGTCGCAGCGGGCCAGCAGCGGTGAGCCACGGGCGGGGACCCGATCGGCGTCCGGCGCGTGAACCCGAGCAGGAGGAACCATGCGTCACTGCCTGTCCCTGTCGCTCTTGCTCGCCGCGCTCGCCGCCTGCGGGCCCCGCGCGCCCCGCCACGTCGCCGTCGACAAGGTGCCGCTCGGCAAGGTCGTCGTCTACCGCAACGGCGTCGCGTTCTACGAGCGCCGCGCCCAGGTCGCCGGCGGCAAGCTGACGGTGCGGGTGCCGCGCGAGCGGGTCGACGACTTCCTGAAGTCGCTGACGGTGGTCGACGCCCGCACCCAGACGCCGCTGCCGGTGTCGTTCCCGCGGCGGCAGGCCGACGACGCGCCGGTGATCGACATGCAGCTCGACGTCGGCGGCGTGGTCGGCGATCGCGCCGACGTCGTGATGACCTACGTCACCGACGCCGCGGCGTGGAAACCCAGCTACCGGCTGGTGCTGGGCAAGGACGACGGCGCGATGCTCGAGGGCTGGGCGGTGGTCGACAACCTGTCGGGCGAGGACTGGAAGGACGTCGTCGTCGGCGTCGGCTCGAGCTCGGCGATGTCGTTCCGCTACGACCTGTGGAGCGTGCGCACGGTCGATCGCGCCGAGCTGTCGCCCGAGGAGGCGTTCGCGATCGCGCCGCCGACCGCGGTCAGCCCGTACGGCGGCAGCGCCGGACCGCAGGCCGCCGAGCAGAACGTGCTGACCCTCGACGCCGAGGAGATCCGCGGCAACGCGACGCTCACCGAGGACTACACCAAGAACATCCCGGTCGGGCGCACGTTCGAGAGCGTGCTCGGGACCGCGGCCGGCAGCCAGGGCGATCAGCTCGGCGGGTCGTTCTCGGGCTCGACGTCGCTCGAGAACACCTACGTCGTCGACGGCATCAACACCACCGATCGCGCGCCGACGATCGATCCGACGTCGACCAGCCAGGGCGTCACGCTCCAGCCGCCGCCGCCCGACCCGTACGCGTCGGTCAAGCTCGGCGACGAGAAGCTCGGCCAGGTGTCGAGCGCGCTGATCAAGCAGCGGCAGTACGTCGTGGTCCAGGGCTACGCCGCGCCCGGCGAGCGCGACGGCGACAAGGTCGCGCTCGAGCGCGCCAACCTGGTGCGCAACCAGCTGATCGACGCCGGCGTCGCGCCGGGCCGGGTGCGGGTGGCGTCGGGCGGCGTCGGCGCGCGGGCGTCGGTGGCGATCCTCACCGAGGCGGCGCCTGCCGAGGCCGCGGCCAAGGCGGCGTCGGTCGCCGACACCAGCGACGCCGCGCCGGTCGGCGAGAGCCTGTTCTCGTCGGGCACGCCGATGACCGTCGGCGACGGCACCAGCGCGATGGTGTCGGTGCTGCGGGCCAAGACCACCGGCCGCGAGGCGTACCTCTACGACGGCCTCGGCGAGCGCGGCAACGCGCGGTTCGCGTTCAAGGCGGTGCGGCTGGAGAACCCGACCGACTCGACGCTCGAGGCCGGGCCGATCACGGTCTACGGCGAGGGCCGATACGTCGGCGAGGGCCTGACCGACGCGGTCGCGCCCCACGCCGCGGTGGTCATCCCCTACGCGCTCGATCGGCAGATCGTCGTCGACGCTGGCGGCGGCACCCACGACGAGCTGTCGCGGCTGCTGACGCTCGAGCGCGGCATCCTCACCGCCGAGGTCCAGCACATCCGCACCCGCACGCTCACCCTGACCAGCCGGCTGCGCGGCCCGTCGACGGTGTACGTCCGCCACGCGATCGAGCCGGGCTGGCAGCTGCTCGACACGCCGCTGCCGATCGAGCGGGTCGGCGACGCGCTCTTGGTCGCGGTCGAGCTGGGCGCCGGCGAGACCAAGCAGATCGAGCTGCGCGAGGCGACGCCCTTGACCCGGCGCCTCGAGCTGGGCGCCAGCGACACGCTCGATCAGCTCGCGGTCTACGTGCAGAGCGATCGGCCGACGTCGGCGCTCAAGAAGCAGCTCGAGGCGATCCTGGCGATCCACCGCGAGCTGTTCGACACGGTCGACAAGATCGCCAGCCTGCGCGAGCGCGCCGCCGAGTACCGGGATCGTCAGGCCGAGCTGACCGGCCAGCTGATGAGCCTGCGCAAGGTCAAGACCGCCGCCGCGCTGTCGACCCAGCTCGCCGAGAAGGCCGCCGACATGGCGACCCGCCTGCAGGCGACGACGCTGGCGATCGTCGACGCCCAGGATCGCATCATGCTGATGCGCGTGCAGTTCGCCGACGCGCTGGCCGAGCTGCACCTCGCCGACGTCTCGACCATCGCGGCCGCGCCCTGACGCGATGCGTCGCCGCGGCTGGCCAGCCCCGTCGTCAGATCGGGCGGGCGGGTCGCGCGTCGGTAGCGTCCATGCCCGCTGCCACCGGCCTCGCCTTCGACGACCACCCGGGATTTCATCGAGTTGCGCTGGCGACCGGGGGCGCGGCGACGGTCGGAGCGGCGGCGGCGGCGCTGGGGCCGGCGACGATCGCCGGGGTGCCGGGCGCGATCGTCGGCGCGCTGGTGGGCATCGCGGCGGGGCTGTCGTGGGCCGAGCGGCCGACCTCGGCGCTGCGGATGGGGGCCCGGCTGTGCGCGATCGCCGCCGGCGTGGGCGCGGCGTCGGTGGCCGGCAGCTGGACGCTGACGCCGCTGGCGCTGGCCGCGGTCTTGATCATCGGCGCGCCGCGCGCGCGCCTGGCCTGGGCCGCGCCGATCGCCGCGCTGGCCGCGGCCGCCGCGGTGTGGGCCGCCGATCGCGTGCTCGGCGCCGCGGCGCTGGCCAGCTGGTCGGCGCCGGCGATCGACGCGGCGAGCGGCCTGTTCCTGGGCAGCATCGCCGCCGGCGCGCTGGCCGGTCGCCACCTCGCGGTGCAGGCCGATCCGATCCTCGCCGCGTGGCGCGCGCTGCCGCCGCTGGCCGGCGAGCCCAAGGCGCTGGCCGAGCGCGGCCTGGCGATCTGGCACGACACCCAGACGATGCGCGCCGACGATCGCGCGCTGGTGGCCGGCGGCCTGACGACCCTGTTCGCGGTGGCGGCCAAGGCCTCGACCGCGCCGGCGATCGACGCCGCCAGCATCGACGCGCGGATCGCCGAGCTCGACCTGCGCATCGCGGCGTGCACCGACGCGATCGCGGCGGCGCAGTTCAAGGACGCCCGCGCGGCGCTGGCCGATCAGCAGCGCTACGCCGCGTCGGTGGCGGCGTCGCGCGAGCGCATCGTCGCCCGCATGCACCACTGCGTCGCGACCCTCGAGACGTTCCGGCTGGCGTGCGCCCACGCCGACGCCTCGGCCGCCGCCCGCGAGGCCGCCGACGCGCGCACCGCGGTGGCGGTGCTCGCCGATCTGTCCGACGGGCTGTCCGAGGCCGCGCGCGCGACCACCGCGACCGACGAGCCGGCCGCGCTGCCGGCGCCCGCCGCCGCGTCGTAACCGCGGCGGGGCTCGGCGCCACTGGCGATGGTAGGCTCACCGGCCAGGAGGCTCGCCCCATGCGTCCCATCGTCTCGCTCCGCTCGCTCCGCGCTGTCCTCGGCGCCAGCCTCGTCGCCGTCGCCCTGGCCGCCGCGCCCGCCGCGGCGGACGACGCCGGCGCGCTCTACAAACAGGGCATCAGCTGGAAGAACCAGGGCAAGGACGACGAGGCGATCGCCGCGTTCGAGAAGACGGTCGCCGCCGATCCCAGGCACGGCATGGCGTGGGCCTCGCTCGGCCACCTGTACAAGAAGAAGAAGATGTTCCCGCAGGCGGTCGACGCCTACGAGCACGCGACGCAGATCCTGACCAAGGACGCGACGGTGTGGTCGAACCTGGGCATGGCGTACTACCGGGTCGATCGGCTCGACGACGCGCTCGCGGCGCTGCAGACGTCGTGCAAGCTCGACCCCAAGCAGGCCGACGTGTTCTCGAACATCGGCGTGATCAAGCGCAAGAAGGGCGACGCCGAAGGCGCGCTCAAGGCGCTCGAGTGGGCGGTCAAGCTGGCGCCGGGCGAGCACAGCTACGTCAACAACCTCGGCGTCGCGCAGCGCGCCGCCAACCAGCTCGACGCGGCCGCGGCGTCGTTCGCGAAGGCGATCGAGCTCAAGCCCGACGTCGCCGAGTACTACTTCAACGCGGCGGTGGTGTTCCGCCGGCAAGAAGAGGTCGAGAAGGCCATCCCGATGTACGAGAAGGCCGTGGGCCTGGCGCCCGATCACGCCGACGCCTGGTACGACCTCGGCTACATGTACAAGCTGAACCACGAGGACGAGAAGGCGGTGGAGGCCTTCAACACGTTCCTCGAGCTCAACAAGGGCAAGGACGCCGAGGCGCAGAAGAACGTCGAGGGCGAGGTCATCGCGCTGGGCGGCACGCCGGTGACCGCGCCGCCGAAGGCGACGCCGAAGAAGTCCCCGAAGAAGCCGAAGAGCAAGTAGGGGAGCGGCGGGGGAGGTGGGGCTCCCCACGTAGGACGTCTCCCACGTGGGACGTCGGCAGGCTCTCCCTCGTGGGATGGCGCCGCAGGCGCTCCCCCGTGGGACGTCGGCAGGCTTCCCGCGTGGGACGTCGCCCGGATCTCCCACGTGGGACGGCGCCCGGAGCTCCCACGTGGGACGTCGTTCGGATCGCCCACGTGGGACGGCGCCCGGATCTCCCACGTGGGACGTCGCCCGGAACTCCCACGTGGGAAGTCGCCCGGAGCTCCCCCCAAGGATCGCCCACGTGGGATGGCGCCAGGATCTCCCACGTGGGACGTCGCCCGGATCTCCCACGTGGGAGGTCGCCCGGAAACCAGGGCCCGAACTGCCCGAAATGGCGAGTGTGAATACTGGACCAGTGTTCAGTCACTGATACGATGAGCAGCCCCCCTCGCCCAGGAGCTGCTCGATGGACGCCCCCTCGCTCGACCTGTCTCGCTTCCCGGGCCGCGTGATCGCCACGCGGTCGATCCCGCCGCGCGAGGCGGTGTACGCGCCGCTGCCCGAGGGGCTGCACTCGGCGCTGCGCGAGACGCTGGCGGCGCGCGGGATCGAGCGGCTGTACAGCCATCAGGTGGAGGCGTTCGACGCGGCGCGCGGGGGGGAGAGCGTGGTGGTCACGACCGGCACGGCGAGCGGCAAGTCGCTGTCGTACTTTCTGCCGGTGATCCAGGCGACGCTGGAGGATCCGTCGGCGCGCACGCTGCTGCTGTTCCCGACCAAGGCGCTGACCCAGGATCAGCTGCGCGGCGTGCTGGGGCTGGTCGATCACCTGGCGACGCGCACCGACGTGCCGGCGCCGCGGATCATGGCGGGCGTGTACGACGGCGACACGCCGCCGGCCGAGCGGACCAAGGTCCGCGATCGCGCGAACCTGGTCTTGACCAACCCCGACATGCTGCACAGCGCGCTCTTGCCCAGCCACGGGCGGCGCGGCTTCGCCCACGTGTTCCGCAACGTGCGCTACGTGGTGATCGACGAGCTGCACACCTACCGCGGCGCGTTCGGCGCGCACTTCGCCAACCTGATGCGGCGGCTGTTGCGGGTGTGCGCGCACCACGGCAGCCGGCCGCAGTTCCTGTGCAGCTCGGCGACGATCGCCAACGCCCGCGAGCACGCCGAGGCGCTGTGCCACCGGCCGTTCCGGCTGGTCGATCGCGACGGCTCGCCGTCGGCGGGCAAGGTGGTGCACTTCTGGCAGCCGCCGCTGACCGAGCGCGACACCCGGCAGCCGGTGACCGCCGAGCTGGCGACGTTGCTGCCGCACCTGATCGCCGCGCGCCACCGCACGATCGCGTTCTGTCGCAGCCGCAAGGAGACCGAGATCGTGCTGAAGGAGTCGCGCGATCGGCTGCGCGACGTGGCCGGCCACGACGAGGGTTACCTCCTGGCGGGCTACCGCGGCGGCTACACGCCGGAGGAGCGGCGCGGCGTCGAGCGGGCGCTGGTCGACGGCAGCCTGGTCGGCGTGGTGTCGACCAACGCGCTCGAGCTGGGCATCGACATCGGCGCGCTGCAGGTGGTGGTGCAGGGCGGCTTCCCCGGCACGCGCGCGAGCTTCTGGCAGCAGCTCGGGCGCGCCGGGCGGCGCAACGAGGTGGCCCACGCGATCGTCGTCCTGGCGGTGTCGCCGACCGATCAGTTCATCGGCGAGAACCCCGACTGGCTGGTCGGGCAGGCCGCCGAGCACGCGGTGGTCGATCGCGACAACCTGGCGATCCAGCTGGCCCACGTGCGCGCCGCCGCGGCCGAGCTGCCGCTGTCGCTCGACGACGCCGCGGTGTTCCCCGACCTCGGCGAGATCGTCGTCGTGCTGGCCCGCGCCGGCGAGGTGCGCGAGGCGCTGGGCAGCTGGCACTGGACCGGCGGGCTGTTCCCGGCCGGCGAGGTCAGCCTGCGCAACCTGCACAACGATCGCTTCAAGGTGGTCAACCGCGCGACCGGCACGACCCTCACCGAGATGAGCCGGCCGCAGGTCTACCGCGAGGCCCACACCCGCGCGATCTACCTGCACGACGGCGTGCAGTACCAGGTCGAGGCGCTCGATCTGGTGCAGCACGTGGCGACGGTGGGCGAGGTCGAGCAGAACTTCTACACCCAGCCCGACGTGCGCACCGCGATCGACGTGCTGCTCACCCAGGAGCAGCGGGCGTTCGGGCTGACCGAGGCGGCGTTCGGCGACGTGCGCGTCGACGACGTCGTCGTCGGCTACAAGATGCTCGAGTTCCACAACCACCAGAACCTCGGCTACGAGGCGCTGCACGAGCACCTGCGCCTGGTGCTGGAGACCGAGGCGGTGTGGATCACGGTGCCCGAGGCGGTGCTGGCGGTGCTGGGCGGCGAGCGCGAGGACGCGCTGGCCGGCATGGTCCACGCGGTCGGGGCCTGCGCGCGCCTGCACACGATGGCCGAGCGCTCGGACCTGTGCGCGACCAGCTTCCACGTCGCCGACGAGCAGACCGGCCGCACCGCGACCGCGCTGGTCTGCTACGACAGCCACCCGGGCGGGCTGGGCTACGCGGCCAAGGCGTACGAGCGGCTCGACGACGTGCTGGCCGCGGCGCTCGGGCTGGTCGAGCGCTGTCGCTGCCAGCGCGGCTGCCCGGCGTGCGTCGGCAGCTGGGCCCGCGATCCGACGCTGGTGGGCTGGGCGCTGCGCCGGCTGCGCGAGGCGGTGCCGCCGCCGGTCGAGGTGCGCGGCGCGGCGTCCGGCGAGGCGTCGCCGCCGCTGGCGCCGGTGCTGCGGCTGGTGGTGCCGCGGATCCCGTGGCGCGAGGTCGACGCGCGCTGGGACGAGCTGTGCGCGCGGCTGCGGACGGCGCAGGTCGAGGGCGCCGAGCTGCTGACGCGGCTCGGACCGGCCGAGCGCCGCGGCGCGCGGCTGGTCCTGCGGGTGGCGAGCCCGGGGCTGGCCGGCTGGCTGGGCGCCGACGCCGCGCAGCGCCGGCTGTGGCAGGCGATCGCCCGCGAGGTGGAGGTGCCGGCCGACGGCGCGATCGCGATCGAGGTCGACGCGGCGGCGCGCGATCGCGGGCACGCGATCACCGGCAAGCTGCAGCGGCGCCACGACGATCTGATCGGCGATCGCGCCGACACCGAGCGCGCGGCCAGCGCCAAGCTCGCCAGCGGCTACGTGCTCGAGGAGGCCGGGCCGCGGCCGGAGCCCCAGCCGTGACCGCGCCGACGTGGCAGCGGCTGCAGCGCGAGGCCCGGGCCGAGCGGCGGCGCCCCGAGGGATCGGCGGCCGCGCCGATGGCTGCGCCGATCGCGCGCGCGGTCGAGGTCGCGCTGCCGGCGGCGGTGGTCGATCCGGCGGCGATCGCCGCGCGGCTGGCGGCGGTGGCGGCGGTGAGCCCGCGGCTGCACGCGCGGCTGGCGGCGCTCGATCCGATGCAGCAGGCGGCGGTGCTGGCCGACGATCGCGCGGCGCTGGTGCGCGCGGCGGTCGGCAGCGGCAAGACCACCGTGCTCGTCCACAAGGCGGCGTACCTGCACGTCGCCCTCGGCGTGCCGCTCGCCGAGCTGGCGATCGTCACGTTCACGACCAAGGCGGCCGACGAGCTGCGGGCGCGGCTCGACGAGCTGCTCGGGCGCTCGACGACGCCGGCCGAGCGCTGGCTGATCGGCACGTTCCACGCGGTGGCGCTGGCGATGCTGCAGCGGGTGCTGCCGGTGGCCGAGCTCGGCTACCGCCCCGACGTCGCGGTGCTCGACGAGGACGGCGTGGCCGCGCTGCTCGACGAGCTGATCGCGACCCACAAGCTGCGGGTCGGGCAGCGGCGCCGGCTGCGCGAGAAGCTGAAGGCGCTGGGGCCGGGTGGCGGCAGCGGCGACCTGGCGCGGCTGGCGGCGCTGGTCGGCGAGGCCAAGCGCGCGCGCAACGCGATGGACTTCGACGATCTGATCGACCACGCGTGCGCGCTCCTGGCGACGGCGGACGTGCGGCGGCCGCGGTGGATCTTGATCGACGAGCTGCAGGACTGCGAGCCGCGCGAGCTCGAGCTGGTGCGCCGGCTGCGCGCGCCCGACGGCGGGGTGTTCGGCGTCGGCGATCCGCGGCAGGCGATCTACGGCTGGCGCGGCGGCGTGGCCGATGGCTTCGCGCGCGCGGCGACCGCGCTGGGCTGCGTGATCCACGAGCTGCCGGCGAGCTACCGCAGCACGGCGACGATCCTCGACGGCGCGCGCGCGGTGCTGGGCGCGCAGCCGATGAGCGACGGCGCGCTGCGCGCGGTGCGCCCGCCGGGGGCGCCGATCGTGGTGCGTCGCCACCACGATCCGGTCGCCGAGGCGACGTACCTGGCGGCGCGCCTGGCCGCGCTCCACGCCGACGGCGTGCCGCGCGCCGAGGTGGCGGTGCTGTGCCGGCTGCGGGCCCAGGTCGCGGCGGCGGCCGAGGCGCTGGCGGCGGCGGGCGTGCCGTGCGCGGTCGACGATGGCGCGGCGGGGATCGTCGCCGCGCCGGCGCCCGCCGACGCGGTGCGCGTGCTGACGCTGCACGCGGCCAAGGGCCTCGAGTTCCGCCACGTCTTCATCGCCGGCGCCAACCTCGGCGTGGTGCCGCTGGTGGTGCGCGACATGGTCGAGGACGAGCCCGAGGAGCGCCGGCTGCTGTTCGTGGGCATCACCCGGGCCAAGGACGAGGTCGAGATCTCGTACGTCGCGTGCCCGCACCAGTTCGGCGCGCTCGGCGCGCCCAGCCCGCTGCTGTACCTGTTGCCGGCGACGGTGGTGGCGTGGCACGACGCGACGGCGCCGGCGGTGCCCGCACCGGCGCCGGCGCCGACGAGCATCGCCGCGTCGGTCGACGCGGCGCCCACCCCCGCGCCTGCCGCCGAGCCGGCCGCGCCGTGGCACGCGGGACAGGCGGTGCGCCACCCGCGCTACGGCGCCGGGGTCGTGGTCGAGGTCGTCGGCGACACGGTCGCGTGCGCGTTCGGCAAGCTCGGCGCGCGCACGTTCCCGCTGGCGATGTGCCCGCTCGTCGCGGCGGCGGGAGCCGCGCCGTGAGCTGGGCCTGGTACCTCGGCGAGCTGGCCGATCACCTGGCCCGCGGCGTCGCCGATCTCGAGGCCGGGCTCGCGCTCGAGCAGGCGCCGCACGGGCTCGACGCCTGGGACGAGCGCGCGCTGCAGCAGGCGCTGGCGGCGGCGCTGGCCCGCGATCACGAGGTCGCGCGCGAGGTCCACTACCCGTCGACCGCGGGCAAGAAGCTCAGCCACCGCGCGCGCTGCGATCTGGTGGTGTCGCCGGCCGGCGCGCCGCTGTCGCGCGGCGAGCCGCTGCCGGGGCTGTGCCTGCCCGAGCAGGCGCTGTGGCTCGAGCTCAAGGTGGCGCGGCAGTGGCGTCCCGGCGGCGCGCGCGACGGCCGCTACGGCGCGCAGTGGCGCCGCAACCTGGTCGCCGATCTGCAGAAGATGTCGGCCGAGCCGAAGATCCACGACGCCGCGCTGGTGCTGGTGGCGTTCACCGAGGACGAGGCCAGCCTGCGCCGCGACCTCGACGGCTTCGAGGCGGTGCTGGTGAGGGCCGACGTGATCGCCGGGTTTCGGCAGGTGCGCACGGTGGCGATCAGCGATCGCCTGGGGCACCGCACGTGCGGGGTGGCGCTGTGGCCGACGGTGCAGCGGGCCGCGATCGCGTGTGCGGGTTGATCCGGTAACGAGACGAGATCGGGCACGGGCACGGGGCAGGTCGACGTCGGAACGCTCCGGCGTTCCGACGCGACCTACAGCGCGTTCAGCGCGGCGGCCAGGCGATCGACGGCGACCAGCTCGAGGCCGAGATCGTCCTCGAGCCGCGCCCGGTTCTGCGCCGGCAGGATGCAGCGCGAGAAGCCGAGCTTCTTGGCCTCGGCCAGCCGCAGCTCGGCCATCGGCACCGCGCGCACCTCGCCGGCCAGGCCGACCTCGCCGAACACGACGGTGTGCTCGTCGATCGCGCGGCCGCGCTGCGACGACGCCAGCGCGCAGGCGATGCCGAGATCGATCGCCGGCTCGGCCAGGCGCAGCCCGCCGGCGATGTTGACGAAGACGTCCTGGCCGAGGATGTCGTAGCCGACCCGCTGCTGCAGCACCGCGAGCAGCAGCGCCACCCGGTTGGCGTCGACGCCGGCGACGGTGCGGCGGCCGACGCCGGCGGTGGCGGGCGCCACCAGCGCCTGCACCTCGACCAAGAGCGGTCGGTGGCCGTCGGCCGACGCCACCACCACCGAGCCGGGGGCGCCGCGCGGTCGCTCGGCGAGCAAGAGCGCCGAGGGGTTGGGGACCTCGACCAGGCCGCCGGCCCGCATCTCGAAGACGCCGAGCTCCTGCGTCGAGCCGAAGCGGTTCTTGTGGGCGCGGACGATGCGGTAGGCGCCGGCGCCGTCGCCCTCGACGTGGAGCACGACGTCGACCAGGTGCTCGAGCGTCTTGGGCCCGGCGATCGTGCCGTCCTTGGTGACGTGACCGACGGCGATCGTCGGGATGCCGGTGGTCTTGGCGTAGCGCACCAGCCGCGCCGCGCACTCGCGCACCTGCGCCACCGCGCCGGGGATCGAGTCGAGCTGGCTGGTGTAGACGGTCTGGATCGAGTCGACGGCGAGCACCGCCGGCGGCGCGGCCTTGGCGTGGCCGACGATCACGTCGATGTCGGTCTCGGCGACCAGCCTGAGGCCGGCGCTGGCGGCGCCGATGCGGCGAGCCCGCAGCGCGGTCTGCGCCACCGACTCCTCGCCGGTGGCGTACAGGACCGGTCGGTGCTGCGCGATCGCGCCGAGCACCTGCAGCAGCAACGTCGACTTGCCGATGCCGGGGTCGCCGCCGAACAGCACGACCGCGCCCGGCACCAGCCCGCCGCCCAGCACGCGATCGAGCTCGGCCAGGCCGGTCGCGACCCGGTGGCGCGCGTCGAGCTCGGCCACCTCGGTGACCGCCACCGGCGCGGCGCCGTCGGCGACCAAGGCCGACCCGGCCCGCGGCGGCTCACCGCCGGCGACCTCCTCGATCAGCGAGCCGAACTCCTGGCACGCCGGGCACCGCCCGAGCCAGCGGCTCTCGACGTGCCCGCACCCGCCGCAGCGGTAGATCGTCCGCGGCCCCTTGCTCTTGCTCTTCATCGTCGTCCATCCCTACGACACGCCCCTGTCATCCGGGCGGTTTCGGGTGGGCCCCGGCGCATGCTGGGAGAGGGGCGCTTCGAAGCCCCTCTCTCTCAGAACTCGATGCCGAGCCGGAACTGGAAGGTGTGGGCGTTGCCCGAGACGCCGGCGTTCTGGCTGTTGGTGCCGAACGGGAACTCGGGGTTGGGGTCGTTCGCCTCGGAGTCCGGGTGGTCCATCGCGGCGAGCGGGAACAGCACGCCGTACGCCAGGCCCATGTGGAAGCCGCCGCTGTCGTAGCCGAGATCGCCGTCGAACTCGGTGCCCCAGAACGTGTCGTTGCCCGGCGTCGAGACCGTCTTCATCGCCGCGCTGGTGACGTTCTGCGCGCGGAACGTGATCGCCTTGGTCAGCTTGTACGACATCCGCGGCCGCACGTAGAACGCGTTGGACACCGCGCCGATCAGCTCGCGGAACAGGATCAGGTCGACCTTGTAGTCGGGGTCGAACACGAACCGGCTCATCGAGTGGTCGTTGGTGGCCGGCGTGAACGACGCGTTGCGCAGGTGGGTGCGGCCCTCGACCGCGTTGTCGGCGTCGTCGCCGGTGGCCAGGCCCAGCTCGAGGCCGTAGCCGAGCTTGTCGTCGAACGCGGTGGTGGTCACCCGGGCCACCGCGCCGAGCGTGCGGATGTCGACCTGGTGCGCGCCGCCGTCGGCGCTGGGCACGATGTCCGAGACCGTGTCGACCGAGCCGACGGCGCCGGCGACCTCGGCCTCGAACAGCACCTTCTTGTAGCCGAGCTTGACCCAGGCGTCGCCGATGTACTGCGACACGCCGCGCTGCACGAACCCGTCGGGGTCGGCGGCGCCGCCGGTCGTGACGCCGCTGGCGTCGTAGTCGAGGCCCTGCGAGCGGTAGGTGAGGCGGCCGGCGAAGTTGAGCGCCAGGTCGCCGCGATCCATCTGCTCCTTGAAGTCGGCCGGCGCGTCCATCTTGGCGACCGCCAGCATCCACTGGCTGACGTCGTCGACGTCGTCGAGGTCCCACGGCTGGCTGGCGCCGACCGCGGCGTCGGTCTGGCCGGTGGTGAGGCCGGTCGACGGGTAGTCGTAGGCGGCGGCGGCGCGCAGCGCGGTGCCGGGGATCTCGGCCGAGATCATCAGCCGGTCCACCGAGTCGCCGTAGTCGGCGTCGAGGTCCATCGACGTGTCGTTGGCGCCGCCGACGTTGGCCTCGGCGCCCGGCATCCACAGCGTCTCCCAGGTGGCGTAGTCGGTGTCGGCGCGGCGGCCGCTGTTGGCGACGATGCCGAGGCCGAAGTGGTCGGGCATGCGGCCGAACTTGATCAGCGCCAGCGCGGTGGCGACCTCGCCCCAGGCGCGGCGCACGACGATCGAGTTGCGATCGCTGTTGCCGCCGGCCAGCGGCGGCACCGTGCCGCCGCCGCCGAACGCGCCGAACGGCGCGCTGCCGTCGGGGGTGCTGCCCATGACGATGTTGTCGAGCAGATCGATCTGCGTGTGGACCGCCATCGTGTTGGTCAGCTCGAAGCGCGGCTCGAGGCGCAGCCGCAGGTTCGACGAGGTGATCGTGTCGTCGCAGCCGGTGACGGCGGTGGCCGGCGTGGCGCGGCAGGTCAGCGGCTGGGCGAACGGCGCGCCGCCGAACGCGGCGTCGTCGGCGAAGCCCAGGTTGAAGTTCTTGAACCAGTCGCCGCGGCCGCGGAGGTAGCCGTCGAGCCGGACCACGTCGTACTTCTTGCGGGTGTCGCGGCGGGCCGGCACGGCCGGGGTGGTGGCCATCAGCGTCGCGGCCTTGGGCGCGGCCTCGGCGACGCCCTGGGGCTTGGGCTCCTCCTCGCCGGCGGGCGGGCCGCCGCTCGGCATCGGGCTGGGCTGCGCGAGGGCGGTCGAGGCAGACACGACGGTGAGCGCGACCGTGAACGCCGGGGCGGCGAGGATCGAGGCGAGGCGAGGCGAGCGTGCGAACATCGAGAGAGCTCCCGGCGCCGGCGGGTGCCGGTGCGACAAGACGCGATGAGACGCGGAAATCACGAGGGAATCAGGGCGGTAAGGCGGGCGCACGATAGCGGCGGAGGCGGGGGCCGTCAAACGACCCGGGCGACAAGCGTCCTCGCCGGGATCGAGGGGGGGCGTGCGCCCGGCTCCCTGAAACAGAGTAGGTTCCATGCGATGCGGTTGGACCCGGCCCCCCTCGCCAGCGTTGCCTACGTCCTCGCCGCGGCGTGTCGTCCCGCCGCCGTGCCCCAACCGCCGGGGCTCGAGCCGACACCGGCCCAGACCACGACCCACCGCCCGGCGGCCAGCGCCGGCCGCGGCGCGATGGTCGCCGAGATGTGCCCCGACGCGCTCGGCGGCCGCCCGGCGCTGGCGCCGCTGGCCATGCGCGGCGTGTCGTGGACCAACGATCGCGACGAGCTCGAGGCGGCGCTGGCCCGGGGTCAGGCGGCGCAGTTCACGGTGGTCGCCATCGACGGCGCGCGGGCCGGGCGGTTCGCGGTGGTGGGCGCGGCCGAGGGCGCGGTGCTGGCGGCGGTCGGCTCGTACACCGGCGCGCCACCGTGCACGCGGGGTGGCAGCCGCGAGGGCGCCCTCGACGAGGCCTGCGTGCGGGCGCGCCGCGGCTGCGGCCTGGCGGTGGCCCCGCTGGGCGCGGCCGGCGGGCTCCTCGACGACGAGGCCGAGCCGCCGACGGTGGTGGTGGGCGGCGTGTGCGCGGCCGGCGCCGATCTGGCGATCGACGTCGACGGCGACGGCGCGCCCGAGCGGTTCCCGCGGGCGGCGTTCGTCGACGCGATGCGGGCGCCGGCCGAGGAGGTGTCGGTGGCGGCCGACACCCAGCTGGCCACCTGCACGCCGACGTTCGCGCTGGCGACCGGTCCGGTGCCCGGCGAGGGGCTGGCGGTGTCGCTCGACGTGCTCGGCGTGCTCGACGTCGACGGCGACGGCTGGCGCGAGGTGGTGATCGAGCTGGCCTACGCCGACCGGCGCACGGTCGCGGTGTGGAGCGCGGTCGACACCGCCGCCCGGCTGACGCTGGTCGGCGAGGTCGATCCCTGGGCGCCGTGAGCGGCGCGCCGGCGCGCTAGCCGTGGGCCGGCGCGGTGGGCGTGGGCGGGCAGGTCTTGCCGCGGTGGCCGAACAAGAGCGCGCCGATGATGATGCCGACCACCAGCATGGTGACGGCGAGGAGCGCCGGGATGACCCACGGCGGGGCGGCCTGTGGCGCCGCGGGTGGCGGTAGCTCGGGGCGCGGCGTCGGGCGCGGGGTGATCTCGGGCACCGCGCCGGCGTGGGTGCGGGCCAGCCAGCGCGCGGCCGACTCGGCGGCCGGCGACGGCGGCAGCGGCGGCGGCGTCTCGTCGCTGTCGGGGCGCGAGATGCGCGCGGTGATCTTGGCGTCGCTCGACACCTCGCCGCGGCGGCCCGGCGCCGCGACCGACTTGACGTCGGTCGGGGTCAGCCCGCTGTCGCGAGGATCGGAGGCCACGATCGCAGTATCGCCTCGGGCCGTCGCCAGGACAACTGCGCATGTCGGTCGACGGCGCTTCACGCCAGCTGGGCGTGCAGGTCGACCAGCGCGGCGATCACCTTGGCGCCCACCGCGGTGGGGTGGGCGTGGCTGGCCAGCGTGGCCAGCGCCGCGGCGTTGCCGTCGAGCACCTGGCGGCGGCGACGATCGAAGCTCGGCGTCGCGGCCAGCGGGTGGTGCAGCGCGGCCAGCTGGTGGTGCAGCGCCGCGACCGGGATGAACGCGTGGGCGGCCAGCAGCACGCCGAACAGCGGGCGCAGGTCGGGGCGCGCCGGCGACGGCACGCGCTCGGCGGGATCGTTGGCGAGGATCGGGTCGAGCCACGACAGCAGGTTGAGCTTGCCGTGCTGGGTCTCGTGGACGATCGCCTCGGCCAGCGTCAGCGGATCGGGGTGGAGCGACAGGTACACCAGCCCCGGCGCCTCGCGGTACGAGCACGACAGGTGGCGCTCGCGATCGAAGCCGACCGGGACGACGCGCTCGAGGGTGATCGCCAGCTCGCCGGCCAGCGCCGGCAGCGCGGCGGTGATCGCGGCCAGCGCGTCGGTCAGCGCCGCGGCCCAGGCGGCGGGCGCGTGGCCGCCGAGGTCGAGCGCGTTGCCGTGCTTGTCGGGGTGGGCCTCGAGGTCGGCGATCGGGTTGCGATCGACGCGGGCCAGCGTCAGGTCGGGCAGGCTCGGGGTGATCGGCACGCCGTCGTCGTAGGGCTGGCCGCGGTCGAGCCGCGCGATCAGCCCGCGCGCGGCGGCGGCGGCGTGGGGCGGCGACGCCAGCACCAGCGCGCCGATCAGCACGTCGAGATCGGCGCACAGCGCCAGCGCCGCGGCGCGATCGCGGCGCAGCCGGGCCTGGTGGCCGGCGAACGCGGCGGCCAGCGGGGCGGGCAGGCGGCGGGCGTCGAAGCCGAGCAGCGCCCGGGCCGCGACCGCGCGGACCTGGGTGCGCAGCGTCGCGGCGAGCGGATCGTCGACGGCGGGCAGCGCCAGGAAGCCGGCGGCGATCATCGCGCGCCGCCCAGGTAGACGTGGCGGCCGGTCGCGGCGCCGAGGGTCTCGGACAGGACGCGGGTGGCGCGACCGCTGGCCGCGATCCGCGCGGCGGCGCGCGCGTCGCCGGTGGCCTCGGCCCACGCGGCGCCCAGCCCGAGCTGCGCGAAGCGGCGGACGTCGACGTGCAGCGCGCGATCGAGCGCGGCGCCGTCGGGCGCGAGCCGGGTGCAGCCGAGCAGCGGCAGCTCGCCGAGCAGGAGGCCGCGGTCGGCGAGCAGCGCGGTCAGCGCGCCGGCGTGGGTGGCGCGGGCGGCGGCGGCGGTCAGCGGCGCGTAGTGCTTGTAGGCGACGACGCGCGCGCCGACGGCGTCGATCGCGAGCTGGGTGACGTCGGCGGCGGGGCCGGGCCCGCCGAGCAGCGCGGCGGCGGCGGCGCGATCGGCGGCGCGCGGCGTGGCGAGGTACAGCTTGCTGCGCGCGGGGCCGCCGGCGGCGGCGACGCCGAGCAGCGCGGTGCGGGCCGGCTCGGCGAGCCAGGCCTGAGCCGCGGCGATCATCGCCGGCGGCGCGCCGGCGGCGGCCAGGAGCTGCGCGGCGATCGCGGCGCGATCGCGGCCGGGCCCCGGGACCGCCGGGTTGATCAGCAGGCGCGGGGCGTCGGCGGCGCCGAGCGCGACGCTCGGCTCGACGACCGCGGGATCGAGCAGGCCGCGGGCGGCCAGCGCGGCGGCAGCCGCCAGCACCGCGGCGACGCTCGGATCGGCGACCGCCGGCCACGCCGCCGGCCACAGCGGCGCTGCGTCGACCACGGGCGTCGGCGGCGCGGCCAGCGCGGCGGCGAGGTCGCCGTCGTCGCGGGCGGCCAGGTGCGCGGCGATCGCGGCGAACAGCGGCCGCGCGGCGATCACCGCGGCGTCGGCGAGCGGCGGGTGGGTGAGGTCGAGGCTCGCGGTGCGCGCGAAGCACGGTCGCGCCGGATCGCGCGGGTGCAGATCGATCGCGACCGCGCCGGCGGCGCCGACGAACTGCAGCCGCACCGCGGCGCCGTCGCGGGCGGCGGCGACCAGGCGGTGCTCGGCCAGCGCGGCGCCGATCGGCAGCCGCAGCGGGGCCAGATCGATCGGCGGCGGCGCGGCCGCTGGCGACGGGCGATCGTCCCAGTCGTGGTAGCGCGCGATCGGCGGCGGCGCCGCGACGTCGGCCTCGATCGCCGGCGTGAGCGCGTCCTCCTCCCAGCCGAACCGGCGCACGTAGGCGTCGGCCAGGCCGCTGCAACCGTCGTCGACGTTGGCCGCGGCGCACACGCCCTCGTACAGGCAGCCGTAGGTCGGGTAGTCCTGCCAGAACGCGTCGTCGATCACCAGCCGCGGCTGCGCGTCGGAGTGGACGTGGGCGACGTCGCCCAGCAGGCAGCGCGGGAAGTACTTCACCGTCATCGCCAGGCCGCGCGCCAGGCCGTCGAGCACCGCCTGGCGCACGTGGGGCGCTGCGTCGGTCACCCGCACCAGTTGATCGCGCGCGTCGGTGACGTCGACCCGCGGCACGTAGCCCCACAGCTCGGCGGCGCGCGCCCCCCGGGCGTGGGCCAGCGCGACGATCGCCGGCAGCGACGCGACGTTGGCGGCGCACACCACCGTGTTGGTGACGACGGTCGCGCCGGCGGCGGCGAGCTGATCGAGCCCGGCCATGATCGCCGCGAAGCTGCCGGGCACGGCGGTGATCGCGTCGCAGGTCGCGGCGTCGGCGCCGTGCAGCGAGACGAAGAACTCGTCGACGCCGGCGGCGCGCAGGCTGGCGACGAGCGCGGCGTCGCCCAGCCGGCTGGCGTTGGTCTGGATGCGCACGTGCTCGACCGACGGCACCGCCCGGGCCAGCGCGACGTAGGCCGGCAGGTCCTTGTCGAGCGTGACCTCGCCGCCCGACAGCACGATCCGGGTGACGCCGGCGGTCAGCGTCGGATCGGCCAGGAGCCGCGCTGCCTCGTCGAGCGCGACGCCGCGGAACCGCCCGCCGAGGCCGTCCTCGACGTAACAGAACCGGCACGCGAAGTTGCAGCGGAACGCGAACGTCAGCAGGAGCTCGCGGCCGGGCCGGCGCGGGTTGGCGCCGGCGTCCGGGCGCACGACGCGCAGCGGGTCACGCGCTGGCATGGATCGCCGTCCGCAGGATGTGGGGCGCGCCGTCGGCGCCGCGGGCGGCGTCGAGCGCGAGGTCCCACGCCAGGTGGCGCAGGCGATCGCGGCGCGCGGCGAGGTAGTCGACCAGCGGCGCGGGCCACGCGTGCTCGCGCAGGAACGCGATCGTGCGATCGCTGTCGACGCCGGCGAAGTACAGGCCGTCGGCGTGGCGCTTGTTGGCGACGCACAGCCGGCGGCAGCGGTGCAGGCCGGGCGCGATCACCGCCGCGGCGCCGCGCGGCGCCCCGGCGAGGTGCACGCAGGCGCGCAGCCGCGCGAGGATCGCGTGCGGCTCGCGGCGCGGATCGTGGAACGTGTACAGGTTGGCGAGCGCGAGCTGGCCGTCGGCGAGCGCGTAGCTGCGGCTGGCGCCCGGGGTGTCGGCGCCGCTGGTGTAGTAGGTGAGCCGCGCGCCGGCGCCGGTGGCCAGCGTCGCCGCGTCGAGCTCGAGGCTCCACATGTGGTGCGGCACCGGCGCGGTCGGCAGCGTCGGCACGGCGATCACGTCGGCCAGCGTCGCCAGCACCGTCGCCGGGCGCGCCTCGGGCCGCTCGCCGCCGGGGTCGTAGACGTAGAGTTCCCAGCTGAGCGCCGGCCCGCGGCCCGTCTCGCGTCGCGGGGGGAGGCTCGAACCCGGCTCCGCCGGGATCGAGGGGGGCTCGGCGACGAGCCCCCTGGAGTTCAGCTTGACGCCCCAGACCACGCGGCCCGGGCCGAGCTGCGCGCGCAGCCGCGCCAGCACCGCGGCGCCCGCGGCCTCGACGCCGGCGATCGCGAACGACTCGATCAGCACGTTGACCGCGGCCAGGCCGCCGGCGATCGGCCCGAGCGGCGGGTACGGCGCCAGCACGTAGTCGCGCAGCACCTGATCGGGATCGGCCAGCTCCTCGGGCGCGGCGGCGCGGCGCGGCGCGGGCGCGGGCGGCGGCGGCGGCGGCGGGCGCCCGAGCACGTCGTCGATGGCGTCGATGCGCGCGAGGGGCAAGCCGGGGCGAGAGCGCGCCGTCACGGTGGCGTCGACGGTACCACGGGCATCCAGGTCGCGAGCTGGTCGCCGGCGGGCAGCGGCGAGGCCTCGAGCGCGAGGTCGTCGCGGATCGCGGCGGCGACGATGGCGTCGAGCGCGGCCAGCGCGGCGGCGGCGTTGCCGAGCCCGAGCCGATCGAGCGGCACCTCGACCCGCAGCTGGGTGATCGGCAGCGCGCGGGCGCGGGCCAGCGGCGCGGTCGGGTCGGCGAGCGTCGCGGCGGTCAGCGGCACCCGCAGCTCGAGCGCGCGCACGCCGGCGGCGGCCAGCGCGGCGATGCCGGCGGCGTCGGCGGCGGGATCGTCGCCGGGCCGGAGGCTGGCGGCGGTGAGGCCGGCGGCCGCGAGCGCGCGGGCGATGGCGGGATCGGCGAAGGCCGCGGCGGCGAACACGACGCCGACCCCACGGGTGGCCCGCATCGCGGCGACCTTCACGCGGGACCTGTCGATGGTGCCGTCGAGGACCAGCGCCGTGGGCGGCGTGGTCGCGGCGATGGCCGCTGCGAGGTCGCCGACCTGCGCGCGCACCTGGTGGCCGCGGCGCGGCGCGCCGGTGCGACGGGCCAGCGCGATCAGCCGCGCGGCCAGCGCGTCGATCGCCGCCAGCACCGCGTCGGCAGCGCCGGCGACGTCGGCGTCGCCGCCGGTCCACGCCTCGGCGTACGCCGCGCTCGCCGCGAGCTGCTCGACCTCGGTCTGGCGGCCGAGCCGCGCGCGCAGCCCGGTGGCCAGCCGCCACGCCAGCGCGGTGCGCGCGTCGAGGAACCGCCACGGCCGCTCGGCGTGGTAGCCCTTGCCGCGGCCGGCGCCGTCGTCGCCGTCGGGCCAGGCGTCGAGCAGCGCGCCGTCGCGCGCGGCCGCGTAGTAGATCGGCAGGTCGGGGTAGAGGCGCAGGCGATTGCGGCCGAGCTCGGTGAACAGCGCGGTCAGCCGGTGCGCGCGGATCACCTCGATCGAGTCGGCCAGGTCGCGGGGCGTGGTCCACGGGTTCCACAGGATCAAGCTGTGGCCCCTGGCCTCGGCGAAGGCGAACGCGCGCGGGTGGTGCGCGGCGAGCGACCGCATCGCCGCCACCGCGGCCAGCTGCTCGGCCACCGTGACGCCCTTGTTGTAGCGGGCGAGCTCGGCGTCGCTCCACGCCTCGAAGCCGGTGAGGTACAGCTCGATCGTGGCGCCGGTGGCCTCGGCGGCGGCGATCGCGGCCTCGACCCGCGGTCGCTCGCGGATGAACGTGTCGCTGCGCGCCGCGAACAGCCAGCGCAGCGGCGGCACGCCGGCGGCGGCGGCGGCGGTGACCAGCTCGGCCAGGTAGCGCAGCGCGTGCTGATCGTCGAGCACCAGCTCGCGGGTCGCCGGCGCGTGGCGGGCGACGTGCGCCGCCTGGGCGACCAGCGACGCGATCACCTCGGCGTCGGCGCGGCGCTCGTAGTCGCCGCCCAGGCTGCAGAACGCGCAGCCGCGCTCCGCGACCTCGACGTCGGCCGGCCACGCCAGATCGCGGTACAGCGGCAGCGCGCGCGGATCGGCGGCGTAGGGGCAGCCGGCGTTGCCGAACACCGTCCGGCGGCCGATCGCCGGGGCCGCGCCGATGGCGATCGTCGCCTGATCGAGCACCGGCGCCAGCGCGCGCCGCGGCCCGCGCTCGGGCGGCAGCGGCGAGGCGGAGGCGATCGCGCCCGCGACCACCGCCGCGACGCCGGGCACCGTCGCCGGATCGTCGCCGGCGGCCAGCGCGGCGATCAGCGCCGCGAACGCGTCGGCGATCTGCCACACGGTCACCGCGCGGCGGGTGTGGCCGGCGCGGGTCGCGCCGCGCTGCCAGCCGACGATCGCGTCGACCTCGGGCGTCGGCTCGATCGAGTCGCCGCGCACGACCAGCACCACCCGGCGGTGCGGCGCGCCGGCCTTCCACGCGGCGATCGGCGCGGGATCGAAGACGCGCTCGAGCGCGACCACGTCGAAGCCGCCGGCGTCGAGCCAGGCCGCCAGGCGCGCGGCGATCGTCGCGTCGCCGGCGCCGCGATCGCCCTCGTAGTAGACCCGCACCACCTCGGCGTGGTGGCCGGCGGCGCGGGCGTCGGCGGCCAGCTGCCCGGCGAAGGTGTCGGGGAAGAAGCCGTCGGAGCGGGCGCCGTAGGGCAGCACCAGCGCGATCCGGACCGACGGCACGCCGCGAGTATATGCTGCCGCCACCGCGATGAGCCTCGAAGACTGGTGGATCCCCGACGACGCGACCGCCGGCGCGCCGCCCGACGCGGCCTGGCTGGCCAACTACAAGGTCGCGCGGTTCCGCGCCGCCGGCGGCAAGCTCGAGCTGCGCGGCGGGCGCCTGCGGTTCTGCCCCAACCGCGTCGATCGCGCGCTCGGCAGCAAGGTGTGGGCGGTGCCGCTCGACGCGATCACCGCGGTCGGCCCGGCCCCGCGCACCTGGAATCTGCTCGACGGTGGCCTCCGGGTGCGGCTGCGGGTCGCCACCCGCGACGGCGGCGAGCACCTGTTCGTGGTCAACCGGCTGCGCGCGGTGATCGCGGCGATCGACGCCGCCCGCGGTCAGCCGTCGCCGCGGTGATCGGCGGCGGCCAGCACGTCGGCCGCCGTGATCGTGCGGCCGATCGCCTCGGGCGCGTCGACCGCCACCGGGCCGAGCGCGTCGTCGGGCGCGACCGCGAACGCGGTGGCGGCGGTGATCGTCAGGCCGCCGGCGAGATCGCCGGCGCCGGCCAGCGCCAGGTTGCGGCCGCGGTGATCGAGCACCTGCACGCGCGCCGCGAGGTCGCGCCAGCGCGCCGCGAAGCCGGGCGTCGCCGCGTCGAGCGCGGCCAGCACCGCGGCGGCGAGATCGCGGGTCGCGGCGCAGCCCAGCCCACACGGCACGTGGGACACCAGCGCCAGCGGCTGGGTCAGCCACTGGGTCAGCGCCGACGCCGGCGCCGCGGCGGGTGAGGGCAGGGCGGCCAGCAGCGCGCGATCGTCGTGGCCGGCGGCGGCGACGAACGCGTCGACGCAGCAGGCCGGGTAGCCGAGCGCCGCGCCCAGCGCGCGCGCCGCGGCGTCGTCGCGATCGCGCTGGATCGCCCGCTCGGCGGCGATCAGCGCGGGATCGATCGCGCCGCGCGCGGCCAGCAGCACGCGGCGGCCGTCGGCGGCGACCTCGCCGACCGCGGTCACCACGAGCCCGGCGGCCGCGAGCCACGCGCGATCGGCGGCGGCGGCGGCGTCCGAGAAGCACTCGCGCTTGAGCAGCGCGCGCCGACCCAGCTGTAGCGCGGCCAGCTCGCCGTCGAACGGCCACAGCGCCGCGGCGCCGGGCGCCCCACCGGGGGTGCCGGTGCGCAGCCGCGACGACCACCGCGGCAGCCGCGGCGCGGTGACGACCATGGCGTCGGCGCCAGCGACGCGGGCGCGCTCGACCACCAGCGCCGCGAGCGCCGCGCTCGGGCGCGGCGACGCGCCGGCCAGCCCGCGGACCAGCTCCAGCACCAGCGCCGCCAGCGGCCCCGGCGGCAGCGCGCCGACGTGGGCGATCGCGCAGCCGGCGGCGTGGACCAGCGCCCGCCGCGCCGCGGCCGGGTCGTCGTCGATCGTCAGCGTGGCGCGGGCGCCGGCCAGCGCGAGGTCGACCCGGGCGGACACCGCCGCAGCGTAACGCGTTCTGGGGCATCATCGTCCGCGATGGACGTGCGCGCGCGCTTGCTCGAGCTGATCGCGCCGATCGCGATCGGCGACGAGCTGGCGCCGGGCGCGCGGCTGGCGCGCGTCTCCGACGACCTGGGCCCGCGGCTGACGTTCGCGCTGGCCGACGGCGCGGAGGTCGACGTCGAGGTCAGCCCCGCGACCGCCGGGCTGCGCCACGCCGCGCGCACCGCGCACCTGACGCTGGCGTACCGCGGCCGCGCGGCGAGCGCGGTCGGCGCGGCGCTGTGCGCGATCCTCGCCGCGCGGATCGGCGATCGCGACGCGGGCTTCGTCGCCGCGCTGGCGGCGGCGGGCGCCGCCGATGCGCCGCGGGTGCGCGAGGTGTCGGTCGATCACCTGCTCGAGCTGGCGGGCCCGCCGGGGGCGCGCTTCTACACCTGCTCGCCGTACGTCGGCTGCCTGATCGGCTGTCGGTTCTGCTACGCGCAGGAGCGCCTCGCGGCCGGTCGCGCCGCCGCCGGCCTGCCGCTGGCGCCGTGGGGCTCGTGGGTCGACGTGCGCGCCAACGCCGCCGCGGTGCTCGCCGACGAGCTGGCGCGGCTGCCACCCCACGCGCGCCACCCGATCAAGTTCTGCCCGATCGTCAGCGACCCGTACCACGCGATCGAGGCCCGCCTCGGCCTGACCCGCGCGTGCCTGGCGGCGATCGCCGCGGCCGCCGCGCCGCCGCCGGTGCTGCTGCTCACCCGCGCCGCGCTGGTGACCCGCGATCTCGATCTGCTGGCGGCGCTGCCGTGGGCCGGCGTCGGCGTGTCGCTGCCGACCATCGACGACGAGGTCCGCGCGCATTTCGAGCCCCGGGCCGCGCCGATCGCCGCGCGGCTGGCGACGCTGGCCGCGATCCGCGCCGCCGGCGTCGCGCCGATCGCGGTGGTGCAGCCGATGCTGCCGGGCCCGGTCGACGCGCTGGCCGACGCGCTGGCCGCCCACGTCGACTCGGTCAGCCTCGACGTGCTGCGCGGCGAGGGGAGCGCCGGGCCGCTGTTCGACGATCCGCGGTTCGCGGCGGCGCGCGACGAGGGCTGGCAGCAGGCGCGGCTGGCGGCGCTCACCGCCGCGCTGGCCGATCGCGGGGTCGCGGTGTGGACCGGCGAGCTGCCGCCGAACCTGCCCCCGACCCTGGCCCCGACCCTGGCCACGCACTGACGCGGTACAGTCGCGCGATGGCGCGCCGCGAAGTCCCCGTCACGGCGCCGGCCCGCGCGCGGGTCGGGCTGCCGGTGATCGCCGACGGCAGCCGCCGCCACCCGCTGCTGGTCGGCGTCGACGCCAGCGGCGGTGCGTGCAACAACGGCTGCCAGCCGTGCGTGACGCCGGTCGATCCGGTCGACGCCGACGTCGCCGGCCGCCACGTCGTGATCCGCCACCGCGAGGCGACGCTGGCGCCGGCGCTGGTCGCGCGGGTGCGGGCGCTCAAGGCCGCCGGCGCGGCGTCGGTGGCGATCGTCACCAACGGCCGCATGCTCGGCATCGCCGCGGTCGCGCGCGGGCTGGCCGCCGCCGGCCTCGATCGCGCGATCGTCAAGCTGTTCGCCCGCGACGCCGCGGCCCACGATCGCCACGCGCGGGTCGACGGCGCCTACGCGCAGGCGCTGGCCGGCATCGCCGCGCTGCGGGCCCACGGCGGCGTCGAGGTGGTCGTGGCGTTCGCGCCGCCGGCCGATCAACCCCGGGACCGCGCCGCCGAGCGCGCGCTGGCGCAGGCGCTCACCGATCGCGAGCCGGTGGTCTTGCCCGAGCCCGAGGTGCTGGGCCACGCCAACGAGTACCGCTACGACGTCGTCACGCTACGCCCCGGCATCCGCTTCGAGCACGCGTACTGGGACACCCGCGTGTTCCCGATGATCCACGTCAACACCGGGCCGCTGTGCAACATCCGCTGCGTCTACTGCAACGTCTTCGGCGGCACCGACCCGCGGTTGTTCGACGTCGGCTACGTCCTTGGCCTGCTCGACGACGCCGCGGCGCGGTTCCGCGACGCCGCCGGCGCGCCGACGATCGACTTCATCGGCGGCGAGCCGACGATGCACCCCGAGCTGCCCCGGCTGATCGCCGCGGCCCGGGCCCGCGGCTTCGCCCGCGTGCTGATCTGCACCAACGGCGTGCGGCTGGCGCGCCCCGGCTACCTCGATCAGCTGATCGCCGCCGGCCTCACCGGCGTGCGGCTGTCGTTCCACGATCACCGCGCCGACGCCGCCGCGGCGCTGGCCGACGTGCCCGGCCTCGGCACCACCTACCCCGACGTCGCGGCGATGCTGCTGGCGCGGCCCGAGCTCGACACCCACGTCTTTCGCATCGTGCTGGCCAGCAACCTCGACGCGCTGCCCGACTACCTGCGGTGGCTGGCGGCCCACAACCGCACCGGCCGGCCGATCGATCTGACGATCGGCATGCCGTCGATGCGCGGCCGGCTGCACGAGGCGCGCGCGCTGTACCCGCCGCTGGCGCGGCTGCGCCCGGCGGTGGCCGAGGCGATGGCGCTGGCCGCGTCGCTCGGCTTCGCGCCGACGCTCCACCACGCGCCGGCCTGCTGGTACCCCGACGATCCGACCCGGGCCGCGTGCACCCACGTCGTCACCCAGCAGGTCGACGCGGTCGGCGGCGCGATCACCGAGCAGCAGTTCGAGGGCGACACCGGCTACGGCGCGGCGTGCGCGCGCTGCCCGGCCCGCGCCGAGGGCTGCGCCGGCCTGCCGCGGGCCTACCTCGACGCCGACCCCGCGGCCGCCGAGGCGTGGCTCACGCCGATCACCTTCACGCCGGGCAGGCGCCTCGCGTGAAGGTCGCGTTCCTCAGCCTGCACAGCCACGGCGACCGCTCGTTCCTCGACGACAGCGGCGTGGCGCTGGCCGCCGGTCGCGCCCGCCGCGCCGGGCACGCCGCGCGCCTGGTGGTGGCGGCGCTCGACGCCGGCGCCGCCGACGTCGCCGCGACGCCGGGCTTTGCGCGGCTGGTCGAGGCGCTGGCCGGGTTCGACGCGATCGTCTACGAGCGGGTGTGGAGCCGCGCCATCCCGGCGGCGCTGGTGGCGGCGCTGCCCGGCGCGGCGATCGTGCACTGGCGCGGCGAGCACGCGCTCGACGATCCGCCCGGCGGCTACCAGGTCGAGACCCGGGCGCTGGCCGACCTGCTCGACCACCTGGCCGCCGCGCGGGCGTCGCTGCCGACCGGCGCGTGGGCGCGCACCGCCGACGGCTGGCGCCCCGGCCTGGGCCCGCTGACCGCGGCCCCCGACGCCACCCACGCGCCGGATCTGGATCCGCTGCTGGTCAACCCCGAGGGCCTGCCCGCGGAGCGCGCGCTGACCATCGACGGCAACGCCGGCTGCCCGTACCAGGCCGACGCCCGCGCCAACCCGCGCTACGCCGGCGTCGCGATCCCCGACGGCGTCGGCCGCGGCTGCGCGTTCTGCACCACCGGCAACCACCACCAGGCGCGGCCCCAGGCCGAGCTGCTCGCCGCGGTGCTGGCGCAGATCGCCTACGCGCGCCGCCACGCGCCGGCGGTGACCCGGCTGGTGCTGCGCGATCAGAACCCGTTCGGGTACCTCGCCGAGCTGTGCGAGGCGTGCGCCGACGCCGGGCTCGGCGGCTTCACGCTGTTGCTGCAGACCCGCGCCGACTGGCTCCTGGCCGGCGAGCGCCGGCTGATGCGCGCGCTCGACGCCGCCGCCCGCGCCGGCATCACGATCACGCCGTTCCTGATCGGCATCGAGAGCTTCTCGCAGGACGAGCTCGATCGCATGAACAAGGGCGTCACCGTCGCGCAGAACCTGGCGGTGCTGGCGGCGCTGCGCCGGTGGGACGCGCACCCGGCGTTCGATCTGGCCCAGGCGTCGTTCGGCTTCATCCTGTTCACGCCGTGGACCACGCTGGCCGATCTGCGCGCGGCCTACGACGGCGTCGTCGCCACCGACTTCGATCGCCTGCGCGGCCGCCTGCTGACCGCGCGGGTGCGCCTGTACCCCGACACCGCGCTGTACTACCTGGCCGCGCGCGACGGCCTGCTCGCCGACGGCGCCAGCCCGCAGCCCGCGCGCTACGGCTACTTTCCCGACCGCGCGTGGCGCTTCGCCGACCCGGTCGTCGCGCGGTTCGCCGCGCTCGCCGCCGAGCTGGCGGACGCGACCGGCGGCAAGGACGAGCGGCGGGTGTTCGCGGCGCTGCTGGCGGCGTTCGCCGACGGCGTCGGCGCCGGCGCGACCGCGGCGTCGATCCTCGCCGGGCTGCGCGCCCCGCCCCGCGCCACGCCCGCCGCGCCGCCGACCCGGCCGCGCGGGCAGCGCACGCTCGAGGTCGACCTCGGCCACGGCTGCGGCGCGGCGTGCGCGCTGTGTCCGCCGCGGCGCGCGGCGTCCGACGTCGCGGCGACGGTGGCCGGCGGCGGCGCGCGGGCGGTGATCCGCGGCAGCGGCGGCGACCTCGCGCGGCTGGCCGCCGCGGCGGCGCAGGCGCGGGCCGCCGGCGTGGGCGAGGTGGTGGCGGCCGGCCACGTCGACCACGTCGCCGACGCCGCGACCGCGCAGGCCTGGGCCGCCGCCGGCCTCGACGCGGTGCTGGTGCCGGTGGTGAGCCACGCGCCGGCGGTCCACGACCGCGCGGTCGGCCGGGACGGCGCGCTGGTCGCGACGCTGGTCGCGGTGCGCGCGCTGGCCGCCGCCGGCGTCGCGATCGAGCTCGACGTGCCGCTGGTCGCCGCGCGCCTGCAGGATCTGGCGGCGATCGTCGAGCTGTTCGCGCGCGCCGTCCCGCGGCTGCGCGCGCTGCGGGTGCGCGTGCCGCGCCACGCGATGCCGCGGGCCCTGGCGCCGCCGCCGATCGCCACGGTCGCGCCGCGGCTCGAGGCGGCGCTGGCCGCGTGCGAGCGCCACGGCGTGGCCGCGCCGATCGACGTCACCGCGGCGATCCCGCTGTGCGCGCTGGTCGACTCGCCGCGGGCGCGCGCCGTGGTGCGCTTCGATCCGCGCCGGGCCACGCTGGTCAGCGGCTGCGCCCAGCCGCCGGCGTGCGCGGGCTGCGCGGTGCGCGCCGCGTGCCCCGGGGTCGCCGCGGCCTACGCCGCTTGCCCCGACGGCGGCGACGTGCGGCCGCTGGCCACGCGGCCGGCCGAGCTGTACGCGCAGCGCACGACGCCGCTGCGGGTGTGGGACGACCGGGCCCGCGCCGCCGCGCGGCAGGCGTCGATCCTGGTGCTGCGGCCGACCGTGCACTGCAACCAGGACTGCGGCTTCTGCAGCGCCAACGAGAGCACGCCCAACGTCTGGGCCGATCCCGATCAGATGAAGCGCGCGATCGCCCGCGCCGCGCGGCGCGGCGTCGAGCGGGTGTCGTTCTCCGGCGGCGAGCCGACGCTTGCCCGCGAGCTGGCGAGCTACGTCGCGGTGGCGCGGCGGGCCGGCATCCGCAAGGTCGAGCTGGTCACCAACGGCGTCCTGCTCGATCGCCGGCCGAAGGTGCAGGCGCTGGTCGACGCCGGGCTGACCCACGCGTTCGTGTCGCTGCACGGCCACGACGAGGCGGCGGCGAGCGTGGCCACCCGCAAGCGCGGCGACTTCGCGCGCACGATCGCCGCGATCGGTCACCTCGTCGACGCCGGTGTCATCACCGTCATCAACCACGTCATCCACGCCGGCAACCTGCACCTCTTGGCCCGCTTCGTCGAGGAGATCCACGCCCGCTTCGGCGGCCGCGTGATGATCTCGTTCGCGTTCGTCACGCCGCAGTACAAGGCGCTCGATCAGCTGGCGGTGATGCCGCGGCTGACCGAGGTGGCGCCGGCGCTGCAAGCCGCGGCGTGGCGCGCGCTGGCGCTGGGCCAGCCGTTCGTGATCGGCTCGCGGCAGGGCGTGCCGCCGTGCTTCCTCGGCCCGTTCGCCGCATGGTCGGATCTGCTGACGCTGATCCACGAGGCCGCCAGCGAGGACGCGCCGCAGAAGCAGCGGGCCCCGGCGTGCGACGCCTGTCGCTTCGGCGCGTACTGCACCGGCGTGTGGAAGCCGTACGCCGCGCGCTACGGCACCGCCGAGCTGGTGGCGGTGCCCGGCGCGCCGCTGGGCGACGCCGAGCGCGCGACGCTCCTGGCCCACGCCCGCCGCCCGCCGTGGGGCCAGCCGATGGCGTTCGCCGACGTCCACCCGCTCTTGCGCGATCCGATCGCCGAGGCCGCGGGGCCGCCGGCGGTGATCGACGACGCGCCGCCCGGCCCGGTGGTGCGCGGCGGCGAGCGGCCGCTGCGGCTGCTGGTGGTCGGCACCGGTCCGCGGGCGCGAGCGCTGGCGCGGGCGGCCCAGGCCAGCGGGCAGTGGGCGGTGGCCGCGGTGTGCTCGCCGCACGCCGATCTCGCGCCGCGCGGCGACTTCGCCGGCGCGCCGGCCTACACCGATCTGGCCCAGGCCCTCGACGGCACGCGCCCCGACGCCGCGCTGGTCGCGTCGGCCACCGCGAGCCACGCCGCCGCGGTCGACGCCGCGATCGCCGCCGGCGTGCCGGTGCTGGTCGAGAAGCCGCCGGCCGCGTCGATCGCGGACGCCGAGGCGATGATCGCGCGGGCCGACGCCGCCGGGGTGACGCTGATGCCGGCCCACAACCTGCGCTTCGCGCCGGGCCTCGACGCCGCGCTGGCCGCCGCCCGCGGCCGCGCGCTGACGATCCTGCGCCTGGTCGATCGCGCGTCGCCGGCGGCGCTCCACGCGTGGCACCGCGCGCCGCTGTTCGAGGGCCTGTACCACCTGCTGGCGCTGGCCCACGCCCACGGCGGCGCGGCGACCCGCGTGGTCGCGGCCAGCGCCCACGGCGTCGAGCGGCCGCAGGTCATCCGCGTCGAGCTGCGTGGCGAGGCCGACGTCGCGATCGCGGTGGTGTGGAACCTGGGCGCCGCGGTCGACGCGCTGGTGGTCGGCGCCGACGGCGCGCACTGGCGGCGCGACGGCCAGCTGCCGCGGCTCACGATCGGCGGCGCGCCGCAGCCGGTCGAGCCCGCGGGCGGCGAGCTGGTGCGCATGCTGCGCGGCTTCCACGCCGCCGTGGCCGCGGGCGCGCCGCCGCCGATCGCCGCCAGCGACGGCGTCGCGGTCATGCGGCTGGCCGCCGCCGCGATCGACGCGCTGATCGCCGCCGGCGCCCCCGTCGAGCGCAGCACCGCGCCGCGCCACGCCGCCTCCCCCGAGCTGGCGGCGCGCTACCGCTAGCCCCGCCAGCTCGCCGGGCGGCTCGCTACTGCACGCGGAGGTAGTAGTTGAACTTGGAGCCGGTGTACGTCTGCGGCGCCCCGAAGCTCGACGGCATCGGGTTGGCGAACGGCAGCGAGATGTAGTCGATCACCACGCCCGACGGCATGGCCTCGCCGCCGACGTTGGTGGTGACGTCGAACAGGCCGAACAGCCAGTAGGTGCCGGCCGGCAGCGACACGGTCGCGGTCGGGTTGAGCTCCTGGACGCCGACCGCGAGCGCGGTGCCGGCGGTCGCCGTCTGCGCCACCAGCGTGCCGGGGTTGCCGCCGACGTTGGTGTAGAGGCCGAAGCGCACGCGGGGGCCGGCGTCGCGCGAGATGATGCCGAACTTCTGCAGCGTGCCGCCGGTGGTCACGACGACCTGCGACCCGAGCAAGTAGTTGGGGCTGATGGATTGCGAGCCGCCGAGGTCGGTGACGTTGCCGTAGGTGACCGAGCCGCCGGTGAACGTCGCGGTCACCGACGTGTTGGCGGTGATGGTGATGTTGCAGACCGCGCTGGTGCCGCAGCCGCCGCCGGTGTAGCCGGCGAACGTCGAGGTGCCGGCCACCGCGGCGGTCAGCGTGACGACGGTGCCGAAGTCGTACATCGCCGAGCAGGTGGCGCCGCAGTTGATCCCGGCCGGGCTCGACGTCACGGTGCCGCTGCCGGTGCCAGCCAGCGTCGTGGTCAGCGTGTAGCGGTTCAGCGTGAACGTCGCGGTCACCGACGTCGCGGCGGCGATCGTGACCGTGCAGGTGCCGGTGCCGGTGCAGGCGCCGCTCCAGCCGGCGAACGTCGAGCCGGAGTTCGCGGCCGCGGTCAGCACGACGGCCGTGCCGAAGTTGTAGTTCTCGCTGCAGTCGGCGCCGCAGCTGATGCCGGCCGGGCTCGACGTCACGGTGCCGACGCCGGTGCCGGCGCGGGTGACGGTCAGCGGGAACTGGCTCAGCGCGAACGTCGCGGTGACGCTGCGCGCGGCGGTCATGAGCACGGTGCAGGCGCCGATGCCCGAGCAGCCAGCGCCGCTCCACCCGCTGAACGTCGACCCGTTCGCGGCGACCGCGGTCAGGGTCACCGTCGTGCCCGAGTTGTAGCTCTCGGTGCAATCGGCCCCGCAGCTGATGCCGGCCGGCGACGAGGTCACCGTGCCGGTGCCGGTGCCGGCCCGCGCGACCGTCAGCGTGTAGGTGTTGAGATCGAACGTGGCGGTCACCATCGTCGCGGCGGTGAGCGTCACGACGCAGGTGCCGGTGCCGGCGCAGCCGCCGCCCGACCAGCCAGTGAAGTGCGAGTCGCCGGTGGGCGCCGCGAGCAGCGTGACCATCGTCCCGGGCGCGTAGGCCTCCATGCAGTCGACGCCGCAGTTGATGCCCGCCGGGGTCGAGACCACCTGGCCGGTGCCGGTGCCGGCCAGCACGACGAGCAAGCTGTTGTTGGGCGCGAACTGCGCCGTGATCGCCGCGTCGCCCGTGACCGTGCACGTGCCGGTGCCCGTGCAGGCGCCGCCGGTCCAGCCGAGGAACGTCGAGCCGACCGCCGGCGCCGCGGTCAGCGTGACCGTGGTGCCGGGGCTGAACGCCGCGGTGCACGTCGCGCCGCAGTCGATGCCCGCGGGCGCCGAGGTGATCGTGCCGTCGCCGCCACCGGCCTTGGTGACCGTGACGTTGAAGTTGGGCGCGTCGACGGGCGCGTCGATCGGCACCATCGCGTCGACGCCGCCATCGATCGACGCCGGCGGGGCGTCGACCGGGTTCGTGCTGACCTCGCCGCAGGCCACCAGGGCCGCGGCCAAAAGCATCGCGCAACCAAATCGCAAAGACATGGCCATGGGTTCCCCTCGGGTAGACCGCGACGGTACCACGGCCCCGCGGCGCGCTGTGTGATGTGCGCTGTAGACGGCGCGTGGAAGGACTCATCGGACTGGTCGCGGTGCTGCTGCCGTGGCTGATCGTGCGCGAGACGCTCAAGCACCGCGAGCGCAAGGCGCAGCTGGCCCTCGAGGGCGCGCAGCCCGCGCTGCCGCCGGGCACCGTCGACGACGTGGCCGCGCTCAAGGCCGAGCGCGACAAGCTGCGGGAGCGCGTCGAGAACCTCGAGGCCATCGTGTGCAGCGTCGACTACGAGCTCAACCAGAAGGTGGGACGGCTGATCGACGAGCAGCGGATGCTGGCCGAGTCGCAGGCGCGGCCCG
>JAEUJY010000035.1 GCA_016794525.1 Myxococcales bacterium
GCGCTGGCCGCGGCGGCCGCGGCGGCGGTCGCGCTGGCGGCGCCCCGCGGCGCGGGCCGGCTCGGCGCCAGCGCCGGCGTGATCGCCGGCGGCGACGAGCGGCGGTCGGTGGCGCTCGGCGGGCGCGCCGTCGTGGTGCTCGAGCCGGGCGCGGCCCTGACCTACGCGGTCGCGGTCGGCGACGGCTACGTCGAACAACGCGCCGGCTCGGTGTTCTACCGGGTCGAGCCCGGCCGCCGCTTCGCGGTGGCCACCCCGGCCGGCCTCGTCGAGGTCACCGGCACCTGTTTTCGTGTGGAGGTCCAGGACATGTCGCGACGACCGTTGATCGTGAGCGGCGCCATCGGCGCCGCGGTGGCCACCGCCGCGGTGGTGACCGTGTACGAGGGCAAGGTGCGGGTGGTGCCCAGCCACGCCGCGCCGGTCGAGGTCGGCCCCGGCCAGGCGGTGACCGTCGGCGCCGACGGCGCCAGCGTGGCGCGCGGCCCGGCGCCGCCGACCGCGGGCGGCCCCGAGGTCGCGGCGATCGCCGACGATCCGTCGGTGACCGCGCTCAGCCAGGCGCAGCTGATCGCGCGCGATCGTGCGCAGCGCGAGCAGATCGCCGCGCTCGGCCAGCGGGTCCGCGATCTCGAGGCGCGCGCGCGCGGCGGGCGCGGCCCTGGTCTCGAGGCCGACTTCGTCGATCCCAGCAAGGACGACCTGCTGGCGTGGGCGAAGGAGTGCAAGGTGATGATCGACTTCCCGCCGGTCATGGCGCCGCGGCCGTTCACGCTCGATCCCGCCGCGACCAAGGCGGTCGGCCTGACCGAGGGCGAGGTCGCGACCGCCAACGCGGTGCTGGCGCGGCTCAAGACCGACTGGGCCGGCCGCGTGCGCGGCTGGTACGTCGAGGCCACCGGCGACGCCGCCGGCGCCGACTCGCTGTCGGTCGAGGCGATGACCCGGGAGCTGACCGACAAGGCGTTGCCCGGCGAGCCGACCGCGCTGCAGAAGCGGCTGGCCGAGGAGCGCGCCGGGCTGGTGCCGCCGCCGCCCGACCTGGCCAAGGCGTCGCCGTTCGAGCGCTACTTCCGCGCGTTCGCCGACCTCGGCAACGAGGCCGAGCGGATGCTGGCCGAGGCGATCGGCCGCCAGTCGGCGCACGGCGTGCGCGCCCACGAGGGCGGCTGGCCGGCGCGGATGTCGATGTCCGGCTGCGACGACGGCGAGCGGCCGTGAACGTCGGCATCAGGCGGCGCGATCGTCGCGCGTGATCGCGTAGCCGTGCAGATCGCGGAAGCGGTCGCCTTGCCGGACGTGGCCGCGGCGGACGCCCTCGAAGCGCATCCCGATCGCGCGCAACAGCGTCCCCGAGCGATCGTTGCCGTCGAGGTGCTGGGCGAAGACCCGGTGGGTGGCCAGCACGTCGAAGCCGAACCCGACCGCCGCGGCCGCGGCCTCGCGGGCGTAGCCCTTGCCCCAGTGGCGCCGACCGAGCCAGTAGCCCAGCTCGGCGCGGGCGTGGCGCGGCGACCAGCGCAGCCACACCGCGCCGACCAGCGCGCGATCGCGCCGGCGGGTGATGGCCCAGGTCGGGCTGCCGCCGCTCTGCCAGTCGTCGCCGGCCTCGCGGATCCAGTCCTCGGCCGCCGGGCGCGGGTAGGGGTGCGGCATGTGCAGCATGAACTCCGACACCGCCGGATCGTCGGCGAGGCGCACCACCGCCGCGGCGTCGGCCGCCACCAGCGCGCGCAGCCGCAGCCGCGCGGTGTCGAGCTCGGGCTGCACCGCGGGCAGGCGCCGCATCACTGCGGCGGGCGCGCGCCGGCGAAGTCTTGCTGGCTCTGGCACCCGGTCAGCGCGCCGCAGTCGGCCGCGCCGTTGGTGCGCGCGCGGTAGAACACGCTGCCCGACAGCGTGTCCCCGGCCAGCGTGGCGTCGAGGTCGGCGTCGATCGTGTACGCGCACGCGCCCTGGCTCATCGCGCGGGTGCCGGTGATGGTCAGCGCCAGCGCGCTGCCGTCGACCCCGCCGGTGAAGACGTGGCCGCCGGTCAGCGCGTCGAGCGCGGCCCGGGCCAGGCCCTGGACGTCGGCCGACGCCGCGTCGCCGTTCTGGGTCACGACCATCGTGACCGTGCCGTTGACCGGGCCCTCGGTCCAGTTGGCGATCGCGCACCCGTTGGCGCGGTTGGTCAGCGCGATCGAGTAGGTGCCGGCGACGTCGGCCGGATCGCTGCCGCACGCGGCGCACAGCCCGAGCGCGGCGACACAGAGGCGTCCTCGCATGGCGGCAGTGTACCCCCGCCAGCGACGGGGGCGCCGGAGTATGCTGCCCGAAACGTGCCCCGCCGACCGCCCCATGCCTACAGTGCCGGGACCGGCGCGCTCGCCCTCGGACTGGCGGTCGCGGCGGCGGTGATGCTCCCCAGCGTTAGTACCTGGACCCGAGGCGGCCTCACGGTGATCGCGCGGTCGGCGCCGACCACGGACGTAGTGGTCGAGGCCTGGGTCGGCGGCGGCCACGCCGACGACGCGGTCGCGCACCTCGCCGAGCACGTCGCGATCGCCCAGGCCGACGCCGCCGGGCTCGACGGCCGCACCACCCCCGACGCGGTGATCGTCCGCGGCCGCGGGCGCGATCTGGCGACCGCGCTGGCGCCGGTGTGGCGGGCGATCACCGCGACCCACGCCGATCCGGCCGTCGTGCGCCGCGAGCGCCGGGCCATCCACGCCGAGGGCGCGCCGGCCGCGGCCACCGCGGCCGCCGTCGAGGCCCACTGGCGCGCCAGCTGGCGCGGCCAGCGCGCGACGCTGGTCGTCGACGGGCCGGTGGCCGCCGCCGAGGTCGATCGCTGGATCGCGCCGTGGCCCGGGCAGCGCCGCGCCCGGCCGCCGCGCGCGCGGCGTCTCTACACCCGCGAGCGGCTGGTCGTGCCGGGGCCGAGGCCGCTGGCCACCGGGGCGCCGGCGGCGGCGATCGCCGCCGCGGCCAGCGGGCGCGCCGCGCTGGTGTCGGGGCGCTTCGTCGTCGAGCTCGGCGCGCCGCTGCGCTGGCCCGACGTCGACGACGCCGCGGCGTGGGCGGCGGCCCGCGTCGCCGCCGGGCCGG
>JAEUJY010000049.1 GCA_016794525.1 Myxococcales bacterium
CGGACCTCGGCCGGCACCGCGGGGCACCGAATCGCCTTCGTGCCGATCGCGGCGGCGCGGGCGCGCTTGCGGTAGTCGGGGCTTGGCGGGCGGCGGCGGGCGGGCCATCCTGCGCGCGATGTCGCTCTTGCCTGTGTTCGAGCACGACGACCCGGCGCTGGCGCCGCGGTTCGATCGATCCACGACGTTCGCGCGCGAGGTCGAGGACGCGGTCCACGCGATCATCGACGACGTGCGCACCCGCGGCGACGCGGCGGTCACGGACTACACGCAGCGCTTCGACCACCGCGCGCCGGGGCCGGCGGGCTACGAGGTCACGCCAGCGGCGTGGGCGATGCGGGCCCAGGTCACCGACGACGTGCGCGCCGCGCTCGAGCACGCGGCCGAGCGCATCCGCTGGTTCCACACCCACCAGCGCCAGGACGACATCGCCGTCGAGCGCGACGGCATCCGGCTGGCGCTGCGCACCGAGCCGTTGCGGCGGGTCGGGCTGTACGTGCCCGGCGGCACCGCGCGCTACCCGTCGTCGGTCTTGATGACCGCGATCCCGGCCAAGGTGGCCGGCGTGCCCGAGGTGATCATGGTGACCCCCGGCGCGTCGGCCGAGACGCTGGTCGCGGCGCAGATCGCCGGCGTCGACCGGGTGTTCGAGATCGGCGGCGCCCAGGCGGTCGCGGCGCTGGCGTACGGCACCGCGACGGTGCCGCGCGTCGACAAGATCGTCGGCCCCGGCAACCAGTGGGTCGCGGCGGCCAAGCGCATCGTCTTCGGCCAGGTCGACATCGACTCGGTGGCGGGCCCGTCGGAGGTGCTGATCATCGCCGACGCCAGCGCCAACCCGGCGTGGGTGGCCGCCGATCTGCTGGCCCAGGCCGAGCACGACGTCGAGGCCCGGGCGATCCTGGTGACCACCGCGCGCGGTCTGCCGGCCGCCGTCGAGCGCGAGCTCGAGGCGCAGCTGATCGATCTGCCGCGCGCGGCGATCGCGCGCACCGCGCTGCAGCGCTGGGGCGCGGCGATCCTGGTGCGCGACCTCGACCAGGCGGTGGCGGTGGCCAACCGCTACGCGCCCGAGCACCTCGAGCTCGACGTCGAGGAGCCGCGCGCGCTGGTGCCGCGCCTGCACACGTCCGGCGCGATCTTCGTCGGCAAGTGGGCCGCCGAGGCCGCCGGCGATTACGTCGCGGGGGCCAACCACGTGCTGCCGACCGGCGGCGCCGCGCGCTACGCCAGCCCGCTGGGCGTCTACGACTTCGTCCGCCGCACGTCGGTGGTCGAGTACGACGAGGCCGCCGCCGGCGCCGACGCCGCGGTGATCGCGACGCTGGCCGCGGTCGAGGGGCTCGACGCCCACGGCCGCTCGGCGACGATCCGCACCCGAGGAGGCAAGTCGTGAGCATCGCCCCGCTGGTCACCCGCGGCATCCGCGCGATGGCCGCCTACCACGTGCCGCGCCCCGAGGGCGTGCGCGCCAAGCTCGACGCCAACGAGTCGCCGCACCCGCTGCCGCCGGCCGCCGCCGAGGCGCTGGGCCGCGAGCTGGCCGCGGTCGCGCTGCACCGCTACCCCGAGGCCGATCCGGTCGAGCTGCGCGCGCACCTGGCCGCCGAGCTGGGCGTGGCGCCGGGCGCGCTGGCGTTCGGCAACGGCTCCGACGAGCTGCTGGCGCTGCTGTGCGCGGCGTTCGGCGAGCCGCGCCCCGGCAAGAGCCGCGCGACCGTGCTGTATCCGGATCCGTCGTTCGTCGTCTACCGGATCGCCGCGCTCGGCCATGGCCTCGATCCGATCGAGGTGCCGCTCGACGACGACATGCAGCTCGACTTCGAGCTGGTCGACGACGCGATGGCCGGCGCCGCGCCGAACATCGCGTTCTTCGCGCTGCCCAACAACCCGACCGGCACGCTGTGGGCGCCCGAGCGCGTCGCCGAGCTGGCGGCCAAGCACCCCGGCACGATCGTCGTCGCCGACGAGGCGTACATCGACTACGGCGGCCGCACGCTCCTGGGCCGGCTGCCCGAGCTGCCCAACCTGGTCGTGCTGCGCACGCTGTCGAAGGTCGGCATGGCCGGGCTGCGGGTCGGCTTCCTGGTCGCCGCCGACGCGATCATCCGCGAGGTCGAGAAGGTCCGGCCGCCGTACAACCTGGGCTCGCTCAACCAGCGGGCGGCGCTGTGGATGCTGCGCACCCAGGCCGAGTGGCTGCGCGCGCGGGCGGCCGACGTCGTGCGCGAGCGCGAGCGGCTGGCGGCGGCGCTGGCCAACGTCCCCGGCGTGCGGGTGTTCCCCAGCGAGGCCAACTTGATCCTGTTCCGCGTCGGCAAGGCCGGCGACGGGCGGGCGGGGGCGGCGTGGAAGGCCATGGCGGCGCGCGGCGTGCTGGTCCGCAACTTCGATCGGCCGGGCCCGCTGTCGGGCTGCCTGCGGGTCACCCCGGGCACGCCCGAGGAGAACGAGCTGTTCCTGGCCGAGCTGCGGCTGGCGCTCGGCGCGTAGCGCCGCGGGCGCGCCGCGGCTAGACGCTGTCACAGCGATCGCCGATAACCGCGGCATGACCGGTCGTTCGATGCGTCGGGGCTGGGGCGACCTGGCCCTCGCGGTGATCGTGGTGGCGGTGGTGGCGATGATGGTGGTGCCGCTGCCGGCGCTGGCGATCGACCTGCTGCTGGCGATGAGCTTCACCTCGGCGGTGGTGATCCTGCTGAGCGCGGTCTACGCGCCGTCGCCGGCGCGGCTGACGACGCTGCCGACGATCCTGCTGATCGCGACGCTGTTCCGGCTGGGCGTCAACGTGTCGACGACGCGGCGGATCCTCGCCGAGGGCGACGGCGGCGAGGTGGTGCGGGCGTTCGGCGACTTCGTGGCCCAGGGTGAGCTGGTCGTCGGCCTGGTGGTGTTCGGCGTGATCACGATCGTGCAGTACCTGGTGGTCGCGCGCGGCGCCGAGCGGGTGGCCGAGGTCGCGGCGCGGTTCGCGCTCGACGGCCTGCCCGGCAAGCAGCTGGCGATCGACGCCGACCTCAAGGCCGGGTCGATCGACGCCGCCGAGGCCGGCCGCCGCCGCGCCGCGCTCGAGCAGCAGTCGCAGCTGTACGGCGCGCTCGACGGCGCGATGAAGTTCGTCAAGGGCGACGCGCTGGCGGCGATCCTGATCGTCGCGATCAACCTGATCGGCGGCCTGGTGATCGGCGTCGGCTCGCGCGGCCTGTCGCTGAGCGCGGCGGCCGAGATCTACGCGGTGCAGTCGGTCGGCGACGGCCTCGTCGTGCAGCTGCCGGCGCTGCTGGTGGCGCTGGCGGCGGCGCTGGCGGTGACGCGCATCGCCTCGGCCGACGGCGAGCGCGCGGTCGGCGACGACATGGTGGCGCAGCTCGCCGCCCAGCCGCGGGCGCTCGCCACCACCGCGGTGCTGCTCGCGCTGCTGGGCCTGGTGCCGGGCCTGCCGCACGTGCCGTTCCTGGTGCTGGCGGCGGTGGCCGGCGGCCTGACGCTGGTGGCCCGGGCGCTGCCGGCGCGCACGCCGCCGAGCGCGGTGGTGGCGTCGGCGCCGGCGGTGGCGGCCGCGGTGCCGCGCGACGGCGTGACGATCGCGGTGGCGCCCAAGATCGCCGCGCTGCTCGAGCGCGACGCGGTGGCCGCGGTGCTGGCCGAGGTGCGCGCCGGGCTGGCCAGCCGGCTGGGCGTGCGCGCGCCGACGATCGCGCTGGTGGTCGACCCCGCGGTGGCCCACGCCGACGCCGAGCTGCGGCTGTGGGGCACCACCGTCGACTGGCTGGTGGCGCCGCGCCGCGCCGACGACCTGACCGCGCCGCTCAAGGCCGCGCTCGACGGCTGCGCGGCCGAGCTGGTGCGCGCCGGCGGCGTGCAGGTGCTGCTCGACGAGCTGGGCCCGGGCCAGGCGCCGCTGGTGCGCGACGTCGTGCCGCGGGTGGCCAGCCTCGGCGTCCTGACCGACGTGCTGCGCCAGCTGGTGCGCGAGGGCGTCGCGATCCACGACCTCGGGGCGATCCTCGAGGCGCTGGCCGCGGTGCCGGCGGGCGCGCCGAAGGACGCGGTCGCGCTGACCGAGCACGTGCGCGGGCGGCTGGGGCGCGCGGTGACCGCCGGCGTCGCGCCGCGCGGCAAGCTCGAGGCGTGGACGCTGGACCCGATGATCGAGGACGCGGTGCGCGGCGCGATCTTGCCGCGCGACGGCGGCGCGATCGTCGCGCTGCCGCCCGACATCGGCCGCGACATCGTCGGCGCGGTCCGCCGCGCGGTCGGCGAGCGCGGCGTCGTGCTGACCGCCGGCGACGTGCGCCGCCACCTGCGCACCGTGCTCGAGCCCGAGCTGCCCGGCGTCGCGGTGGTCGCGCCGCACGAGCTGGTCGCCGGCGTCGTCGTCACGCCGCGCGGCCGCGTCGAGCTGGCCTGATGCGCGCGCCCGCCACCTGCGCGCTCGCGCTCGCGCTGCCGATGATCGCGGCGGCCCCGGCGCGGGCCGAGCCGATCGGCGCGCTCGGCGTCGGCAGCGAGCTGGCGGTGCTGGGCGACGGGCCGGTGCAGCGGTTCGACGCCACCGCGATCGTCTACGTGACGCGCCGGCTGGGGCTCGCGGCGCGCGGCGGACGCATCACGCCCGACGGCGCCCACGGCGTCGCGACCGTCGGCGTCGCGTACCGCGCGGCGGCGGCGCGGCCCAAGCTCGAGGTGGTGATCGATCTCGGCGCCGGCGTGGCGTGGCCGACGGCGCCGGCGGGGACCGCGGGCGTCACCGGCTTCCTGTGGCCGACCCGGCTACCGATCGCGCTGACGCTGAGCGCGCGCACGTACGCGCTGCCGGCCGACGAGGCGCCGCTCGGGTTCTCGCTGGGCCTCGGCCTGGCGCTGGCGCGGTAGCGGCGGCGCGGCGCGATCCCCGCCGTTCCTCCCGGCGGGGTGACCGTGGATCGCCGGCGCGAGACCACCGATACTCCGCGCATGAGCATCACCCTCTATCACCATCCCTTCTCGCGCGCTGCCACCGTGGTGTGGATGCTCGAGGAGGTCGGCGTGCCGTACACCCTCGAGTACGTCGACATCATGAAGGGCGCGCACAAGGCGCCGGCGATGCTGGCCAAGAACCCGATGGGCAAGCTGCCGGTGCTCACCGACGGCGACGTCGTCGTCACCGAGGTCGCCGCGATCGGGCTGTACCTCGCCGATCGCTACGCGGCGGGCCGGCTGGCGCCGACGCTCGACGATCCGGCCCGCGGCACGTACTTCCGCTGGGCGCTGTTCGCGCCGTCGGTGATCGAGCCGGGCTCGATGGCCAAGGCCGCGGGCTGGGACTACAAGCCAGGCCAGGCCGGCTGGGGCACCCACGAGGCGATGCTCGACGCGATCGAGGCCGCGGTGTCCCACGGCGACTACCTGCTCGGCGATCGCTTCTCGATGGCCGACGTGATCTTCGGCGGCACCGTGCGCTACATGCTGCGGTTCGGCATGCTGCCCAACCGGCCGGCGTACACCGCCTACGCCGAGCGGCTGGGCGCGCGCCCCGCGGCGCAGGCCGCCGAGGCCAAGAACGGGGCGATCGTCGCCGAGCACGGGCTCGGCAAGTAGCGCCGGGCTATTCGCACAGCGACAGCGCGCCGAGGTTGCTCGCCTGCGGCGGCGTGGGCCACGCGCCGAACCGCCAGCCGCAGGTCGCCGCGATCTCCTGGCCGGTGGCGGTGTCGACGACGAGCGCGCCCGCCTGCGCCAGCAGCAGCACCCGCCCGCCGTCGTCGCTCAGCGCCGGCCGCTGCGGCACGCCGCCGACGTTGACGCTCCACGCGAGCCCGCCGTCGTCGCGCACCGCGCGCACCGTGCCCATCGCGTCGGCGACCAGCGTGACGCCGCCCGGCAGCGCCATGGGCATGAACAGGCTCTCGGCGCGCAGCAGCGCCCGCGGCGCGTCCATCGTCAGGCCCGCGAACCGGATCAGGTCGCGCCCGTCGAACACGTAGACCCGACCCGCCCGATCGATCTGCAGCGGCGGCGACGTGATCGCGTGCTTGGGGACGCCGCCGACCTTGTTGAGCGGCACGCCGGTGGCGAGCTGCGCGGCGGTGTACGTGCGCAACGTCGACGCGCCGTCGAGCGTGACCAGCGCCGGCGCGCTGTCGGTGGCCGCGTCGAGGAACCACAGCGCGGTCGAGCCGTCGCTGATCACCTTCGGCGGGCTCAGTGCCGGGGTCTGGCTGGTGTCGACCTTCATCACCCACACGCCGCCGCTGTCGCGGAGGCCGGCCAGCCAGCGGCCGCGCGGATCCCAGACCAGCGTCTGGTTGCGGCCGGGCGCCGCCACCCGCGCCAGCTCCTTCGCGGTCGTGGCGTCGATCAGCACCAGCGCGCCGCGGCTGGTCATCGCGATCAGGTGGGTCGCGTCGACGAACTCGAGCGCCATCACGACGTCGTCGACGTTGGCGATCAGGTCGCCCTCGGGGCCGACCGTCGGCTGCAGCTGGACCTCGCCGCCGGGGGTGGCCCAGGCGGTGGTCGCGCCGTCGGGCGATAGCGCCGCGGCCTGCGCCGTGATGGCCTGGTAGCCGAGGTAGCGGGTGGCGCCGGCGTCGTCGGCGACCACCAGGTTCTGGCCCATCCCCGCGACCACGTGGCCGCCCGCCAGCGCCGGCGGGCAGTTGCGGCCGAGCGAGGTGGCCACCAGGTCGGCGTCAGCGGCCAGCGCCGAGGCGACGTCGCCGCTGCTCTGCGAGTACGCGGCGACCGCGTCGGCCGAGACGAAGCCCAGCCGCTGCGCGCCGACGAACATCTGCGCGGCGAGCGCCCGGGGCGTGACGTCGGCGCCGGTGGTGGCGTCGATCACCACGGCCACCGCCGGAGGCGCCGACGGCTGCACCGGCCGCGGCGCGAACGCCACCGAGTCGGCGCGACGTTCGCGCGGGCCGGCGGCGCCGGCCCCGGCGGCGGGCTTGGGCGCGGCGGCCGCGGCGGCGGCGGCCTTCACCGCGGCCGGGTCGGCGAAGTACGCCAGGTGCTTGCCGTCGGGCGCCACCGCTAGCTCGACCGGCGCGCTCGGCGCGATCGCGAGCGGCACCTCGCGCTGCCAGGTCACGTGGCCGCGCTCGACCCGCAGCGTCACCGCCGCGAACACGCGGCCGGTGGCGTCCTGGCGGCTGACCAGCGCGATCGCGTCGCTCGCGCCCAGCGGCCGGAGCGCCTCGACGCGGGTGCCGTCGCGGCTCACCTCGTCGACGATCGCGCCCTGGCGGTCGACCAGCGCGATCGACTGATCGGCGCGCGCCACCAGCCAGGCGCCGTCGGCGGTCGGCACCAGGCCCACCGCCTGCGGCACCGCCGGCACGTCGGCGACGTCGAGCACCGCGCCGGTGGCGTCGAGGTGGTACAGGTGCGCGGCGCTCGAGCCGTCGATGCTGCCGACGGTGAAGCCGGCGCCGTCGCGCGCGACCTCGAGCGCGCGGGCGCCGTGCTGCGGCAACGCCACCGGCGGCGCGCTGCCGTCGAGCGCGCGCCACAGCCGGATCGCGCCGAGCGCGTCGATCGACACCGCCGCGGTGCCGGCGCGATCGAGCGCGACCGCGGTGACGAACGCGGTGTGCGGCGCGACCCGCGCCGGCTCGGCCGCGGTCGGCGTCACCGCGACGCCGCCATCGATCCCGCCGGCGCCCGCCCCGGCGTCGGTCGCGTCGACCGGGATCGGCGGCGTGGTCGTCGGCCGCCGCTTGTCACCGCAGGCGGCCACCGCCCAGATCGCCACGAGCACGCACGAAAGCCTCGACATCATGGGGATGGAACGCATGATACCCGGCGCGCGATCCATCGCGGGGCGCGGCGTCAGCCGCACGGCGTCAATGCGTGTGCGGCTCGTCGGGGTCGCAGTCGGGGCCGCAGGCGACCGGGCCGTCGTGGGGCCGGTCGGGGTCGCCGTCGTGCTCCTCGGGCTCGACCTCGGGCGCCGGGCCGGCCAGGTCGCCGGCCGCCTCGGCGGCGTCGGCCGCGGCGGCGTCGCTGTCGTGCAGCCCGCCGGCGGCGATCAGCGCGGCGGCGCGCTCGGGATCGACGCCGGGCACCATGTTGGCGCGGGCCAGCGCGGCCACGTAGTACGCGTCCTCGCGGCGCGCCTCGAGCTCGCCCGAGGTGACCGCCTGCTCGAGGTGGCGCTTGAGGTCGCCGATCAGCCGCGACGGCGCGAGCTGGAACGCCTCCATGATCGCGTTGCCGACGCCGCCCGGCAGCGGCGGCAGCTTGGCGTCCTCCTCGGCGAGCTTCTGCATGCGCTCGGACAGCGCCGCGATCTGCTCGAGGATCGCCTTGCGACGCCCCGGCCGCTTCGACGTGATGTCGGCGCGCGACAGATCCAGCAGGTCGCGCAGGTGCGGCAGCATCTCGCGGTGGAACCGGCGCACCGCGCTGTCGGTCCACGCCTGGCTGTACTGGTTCGAGCGCAGGTGGTGGCGGATCAGGAACCGCACGGCGCGCCGCGCGTCGCGATCGAACAGCAGCCGCTGCGTGACCTTGTCGAACATGCGCGCGCCGACCTCGGCGTGGCCGTGGAAGTGCACGCCCTCGGGCGTGAACGTGCGCGTCGGGACCTTGCCTATGTCGTGGAGCAGCGCGGCCCAGCGCACCAGCGGGCGCCGCACCGACTGCTTCACCACCTGCTTGGTGTGGCTCCAGACGTCCTTGTGCTGGCGGCCGGTCTCCTGCTGCAGGTGCACCGTGGCCTCGAGCTCGGGGAACACCTGCGCCAGGAGCCCGGTCTCGCGGACCCACTCGAGGGCCTGATCGACCTCGCGGCCCATCAGCATCGGCTCGATCGCCGCCCGCAGCTCGGCCGGCTGGGTCGTGAGGATGCTGCCGCTGGCTTCCTGGGCGGCCTGGGTGACCGCCGGGGCCGGCCACTGGCCGTCCTGGGCGATCGCACCCGCGATATCGAACAAGATCAGCGGGTTGGCTGCCGCCCAGGCCCGGACGCGGTCCGCCGTATCCGGAGAATCCGGAGCGCGGAGCAAGGCCTCGAGATCAGGCGACGACACCGGCGGTACGTACCGGCGGGCCCGGCCCACGTCAAGGCCGCGGCGTCCAGACCGACGGCACGATACGTGCTCCAGGCCGGCGCGCAGTGCAAGGACGTATCACCGCCCGCCAGCTTCCGCTCGCCGAGAAGTCGTGTCCCGGCATCGGAAAGCTCTACCGGGAGCTGTCGTCCGAGCCGGACGCCAAGTGCAAGCCGGTGACATTTTTGCAGCTTCTCTGGATTTATGAAGGCCGCCGTTCGGCCGCCGAAGCTGCGCGTCACTCGAAGAAGTCCCGGCGCCGCCGGTAGCCGGTCCCTGGCGGATCGATCAGCCAGTGCGCCACGACGTCTCACTGTGCATGGCGACGACGGGGATTTCTTGGACCCGAGTGATTCCGATGGGTAGACGTGGGTGGATCGGCGACGCGCGAAACAGCCGCGCAGGCGCCGACGTTATAGAAGCATGAACCAGCGTCGACCCATCGGCGTGTTCGACTCCGGAGTGGGTGGGCTGACCGTGGTCCGCGCGCTGCGAGCGCGCTTGCCCGGCGAGGACATCGTCTACCTCGGCGACACCGCCCGCGTGCCCTACGGCTCGAAGAGCCCGCGCACGGTGGAGCGCTACTCGCTGACCTGCTTGCAGTTCTTGCTCGCCCACGACGTGAAGCTGGTGCTGATCGCGTGCAACACCGCCTCGGCCCAGGCGCTGCCGGCGCTGATCGCCGCGAGCCCCGTGCCGGTCATCGGCGCGGTCGATCCCGGCGCCGAGAGCGCGCTGGCCGCGTCGACCGGCCGGCGCGTCGGCGTGATCGGCACGCTGGGCACGGTGCGCTCGGGCGCCTACGAGCGCGCGCTGACCGCCCGCGACCCCGCGACGCGGGTGACCGCGCTGGCGTGCCCGCTGCTGGTGCCGCTGGCCGAGGAGGGGTGGGTCGACGACGACGTCGCGGCGGCGGTGGCGCGGCGCTACCTGACCGAGCTGTTCGTCCGGGATCCGGACATCGACACGATCGTGCTGGGCTGCACGCACTACCCGCTGTTGCGCGACGTGCTGGCGCGCACCGCCGCGGCGCTGGCCGGCCGGCCGATCGCGATCGTCGACTCGGCGTCGGCGATGGCCGAGGCGGCGGCCCACGCGCTGGGCGGCGACGTCACCGATCGCCGCGCCCACGCCGGCGCGCTGGCGTGCTTCGCGACCGACATCTCGCGGCTCGACGAGCTAGCGCCCCGCTTCCTCGGCGAGGCGGTCACCAGCTTCGAGCTCGTCGATCTCTAGAGCGCGTCCCATAACCCTCGTCGCAAGTGCCCGTTCCGAAAGGCCTCTCGGCGAGGGGATCGACAGAGGATCCGTTTTCTGATCAAAGGTGAGGGTGGACCTCACCGACGAGCAGTGGGACGCGATCAAAGGCTGCTTCCCCGGGCGCGAGCGGAAGCGCACGACGGAGAAGGGCGGCCGGCCTTGGCGAGACCCACGTGATGTCGTCAATGGCGTGCTCTGGGTCCTGCGCACCGGGGCCCCCTGGGCGGACCTGCCCAGGCGCTACCCGCCACCGTCGACGTGCCATCGACGATTCCAGACGTGGGTCGAGGACGGCGTGCTGGAGCGAATGCTCCGACGTCTCGCGACCGACCTCCGAGATCGCGGCAAGCTCGACCTCAGCGAAGCGTACGTCGACGGCTCCCACGCGGGGGCAAAAAGGGGGGCCCTCTTGTTGGCGTCACTCGACGCGGCAAGGCGACCAAGGTCATGGCAGTGGCAGACCGCTCTGGCCTTCCTATCGCCGTCGGGATTGAAAGTGGTCAGCGAAATGAGCAGAAGCTCGTCGTCCCCACCCTCCGACGACGATTCCTGAAAGAGCTGCCGAAGCGGCTGATCGGCGACAAGGCCTACGACAGCGACCCGCTCGATGCCGAGCTCGCGTCGATGGGCATCGAGATGATCTCGCCGCATCATCCTCGCCGTCGGAGGAAGACCCAGGACGGGCGCCCACTGCGTCGATACAAGCGGCGTTGGAAGATCGAACGCCTGTTCGCGTGGATCTTTCGCTCACGTCGCTTGGTCACCCGCTACGAAGCGAAGGCCGAGAACTTCCTCGGCCTTGTCCAACTCGCCTGCGCCCAGATCCTCTGGAGGGGGTTATGAGACGCGCTCTAGGCGGCTGTGATCGGCGTCGCTTGCGCCGGCGGCGGCCCGTGCTCTCTTGCGCGCCATGTCGCTCCGCGCCTCGCTGCCGCTGCTCTCGCCGATCGTGCTCCTCGTCGCCGCCTGCGGTGACTCGACCTCCAGCTCGCCCGACGCGCCGCCCGCGATCGACGCTGCGATCGACGCGCCGGTGTGCGAGGCCACCGGCTACCCGATGCCGATCCGCGCCACCTCGGTCGACCTGGGCGCGCCGACCCACCTGACCCTCGACGGCCAGGGCGGGCGCTGCGAGCAGATCGGCCGCGCGCTGCTGGGCGCCACCGGCCGCCCGGCGGAGCTGGCGCAGCTCGACGCCGACGGCGCGACGGTGTCGTGCACCCACGACGACGTCCTCAACCGCGAGATCGTCCGCGTGCGCGCGCCCAACTACGGCGGGCTGCCGTTGTTCGGCCCGGTCCAGGACGCGCTGGTCCACGTCGACGCCACCGACACGATCGTCTTCCTGCACGCCGACTACCTGCCGGTGGGCGCCACCGTCGCGGCGGCGTGCCTCGACGCGCCGGCCGTCGGCGCGGGCGTGCCGGGCGAGGCGATGAGCTACCAGCGCTTCAACCTGTGCGTGCCCGGCCCGACCGAGCGCTACACGATCGCCAGCGACGACGTCATCGAGGTCGGCGCCGAGGGCTTCCTGGTCGACGGCGACGGCGACCTGCGCCGGGTGCGCGCGGTCGACGTCTACCTGGCGCCGGGTCACGTCACGACCGAGATCACCAACAGCGACGCGTTCTGCTGCAGCGGCGCCACCACCGACCACTGCATCGGCCAGCGGCTGTTCGTCGACGTCATCACCGGCGACGTGATCAGCCAGGAGCCGCACTGCCATACGTGCTGACGGGAGGCCTGTCGCCAGGCCTCCCCCCGGCGGGGTCATGCCCCCGCCGGGTCCCCCCACCGCGACGCGAGACGAGTCGAGGTGACACGCGCTGGCGGGCCCCGGTAACGTCGGCCATGGCCGAGCGTCACGCGTCGCGGACCTGTCCCCTGTGTGAGGCCACCTGCGGCGTGACGATCACGCTCGACGGCGACACGCCGCTGGCGGTGCGCGGCGACGACGCCGATCCGTTCTCGCGCGGCTACCTGTGCCCGAAGGCGGCGGCGCTGCCGGCGCTGCACGCCGACCCCGACCGGCTGCGCACGCCGCTGGTGCGCGGCGCCGACGGCGAGCTGCACCCGGCGACGTGGGCCGAGGCGTTCGCGGTCGCGATCGATCGGCTCGCGGCGATCAAGCGCGCGCACGGCGCCGACGCGATCGCGCTGTACCTGGGCAACCCGTCGGCCCACAGCCTCGACCTCATGACCTTCGGGCCGGTGCTGACCCGGGCGCTGGGGACGCGGCAGCGCTACAGCGCCAGCTCGGCCGATCAGCTGCCCAAGATGGTGAGCGCGGCGCTGATGTTCGGCGGCGGCCTGGCGATCCCGGTGCCCGATCTCGACCGCACCGATCGCCTGCTGATCCTCGGCGCGAACCCGGTGGTGTCCAACGGCAGCCTGATGACCGCGCCCGACGTGAAGGCGCGGCTCAAGGCGATCCGCGCGCGCGGCGGCAAGCTGATCGTGATCGATCCGCGGCGCACCGAGACCGCCGCGCTGGCCGACGAGCACCACGCGATCCGGCCCGGCGGCGACGCGGCGCTGCTGCTGGCGATGGCGCACGTGCTGTTCGCCGAGGGCCTGGTGACGCTGGGCGCCGCGGCCGGGCACGTCGACGGGCTCGCCGCGGTCGAGGCGATCGCCGCGCGGTTCGCGCCCGAGCGGGTGGCGGCGCGGGTCGGCATCGACGCCGCGACGATCCGGCGGCTGGCGCGCGAGCACGCGGCGGCGCCGACCGCGGCTTGCTACGGCCGCATCGGCACGACGTGCCAGGAGTTCGGCACGCTGGCCAGCTGGGCGGTCGATCTGATCAACGTCCTGACCGGCAACCTCGACCGGGCCGGCGGCGCGATGTGGACCACGCCGGTCGCGCTGCCCGGGCGCCACCGCGCGAAGGGCGACAGCAAGTTCGCGCGCCACCGCAGCAAGGGCGGGCTGCCCGAGATGTTCGGCGAGCTGCCGGTGGCGGCGATGGCCGACGAGCTGCGCGGCGGCGTGCGCGCGCTGATCACCGTCGCCGGCAACCCGCTGGTGTCGGCGCCCGGCGTCGACGAGCTGACCGCCGCGATCGGCGGCCTCGAGTTCCGCGTCGCGATCGATCCGTACGTCAACGCGACGACCCGCCTGGCCGACGTCGTGCTGCCGCCGCCGTCGCCGCTGGCCCGGGCGCACTACGACGTCGCGCTGTACCAGCTGGCGATCCGCAACGTCGCGCGCTACTCGGCGCCGACGGTGGCGCGGGCCGACGGCGCGCCCGCCGAGTGGGAGATCATGCTGACCCTGGCCAAGGGCGTGGCCGGCATGGGCGCCGCGCCGCTGCCGATGGCCGACGCCGGCGTGGCCCGCGAGCTGTGCGCGCGCGAGCTGGGCGACCTGGCGGCCGCCGGCGCGCCGCTGGCGGTCACGGTCGAGCAGGCGCTCGCCATGCTCGACGGCGAGGGTCCCGATCGGCTGCTCGATCTGCTGGTGCGGGTGGGGCCGTACGGCGACGGCTTCGGCGCGCGGCCGGGCGGGCTGACGCTGGCGGCGCTGCGCGCGGCGCCGCACGGGCTCGACCTCGGGCCGCTGGTGCCGCGGCTGCCCGACGTGCTGCGCACGCCCGATCGTCGGATCGCGCTGGCGCCGGCGCTGATCGTCGACGACGTGCCACGGCTGGAGGCGGCGCTCGACGCGGCGGCGCCGGCGCTGGTGTTGATCGGGCGCCGCGAGCTGCGCAGCAACAACTCGTGGATGCACAACCTGCCGCACCTGATGAAGGGCGGCGATCGTTGCACGCTGCTGGTGCACCCCGACGACGCGCGCGCCCGCGGCCTGACCGACGGCGGCCGAGCCCGGGTCGCCAGCGCGGCCGGCGCGATCGAGGCGCCCGTCGAGATCAGCGACGAGGTGCGCCCGGGCGTGGTGTCGCTGCCCCACGGCTTCGGCCACGACGTCGCGGGCGTGCGGATGGGGGTCGCCCGGGCCCACGGCGGCGTCAACGTCAACCAGGTCAGCGACCCGGCGTTCCACGACGGTCCGTCGGCCAACGCCGCGTTCAACGGCGTGGCGGTCGAAGTCACCGCCGCCTCGGGCTAACATCGCGGCGTGCCCGACGACCGCGACTCCGCCGGCACCGCGTCGACGGTGGCGCCGCGCTCGGACGCAGGGACCGACGCGACGGTCGCCGCCGGCGCCGAGGTCGGGACCGCGTCGACGGTGGCGCCGCGCTCGGGCGCGGGGACCGACGCGACGGTCGCGGCCGGCGCCGGGCCGGGCCGCGAGCTCACGCTGGCCGCGCCGCTGGCGCCGGTGGTGCTGGGCGATCTAAGCGTCATCGCCCACGCCGGCAGCAGCGGCGCGACGACGCGCACCGTCGGCGACGATCTGCGCGGCGCGTCGATCGAGCGGTTCGACGAGGTCGCGCGCACCCGCTTCGAGCTGCTCGGCGAGCTGGCCCGCGGCGGGCTGGGCCGGGTCATGCGCGCGCGCGATCCGCGGACCGGCCGCGTGGTCGCGCTCAAGGAGGTGCTGCGGCCGTCGCCCGATCTGATCGCGCGGTTCGCGCGCGAGGCGATGGTCACCGCCAACCTGCAGCACCCGGCGATCGTGCCGGTCTACGAGGTGGGCCGCTGGCCGTCGGGCGAGCCGTTCTACGCGATGAAGCTGGTGCGCGGGCGCGCGCTCGACGCGCTGATCGCCGAGGCGACGACCACCGCGGCCCGCGTCGCGCTGCTGCCGCACGTCATCGCGATCGCCGAGGCGCTGGCCTACGCCCACAGCGAACGCGTCATCCACCGCGACCTCAAGCCGGCCAACGTGCTGGTCGGTCCCTACGGCGAGACCGTCGTGATCGACTGGGGCCTGGCCCGCAACCTCGGCGAGCGCGACGTCGCGTCCGGTGCGCCGGTGGCGCCGCCGGCCTCGACCGTCGACGAGCCCGGCGCGACCGTCGCCGGCGCGGTGCTGGGCACGCCGGCGTACATGCCACCCGAGCAGGCCGCGGGGGCGCCGCTCGACGAGCGCGCCGACGTCTACGCGATCGGCGCGATCCTGTACCACGTGCTCGCCGGCGAGCGGCCCTACGCCGACCAGCGCACCGTCGAGCAGCTGCTGCACGCGGTCGAGGCTGGCCCGCCGCGCCCGCTGGCCGAGCTCGCGCCCGGCGTCCCCGCGGAGCTGGTGACGATCGTCGCCAAGGCGATGGCCCGCGCGCCCGCCGATCGCTATCCGACCGCCGAGGGGCTCGCCGACGATCTGCGCCGCTTCCAGACCGGGCAGCTGGTCGGCGCGCACCGCTACTCGCCGTGGCAGCGGCTGCGCCGCTGGGTCGGTCGCCACCGCGCGGCCGTCGCCACCGGCGCCGTCGCGGCCACCGCGCTGGTGGGCTTCGGCATCGTCAGCGTCTCGCGCATCGCCCGCGAGCGCGACGAGGCCCAGCGGCAGCGCGCGGCCGCGCACGTCGCGCAGGCGCTGGCCGAGCGCCGCGTCGGCGAGACGCTCGAGGAGCTGGGGCGGCAGGCGCTCCTGGCCGGCGATCCCGAGCGCGCGCTGCCCTTCCTCGCGGCGGCCGGCGGCGTCGCGCCGGATCGACCGACGCTCGCGGTGATGACCGGCCAGGCGCTGGCGCCGTTCACCGGGCTGCGCGCGGTGCTGCCGCGGCGCGACCTCGCCGTGGTCTCGGCCGACCTGCTCGACGGCGGTCGCCGGGCCATCACGGCCACCGAGAACGAGGCGATCGCCTACGACGTCGCCAGCGGCGCCGAGCTGTGGCGCGCGGCCGGGGTGCACCAGGTGCTGGGCTCGCCCGACGGCGCGCAGGTGCTGTGCGCCGGGCCGGATCGCGAGGTCACGCTGCGCCGCGCCGCCGACGGCGTGGTGGTGAAGCAGTGGACGCTCGGCGTGTCGACCCTCGGCGCGCTGCTGGCGTGGAGCCACGACGGCCAGCACGTCGCGGTGACCACCGGCGCTGGCGTGGTCGCGGTCGGCGCGCCCGACGCGGCGACGCTCACCGAGCGCCCGCTGCACCAGGGCGAGGTGTGGACGGTCGCGTTCGCGCCCGACGCTCGACGGCTGGCGACGGTCGGCGAGGATGGCGCGCTGGTGGTGCTCGAGCTGGCCAGCGGCGCGACCGCGGTGGCCACCAGCGCCACCGTCGCCGCGGCGTGGACCGGCGCCACCGGGCTGATCAGCGTCGATCGCGACGGGGCGGTGCGGCGCTGGGCGCCCGACGCCACCGGGCGCTGGCGCGCCGGCGCAACGCAGCTGCACGGCGCCGATCCGTACAGCGTCTACGTGGCGCCGAGCGGCGACTGGGCGGTCACCGTCGGCGCCGGCCCGCGCGCGCGGCTGTGGGACCTGCGCACCGACGCGCTGCGCGCCGACCTGGTCGGGCACACGCTCGCGGTGTTCGCGGCGGTGGCGGTCGGCCCGTACCTGGTCACGGCCGACGAGCCCGGCGGCGTGCTGGTGTGGGATCCGGCGACCGGGGCACGGCTGGCGGCGCTGCCGTTCGAGGAGCTCACCCCGAGCCTCGCGGTGCGCGGCGACCGGCTCCTCACCTTCGGCAGCGGCCGCCCGCGCATCTGGCAGCTGCGCCCCGACGTGCCGCTGCGCCAGCGCGCGCTGCACGACGCGCGGGTGCGCGGCCTGGCGTTCGATCCCGCGCGCCCGGTCCTCTGGTCGGCGTCCAACGACGGCACGGCCCGCGGCCTCGAGTTGACCACCGGCGCGGTCGTGACGCTCGGCCAGGCCGACTACCGCGAGGCCGCGATCGCGTCGCTGGCAGACGCGGCGTCATTCCACGCGGCGCCCCACGGCGTGCGCTCGATGACGCTGGCGTCCGACGACCGCTTGATCACCGCGCGCGAGGACGGCGCGGTGACGATCTGGGATCGCGTCCGCGCGCAGCCGCTCGCGACCTGGCCACACGCCGGGCGCGCGCGCCGCGTGATCCTGTCGCGCGACGGCCGCCGGGCCTACGTCGTCGCCGGCACGACCCTGTACGCCCACGACGCGGCGACCGGCGCGGTGCTCGCGCAGGCGCCGCTGGGCGCGCCCGGCTGGGACGTCGCGCTGCTCGAGGACGACACCGTCGTCGCCACCCTCGACGACGACCACCGCGCGATGCTGTGGGACGCGGCGACGTTGACGCCGCGCCCCGGGGTCCGGCCGTTCCCCGACCAGCTGCGCGACCTGCTCGTCATCGACGATCGGCTGGTGGTCGCGTCGCCCGAAGACGTGCTGATCGTCGACGCCGACGGCGGCGTCCACGGTCGCGCCAGCCAGGAGGCGACGCTGGCCGTCGCGTGGTCCGGCCGCGACCAGATCGCGGTGGCGGCGTCGGTCGGCGATCTCGCGCTGCGGCGGGCCAGCGACGCGGCGTTGATCCGCCGCTGGCGCGTCGACGAGGGCGTCGCCGCGCTGGCGTACCGACCCGACGGCGCGCTGCTGGCCAGCGCCGGCGGTCGCCGGGTGCACGTGTGGGATCCGGCGACCGGCCGCGAGCTGCTCGTGACGCCCGAGATGCCCGCGCTGATGACCCAGCTCGCGTGGAGCGCCGACGGGCGGTACCTCGCGTTCGGCGGCGGCTCGGGCGTCGTCTACGTCTGGGACCTCGGGGGACCTGGCGCCGACGTCCCGGCGCGCGCGCGGTGCCTGTCGCCGTGGCGGCTCGACGGCAGCGGGCTCACCGCGGCGCAGTTCGACCCGACGGCGTGTCGCGAGGTCCTCGCGCCGTGAGGATGACGGCGGCCGCGGCGCGAAGATTCATCGCCGCCGCGGTGAGGCACGGCCGGCACACCCTGTAGCCAACTCTTCGCAGGCACGTCGCCCGTCGTGGCGCGTGTGGAGATCCATGACCCGCATCGCTTCGCCATCACGCCTCACCGTACTCGCCGTCGCCGCGACCAGCCTGGCGCTCGGCGTCGGACTCACCGCCTGCGTCCGCACCGTCAGCGGCCCGTTGCCGCGCGCCAGCCAGCCGCTCGCCCCCAATGGCGGTGCGAGCGACGGCTACGCGGGCGGCGGCTACGGCGAGTACGGCGATGGCGGGTCCGGCTACGGCGGGTTCGGCTACGCCGGCTACGGCGGGTCCGGCTACGGCGGGTCCGGCTACGCCGGCTACGGCGGGTCCGGCTACGGCGGCGCCGGCTATGGCGGGGCCACCTACGCCACCCCGCCGCCGATCGTCGACATCTACGCGTGCCGCGTCGACGCCGACTGCACCGTCTACTTCCGCACCGACGCGTGTTTCCCCGCCGATCCGATCGGCGTGGCGACCGCGAAGCTCGACGTCGCGCGGCGGCTCTTGCCGGTGCGCCACGAGCCCTGCGGCATGGGCGGCCCCGACTACGAGCGCCGCCGCCTGGAGAACGAGGGGCGCTACGCCGCCCGCTGCGCGCAGCAGCGCTGCGCCGTCACCGACCGCGGCCCGCAGCGCACGCCGTTCTGATCACGCGGCCGCGGTTCAGGCCGCGGGCGGATCGAGCAGCGCCGTCGCCGCGGCGATCGCCTCGCTCGACCCGGCCAGCGCCAGCACGTCGTCGACGAGGATCGTGTCGGTCGGAGCCGGCACCGGGATGCTGGTCGCGCCGCGCTGGATCGCCAGCACGGTGGCGCCGGTGGCCCCGCGCAGGTTGGTCGCGGCCAGCGTCTTGCCGACCAGCGCGCTGGCCGCGGCGACGCGCACCGCGGTCGGTGTGCCCAGCCCGGGCAGCACCGTCTCGATCGCCGACAGCGCGTTGGGCTCGGGCGGGCCGATCGGCTCGGGCGGCTCGGTCGCCGCGCGGGGGCGGCGCGGCGCCGCGGCGGCCAGCACCTCGACGATGGCCTGGGCGCCGGCGCGGACGTGCGCGTCGAGATCGCCGGCCGAGCGCCACACCCGCCACGCCTCGAGGGCGATCAGCGCCGCCACCACGGCCGCGGTCAGCGCCGGCGCGATCGCGCCCGCGGCGGCCAGCCCTGGCACCGCCGCCACCACCAGGATCGGCACCTGCACCGCGACCGTCAGCATCCGCCGCGGCGCCGCGCCCAGGTCGAGCCCGGCCCGCGCCGGCAGCGCGCGCTCGGCCACCGCCGCGGCGAGCGCGTGGGACAGCCGCGCCATCCCGAGCAGCAGCGGCGCGGCGATCGCGATCGCCGCGATGACGACCAACAGCGCCGCGACGCCGTCGTCGAGCCCGAACTGCTCGACCAGCGCGGCGGCCGCTGGCCGGCGGGCCAGGCCCAGGCCCATGACGACGCCGAACAGCGCCGCCGCGTCGAGCGCGAGCAGCGTCACCCGCCGGCGCACCGGGCCGCGCGCCGGCCGCGCGCCCGCGCTCTCGATCCACGATCCGTACAGCGCCGCGAACGTGGCCAGCCGCCGCGGCAGCCGCGGCTCGATCCACGTGGCGGCCCGCGGCCCCACGCGCACCAGCACCGGGGTCAGCGCGGTCGACACCGCCGACACCGCGACCGCGACCGCGTACCACGCCGGCGGCAGCACGCCGGCGCCGACGCCGATGTTGGCCGCGACGAACGACAGCTCGCCGATCTGCGCCATCGTCATGCCGGTGGTGATCGCCGCCGGGATGCCGCGGCCGCTGACGAAGACGCCCAGCGACACCGCGACGATCTTGCCGCCGACCACGACGCCCAGCACGACGACGATCTCCAGCCAGTGGGCGGCGACCGCCGCCGGATCGATCAGCATGCCGACCGAGACGAAGAAGATCGCCGCGAACAGATCGCGGATCGGCTCGATCAGCGGCTCGATCGCGTGGTTGGCGTCGGCCTCGGCCACCAGCGCGCCGGCCAAGAACGCGCCCAGCGCGACCGAGTAGCCGGCGGCGTCGGCCAGCATCGCCAGCCCGAAGCACAGCCCGATCGCCGCCACCAACGTCGTCTCGTGCTTGCCGAACGCGATCGTCACGCGCATCACGCGCGGCACCAGCATCAGGCCGAGGATCACCGTCGCCGCGAGGAACCCGGCCAGCTTGGCCAGCGTCGTCGCCAGCTCGCGCATGCCCAGGCCGGCGCCGCGGCTGACCGCGGTCAGCACGGTCAGGATCAAGATCGCCAGCAGGTCCTCGACCACCAGCAGCCCGAACACCCGGCGCCGCTGCGTCGGCGTCGGCGGGTGCTCGTCCAGCGCGCGCGAGATGATCGTCGTCGACGAGATCGCGACGATCGCGCCGACGAACAGGCTGGCGCGGCCGTCGAGCCCGAACCCGGTGCCGACCACCGTGCCCAGCACCAGCATCACGCCGACCTCGATGACCGTCGCGGCGATCGCCCCCAGCCCGACCCCGAGCACGCCGCGCACCGACAGCTCGAGACCGATCGTGAACATCAGCAAGATCACGCCGAGCTCGGCCAGCGTGGCGACGGTGCCCGCGTCGGCGACGAACCACACCGACGTGTGCGGCCCCACCAGCATGCCGGCCGCGAGGTAGCCCAGCACCACCGGCAGCCGCAGCCGCTGGAACACCAGCGTGACGATCGCGGCGGTGCCGACCACCAAGGCCAGCGTCTGGATCAGGACGTGGCCGTTCACCCGGACGGTCCTACTTGCCGAAGCCCTCGAGCTTGATCCACGGCCCCGCGGTGTACGGGAACGACTGGTCGTAGTGGACGTGGGCCACGTACCACAGCGCGACGTCCTGATCCTCGAGCGGCTCGCGGCCGACGTAGGCCGCCGGGAACGGCGCGGCGCCGGCGGTCGAGCGCGGCGAGAACGGCGCCCACTCGCCGTCGTGGTAGCGCACCGCGAACAGCTCGGCGTCGTCCCAGGTGTGCGGCCGCAGGTTGACCGCCGCGCCCGAGCCGAAGTCGATCTGCCGCCACACGAAGCCGGCCTCGTCGGCCTCGCCGGTGTGCGGGAACCAGCCCTCCTCCTCGACGCGCTGCCAGCGGCCGTCGGCGAACGCCTCGACCGCGTCGTGGCCGGCGCCGTCGAGATCGAAGTCGAACCGCCAGTGCGGGTGGTAGGTGTGCTGGTCGTGCAGGCCCGAGCCGTGGATGGTCAGCCACGGGCACAGCCGGCCGTCGTCGTGGAACCGCCACATCTGCAGGTAGTGGTACGGCCCGGCGGTGAAGTCGGCCGACAGCTCGACGCCGCCGCGGAACGGCTGGACCCGGACGTTGCCGGCCAGCGTGCGCGTGCCCAGCGGCACCCACCACGGGCCGCGGGTCTCGGCGCCGTCGCTCTGCACCTCGAGCACGTCGCGCTGGTGGTCGACGGTGACGTAGGGCAACGACGCCTCCCACAGCACGCGGCGGCCGCGGTACTCGGCGAGGTAGATCATGATCCCGGCCGACTCGGTCAGCCGCCAGTTGAACTTCCAGTTGGCTTCTTCGATGACGTTGCTCATGGGGCTCACCACTGGCTGGCAGGCACCACCGAGGTGACCTGGTTGTCGAGGAGGTCCACCACCGCCACCACCGACGGATGCCCGCCGTGGCGCCCGAACACCACCGCCGCCGAGCGGCGCGCGAACGCCGGGTCGTTCGCGTCCTTGCCCCAGTAGTGCATCGTCACCAGCGGCGCGTCGCCCAGCGCCAGCTTCTCGCGGACCCGCTCGTCGAGCGTGGCCAGCGACGTCGCCAGCGCCTCCTCCTCGCGCGACAGCATCGGCTGCGCGCGGGTGATGTCGAGGTGCGCGACCACGCCGGCGTCGAGATCGACGCAGGCGTCGACCGTACGATCGGCGGCGTAGTCGTAGACGACGACGCGCGCGAGGCGGTGGCCGTGCATCCAGTGCGGCGGCTTGACCACCAGCGGCTCAGTCGCCACGACGCGGTAGCGGCCGACCTTGGCCATCGCGGCCACCCGGCGGTCCTCGGTGAGCGTCCGCACCGCGTCGGCGGCCTCGCCGGGGGTCAGCGGGGCGAACAGCGACGGGTCGCTGGCGGCCACGTCGGGCGGGGGCGGCGCGCTGACGCGGCGCGGCGCTGGCTTGGCGGCGGACGCCTTGGCCTTGGCGGGCGCCGCCTTGGGCTTGGGCCGCGCGGACTTGGCGGGCGGAGTCGGCTTGCGTGCCATGGGGGGCACTATACGCTGGTCCTCACTCCAGCGGGCCGCCCTCGGCGAGCTTGCCAGCGGCGCGATACTCGAGGCGGATCGCGCGCCGCAGGTGCTCCTGGCTCAACGGCTGACGCTCGGCCGCCGCCAGGAACGCCGCGCGCACGGTGCAGTTGCGCACCGAGCCGCCCGTGAACTCGTAGCGGCGCGCCAGATCGGCGAGGTCGAGATCGTCGGCCCGCGGCAGATCGGCCGGCAGGTGGGCGCGCCACAGCTGCTCGCGCAGCTCCTCGTCGGGGATCGGGAACAGCACGCGGAACGCCAGCCGGCGCTTGAACGCCTGATCGATCGCCGAGCCGAAGTTGGTGGTGAGGATCGCCGCGCCGGTGAAGCTGTCGAGGCGCTGCAGCAGGTAGTTGACCTCGAGGTTGGCGTAGCGGTCGTTGCTGGACTTCACCTCGGTGCGCTTGGTGAACAGCGCGTCGGCCTCGTCGAACAGCATCAGCGCCTGGCACTCCTCGGCGGCGGCGAACACGCTGGCCAGGTTGCGCTCGGTCTCGCCCAGCCACTTCGACATGACCCGCGACAGGTCGACCCGGAACAGCTCGATGCCCAGCTCGCGCGCGAGCGCGCCGGCGACCATCGTCTTGCCGGTGCCGGGCGGTCCCTCGAACAGCGCGACGATGCCGCGCGAGGTGGTGGCGACCTGGCCCATGCCCCACTCCTCGAACACCTGCCGCGACAGCTTCATCCGCGCCAGGAACTCCTTGAGCGAGTCGAGGATGTCGGGCGGCAGCACCAGCTGCTCGAGCCGCGGCAGGTGGCGGATCCGCTCGGCCACGTCGCCAAGCCGCCGATCGAGGTACTGCCCGACCGCCGCGGTCACCACCGGCGCGGTGATCGCCTGGTCACCCGCGGGCAGCGCCGCCACCACGTTGTGGATCGTCCCGGGGCCGATCCGCCACCGCGCCGCCAGGTCCGAGAGCCCCGCCGGGTCGACGCCGCGCGCCGCCAGCGCGGCGTGCCACACCTGGCGGCGGTGGGTCTCGCTGAGATCCTCGAGCTCGACCAGCTCGTAGCCGGCCTCGAACGGCGGGCGGGTGTCGGGCTCGATGCGCGTGACGACCGGCCCCGGGTGGGTCGCGACGACGTGGCGCAGCTGCTGCAACAGCAGCCGCTCGTCGGCCGAGATCAGATCGAGCCCGTCGAGGCACGGCACCCAGCCGGCCACGGCGCACCGCTCGAGCGCGCGCCGGATCGCCGCGGCGCTCGGGCGACCGCCGTCGGTGACGTGCATGACGTGCACCATCGCGAGCCGTCGGCCCGCCGCCTGCGCCAGCGCGGCGAGCACCGCGCGCCGGCCGCTGCCGAGGCGGCCGCGCACCACCAGCCGCAGCGGCGCGCTCGCCGCCCGCGGCCGCGCCACCGCCGCCGCCAGCGCCGCCGCCGCGGTCGGCTCGATCAGCAGCTCCGCGAGCGCCGGCGCGTGCGTGATCACCGGCAGCGTCGCCTCGGGGTCGGCGGCCAGCGCCTCGCCACGCAGCCGCGCGAGCACCAGCGCGTCGACGGCGAGCGCCGCGAACCGCCGCACCGGCCCCGGCGCCACCTGCACCAGGCCCCAGCGCACCAGCGGCCGATCGGGATCCAGCTCGCGCGCCACGTCGTGCGGGTTGACCCGCGGACCGAGCAGCTTCACCACCAAGCCTTCGTCGATCAGCGCCCGCGCCGGGTCGTTCGCGGCGATCCGATACAGCCGGGCGGCCTCGTCGGAGATGTGCGGCGCCACCGCCACCATCAGCACCAGCCGCGCCAGCGGCGACAGCCCGAACTCGGCGACCAGCTCGGCCAGCGGACCGCGCTCCGCGACCTCGTCCTCGAGCGCGCGCACCGCCGCCATCGCCTCGGCCACGCCGGCCTCGGCCTGCGCCACGCGATCGCGCGCCAGGCCGTGCCGGGTCGTGTACAGGCCGATCACCTCGCCCTCGTGCGGCAGCGCGCCCTCGCCGGTCACGCCGCCCAGGCCGCGATCCCAGTCGCTGGCGATGGCGCGGACCGCCAGCGCCAGCGCCAGCAGCCGCTCGAGCTCGAGCATCCGCAGCGCCGTCAGGCGATCGCAGCGCGGCCCGGCGGGCCGAGGGCGCAACCCGAGGGCGTCCATCTACTGCGGCACGATCGAGACGTGATCGCCCGCGTCGTCGGCCGCGATCACCCCCGCGAACCGGGTCACCTGGATCGCGCCGGCGCCGCGCCAGCGCCCCTCGATCCACACCCGCAGGCTGGGCGCACCGGCGACGTACTTCTGCCGGACGCGATCGCGCAGCGCGATGCCGAGGGCGCTGTCGTCGAGCGTCACCGCCAGGTCGCCGAGCGTCGCGCCGGTGATGCCGAGCCGGTCGGCGTCCATCGTGATCGTCACGGGCAGCTTGAGTACCGGCGCGGCGCCGAGGTCGGGCGTGCCGCCGTTGCGGTCGAGCCAGGCCACCAGCGCGGCCTGCGGCGCGAGGGGCTGAGTGGTCGGGGTCGGGTCGGGCATCGCGGCTCCTCCGGTCGGCGGGGCGTCGATCGTCGCCGGCGCCGGCGTGGTGTCGCCGGCGGGCGGCGCGTCGCTACGCTTGGCGCCAGAGCACGCGCTCACCGCCAGGATCAGCGCCACCAGCGATCGACGGGGCGAGGTCACGGTCCGCAGGATGCCACGGCGGCGCGCGCGTCGCGAGGGCCGCCGCGGTACGACCGCGCGGCGCGCTGCTAGCGGCCGTCCTGGTTGACGTAGTTGTACTGGTGCCCCGACGCCTCGGTGTTCGGGTGGTTCCACAGGTGGTTCTCGCGGGACTTCCCGACCACGTCGTCGGTCTGCTCCTGGCTGGCCTTGGCGTTCACGTAGGCCTTGCCCTCGGCCGACAGCTTGAGGCCGGCGGCGATCGCCGACTTCTTGCTCTCGCCGTCGGCGACCATCGACGCGTAGTCCTCGATCTTGCCGCGATCGGCCGTGTACGCGAAGTGGTCCTCCCACAGGCAGGCGCGGGCCCGGGTCGGCCATGGATCGGACACCGCGATGTCCTGGTCCTTGTCGGCGCCCTGGACGTCGCCGATCAGCACGAACGCGTGATCCAGGCCTTCCTTCGCCGACACCTGGATGTGCTGCCCGGCGCCGTGCTGGCGCAGCCAGTGGTAGGCGACCCAGGCGTGCTCGCCGCAGTTGCCGCCGTGGGCCAGGTCGGCCTTGGCCGCGATCAGCGCCTCGGGGTTGGCCGCGGCGAGCCCGCGGACCTCCGGCGCGATCTCCCAGTACTTGTCGTCGCGCATGACCTGCAACCGCGCCATCGAGTTGAGCTGCGTGTTGCGCAGCGCCTCGACCTGGTTGCCGGCGCCGAAGTTCAGGACGGCCTTGGTCGCGGTGATCGCGCTGCGGGCCAGGTCCAGGCGGCCGGCGGCGAGCGAGCTCACCTCCTTCTTGGGGAGCTCGGGCTCTTCTTCGGTGCGGCGGGTACGGGCGGTGTCGGGCATCGGTGGCTCCAGGGCGAGACTGCGCTCGCCAAGTGTACGATCGCAGGCGCCAGATCCTTCCCTGGTTTGCCAGGTCGGCCGGTGTCATGGCTGGACCGATCCCGCCAGAACTCGGGGGCGTCGCTCGTTAGATCGTTGCGAGCCCCGAGCCGTCGTAGGGGGCATGGCTCGCCTCCTCACTCGCGCCCTCTTCTCCGCTGCGCTGTTCGCTGGTGCCTGCGGCGCCGCCTACGCCGACCGGGTCGCCGCCCCCGCCCCCCGGCCGCTGGTCCCCATCGCGGTCGCCCCCGACGCGGTCCGCTCGCCGTACGCGGTCGAGATCGTCGGCGACGGCGGCGACGTGATGGACACCTTCTTCCACAAGAACCGCTACTACGTGCGCGGCGCCTCCAACCGCGCCTACGCGATCCGCATCACCAACCCCACCGCGCAGCGGGTCGAGGCGGTGATCTCGGTCGACGGCCTCGACGTGATCGACGGCGAGAACGGCGACACCCACAAGCGCGGCTACATCGTGCCGGCCTACGGCTCGGTCACGATCGACGGCTGGCGCACCTCGCTCGAGAACGTCGCCGCGTTCCGCTTCTCGTCGGTCAAGGCCAGCTACGCCGGCCGCAAGGGCAAGGCCCGCAACGTCGGCGTCATCGCGGTGGCGATCTTCGCCGAGGAGGCCGGCCCGATGATCGTCGCGCCCGACGAGCCCGACGAGCCGTACTACGAGGACGACGGCGGCTACGGCGACGGCGTCGACGAGTGGCTCGATCACCGCTGGCAGGGTCCGGTCGGCGGCAACACGCCCGCGCCCCGGCGCGGCGGTCAAGGCGGCCGCGTGAGCGCCGGCGCCGACAAGGCCGAGCAGGCGCCGCCCGCGGTCCGCGCGCCGTCGCCGCCTCCGCCGCCCAGCGGCGGCGCGGGTGGCACCGCCACCGTCACCACCGGCGCGCGTCCGCAGATGGACGACGAGGCCGCCGACCGCGACTGCTGCGGCCAGCGCGAGCGCCTCGGCCTCGGCACCGAGTACGGCGAGCAGCGCTACTCGGCCGCCAGCTACACCCGCTTCGTCCGGTCTTCGGACAAGCCGATCGCGATCGCCGAGCTCCGCTACAACGACGACGCCGGCCTCAAGGCCCTCGGCATCCTGCTCGACCCGGAGCCCGATCCCGAGGAGCTGATGACCCGCGAGACCGCGGACCCGTTCCCCGGCGACCGCGGCTTCGCCCGCCCGCCGGCCGGCATCCGCTAGCGCTAGCCGCGCAGCACGCGCTCGGTGATCTCGAGCGCCGCGGCGGTGGCCTCCTGCCGGTTGCGCAGGTGGTCGCGGAGCCGCCCCAGCTCCTCGCGCCCGAGCTGCGCCAGCTGCATCGCCAGCTGCGGGCCGCCGAACACGCCGCCGGGGTCGCTGATCGGCGTCTTGATCAGCCGCCGGATCTCGGCGAGCGACAGCTTCCCGCGCACGAGCTTCATCCAGTCGGGATCGACCGCGTTGATGAGCTTGCCGCGCAGGCCCTGCTCGTAGACGGCGATCGCCACGCCGCTCTCGCCCTGCGCGAGCCCGAGCGCGCCGGCCGCGGTGGCGTGCTTGCGCATCCGCCAGACCGTGAAGTCCGAGACGAACTCGACCTGCAGCAGCAGCTTGTTGACGAGCATGTAGCCGTGCAGCTGACCCATCGCGGTGACCGCGACCGACGCGTCGCCGGTGTGGACCACGCGGTCGTCGCCGCCGGCCCACGCCGTCGATGCCGCCGACGCCACGCTCGCGATCGGAGACCGCCGGAAGAAGCGGTTGACCGCGCGGTCGAGGCCGTAGCACGCGACGGCGGAGCGCCCATCACCGACCCCCCGCTTGACGTACCAGGCGGTGGCGGTGACCGGCGTCTTGACGCTCGGTCCGGTGAACTCGACCCGGAGATCATCGATGGTGTAGGCCGCGTACCCGGCGTCGGCGCTGGTCACGTTCCACGCGACGAAGTCGTACTTCGCGCCCGTCACCGGGTGGACGTAGACCGCCGTGGCGTTCTTGCCGTCGGGGGCGCCGGTCTCGCCGTCGGTCGGCATGTCCTCGGCGAACGGCAGCAGCTCGCCCGGGGTCTCGAAAGACTCGCCCAGGTAGATCTCGTCGCCGCCGACCTCGCCGCTGGTCGAAGGGATCTCGCGGTACTCATAGACAGGCATCGTCAGGCTCCGTGGTGGTTGCCTCTCCAGGCGCACCGCCGCGCGATTGTTCCGGACGATCGTCAGGCCAGGAGCCGCGCCAGGTCGGCGGCGTCGAGCACGCGGTGGGCGCCGCGGGCCAGCTCGCCCAGCCGGTAGTCGCCGATCGCCGCGCGCACCAGCCGCAGCGTCGGGTGGCCGACCGCCGCGGTCATCTTGCGCACCTGCCGGTTGCGCCCCTCGGTGATGGTCAGCTCGATCCAGCAGTCGGGCACCGACTTGCGGTAGCGGATCGGCGGATCGCGCGGCGGCAGCGCCGGCGGGTCGATGCGGCGGGCCTGCGCCGGGCGGGTCCGACCGCCGCTGATCTCGACGCCGTCGGCCAGCGCGCGCAGCGCCGCGTCGTCGGGGATGCGCTCGACCTGCACCCAGTAGGTCTTGCGGTGCGCGTGGCGCGGCGACATCAGGCGATCGATCAGCCGCTTGTCGGCGGTGAGGATCAGCAAGCCCTCGCTGTCGGCGTCGAGGCGCCCGACGGGCCACACCGCCGGCGGCAGGCCCAGCTCGGCCAGCGTGCGGTTGGGGCTGCCGTCGGAGGTGTACTGCGACAGCACGCCATAGGGTTTGTGGAGGGCGATCGTCGTCACGCGGGTCGCCGCGCGATTGACATCGTCCGCCCGGCGTCCTAGTCACGTAGCATGTCTTTCCGGTCGATCGCGTTTTTCCTCCTCGCCGTGTTCGCGCTGGTCGCGTGCGGCCCGTCGTCCGCGCAGATCAAGACCGCGCGCACGGCGCGCTACCGCACGACGGCGTCGGCGGCGTTCCAGGCCGGCGTCGCCGCGCTCAAGGACAACGACTACAAGATCCAGCAGGTCGATCCGGTCGCCGGCCGCGCGATCACCGAGGTCAAGTGGTACGAGGTCGACGGCACGTCGATGTCGCGCGACAGCGACGGCCGCCCGCAGATGACCTCGGCCGGCGGCATCATGTTCGCCGTCGAGATCGCCGTGCTGCCCGACGCCGACACCTTCTACGTGCAGGTCATCCCGCACGTGCAGCAGATGAAGTCGGGCTACTCGGCGCCGTTCGAGATCAAGGAAGGCTCGGGCGAGATGCCGGGCTGGGTCGCCGGCAAGCTCGACAACCTGTACGTCTCGATCTACGACGCGCTGAAGAAGGACGTCGCGACCCCGGGCGCCGCCGCGCCGGGCGCCACCCCGCCGGCCGCCGCGCCGGTCGATCCCGCCCCCGCCGCGGCCGATCCCGAGGCCGCGCCGGCCGCGCCGACCGCGCCGTGACCGCGCGGTCCCCGATGCGCGTGCTGATCGTGGCGGTGGCGATGGTGGCGGCGCTGGTCGGCTGCGGCCCATCGGCCGCGCAGGTCCACGCCGCCCGGAGCGCGCAGTACCGGGCGAGCCCTGCGGTGTTGCTCGACGCGACCATCGCGGCGTTGCGCGCGCACCGGTACGTGATCGCCGGGGTCGACCCGGTGGCGGGGACGGTACAGACGGAGCCGATCTGGTTCAGCAACATGGGTACGAAGCGCCGCAGCGGCCGCGTCCGGGCCGTCGATCGCGACGTCCGGTTCGCCATCCGCGCACGCGTCGAACCCCGCGCCGAGGGGACCTTCGGCATCACGCTCGAAGCGATCGCGGCGCGGGCGCACAGCGGCCTCCACGAGCTAGTGCCGATCGATCCGCAGGACGCCGACGTCCCGAGCTGGTTCGGCCCGCGGCTCGACGATGTCTATCTCGACGTCTACGCGCGCGGCTGCGCGGCGGCGTCATCGCCACGCCGCCGGCGCGCTAGCCGACGCTGATCTGCAGTTCGCCGGCCTGCAGCGACACGCGCACCGCGGTGTCGGCCTGGCCCTCGGTGCCGAACGAGTCGAAGGCGACGTCCTCGAGGCGGCGGGTCAGGGTCGAGGCCAGGCCGCGGGCGCCGGTCTCCTTGCGCTGGGCGTCGGCGACGATGTGGTCGAGCACCGCCTCGTCGATCGACAGCGCCAGGCCCTCGGCCTTGAACTCGCGGGTCATCCGCGTGACGACGTCGGTGCGCAGGATGTCCTTCAGCGTCGCGGCGTCGAGCGCCTTGAACGGCACGATCCGCGTGAAGCGGGCGATCAGCTCGGGCAGGAAGCCATAGGCCTGGAAGTTGGCGACGTTCTCGACCTCGTCGTCGGTGAAGTCCACCGCGATCGCGTTGGGGTCGACCGCCGCCACCGGGCGGCCGCCGAAGCCGAGGCCGCCGTGGTTGCCGCGGCGGCGGGCCACGGTGTGGAAGCCCGAGAACGCGCCGCACGCGACGAAGCCGAGGTCGGCGGTCGACAGCGTCACGTGGTCGGCGTAGCTGGCGTGGCCCAGCTCGGTCGGCACGACGACGTCGCCGGCCTCGAGCATCTTGAGCAGCTCGCGCTGCACGCCCATGCCGGTCACGTCCTTGGTGGTGCCGGCGCCGGCGAAGATCGCGTTGTTCTGCCCCGACGCGATCTTGTCGAACTCGTCGAGGCACACCACGCCGATCGACGCGAGCAGCGGGTTGCCGTCGGCGGTGTGCAACAGCCGCGTCAGGATCGAGATCGGATCCTGGCCGACGTAGCCGGTCTCGGAGAACGTCGTGATGTCGACCATCGTCGTCGGCAACCGCAGGAGCTTGCCGAACAGCGTCTCGACCAGGAACGTCTTGCCCGAGCCGGTCGGCCCGGCCAGCAGGTAGTTGGTCTTGCGCGGCAGGTCGTTGCGATCGGCGCCCTCGAGGTAGATGCGCTTGACCCGGCGCACGTGCCGGTACGCCATCAGGCACAGCGCGCGCCGCGCCTGCTCCTGCCCGCGGTAGCCGTGCTCCTCGAGCTGCTTCCACAACAACCGCGGCCCGGGATCCGGCAGCTCGCGCACCACCTTCAGGAAGTGCTCGAGACCCTGCTTCCGCGGCCGCCGGTGGGTCTCGGTCATCGCTACCGCCGATCGTACCCCGGCCGCCGAGGCGGGGCCAGTACGGCGTCGCTACCGCCGGACATGCCTGCGCTCGCCAGGCGCCGGTCGCGGCGTGATCGGTGCCGCACGACGCCGCTGCCGGAGCCGGTGCCAGGCTGACGGGCGTTGGGACGGCACGGCGTGGCCGCGGCGCGCAGCGCGCGGGCGGACTCATCGCCGCGGACGGCGCGGCGGTCGTGGTCTCCCGCATGAGACGTTGCCGATGGAGACGTGGCGGCCGCCGCTTACGTGGATCGTGCAGCTGCTGGCATCGGCCGTCGCGGACACGGTGACGGTGGCGGTCGGCGGAGTGCCGAGGACGAGGAGGCGCACGATGCGCGACCATGTCGACGCGGGGGAGCTGCTCACCGCGACGTCGGCGCCTCGGGTGTCGCCGCGGATGATCACAGCGGGCGTGCGGGCGGGATCGACGTCGATCGAGACGGCGCCGTCGGGAGACGGTGCTGGGCGGTCTGCGGCGGCAGGCGCGGCGAGCGCGACGGTGGTGACGAGAGCGAGCGTGGCGACGGTTGGGATGCGCACGCGCTCGGTATCGGCCACCAGGGCGGCCGGTTGCGTGGGGTCCGCGGGTGGGCCAAGGTTCGAGACGGTGTCGATGCTCTACCTGGCGATGACGGCGGCGAGCGCGGGGGCGTTCTGGTGGCTGCACCTGCGCGCGGACCGGTCGGTGCGGCGGGCGGCGGCGCAGGCGTTCGACGAGGACGCGGGGATCGCGGTGCACGTGGCGCGGCACGAGGCCGAGACGCGGCGACAGGTGCCGTCGACGGCGCACGTGCTGTACGGGCTGTTGCAGGTCGAGGCGGTGGCGGCGGCGATCGGCGACGCCGGCGGGGACGCAGCGGCCCTCGAGGACGACGTGCTGGCGGCGATGGCGGCGGGCGGGCGCGGCGAGCTCGAGGCGCTGGACGCGACGCTGCGCCGGGCCGAGCACAGCGCGCGCGGGGCGTCGCGACGGATCGGGTGCGCGGATCTGTGGGCGTACCTGGGCGACGGCCGGGCGGCGGCGGTGCTGGCGAAGGCGCAGGTGGATCGCGCGGCGGTGCTGTTCCGCCTGGCCCACGGCGCGGGGCCGCCGGCGCTGCCGGGCAGCGATCGCGGCACGGCGATGGTCGAGCTGCGCGACGATCCGTACACGACCAAGGACTTCGTCGTGACGGCGCTGCGCGAGGGCCTAGGCCTCGACGCGGCGGAGGCCGAGCGGATCATGGAGGCGGTGCACACGACCGGGCACGGGACGATCGGCCCGATGGCGATGGCGACGGCGCGGACGGCGGTGATCACGATGCGCGACCTGGCGCAGCGCAGCCAGTTCCCGCTGTGGGTCGGCGTGACCGCGGCGTCGTCTTGATGCCGGCGATGGCGCGCTGCTGACGCCGTCACGGCTCGGTCACGACGGCGCCGACCGGATGATCGGGCAGGTGGCAGGCGGGGCGCGGGTGCGCACCAAGCGGGGCACAACCGATTCGAGGAGGCAACGATGAGCGTGGTGATGAAGCGGCGGCCGTGGGTGCGCCGGATGATCGCGAGCGCGCTGGTGGTGGGTGCGCTGGGTGGCGCGGTGGTCGGGGCGCAGGCGATCGAGCGCGCGGTGAACCGCGATCCGTACGGTGAGCTGGTGATCGCGATGTATCAGCGCGCGGGCGAGGGGTTCTCGGCAGCCCTGGAGGCGCGGTTCGCCAGCGAGGCGCGCGACCCGGCGTTCGCGGCCGATCGCGAGCGCTTCTTGCGCGACCGGGTGCTGCCGGCGGTACAGACGAACCTGCCGGAGGTGACCCTGGGCAAGGTCGACTGCCGCCAGACGATGTGCCAGTGGACGTTCGACGTGCCCGATCTGTACAGCGATTGGGTCGTGATGAGCGCGCCGTGGCGGCACGTCGGGACGACGAGCCTCCGCCATGACGGGGACGCACGGGTCGCCGCGCTGCTCGGGATCGTCGCGGTGCCCGATCAGGCGCGCGCCGACGCGGCCATCGTCGACTGGTTCGAGCGCGCGACGCCGGCGGCGATGCTGCACCACTTCACGTCCCAGGGCCGCACCGACGCGCACTTCGTCCACATGGTCACCGAGTGGGCGGCGGCCCATCCGCGGCGGTGACGGCGGCCGGTCGGCCGGGGCGGTCGGGGCATTGCGCGGGCGGCGGGAATGTGGCGTGATCGATCGATGGAGCCTGCGCTGATCGCGCCATTTCTCGACGCGGCGCCCGAGGGGCTGCGCACGGGGCTGGCGACGATCCCGGATCTGGCGCGGCGGGTGTGGGCGCTGGTGGCGGAGGGGCGGCAGGCGTGGCCCGAGGTGGCGATCGATCCGGCGCGAGCGGTGGCGTTCGCGGCGGCGCGGCTGGAGCCGGAGGCCGAGGCCGACGACGCGCTGGCGGCGCTGCGCGCGGCCGACCTGTACCTGGCGTGCGCGTGCGCCGACGGCGATCGCGCGGCGCTGGCGGCGTTCGATCGTCACTACATGCGCGAGGTCGACATCGCGCTGGCGCGGATGCGGATGCCGGCGCCGCGGGTGGCCGACGTCAAGCAGCTGGTGCGGCAGCGGCTGTTCGTCGGCGACGGCGTGCCGGGCAAGATCGTCGAGTACGGCGGTCGCGGCGATCTGCGGCGGTGGGTGCGGTCGGTGGCGGTGCGCACCTGCCTGAACGACCTGCGCAAGGGCAAGCACGAGGTGCTGACTGACGACGACCAGCTGATCGCGCAGCAGGCGATGCCGGGCGACGACCCCGAGCTGGCATACATGAAGCGCACCTACGCGCGCGAGTTCCAGACCGCGTTCGCCGAGGCGCTGGCGCAGCAGGGCGCGCGCGAGCAGACGCTGCTCCGCTACCACCACGTCGACGGCCTGAACATCGACGAGATCGGCGCGATCTACCGGGTCCACCGCGTCACCGCGTTCCGCTGGCTCGAGAAGGCCAAGGAGCAGCTGGTGGCGGCGACGCTGGCGCTGTTGCGCACGCGGCTCAACGTCTCGGCGCGCGAGCTCGACAGCGTGCTGCGGTTGATCCGCTCGCAGGTGCACCTGTCGCTGGTGCGCCACCTCGGCGGGCCCAGCGATCGCGTCGAGGACGACGTGCTCGAGCTCGACGAGAGCGAGCTCGAAGAGGCGTAGCCACGGAGGGCCTGGAGACTCAGGCGCTGCAGACCTCTTGCAGCGCGACGTGGACCAGCCGCCAGCCGGCCGGCGTGGCGCGCAGGTAGATGCGCGTGCCCCACAGCTCGAACAGCGCGAGGTCGGTCAGCACGTCGGCGTCGGCGACCTCGCCGGTGCCGCCGAGGTCGAAGCTGAGCAGGTCGCGATCGCTCTGGCCGTGGATCAGGTAGGCGCGGACCGGCGCCTCCTCGTCGCCGCAGTCGCCGTAGATCGGCGCGTTGGGATCGGCCGGGTCGCGATCGAGCTTGGCCAGGCCCTCGGTGATGTGCTGCGCGACGGCCTGCCACGGATAGGTGCTCCAGTACTCGGGCGCGCCCTCGTCCTCGGGGCGCACCCGGGTCGACGGCGCGGCGCGGTCGCCGGGCGCGATCGTCGCGTACACCGCGTAGCCCGCGCCCGGGGTGAACCACAGGCGCAGGCCGTGATCGGGATCGATCAGCGCCGCGACCGCGGCGCCGTCGTCCTTCGTGAGCGCGTCGGCGAAGGCCGCGAGCACCTGCTCGGGCTCGGCGGTCGTGGCCGCGGCCTGGTTGCCGATGGGGGCGCGCGCGGGCGCGCCGCCGCACGCGGCGATCGCGAGGCCGAGGGCGCAGACGAACGTGCGGAGCTGCATGGCGACATGCTAACGCCGCCAGCACGCGCGGTGTTCCAGTGGCCGCGCGATGAGCGGCGCGCTAGCGTCGCGGCCATGCTTCGCCTCGTCGCGCTCGCGGTCGTCGTCGGCTGTGCGGGATCTGCCTCGCCGGGGGCGCCGCCGGCGGCGCCCGTCGCACCCGCGCCCGCGGCAGCGCCGCTCGACGTGGCCGGCGCGCTGGCGCGAGCCGCAGCGCCGCTGGGGCTGCCCGCTGGTGCGGCCTGCCTGGTGGTGGCGACGCCGGACGGCGCGGTGGTGGCCAGCGAGCCCGCGTGCGCAGCCGAGCGGCTGCGGCCGGCGTCGACGTTCAAGATCGTCAACACGCTGATCGGCGCCGACGTCGGGCTGATCACCAGCGCCGACGCGATCCTGCCGTACGACCCGGTGCGGTACCCGCCGGCGCAGGTCGGCAACCCCGCCTGGACCCACGACCAGTCGGTGCGCGACGCGCTGGCGGTGTCGGCGGTGCCGCTGTACCGCCGGCTGGCGATCGACATCGGCGCGGCGCGGATGCAGGCGCACCTCGACGCGCTGGCCTACGGCAACCGCTCGATCGCCGGCGGGCTGGATCGGTTCTGGCTCGACGGCGGCCTCGCGGTGTCGGCGGCCGAGCAGGTGGCGCTGGTGCGCGGGCTGCTCGCCGGCACGCTGCCGGTGACGCCGGCGGCGATGGCGATCGTGCGCGAGGCGCTGCCGCGCGAGACCGTCGGCGCGGCGACGATCCACTGGAAGACCGGCACCGGCGAGCTCGATGACGGCGCCGGCTGGATCGCGTGGCTGGTCGGCTGGGTCGACGGCGCCGACGGCGCGCGCCCGTTCGCGTGTTGGCTGCGCGAGCCGGCGACGGTCCCGTTCGACGACCTGCGCGCGCACCGGATCGCGCTGTGCCGCGGCGCGCTGGCCGACCTCGGGCTGATCGCCGCGACGCCGTGATCAGCCGCGGCGGCGGTAGGTGATGATCATCTGCGGCTCCCACGGGCCGCCGTCGAGCTGGCGCTGCCACTCCCAGCGCAGCGAGGTGGCGGTGACGTCGAGGAAGACCATCCGCATCAGCACGCGCTTGCCGCGTTGCTCGCGCGGCTCGCCGACCAGCGTCATGACGCCGCCGTCGAGGCCGCCGGTGAACGCGAGGTAGCTGCCCGCGTCGTCGACCCAGGTCTGGCGCCACTGGCCGCTGGTCGGCTGCCACATCGAGTAGCTGCGCCCGGCCCACGGCTGCCCCGGCCCCTCGGCGGTGAACGTCTCGCTGATCGCGCAGCCGCCGAGGATCGGCTCGATGTGCTGGGTGGCCCGGGCCTCGTCCCACGGCCCGTCGGCGCTCTGCTTGGCGCGCACGACCAGATCCCAGTCGCCGATCCAGAAGTCGAACTGGCGGTGCTCGGGGCTGGCGCAGGCGGCGACGATCGCCGCGGCCGGCAGCGGCGCGGGCGCGGCGACGGCGGCTGGCGCGGCGGCGGGCGGCGCAGGTGCCGGCGCGCGGGTGGCGGCGCAGCCGGCGAGGCACAGCAGCGGGGCGAGGGCGCGGTGACGCATGCGGCGACGGTAGCGGCCGGCGCGGCCGGGTGGAGCCGGGGGCGGTGACCGCTGGTGGCAGACCGCGGCGCGCGGCTGCGCCCGGCGTCGCAGCAGTGTCGCAGGTAGCGCGCGGGGGCGTACGATGCGTTGGACAGGCAGGCCACCATGAGAACGACCCTCGCCGTCGCCACCCTCGCCATCGCCGCCTGCGGGCGCCACCCCATCGACGCCGCGCGCCCCGGGCCTGCGCCGACCCCGCTGCTCGGCGGGCGCCTGACCATCCGGCCGCCGACCGTGGCCGCGGTCGCGCCGCGCGGCCACAGCGTCATGGCCGCCCCGGCGTCGGCGATGGAGGAGAGCCGGATCGTGCTGGTGCCCGGCGACGGCGAGTACGCGCGCTTCGTGCTGATGGCCACCGAGACCTTCGTCACCGTCGCCGCGCCGCCGCCGGACGGCGCCGCGCTCGCCGCGTACCTCCCGGCGGGCGCGACCCAGGGCGAGGTCACGCTGGCCGACGGCGCGGTCGCGATCGAGTTCGTGGGCACCGCGCCCGCGGGCGACGCCCCGCTGCTGGTGTACGGCGCGCTGGTGCCGATGCCCGATCACACGCTGATCGAGCTCGACTACTACGTCATGCCCGAGGACGCGGATGATCGCGCGGCGTGGGCGGCGCAGGCGCGCGCGCTGACCCAGACCGTGCGTCGGGGGGACCGCACGCTCGAGCGCGCGGCGCGCACGGTGACGTTCGAGGGCCTCACGCTCGACGCGCCGGCCGACGTCGTGCTGACCGAGCAGCCGGGGCCCGACTTCGCGGTCTACAAGCTGCGGGCGCTGGGCGCGCTCGCGGCGCCGGCGGCGATGGCGGGCGTGTACCTCGGCGGCTGGCCGGCGTACCAGCACGCGCAGGCTGACGTGGCCGACGCGGCGATCGCGCGCGAGGCCGGGACGCTGCTCGGCGAGGCGGTCGAGTGGCACCGCTGGCGCGACGGCGACGTCGAGGTGCGCGAGGCGATCCTGGCCCGCGGCGACCACGCCGCCATCCACGTCTTCCGCATCGCGCCCGCCGCCGATCCGCGCGCGGCCGCCCTCGACGCGGCGCTCGCGACGCTGCGCGCCGCGCCTACTTCCACTTCTCGGTGAGGATCGTGATGAAGCGGCCGTCGCCGCTCTTGGGCGTCTCGATCACGACCCAGTACGCGCCGACCTTGCGCAGCTCGCCGGCCGACTCGCCGGTCCAGGTCCACCCGGTCGCGCCCTTGGTCGCGAAGTAGCCGCTCTTCTTGCCGAGCGACTTGAGGTAGGCGGCGAGGTCCTTGGTGACCTTGACCGACTTGCCCTTGCCCTTCAGCACCGCGGCGAGGTTGCCGGTGGTCTGCGCCATCGTCAGCTTCTCGGCGTCGGTCGACGGCGTGATCGCGTACAGCTTGAGCTCGTTGGCGGGGCCGTCGTGGCGGACCGCGAGCGCGGCCAGGCCGATCGTCGGATCGGCCGCCAGGTCCCAGGTGCCGGTGGCGCTGGCGGCGCGCTGGATGGTCAGCCCCAGCAGCACCTTGCCCATCGGCAGCTTGGCCGGCGTGCCGGTGGCCCAGCCGTCGGCGGCGATGCACCACACGCGCTGCGCCGACGCCTTGTCGTCGCAGCCGGCGGCGACGTGCAGGTCGGCCAGCACGCGCATCGTGGGATCAGGGTTCTTACGCTTGGCGGCGGCCGGCGAGACGGCCAGCGCCAGCGCTGCGGCGAGCACCGGGAACGCGGTCAGCTTCATGGGGGGAGCCTACGCGGTTTGGACGGGCCGGGGGCGCAGCGATTCACCCGCGCGAACGCGGTTGCGATCGCCGCCCGACCGCGCGACCCTCGCCGGATGCGGTGCGTGGGCCTCGTGGTCGTCGGTGCGCTCGGTGGGTGCGTCGAGCCCGGCGCGGCGCCGCCGGCGGAGTCCGATCCGCCGCAGGTGCGGCCCGACCCCCGCGGCGCCTGGGCGCACGACGAGGACGGCGACGGCGTCGTCGACGCCATCGACAACTGCCCGCACGTCGCCAACCCCGATCAGGCCGACGCGGGTGAGCGGGCCGCCGGCGCGCTCGCCGACGGCGTCGGCGACGCGTGCGATCCCCAGCCGGCGCTCGTCGGCAACGCGGTCGCGCTGTTCGTCGGGCAGTTCGACCCGCCGGAGACCGCCGAGCTCGACGGCGACGCGGTCCGCCTCGGCGTGCCGGGCTGGCTCGTGCTCGAGCACCCGCCGATCCCCGGCCGCGCCGTGATGCAGGCGGGTGTCCGGCTCGCCACCGTCGATGGCCGGCGCGGCGGGATCGCGATGACCCGGCTCGACGGCGGTGGCGGCTGCCAGCTGGTCGACGATCGGCTGCGGCTGGCGGCCCCGACGCCGGCGTCGATCGCGGGCGTGCCGGCGCTGCCGCCGGGCACGCCGCTGACGCTCGCGCTCACGACCGCCAGTGGTCGCTGGCAGTGCGCGCTCGCGGCCGAGGGCCTGGCGCCGATCGTGCTGGCCGCGCCCGCCGACGCTCCCGACGCCGACGTCGGCCAGGTCCACTTCTACGCGATGGCCGACCACGCCTGGGTCGACTACGTCGTCGTCATCACGCTGGCGCCGTGATCGCGTCGACGCGGCGGATCTCGACGCGTGCGTCGTTGTAGCAGGGGCCGCCGCCCAGGTCGGTGAGCGCCTGCGAGACCACCGCGGTAGCGGCGCCGCCGTTGGCGGTGTGGAAGCGCCAGGTGCCCTTGGGCAGCACCGCGACGCCGGGGCGCAGGTGGCGCGCGACGCGGGCGCCGCAGACGATCTCGCCCAGCTCGTTCCAGATGCGCACGGTGTCGCCGTCGGTGATGCCGCGCGCCGCGGCGTCGGCGGCGGCCAGCTCGACGGTGGCCGGCGCGCGCCGGAGCTGGCCGAAGGTCGAGCTGATCTGCTGGGCGATCGCCGGCGAGATCAACGCCAGCGGGAACGCCGTGGTCGCGGGGTCGGGCTGGTAGTGGTACAGGCCGTGCGGCGCCGCGGCGTCGAGGGCCGCCGGGCACAGGTCGATCTTGCCGTCGGGCGTGCCGGGCATGACGTCGACGAACAGCCGCGGCGTCGGCAGCAGCGGGGCGGCCACGTCGCGCGCGGTCAGCTGCGCCCGCAGGTGGCCGTCGCGATCGCCGGCGAAGATCGCGTCGACCACCTCGTCCTCGGTGCGCGGATCGCCCGGGCGATCGAGCCCGAGCCGGGTCAGCAGCGCGCCGAACAGCTGGTGGTTGCTCCACGCCTCGCCGGGCGCGGCCGCGACCGCGCGCGAGTCGTACAGCCGCATCGCGCCGTAGCCGCGGCGCACCTCGCGGTGCTCGAGGAACGTCGTCGCCGGCAGCACGACGTCGGCCCAGCGGCAGCTGTCGGTCATGACCTGCTCGTGGACCACGGTGAACAGGTCGTCGCGAGCGAGGCCGCGCAGCACCGCCACCTGATCGGGCACGGTCTGGGTCGGGTTGCAGTTGTAGACGAACAGCGCGCGCACCGGCGCGGCGGTGTCGGTCAGCGCGGCGCCCAGCTGGGTCATGTTGATCGCGCGGGTCGCGGGCTCGGGCTCGGCGATGCCGGCCTCGGCGCTGATGCCCCACGCGGCGTCGCCGTTGGACATCGTGTAGCCGCCGCCGCGCACGCCGAACTTGCCGGCCACCGCGGGCAGCGCGAGGATCGCCGCGACCGCCGAGCCGCCGTTGCGGTTGCGCTCGACGCCCCAGCCGCAGCGGATCACCGCCGGCGACGCGGCCGTGTACAGGTCGACGAACCGCGCCAGGTCGGCCGCGTCGACGCCGCCGACCTCGGCGGCCCGGGCCAGCGTCCACGGCTCGGCGCGGGCGCGCAGCGCGTCGACGCCGGTCGCGTGCGCCGCCAGGAACCCGGCGTCGGCGGCGCCGCGCGCGAACAGCTCGCGGTGCAGCGCCAGCGCGACCGGCAGGTCGGTGCCCGGGCGCACGGCGAGGTGCAGCGTCGCCAGCCGGGCCAGCGGCGTCCGCCGCGGATCGACGACGATCAGCGTGGCGCCCGCGGCCACCGCGCGCTCGATGATCGGCACCAGGTGGATGCCCGACGCCGACGGGTTGCAGCCCCAGACGACGATCAGCTTGGCCGCGGGGTAGTCCTCGAGGCCGACGCCGGGGACCTTGCCGTACAGGCCGCGCACCGCCTCGGTCGACGGCGCCGCGCACAGCGTGCGCAGGCAGCGCGACGCGCCCAGCCGGCGGAAGAACCGCGTCGCCAGGCCACCCTCGCTGATCCAGCCGTTGGAGCCGCCGTAGTGGAACGGCAGGATCGCCTCGCCGCCGTGGGCGTCGCGGATCGCGCGCAGGCGATCGGCGACGACGGTCAGCGCCTCGTCCCACGACGCCGCGCGGAACTGGCCCTCGCCCTTCGCGCCGACGCGGATCAGCGGCGTCAGGAGCCGGTGCTCGCCGTAGAGGTGATCGGCGATGTTGCGGACCTTGCCGCAGACGAAGCCGTCGGTGATCGGGCCGCGCGCGTCGCCGTCGACCTTCACCACCTTGCCGTCCTCGACCTCGACCCGCAGGCTGCACAGGTCGGGACAGTCGAGCGGGCAGGCGCTGGTGTGCGTCGTGGCGACCATGCGCTGCTTATAGCGCGCCGCCGAGGCCGACGACGAGCCCGCGGCCGCCGGCGCGATCGCGCACCGGCGTCACCGTCGGCTGCAGCCGCAGCACCGGCGCGTCGAGGTTGCGGGTCAGGTAGACGCCGAGCCCGAGCCCGATCGCCATGCCGGCCAGCGTGAAGTGCGAGCGGCTCTCGTCCGAGGCCGAGGTGCCGGTGCTGCTCGACTGCGCGCCGTTCTGCACCGCGAGGCCCGCGACCAGCCCGGCCGTGCCGGCGAGGTCGATGTAGATCACGCGCTTGCGGCTGATCCCGTAGCGCTTGGCCAGCACGACGCCGGTGATCAGCCCGAGGCCGGAGCCGGCCGAGGTCAGCGCCAGGTCGGTGCGGTCGCTGCCGGCGAACACCTGCGTGAACAAGAGGCCGCTGACCGTGCCCCACAGCACGCCGCTGTTGACGATGGCCGCCTGCCCCTCGCCGATCTCGCCCTGGCGGGCGGCCAGCACGGCGATCGTCGCGCCGGCCACCGAGCCACCGAGCGCGGTCGAGGTGAGCACGCTGCTATCGTCGCTGAGCGCCAGGCCCGCCTCGAAGCCGCCGATCGCGCCCGTGGCGGTCGCGGTCAACAGCAGCGACGCGGTGCCGTGGTGGATGTCCTCGGGGATCAGCAGGTAGCCGCCGATGCCGCCGACCACGAGGCCGGCGAGGCCGGTCGCCGCCGCGGTCGAGCCGTCGTCCGAGGTGTCGACCAGCGACCCGATCGACACGCCGGCGTACAGGCCGTACGCGGTCGCGCCGCCGATCGCCATCCAGCGCGCGGTCGACGGCGGCCGCGCCAGCGCGATCGAGGCCTCGGCGGTGCCGACCTCGCGGACCTCGATGGTCTGCTGGGTCGGGAGCCAGCCCGGCTGCTCGACGGCGATCTTGTGCGGCCCGAGGTCGAGCTCGCCGTCGAAGCTGCCCTGGCCGACCAGCCGATCGTCGACCAGGATGCGGGCGTCACCCGGCACGGTGTTGATGCGCAGCCGGCCGCGCCGCGGCTGCAGCCGGAACGAGTAGCTGTACGGCTCGCCGATGCCGATCGTCAGCGGCTGCTCGACCGGCTCGTAGTTGGGCAGCTCGACCTGCATCGTGTACGAGCCGGCCGGCAGCGACAGCACGTCGTCGGTGTTGGCGGTGGCGTAGGCGACCGCCTGCTGGGCGTTGCGCACCGTGATCTTGGCGTTGGGCGGATCGGTGGCGACGCGCACCGTCGAGGCCTGCCGCGACAGCACCTGGATGCGGGCGCTGACGGTCGCGCGCGCGACGGCGTCCTCGGTGGCGATCACGAAGCGCTCGAAGTACGCGATCGCCAGCTCGTAGCGCACCGAGCGGTCGTGGGCCTGGCCGATGTCCTTGAGCACCGTCGGCAGGGGGATCAGACAGTACGCGGCGATCCACTCGTCGATCGAGCCGCCGTAGTCGCCTTGCAGGTACAGCACCAGGCCGCGGTCGTAGTGGTCGGTGAAGCGCGCCTCGAGCTCGGCCTTGGTGACGCTGGGCGGCGCCGGGCAGTCGTCGACCTCGAGCCGCACCCGCGGCCGGCCGATGAACCCGTCGTCGTCGGCGCGCGCGGCGGTCGCGGTCATCGCCACGGCGGCGATCGCGAGCCCCGCGGCGGCGCGGATCATTGGCCCTTCTTGAGCGGGTTGCCCTCGAGCTCGCCGCCCGCGGTGTTGCGGCCGTCGCTGCTGCCCGAGCCCGAGCCGCCCGCGGGCGTCGCGCTGCCGGTGCCGCCGCCGGGCGGCTTGACCCGCCGGGGCTGGCCCTGCTTGAGCTTCTTGAGCTTGCACCGCAGCGTCTGGTCGTGGTCGACGGCGGGCCGCACCTTGCACTCGCCCTCCCAGTCGTCCTTGCCGTCGCTGTAGCTGGCGGTCAGCGTGACGGTCTCGTTCGACAGCGGCAGCTCGATCTCGCGCGGCGAGACGCCGAGGTCGCGACCGCCCTCGGACAGCGACGCGCCGCTCGGCGTGGTCTCGATGCGCAGCTTGACGATCTCGACGGCGGGCGGCGGCGGGGCGGCGGGCGCGTCGAGCGGCGGCGGCGGCGGCGGCGGGCCGGCGTCGATCACGGCGGCGGCGGCCTGCTTGTGCGCCGGGCCACCGCCCATCGCCATCGTGACCGCGACCATCACCGCGGCGACGATCGCGGCGATCGCGGCGATCCACCCGACGATCCGCAGGCTCGAGCCGCGCTGGCGCAGCGGCCGGCGCGGGCCGGTGATGCGGGCCCGCTGCGTCGAGTGGGTCGGGTCGTCGTAGAGCGCGTTGAGGTCGGCGAGGATGTCGTCGGTCGACTGGTACCGATCGGCGCGCTCCTTGGCCAGCGCCTTGTGGACGATCGCCTCGAACTCCTCGGACAGCTCGGGGCGGATCGCGCGCGGCGCCTTGGGCTCGTCGTTGAGCACCTGCGAGATGATCGCCAGGTAGTTGGTGCCGGTGAACGGCACGCGCCCGGTGGCCAGCTCGTACATGATCACGCCCAGCGCGTAGACGTCGATCCGCGCGTCGAGCTCCTCGTCGCCGCGCGCCTGCTCGGGCGACATGTACAGCGGCGTGCCCAGCACCATGCCGGTCTGGGTCAGGCGCGGCGAGTCCTCCTCGCCGACGTCGGAGGCGCGCAGCGACTTCGAGATGCCGAAGTCCACCACCTTCACGAAGTCCTTGTCCTTGCGCCGCAGCAAGAACACGTTGTCGGGCTTCACGTCGCGGTGGACGATGCCCTTGGCGTGGGCCGCGCCGAGCGCCGAGGCGATCTGGCGGGCGATGTCGACGATCCGCTGCTCCGGCAACGGGCCCTCGCGGTTGAGCAGCTCGGACAGCGACTCGCCCTCGAGGAACTCCATCACGACGAAGGTGCGGCCGTCCTCGGTCTGGCCGAAGTCGGTGATGTCGATGATGTGCTCGTGGCCGATCGACGACGCCAGCCGCGCCTCTTGCTCGAGCCGCGCGACGACCTGCTCCTTGCGCGCGTACTTGTCGAGCAGCACCTTCACCGCGACCCGCTTGCCGATCAGCGTGTGGGTCGCCTCGTAGACCGCGCCCATGCCGCCCTGGCCGATCTTGCGCGTGACCGAGTAGCGCCCGAGCAGCATCGTGCCGACGAGGTCCTCCTCGGCGTGCAGCTTGCGGACCCCCGACGGTGGGTTGGGCTCCGGCTCGGTGAACTCGCCGGGGGCCGGCGTCTTGAGCGCGACGGCGGTGTCGGCGGCGCCGATCATCGCGGACTCACCCGGGACCAGCCCGGGCTCGCTCCGCACGGCGGCCGCGCGCGCTGCCTGAGCGCGAGCGCCGCTATCGCTCGGAGCGTCGTCGCCGCTGCCACGTCCGGTCATTGGTCCAACGGAGATGGTAGGTGGCGCAGCACCCCAAGTCAAACCAAGGTCGGGCCGCTCCGCCGTTGGAACTATGCGGAATCCATCACGTCTGGGCCTCGCGGCGGGCGGGACCGTGACCCGCGCCGCAGCGAGCGCGGCTCACAGCCGCCAGCCGGCGTAGACGGTCAGATGGAACGACATGTACTGGCCGTCACCGTCCCGCCACGGCGCGCGCGCGATCGGCGTGTCGACGAAGGTCTCGTATTGCTCGCCGAAGAAGCGCTGCCAGCCGAACTCGCCGCCGACGCGCAGGCGATCGCCGAGGAAGAAGTGCTCGCCCACCGCGAGCTCGAGCAGCGGCGTGTGATCGGCGTCGGTGAGCGCGCCGACGCGGCCGGCGAGGTAGAAGCCGCCTCGCGCCGACACGCCGAACGCGCCCATCCGGTGCTGCGAGAAGCGCGCCTCGAGCCGCCCGCCGACGGTGACGAACGCGTCGGTGTTGTCCTCGACGTCGCCGGTGCGGTGGTCGGCGACCCGCAGGTAGCCGAGCGTCACCTCGGGCACGAGCGCGCCGACGAAGCGGAAGCCCTTGGGCTCCTTGTAGGCGAGCGGCGGCGGCTCCCACGACGCCGTCAGCCGCGCCGCCAGCGTGCCCTCGGGGTCGTAGTCGCGGCCGAAGGTGTCGTAGCCATCGACGGTGGTGCCGACGCCGATCGAGCCGCCGATGGTGACGAACATCGCGGTGTCGTCGTCGGCGCGCGCCGGCGAGGCGAGGGCGGCGAGGCCGATCAGGGCGAGGCCGGAGCGGAGGACCATGCCGGCATGCTCGCACGGCGCGGCGGCGCTGGCTGCCCCGACCACCGTGGCGCGACGCACAGTCGCGGGTGGCCGGTCAGGGGTTGCACTCGCAGGCGTACTCCTGCGCGCCGTCGTCGTACCAGTCCCAGAAGCGGCCGTTGTCCTCGACGAGCACGTAGATCTCGCCGACGCGGCCGTTGGGCTGCGCCGGCCCCCACGGCAGGTAGGTCTGCGTCGCGCCGAGCACGGTGGTCCAGGTGCCGTCGCGCTCGGGGTCCTCGATGCCGGCCCAGTAGTACGGCGAGGTGCCGGCCGGGTTGACGAAGGTGCCGATCGCGACCGCCTCGCTCATCGAGCCGGGGATCACGAGGTAGCCGCCGTCGGAGGTGCAGTCGGCGTCGGCGCCGGCCCAGGTGGTGAGCGTGTTGACCTTGCGGTAGCGCGACCCGGCCGGCGCGCCGGTGACCACCTGGTAGCCGACGCAGCGGGGCGGCGCGGCGTCGATCGGGCGGGCGTCGATCGGCGGCGGCGCGTCGATCGGGGGTGGCGCGTCGATCGGCCGCGCGTCGATGACCGCGGCGTCGGTGAGGCGGGCGTCGATCGGGGCCGGCGCGTCGATCGCGGCGCCGTCGATGATCGCGCCGTCCGCGCCGGCGCTGTCGACGATCGCGCTGTCGTCGGGGCTGCCGTCGTCGGTCGTCGCCGGGCCGCTGGGATCGAACGAACAGCCAGCCGCGAGGACGACGAGGAAGAGCGGCTGCCGCATCTTGCCAGCGTAACACCGTGCGACACCGGCTGCGCGATCCCGTTCGCGGTCCGTCATCGGGGGCGAGCGGACCTGTCGCACGCTCCCCGCGGCAGGAGGTATGGTCAGCCCATGTGGAAGCGTGCTGGCGTGCTGGCAGCGATCGCGGCGACCGGAGCCTGCGCGGGCGACGACCCGACGCCGTACACGATCACGTTCACCGGGGACGATCACCTCGCGTACCTCGCGGCCCAGGACGGTGACGGTGCCTGGCAGCGGCTGACCCTCGACGCCACCGGCCAGGCGACGTTCACGGTGACCCGCGGCTACCACGGGCTCGCCTTCGCGTGCGGGGTGGGCGGAAGCACCCCGCGGTTCCTCAGCGCCCCGTTCGACGCCGGCCCGCCTGCTGCGCCGCTGGCGCCCTGCGGCGATGGCCGCCCCTACGCCACGGTGTCGGGCGCGGTGAATCCCCCGGATGCCGAGATCGCCCTCGGGCTGGCGTACCCCTTGTGGCACGCCGCCGGCAGCTACGAGGCGCAGGTGCCGATCGGCGCGCTCGACGCGGTGGTGATGCAGGGGACGCAGATCGCGATCCGGCGCGGCGAGCCGGTCACCGGCGATCGCACGCTCGACCTCGACCTCACCGTCGACAGCTTCCCGCTGGCCACGGTGACGCCGACGGTCACCGGCGCGGGCGCGGATCCGGTGACGCTCTACGCCGAGATCCTGACCGCCAACCAGACCTACGTCCGGCATCCAGACGCGTCGCCGGCGGCGCTGATCGTCCCGGTCGCACAGCGGGTCGCCGGCGACCGCGTGGTGATCGGGGCGAGCCGCGGCACGGCGGCGCGCGGTCAGATCGACCAGCGCGAGGTGTTCGGCGAGGCGCTCCCCGCGCTGGCGTTCGCGCCTCTCCCGGCGCTCGAGGTCGATCGCGCCGGCGTGCGCTTCGGCGACGGCTGGGACTTCGCCTCGGTGGCCTACCACGCCAGCTCCGTCGGTGGGCTGCGCGCCAACGTCATCACCACCGCGGCGTGGGCCGACGCCAGCGGTGCGACCGTCCAGCCGCTGCTCGACGTGGCGGCGCTGCCCGGCTGGGATCCGGCGTGGCCGACGCTCGCGGCGTCGACGGCGATCACGCTCGACGCCTGGGCCGGGATCGGCGACCTGTCTGGCGACTACCAGACTGCCTGGGTCAGCGCCGACGCGACCTGGTAGCCGCGCCGCGCTTCGGTGGTGCGCCGATCGGCGGGTTCGCGTAAGGTGCGCGCGTCATGGGCGATCTGGTCGTCACGCCGCGGGTGGTCATCCCCGACGACGAGCTGAGTCTGGCGTTCGCGCGGTCGGGTGGATCGGGCGGGCAGAACGTCAACAAGGTGTCGTCGAAGGTCGAGCTGCGCTGGTGCCCGGTCACGTCGCGGGCGCTGACCGAGGCCGATCGCGCGTGGCTCCTGACCAAGCTGGGCGGGCGGCTGACCAACGCCGGCGAGCTGATCGTCGTCAGCGAGAAGACCCGCGATCAGATCAAGAACCGCGGCGACGCCGAGGACAAGCTGGCGGCGATCGTGCGCGCGGCGCTGGCGCGGCCCAAGCCGCGGCGCGCGACCAAGCCGAGCCGCGGCGCGAAGGAGCGGCGGATCAAGGCCAAGAAGGGCCGCGCCGAGATCAAGAGCGCCCGCGGCCGGGTCAGCGCCGACTGATCACGGGGCCGGGGCAGGGCAGCCCGGGGCCGCGAGCGCGGCGATCCGGCGGGCCTGCGCGGCGCGGTTGCGGTCGATCTCGGCCTCGTCGGCGTGGACGTAGTCGTCGTCGAGAACGATCGCGGTCAGGCGCACGCCGCGGTCCGGGTCGTCGCGGAACACCAGCCGGATCAGCGAGTCGCCCTCGGTGGCGCCGCCGGCCGCGCAGGTCGGCGGACCGGGGCGGTTGGTGCAGGCCAGGCCGCCGGTGGCGTGGTCGCCGAGCAGCTTGGCGTGCAGCACGCGGCGCGCCTGCTTCAGGCGCCTGGCGATCGCCGGGCCGCACGCGAGCTCGGCGACGCCGCGCCGCGGCCGCTCGCCCAGGCCTTGCTCGACGTCGAGGTAGACCACGCCGACCGCGGGATCGACGTAGTCGGTGAGCGCCCAGGTCCCGCTGGCGAGCTTGAGGGCGAAGCGCTGGGTCACCGCGTGCGGGTGCGGATCGTCGGGTGGACGTGCGCGCCGCGGGCGGTCAGCGGCCGCGGTGCTCACAGCGAGCGCGACCGCGAGCGCGGCGATGGAACGGGCGCGTGGAGGCGTCACCGGTAGATAGAGTCGCCGGCGCGCAAACGTGTCGAGGCGTCGCGTGGCCTGCGATCTCGCAGGCTTGGAGGCCGCAGCGGTGCGGCACGTGGTCACGGGCGCGGGTCGCGACTTGGCTGCGACCGCGCCGTCACCACCTTGGGATTCACTCACGCCATGACGTCGCTGCACGCGCTCCGCGACGAGCTGGCCGCGCTCGAGCGCGCGGTCGTCGCGGCCGGTGCGGCGCACGATCCGCTGCTGGCCAACGTCGACCCGCGCTACCTCGCCAGCGCGCGCAACTTCGTCGAGTACGTCGGGCTGCGGCAGCACGACCTGCGATCGCTGCAGCGCGAGCTGTGGGCGCATGGGCTGTCGTCGCTGGGTCGCCTCGAGGGCCACGTCCGCGACGCGATCGGCCAGGTGCGGGCGCGACTCGACGACGCGGTGGTCCGCGGTGACGCGCCGCCCGCCGGGGCCGGGCTGACCTGGGAGGACGCGCAGGCGCGGCTGCACGCCAACACCCAGGCGCTGCTCGGGCCGCGGCCGTCGCATCGCCACGTCTACGTGATGGTGACCGCGCCGGCGGCGGTCGAGGTCGACGCCGCGTGGGTCGAGCGGCTCCTCGCGGCGGGCATGAACGTGCTGCGCATCAACGCGGCGCACGAGGACGAGGCGGCGTGGCTGCGGATCGCGACCACCGCGCGGGCGGCGGCGGCGGCGCGCGGCGCGGCGCTGCGGATCGCGGTCGATCTGCCCGGGCCCAAGCTGCGCACGGTGATGCTGACCGACGGGCCGCGCGTGGTGCGGTGGAAGCCGACCCGCGACGAGCTGGGGCGCGTGACGACGCCGTGCGCGATCACCGTGCAGCCCGGGCCGATCGGCGCGTGCGTCGACCACACGCTGACGATGCCGGTGGCGGCGTGGGCCCACGTCCGGCCCGGCGCGACGCTGGAGTTCCGCGACGCCCGCGGCAAGCGGCGATCGCTGCGGATCATCAGCCACGCCGGCGATCGCGCGACCGCCGCGTTGCGCGCGACGGCGTACGTCGTGCCCGAGACGCGGGTGACGGTCCGATGGAACGGGGCGCCCCGTGCGCGCTTCACGATCGTCGACGTGCCCGCGCGCCCGGCCCGGCTGACGATCGCGCGCGACGACGAGCTGGCGCTGGTCGCGGTGGGCACGCCGCCGCCGCCGGGGCTGCCCGCGATCGGCTGCGAGGTGCCGGCGGCGCTGGCGCGGCTGGAGATCGGGCAGCGGGTGCTGTTCGACGACGGCCACCTCGAGACGCTGGTCGTCGGCCTGGGCCCCGGGTTCGCGCGCCTGCGGGTCACCCACGCGCCGATCGGTGGCCTGCGGCTGGGCGGCGAGAAGGGGATCAACCTGCCCGACACCGAGCTCGACCTGCCGCTCCTGGCCGAGGACGACGAGCGCGCGCTGGCGTTCGCGGCGCGGCACGCCGACCTGGTCGACGCGTCGTTCGTGCGCGACGCCGACGACGTGCGCGCGCTGTACGCGCGGCTGGCCGCGCTGGGCGCCGACCGCCTCGGCGTCGTGCTGAAGATCGAGACCGGCGGCGCGTTCGCGTGCCTGCCGGCGATCATCCTGGCCGCCCTCGAGCGCGCGCCGGTCGGCGTGATGATCGCGCGCGGCGACCTGGCGATCGAGAGCGGCTACCAACGCCTCGCCGAGCTGCAGGAGGAGATGCTGTGGCTGTGCGAGGCGGCGCACGTGCCGGTGATCTGGGCGACGCAGGTGCTCGATCAGCTGGCGCGCACCGGGCGGCCGTCGCGCGCCGAGGTCACCGACGCGGCGATGGCGGTGCGCGCCGAGTGCGTGATGCTCAACAAGGGGCCGTACGTCGCCGAGGCGGTGGCCGCCCTCGACGACATCCTGCGCCGCATGGAGCAGCACCAGTACAAGAAGCGCAGCCTGTACCGCCGGCTGCACCTCGCGTTGCCGTAGCGCGGGTCGCCCGCGCGCCCTGCTAGCCGAGCGCCAGCGAGGCTACGCTCTGGGTCTACGCGGGCACAGCCTACGCCCGCTTGCGCTTGCGCGGGGGAGCCTTCTCGGCCTCCTCGTACAGGCGCAGCTCGGTCTCGGCGGAGGTCTGGACCGCCTCGAGGTACAGCGACAGGAGGCCCGAGGCCTCGCCGCGCAGCGACTCGTAGTAGCGCTGGCGATCGATCGAGTGGATGACCGCGGTCGGGTACCCGGCCTCGATCAACAGCAGGTTCGACGCGACGCGCGCGGTGCGGCCGCTCTCCTTGGCCCACGGGAACACCGCCATGAAGCGCGCGTGCATCGTCGCGATGCGCTCGATGGGGTGCAGCTGCTTCGACGCCGGATCGTCGATCCAGTCCGACAGCTTCTTGAGCGCGGGCACGATCTTCTCGGGCGACGCGATGTCGTGATAGTAGAGCCGGTGGAGCGGGTTCTCCTTGCGGTAGGGGAGGCCCTTGGCCTTCTCCTCCGGCGCGAGGATCCCGTAGATGTCGCGGAGCGTGTCGAACTTGAAGGGCTTCTTCTTGTTCGTCGCGAACTCCGCGGCCCAGTCGCACGCCTCGTTGAAGCGGCGGATCTCGTCGTAGGCGGGGATCAGCGACGGGTCGCTGATGATCGTCGGATCGATCGCCGCCTTGATCTCGCTGTACGACAGCACCTCGCCCTCGAGCGCGGCGTCGTGGTGAATCAGCGAGATTCGATAGCGCAGCAGGTACTCGGCTCGCATCGAGGCATTCACGCCGCCCACGCGCGCCCGCCATGCCTGGCAGATGCGATCGACCTCAACGAAGCGAGCGTCGATGTCTTCAGTCTCTTTGTACCTAAGCATGCGAGATCCTAACGAAACGGTCGACCCTGAAGCGCGCGGAGTGTACGCGGTAGGTCAGCTGCACGTCAACAGCATACTTTACGCTACACGTAGTCCTTCCCGACCGCCAAAAATGCCCCCCTGAGCGGTTCCAACTGGTTGGATCCGCAAAAATTTGCCCCCCTTCCGGAGCGCACATATGGATGTGGAGTGAGTCAGTTGCAGGTCCATGACGCCCTGCGTTATCGGCTCGCGCTCGACACTCCCGTGGCTTCCGACGCACACATCCCGGTCCTGCTCGCCGACGTGGTCGCCCAGCTGGCGCCCCGCCCGGGCGGGACCTACGTCGACGGCACCTTCGGCCGGGGCGGCCACGCCGGGGCGGTGCTCGCCGCGCTGGGCCCCGCGGGCCGGCTCATCGCCATCGACCGCGATCCCCAGGCGATCGCGGTGGCCCAGGCGCTGGCCGCGACCGATCCGCGGGTCACCGTGATCCACGGCCGCTTCGGCGCGGTCGCCGAGCACCTGGCCGGGCTCGGCCTCGCGCAGGTCGACGGCTTCGTCCTGGACCTCGGCGTGTCGTCGCCGCAGCTCGACGCCAGCGAGCGCGGCTTCTCGTTCACGCGGCCGGGCCCGATCGACATGCGCATGGACCCGACCCAGGGGCCGACCGCGCTCGATCTGATCCGCGCGCTGCCGGCCGACGCGCTGGCGACGATCCTGCGCGACTACGGCGAGGAGCGGCTGCACCACCGGATCGCGCGGCGGCTCAAGGAGGCCGAGCGCGCTGGCACCCTGACCGACACCGTCGCGCTGGCCGGCGTGATCGCCAGCTGCTTCTCGGCTGGCGACCTGCGCAAGATGCACATCCACCCGGCGACCCGCACGTTCCAGGGCCTGCGCATCGCGGTCAACGGCGAGCTCGACGAGCTGGCCGCGTTCCTCGAGGCGTTCCCGGCGCTGCTGGCGCCCGGCGGGCGCTGCGCGATCATCAGCTTCCACTCGCTCGAGGACCGCCTGGTCAAGCGGCGGTTCCGCGATCTGGCGTGGGAGTCATCGCTGCCGCCGCGGTTCGCCGAGGAGGCCGGCGAGCGGGTCCACGCGGTGTGCGTGCCGATCGAGCGCAAGGCCCGGTTCGCCGCCGACGACGAGGCCGACGACAACCCGCGGGCGCGGTCGGCGCGCCTGCGCACCTGCGAGCGCACCACCGCGCCCAACCTGCCGAGCCACCGATGAAGCCCCGCCTGTATGCCCTGGTCCGCGCGGTCGAGCCGGCTCCCGGCGACCGCAAGCTGGTCACCGTGATGATCGTGATCGCCGCGCTGATCACCGCGCTGGCGGTGCAGCGGGTGCGCGCGCGCCACCAGATCGTGACGCTCGGCTACAAGCTGTCGCGCGCCACCGAGGAGGTGCGCCACCAGCGCGAGCTGCGCCGCCGGCTCGAGCTCGAGCGCGCGACGCTGACCAACCCCGAGCGCATCCGCGCGCTGGCGACGACGCTGGGCATGGTGCCGGTGCCGCCGGATCGCATCCGCGTCGTGCCGGGGCTGCCGGGAGGCGCGCCGTGAGCCGCGCGATCGGCCGCGCCGCGGTGCAGACGCCCGGCGTGTCGAAGGCGGCCCGGGTGCGGGCCCGCACCGCCGCCGCGCTGGTGTCGGCGCTGATCCTCGGCGTCGGCTACAAGGCGTGGGGGCTGCAGGTCGAGAGCACCGACAAGTTCCGCGAGCAGGCGCTGCGCCAGCACGTCCACACCGTCGAGATCCCGGCGCCGCGCGGCGCGATCCTCGACGCCCGCGGCCGGCCGCTGGCGATCAGCGCCGACGCCGAGAGCGTGTGGGCCGACCCGCGCGCGGTGGTCGACGTGGCCGGCTCGGCCGAGCGGGTCGCCGCGGCGCTCGAGCTCGACGTCAACGTCGTCGAGTCCCGGCTGGCGTCGCGCAAGCGCTTCGCGTGGATCGCGCGCCACGTGACGCCCGAGCAGGCCAAGGCGGTGCGCGCGCTCAAGCTGGCCGGCATCGAGGTCGCGCACGAGCCGCGGCGCTGGTACCCCGAGCGCACCACCGGCGGCACGGTGATCGGGTTCGCCGGCCTCGACGGCAACGGCCTCGACGGGCTCGAGCTGCAGATGGACGCGCTGCTCACCGGCCAGAAGGCGCGGTTCGCGGCGCTGCGCGACGCCCGCGGCAAGACCATGCTCGATCAGGGCGCGACCGACCCGGTGCCCGGCGCGACCGTCGAGCTGACCCTCGACCGCTCGATCCAGCACATCGCCGACGAGGCGCTGATGGCGTCGGTGACGGCCAACAAGGCCAAGTCCGGCGTCGCGGTCGTGCTCGACGTGAAGACCGGCGGCGTGCTGGCGATGTCGGCGGTGCCGGTCTACGACCCCAACGACCCGGCCGAGGCGGTGCGCGCCAAGGCCCGCAACCGCGCGGTCACCGACGTCTACGAGATCGGCTCGGTGATGAAGGTGTTCACGGTGGCGGCGGCGCTCGACGCCGGCCTGACCCGCGGCGACGAGCTGTGGGACGTCGAGGGCGGCGCGTGGATGGCGCCCGGCGGCAAGCGCGTCACCGACGTCCACCACGACACGGTGCTGACCACCGGCGGCATCATCAAGCGCTCGTCGAACATCGGCGCCACCAAGATCGGCTTGCGGCTGGGGCGGCTGCGGCTGTACGAGGCGCTCAAGCGCTACGGCTTCGGCGAGAAGACCGGGATCGACCTGCCGGGCGAGCAGCGCGGCCGCGTGCGCGACGGCTCGACCTGGCGCGACGTCGAGCTGGTCACGATCTCGTGGGGCTACGGCCTGACCGTGTCGCCGATCCAGATCGCCGCGGCGATGGCGGCGATCGGCAACGGCGGCGTCTACAACCCGCCGCGCATCGTCGAGCGCGTCACCGCCGCCGACGGCACCGTCGGCTACCAGCGCACCAGCGAGCCGCGGCCGATCATGAAGCCGTCGACGGCGGCCGCGATGCTGCCGATGCTCAAGTCGGTGTTCGATCCGTCGCACCCCGGCAAGCGCGACGGCGGCACCGGCGCCGGCATCGCGGTCCCGGGCTTCGTCCCGGGCGGCAAGAGCGGCACCGCGCACAAGTACGATCCCGCGACCCACCGCTACGCGCCCGATCGCTACCTGTCGTCGTTCGCCGGCCTGGTGCCGATCGCCAACCCGCGGATCGCGATCGTCGTGGTCGTCGACGACCCGTCGGGCGGCGACTACTTCGGCGGCAAGGTCGCCGGTCCGGTGTTCGGGCAGATCGCCAGCGAGGCGCTGCGCTACCTCGGCGTGCCTGGCGACGCGCCGGCCGTCCCCGAAGCCCCGGCCGCGCCCGGCAAGGGCCCCGCGAAGCCGGCCGCGCCCGCGGTCGACGACGCGCCGGTGGGCGACGACGACGCGGCCGAGGGCCTGGTCGAGCCGGCGCCCGATCTCACCGACGGCGCCACCACGGTCGTCCCCGACTTCCGCGGCGCCGGCGTCGCCCGCGCGGTCGCGCTGGCCGCCGAGCGCGGCGTCGCCATCGAGGTGCGCGGCTCGGGGCGCTGCCTCGCGCAGTCGATCCCGCCGGGGCCGGCGGCGCTGGGCGCCACCGTGACCCTCGAGTTCGGCGATGCGCGCTAGCCGTCCACGCGGTCCGGCCTTGTAGCCGTTGCCACCCCGGACGAAATCGAGCACCCTCCGCGTTCTTGTAGGCCCGATGAAGCTCTCCGAACTGGTCCGCACGATCCCCGGTGCCCGCCTGCAGGGCGCCGACGTCGAAGTGCGCGCGGTGACCGCCGACTCGCGGACGGTCGGCGCCGGCGCGCTGTTCGTGGCGGTGCGCGGGCGGCGCAGCGACGGCCACGCGTTCGTCGCGACGGCGGTCCAGCGCGGCGCCGCGGCGGTCGTCGTCGAGGCGCCGGTCGACGGCCTCGCCGTGCCGCAGCTGATCGTCCCCGACGGCGCGCGCGCCCTCGGCTACGCGATCGCGGCGCTGGCCGATCACCCGGCGCGGCGGTTGACGCTGATCGGCATCACCGGCACCAACGGCAAGACCACGACGACGTACCTGGTCGAGTCGATGCTGCGCGCCGCCGGCCACGAGCCGGGCGTGATCGGCACGGTCAACTACCGCTGGCGCGGCCAGAACCACGACGCGCCGTACACGACGCCGACGCCCGAGGTGCTGCACGACACCTTCACCCGGATGGTCGCCGACGGCGTGACCCACGTGGTGATGGAGGTGTCGTCGGCGGCGCTGGCGATGAACCGCCTGGCCGGCGTCGAGTTCGCGGTCGGCGCGTTCTCGAACCTGACCCAGGATCACCTCGACCTGCACGGCTCGATGGAGGAGTACGCCGAGGCCAAGCAGCTGCTGTTCCGCCGCCAGCTGGCACGGACCGGCGTCGCGGTGGTCAACGTCGACGATCCCGCCGGCGTCGGCATGGGCGCCGCGGCCACCGCCACCGCCGAGCCGCGGCCGGTGCTGCACGTGTCGTCGGCCGAGGGCGAGCTCGACGAGGCGCAGCGCGGTGCGGCGATCCGCGTGGTCGAGCAGCGCTCGACGGTCGCCGGCATCACCGCTCGCGTCCAGACGCCGCGCGGCGAGCTGACCGTCGGGTCGCACGCGCTGATCGGCCACTACAACGTCGCCAACATCGCGCTGGCGGTGGGCATCGGCGAGGCGCTGGGGCTGCCGCACGACGCGATCGCCCGCGGGATCGAGGCGCTGGCCGGCGTGCCCGGCCGGGTCGAGCGCGTGGCCAACACCGCCGGCCTCGACATCCTGGTCGACTACGCGCACACGCCGGACGCGCTCGACAACGTGCTGGCCGCGCTGCGGCCGTTGACCCGCCGCCGGCTGATCTGCGTGTTCGGCTGCGGCGGTGATCGCGATCCCACCAAGCGGCCCAAGATGGGCGCGGTGGTCGCGGCCAAGGCCGACCTGCCGGTCGTGACCAGCGACAACCCGCGCACCGAAGATCCGCGGGCGATCCTCGACGCGATCCTGCCGGCGGTGCCCAACGCGTTCTACGTCGACGTCGATCGCCGCACCGCGATCCGCGCGGCGGTGGCCGAGGCCACGCCGGGCGACGTCGTCGTGATCGCCGGCAAGGGCCACGAGGACTACCAGATCCTCGGCACGACCAAGATCCACTTCGACGATCGCGAGGAGGCCGCGGCGGCGTGCGCGCTGCGGCCGCGCTTCCACGTCGACGCGATCGCCGCCGGCACCGGCGGCGCCGCGACCGGCACCGCGGTCTGCGACCGGGTCATCATCGACAGCCGGATCGCGGCGCCCGGCGATCTGTACGTCGCGGTGCAAGGCGAGAAGCTCGACGGCCACGCCTTTTGCGGCGCGGCGGTCGCGGCCGGCGCCACCGCCGTGATGATCGCGCGCGGCCGCCGCGCCGACGCCGGCGCGCTCGGCACCGCCGCGGTGATCGAGGTCGACGATCCGCGCGCGGCGATCGCGCAGGTCGCCGCCGCCCACCGCCAGCGCTGGGGCGAGGACGCCGCGGCCCGGCTGGTGGCGATCACCGGCTCGGCGGGCAAGACCACGACCAAGGAGCTGACCCGCGCCGCGCTGGCCGCGGCCGGCTCCGCCCACGCCGCCGCCGGCTCGCTCAACAACGAGACCGGCGTGCCGCTGACGCTGCTCGGGCTGCGCGCCCACCATCGCTTCGGCGTGATCGAGATGGGCATGCGCGGCGCCGGGCAGATCGACTACCTGACCCAGTTCACGCGGCCCGACGTCGCCGCCGTGGTCAACGCCGGCACCGCCCACATCGAGCTGCTCGGCTCGACCGACGCGATCGCCGCCGCCAAGGGCGAGATCTACGGTGGCCTCGGCCCCCGCGGCGTGGCGATCGCGCCGCACGACGACCCGCGGCTCCTGGCCGCGGCCAAGGCCCGCGCCCCGCACGCCCGCCTGCTCACCTTCGGCGCCGACGCCGGCGCCGACGTCCGCCTCACCGGCTACCAGGTGGTCGGCGCGGTCGGCGCCGATCTGCACGTCGACGTGCAGGGCCACCCGCGCCGGTTCCGGCTGCCGCTGATCGGCCACCACACCGCGATCGACGCCACCTGCGCCTTGGCCTGCGCGCTGGCCTGCGGCGTCGACCTCGACGTCGCGATCGCCGGCCTCGAGCGGGCGCGGCCCGCGGCGATGCGCGGCGAGGTGGTCGCGATCGGCGGCCGCAACGTGATCGTCGACTGCTACAACGCCAACCCGGCGTCGATGGCGGCGGCGATCGACACGCTCGCCGAGCTGCGCGGCTCGGCCGGCGCGATCGCGGTGGTCGGCGACATGCTCGAGCTCGGCGATCACGCGGCGGCGGCGCACACCGACGTCGGCGCGCGGCTGGGCGAGCTGGGCATCCCGGTGGTCGCGCTCGGCGCGCACCGCCAGCGGGTCGCCGACGCCACCGGCGCGCCAGCGGCCGCGTGGACCACCGACGATCCGATGGTCGCGGCGCGCCAGGTGCTGGCGACCACCGCGCCCGGCGACTGGGTGCTGATCAAGGCGTCGCGCGGCATGCGCCTCGAGCGCGTCGTCGCGGCGCTGCGGGAGCTGACCGCCTAGCGCGGAGGCAACGATGCTGTATTACCTCCTGTACCAAGTCCTGGCGCGGATCGACGGGCTGTCGTTCCTGCGGGTGTTCCGCTACCCGTCGATGCGCATCCTCGCGGCGGCGATCACCGCGCTGCTCCTGTCGTTCCTGATCGGCCCGTGGTTCATCGAGCGGCTGCGGTCGCGGCAGATCGGCCAGCAGATCCGCGACGACGGCCCCAAGACCCACAAGAAGAAGGCCGGCACGCCGACGATGGGCGGCGCGCTGATCCTGTTCTGCCTGGTGGTGTCGGTGCTGTTGTGGTGCGACCTGTCCAACCGCTTCGTGCTGCTGGCGCTCGGCGTCAGCGTCGCGTTCGGCGCGATCGGCTTCGCCGACGACTACGCCAAGGTCACCAAGAAGAACACCAAGGGCATCCCCGGCAAGCTGCGCCTGCTGCTCGAGTTCCTGATCGCCGGCGGCGCGATGGCGTACCTGTTCATGTCCGACACGATGCCGCCCGAGCTGCGCACCCACCTGCAGCTGCCGTTCACCAACTTCTACGAGGTGTCGCCCGACCTGTCGGCGTGGCTGTACATCGTCTTCGGCGCGTTCGTCGTGGTCGGCACCGCCAACGCGGTCAACCTGACCGACGGCCTCGACGGCCTGGCGATCGGCCCGACGATCATCAACGCCGGCACCTTCCTGGTGTTCGCGTACCTCGCCGGCGTCGAGACGACGATCCTCACCCGCTCGGGCGGCGAGCAGTCGCTCGCCCAGTACCTGCACATCGCCCACATCCCCGGCGTCGTCGAGCTGGCGGTGTTCTGCGCCGCGCTGTTCGGGGCCGGCATCGGCTTCCTCTGGTACAACACCTACCCGGCGAGCGTGTTCATGGGCGACGTCGGCTCGCTGTCGCTGGGCGGCGCGCTCGGCATGCTGGCGGTGCTGACCAAGAACGAGCTGGTGCTGACGCTGGTCGGCGGCCTGTTCGTGATCGAGGCGCTGTCGGTGTTCATCCAGGTCGGCTCGTTCAAGACCCGCGGCAAGCGGGTGTTCAAGATGGCGCCGATCCACCACCACTTCGAGCTGAAGGGGTGGGAGGAGCCGAAGATCATCGTGCGCTTCTGGCTGATCTCGATCTTGTTCGCGCTGCTCGCGCTGGGCACTCTCAAGCTGCGATGAGCACGCGCCCCGCAGTCGACCTCGCCGGCAAGCAGGTCATCGTCGTCGGTCTGGCCCAGACCGGCATCGCCCTGGCCCGCTTCTGCCACCGCCGCGGCGCGAAGGTGATCGTCACCGACGCCAAGCCGGCCGACAAGCTGGCCAGCCAGATGGCGCAGCTGGCCGACGTGCCGGTCACCTGGCAGCTCGGCGGCCACGACCTGGCGTCGTTCACGTCGGTCGACCTGGTCGTGATGTCGCCCGGCGTGCCGACGCTGCCCGAGATGGTGGCGGCGCGCGCCGCCGGCGTCGAGGTGATCGCCGAGATCGAGCTGGCGTGGCGCTACCTCCACCCGGGCGCGCAGGTGCTGGCGATCACCGGCACCAACGGCAAGTCGACGACCACCGCGCTGACCGGCGCGCTGTGCGCGGCGTCGGGCCGGCCCAGCTTCTGCGGCGGCAACCTCGGCAACATGCCGATGATCGACGCGGTCGATCACCCGGCCAACGTCGACGGCGGGCTGATCGTCGTCGAGGTCGCGGCGTTCATGCTGGAGAACTGCACCAGCTTCGCGCCGACCACCGGCGTCCTGACCAACATCACGCCCGATCACCTGGACCGGTTCGGCACGCTCGAGCGCTACGCCGAGATGAAGGGCCGCATCTGGGAGTGGCAGGCGCCGAGCGACGTCGCGATCGCCAACGCCGCCGACGCCTGGGTGGTCAAGGAGGCCGCCGACGTGCGGTCGCGGCTGGTGTGGTTCGACTCGCGGCCGGGCGCCACCGTCGAGCGCGGCGCGTGCCTGTCGGCCGACCGGAAGCACATCCTGCTGCGCCAGGCCCCCGGCGGCGCCGCCGCCGAGGAGCGCTACCCGGTCGACGATCTGATCATCGTCGGCAACCACAACCTCGAGAACGCGATGGGCGCGTACCTCGGCGCGCGCGCGTGCGGCGTGTCGGTCGACGCGATCCGCGCCGGCGCCCGCAGCTACCGCCCGCTGCCGCACCGCATGGAGCTGGTCGGCGACAGGGCCGGCGTCTACTACTACGACGACTCGAAGGGCACCAACGTCGCGTCGGTGGCGGCCTCGGTGCGCGGCTTCCCGCGGCCGCTGGTGCTGATCGCCGGCGGCGTCGACAAGGGCGGCAGCTACGCGCCGATGCTCGAGGCGCTCGACGGCGTGTGCAAGGGCATCGTGCTGATCGGCGCCGCCGCGCCGCTGATCCGCGCCGCCTGCGCCGAGCACGGCGTGACCTACCCGGTGGTCGACGCCACCGACATGCACGACGCCGTGGCCCGCGCGACCGCGATGGTCGGCGCCGGCGACGCGGTGGTGCTGTCGCCCGCGTGCGCCAGCTACGACATGTTCCAGAACTTCGGCCACCGCGGCCGGGTGTTCCGCGACGCGGTCAGCGCCGTCGGCGCGACCCGGCTCGATTGAGGTGAGCGGGGCGGCGGGTCACTGGCCGCCGCCGCCGCCGAACACCTGGGCCATGATCTGGTTGCGGAGCGCCAGCGCCTTGTCGCGCATCTCGACCACGCCGGGCATGACGCTGGGGATCACGGTGTTGGCGGCGCGCGAGTTGGCGGCGGGGTCCTGGTAGCTGCCGTCGGCGCGCCCGGCGCCGCGCAGCTGGGCGTCGGTGGCGTCGAGGCCCGGCCCGACGACGTGCAGGTTGACCTGCTGGGCGTTGTAGTACTCGAGCACCTCGCCGCTCGGCTTGCGGAACTCGTAGGGCGCCGCCATCCACACCCGGCACTCCTTGATGCCTTGCAGGGCCAGGCTGGCCTTGCCGGGGATCGTGCTGTTGCGGTGGGCGTCGCCGACGCCGAGGCCCTTGGTGCCGACGTCGATCACCATGTTGGCCTGGACGACGAACTGCTCGCACTCGTGCAGGAAGCCGGTCATCTCGGCGAGCGCCTTGCCCTGGGAGCCCTTGCCCTGCTTCGCGCTCGCCTTCTTGATCGCCTCGGACAGCGCCGTGAAGTGCGTCGTCACCTCGGTCTTCTTCTGCTCCAGCGCCAGCGCGCTGGTGACGAACGCCTTGATCGCGGCGGTCGCGGTCGCCGCGGCCTTGGCCAGGGTCGCGGCCGCCGCCTTCATCGCCGCGATGGTCTCGTGGTCCTGCTTGGCCTTCTCCGCGTCGAGGTCGGCCTCGAGCTGGACCTTGCCGTCGATCTCGCCGATCGACGCGTTGGCGTTGGCGACGGCGCGCGCGAACAGATCGGTGGCGGGGCCGATGATGACCTTGTCGGCCAGGGCGCCCGCGACCGCGGCGCCGCCGCTGCCCGCGCCGGCGGCGGCCAGCGCGCCCCACTTCGACAGCGACATCGTGCCGGCGCCGACCACGCCCTTGGCCACCGTGGAGATCGCCTCCTTGCCGCCGGTCATCACCAGCTCCTTGGCCTGGTCGGAGAGCGTGCTCGCCTCCTGGCCCTTGGCCTTGGCGGCCTCGAGCGCGTTGCGCAGGTTCAGCGAGTTGACGCCACGCTGCGTGACCGTGGCGGTGATGACGCTGGCGCGGAAGGTCTGGATCGCGCTGATCGCGGTGGTCATGTCGTCGGAGACCCGGGTCGGCATCGCCTCGAGGGCCTGCGTCGACGCCTCGACCTTCTCGCGCGCGCCGCGCACGGCGGGATCTTTGGCCAGCAGGTCCTCGAAGGTCCGGGCCAGCTCGTCGGTGGAGTGGCCGCCCAGGTTCGAGCTCGCCGCCTGATCGACCGCGACCGCGGCGTCCTCGGTCTTGATCGCCTTGAAGCCGCCCAGCCCGAAGCTGCTGGCGACGCCGTCGAGCCGACCGAAGTTCGCCTGCAGCGCCTTGTACTGATCCTGGAACTGGTTGGTGGCCATGCTCTGGCCACCGGCCTCGGTCAGGTAGCCGTGCAGCGCGTTGATGACGGTGCGGTTCTGGCCGATCGCCTCGAGCGGCACCTGGGTGCGCTGCTTGTTGTCGCCGCCCTGCAGCATGTCCTCGACGACCTCGCCCATGTTGCGCTGGGTCGGCGCGATCATCGACGCGCCCTTCTCGATCATCACCTGGTTGCGCTCGAGGAGCTCGATGACCTTGGTCACCTGCGAGACGTCCTCGGCGTTCGACACCTGCAGCACGATGTCGCCCGCGGCGGCGCCGGCGATGTGGGCCTGGCCGGCGCTGGCGGCCGCGTCGGTGTCGAGCTGCCGGGCCAGCGTGCCGGCGTGGCCGACGATCGACGCGGGCTCGCCGCGCACCATCGCGTCGGCGGCGCGGTCGGCCTCGTGCTCGGCGGCGTCGTGCGGCGTCGACACCTCGAGCTTGTCCTGCCGCCGCGGCGCGCCGCCGGCCTGCTGCGCGGTGTGCGCGACCTCGTGCGCGAGCAGGTGGAGGCCGAACGGGTCGTCGGGCTGGTAGCGGCCCGCGGCGAAGTGGATGTCGTTGCCGACGGTGTAGGCCTTGGCGCCGACCGCGCCCGCGGCCTCGGCCGACGCGCCGCCGGTGTGGACCCGCACGGCGGACAGGTCGGCGCCGAGCGACTGCTCGAACTGCCGCTGGATGCCCGCGGGCAGCGGCGCGCCGGTGCCGCCGCTGGCGCGCGCGACCGCGGCCTCGGCGTCGGCGGCCACGCCGTTGGGATCGCGACCCGCGCCGGCGGCGCCCGCCGCCTCGCGCAGGACCACCGTGCGTGGCGCCAGGCCTTGGGTCAACGTGCGCTTGCCGGGTGTCCCCAGGGGCGCCGCGGGAGATGCGCCCTTGGACGCGTCGAGGTCGGCGTACGGCTGCTTCGCTTCCAGAGGCCTCATGCGGACAAGACCCAGGCGCCGCGCGATGTGACCCCGGGCGGCGCGCGGCCGCGCTTTGCCAGGATTTCCGCGATCGCGCGGGCCGTGGTCCGGCCACCGCGACGCGCGCCCCGGCGCGCCGTCAGGGGAGCAGGTCGACAACCGACCCGGAGGATCGATGGCTCGTCTCGATGTCAGCTCGTGTTCGCTGTTGTTCGTGGCCGCGGTGGCGGCTGGTTGCGCTGGTGACGACGGTGGCGACGGTGGCGACGGTGTGCCGCTCACCTGCGACAGCCTGACCTTGTGCACCTACGCCGAGGTCACGACCTACCACACCACCGTGGCCGAGCCGGCGGGCGGCACGATCGTCGACGGGCAGTACCGGCTGGCCTGGGTCGAGAGCGAGCGCGCCGACGACGATGGCCGGCTCGATTCGCTGACGGCGATCGAGATCCGCGACGGCCGCTTCCGCGAGTCGGGCAGCAGCACCGGCTATCTCGGCACGATCACGACCAGCGGCACCGACCTGACCATGCACAGCACCGAGCGCTGCGTGCTCAGCGCGTCCGACGGCGCGACCGAGGCGAGCTGGACCTACGGCTACACCGCGACCGCGACCCAGCTGCGGTTGCGCGACACCGTGTCCGGCGGCAGCGACGGCACCTGGCACGTCGTGCGCGTCTACCAGCGCATGGCCAGCGCCGACGAGCTGTGCGCGCTGAGGTCGGACGTGCCGAGCACGCCCGGCGAGTCGGCCGCGTGCTGGGCGTCCAACTGCTTCTGCGCGTACGCGGTGAACACCGACCTGGCGGACGCGTCGTGTCCGTTCTGAACGCCGGGGACGCCGCGTCGCCACGCGCGCCGGCCCGTGCCTCGACGCGTCGATCCGCGCCGCGTAGACTGCGCGCCGATGCGGCTAGGCCTCGGGCTCGGCGACCAGCGGCGCCAGCGCCTGCCAGCGCAGCGACGTGGTGACGACGCGCAGGATGCTGTCGACGGTGGGATCGTCGACCGCGAGCGCGGCCCGCAGCGCGTCGCGGGTGGCGCTGTACAGCGTCGCGCGGGCGGTGGCCAGCTTGCGCGCCGCGGTGGCCCGGTGGCATCCGTAGACGCGGGCGATCGCCTCGCTGTCGAGCCGGTGGTGCAGGGCCAGGCCGAGGACGAACCGCTCGTGGCGCGGCAGCCCGGCCCACGCGGTGGCGAGCGCCTGGCCGAGCGCGGCGGCGTAGTGCGTGCGCAGGTACTGCAGATCGGGATCGGGCGCGCCGTCGGCCAGGAGCGCCAGCGTCGGCTCGGGGTCGTCGCGATCGGCGCTGCCGAGATCGAGCGCGATGCGCACGGCGGTGGTGCGCACGAACGCCGCCAGCGGGCCACGCCCGCGGTAGGCGAGGAGGCCGGGCGCGCGATCGGCGCCGCCGACGATCAGCCGGACCCGCGTCTCCTGGATCGCCTCGTCGATGCGCGCCGGGTCGAAGCCGCGCGCGGCGAGGTGGCGCGCCGCCGGACCCAGCGCGTCGCGCTCGAGCTGGTCGAGGGCGCTGGCGGCGCCCAGCGCGCACGCCCAGGCCAGCATCACCTGCGCGTGATCGGCGCTCGGATCCAGGCCGGCGGCGGCGGCGGCGAGCACCGCCGGATCGCCGTGCGCGTCGGGCCACGCCGCGCGGACCTCGGCGATCGACGGCGGCGACATCGCGGCCATGCAAGCACGCGGGCGGCCGCGACGCAAACCCGGCGGTCGTCGCGATGAGCGCGTGTCTCGACGACGAGGCGCTGGGCGCGTGGTCGGCGGGCGGGCTGCCGGCCGCCGAGGTCGCGCTGGCGGCGGAGCACGCCGCGGCGTGCGCGCGGTGCGCGGCGATCATCGCGGCGGCGATCGGCCCCGACCGCGAGGCGGTGGCGACGGTCGGTCGGTTCGAGCTGCGGCGCCTGCTGGGCAGCGGCGGCATGGGCGTCGTGTTCGACGCGTGGGATCCGCTGCTGCAGCGAGCGGTGGCGGTGAAGATGATCCGGGCGCTGGCCGCCGACGCCGCCGATCACGAGCGGCTGATCGGCGAGGGGCGCGCGCTGGCGAGGCTGGCGCACCGCCACGTCGTGACGGTCTACGACTGTGGATCGGCGGGGGACGAGGTCTACCTGGCGATGGCGCAGGTCCGCGGCGCGCCGCTGGCGCGCTGGCTCGACGCGGCGCCGCGATCGACGGCCGAGCGTCGGCGGGTGCTCGATCAGATCGCCGATGGCCTGGCGGCGATCCACGCCGCCGGGCTGGTCCACCGCGACCTGAAGGCCGACAACGTCGTGGTCGACGATCGCGGCGACGCGGTGGTGATCGATCTCGGCCTGGCACGCGCGGCGGATCGCCCGGCGCGCGGCGGCGGATCGTCCCAGGCCGGGACGCCGACCGCGTGGGCTCCCGAGGTCGCGGCGGGGCGACCGGCGACCGCGGCCAGCGACCAGCACGGCTGGTGGCAGCTCGTGGCGCTGGCGTTGCCGGCCCCGCGCGGCCGGCGCCTGGCGCGGGTGCTGGACCGCGGCCTCGCGGAGGATCCGGCGGCGCGGTTCCCGTCGATGGCGGCGGCCGCCGCGGCGCTGCGCGCGACCGCGCCGTGGCCGCGCCGGCGGTGGTGGGCGGTGGGCGGCGGGGCGGCGGCGCTCGCGGCGGCGGGCGCGCTGCTCGTGATCCAGCGCGGGTCGACGAGCGCGCCGCCGGAGTGCCCGCCGATCGCGACCGACGCCGATCGCCACCTCCGCGCGGTCGCGACGACGCTGGCCGCGGCGCGCGTCGACGCCGCGCCGGTGCTCGCCGAGCTGCGCCGCCGGATCGCGCTCGCCGACGACATCGGTCGGCAGGCCTGTCGCGACGAGCGCCGCGCCGACCCGGCGGTGGCCGACGCCGCGCGCCACCTGCGCGCCTGCGCGGAGGCGGTGTGGCGCGACAACGCGGAGGCGCTCGACGGGGTGGCCGCGCCGGGTGCCGAGCTGGTGCGCGCGCTGGAGGACGTGGCGGTCGCGCCGCAGTTCGAGGCGTGCGCGAGCGGCGCGGTGCCGGCCACCCCGGCGCCGCCGCCGCCGGCCCAGGCCGCGCTGGTGCACGAGCTGGAGGCGGCGCTGCGCGCGGTGCGGATCGACGACCGCGACGCACCGCCGGCGCGGCTGGCGGCGATCGACGCGCTCGGCGCGCGGATCGGCGCCACCGGCTACCTGCCGCTGATCGCGACCTGGCACCACGATCGCGCCGACGTGCTGCGCGGCGACGGCCAGCTCGCCGCGGTCGACGCCGAGCTGGTGGCCGCGGCCAACGCGGCGGCCGCCGCCGGGGACGACGACCTGCGGGCCCGCGCGTTGCTCAACCGCGTGCGGCTCGCGGTCATGATCGGGCAGACCGACACCGCGGCGATCGAGGCCGACGCCGCCGCGGCGGTGGCGCGCATGCACAACCCCGCGATGACCGCCGAGCTCGAGGTCAGCGTCGGGCGCACGCGCATCGTCGCCGGCGACTACCCGGCCGCCGTGGCGCGGTTGACCGCCGCGCTCGCGAGCTACGACGCGCTGGCGCTGCCGGCGCCGCGGCGCACCACCGCGGTGCTGCAGGACCTCGGCGGTGCGCTGCAGCTCACCGACGAGCTGGACCGCGCCCAGGCCATCTACGACCGCGGCTACGCCCAGGCGGTGGCCGCCCTCGGCCCCGACGCCGCCGAGACGCTCGAGCTGCGCGGCGCGCGCGCGACCAACCTGATGTACCGCGATCGACCCGAGGCCGCGGCCGAGCTGGCGGCGGTGGCCGACGGGCTCGCGCGCCAGGGCGAGGCCGCGACCCCGCACCTCATGAGCGTGCAGGGCTACCGCTGCGAGCTGGCGATCGGCGCTGGCGACCGCGCCAGCGGCCGCGTGGTGTGCCCGGCGACGGTCGCGATCGCCGAGGCCGCGTTCGGCGCGACCAGCGCGCAGCTCGTGTGGCCGCTGATCGTCGACGCGCGGTTCGCGTTGCTCGACGGTACGCCAGCCCACGCCGCCGCCCAGCTCGAGCGCGCGCTGGCGATCAGCGCGACCGGCGCGCCCAACCCGCTCTTGCCGGCGCTGGCCGCCGGCCACCTGGCGTTGGCGTACCGCGCGCTGCGCGACCGCCGCGCCCCCGCGCAGCGCCGCGCCGCACAGGCGGCGCTCGCGACCCAGGCCGATCAGCCCGAGGCAGCGGCGCTGCTGGCCGCGCTGCGCGAGTGAACGACTGGCAACGCGGCGGTCACCGGAGCGCGCGCGTCAGGCGCACCAGCTCGGCGGCGAGCTCGTCCACCTCGGGCGCCGCCGCGCCCTCCGCCAGCCGCCGGCGGAGGTGCGTCGCGAGCGCGTCGCCTCGGGCGCGGATCAGGCGCCGCCGCTCGAGCGGGTTGCGCGCCCGGATCGGGCTGCGGATCGGATCGCGCAGCGGGTCGCGGAGCGGCGGCGGGACGCCGAGGTCGCCACGCACCGGCGTGAGCAGGATGGGTGGCGTCAGCACGACCAGCGATGCCGCGAAGTCCCGCTCGAGCAGATCGCGCCCCGAGAACTCGACGCGGTGCGCGACCGGCAGGCTGCCCGGATCGGCCGCGGTGGTATCGATGCGATACCGGAGCTGACGCGTGACGGCGTCGAGCCGGACCCAGCCGCCGGGGATCCCCTGGTCGACGCCGTGGGTCAGCTCGATGCCGTCCCAGCGCCACCGCTCTTGACGAGGCGTCGCTCCAAGGAAGAAGCGCTGCGCGACCGGCCACACCCGACCTTCGTGCCGCAACTCGCGCGCGTCCATGCCGGCGAAGTGGCCGGTGCTCGCCACGGCGTGGTGGGCGTCGACCTCGAGGCGCACCTCGCGCGCGACGCGCGCTTGCCAGGCGATCCAGGTCAGCGTGAGCGTGGCGGCATCGTCGCCGGCGCCGCGCTCGACCAGGACCTTCATCAGGTCGCTCGGGCCCGCCACCACCAGCGTGGTGGCGTCGCCGGGCTGCAGGCGTGTCACCGCGTCGGCGTAGTGGGCCTGCACGGCGTGGTCGTAGGTCGCGCGCCAGAACGTGGCTGCGTCGGCGCCCAGCACCTGACCATGGCCACGTAGGCGGAGCTCCACCGCGCCGTCGTGCGCGGTGCTCCAGTCGGCGACGTGGTAGACGCCGTTGCCGGCGAACACGTACGAGCTGACGTCGGCGAGCGCGACCTGGGTGCGCCCGGCCAGCCGCACCATGCCGGCGTCGGCGCGCCCGGCCAGCGCCATGCCGTCCCGCGTGACCAGCACCTCGTCGAGGAACACCGCCGCGCCGGGGATCGACGGCAGCGAGGGCGCGAGCCCGAAGCCGGACACCACGGCGCCGAGATCCGCGAACCGGTTGATCATCGGGGTGAGGATGCGGCTGTACAGGCCGGCGAGCAGGCCGGCGCCCAGCGTGCTGTAGAACGCGTCGCCGGTGAACCACAGGATCGCCTCGAGCCCGTGGCTGGCGTGGACCTCGCGCAGCTCGGGCGTGCCGAACGCGAGGCCCATCGCCTGGCCGCGGTCGGCGACCATCGGCAACAGGATGCGCGCGCGGATCTGCTCGTTCACCGCCGGCTGCTCGACCAGACCGATCAGCTCGCACTCGAGGCCTCCGTCGGCACAGGTAGCCGGCGCCCCAGGCCGGAACGTGACCGTGGTGGCCGCGAACTTCTTGACGAAGCCGTCCAGCGAGACCGTCACCGGATCACCGATCGCCGCGGCGAAGTGGACGACCGCCCGGCCGTCGGCGTCGAGCGTGGCGCGGTGGGTGGCGCTCGCGTGGACGACGGTCAGCGCGCGGTCAGCCGAGCCGTCGCCGAGATCGCAGCGCACCGCGGCGAGGCCGTCGGCGTTCGGCGCATCGAGGTGGACGCCGGGAAACAGCGGTTGCGACAGCATCGTGACCCACGGCGACGCCGACGGCGTCAGCGCATCCGCCAGCAGCTGCGTGACCAGCGGTGCCAGCGTGGCGGCGGCGATCGCGATGCCGACGCTGTATGGCTCGCCGGCCCCGGCGTCGAGGATCGCGCTGCTCAGCGGTTGCGTCGGTGGGTGGGCGCCATCCCACAGGCCGAGCGAGATCCCGCCGGTGATGCGGTTGCCGCCGGCGTCGGCGGAGCTGGCGCGAAACGGTCGCAGCGTCCATGGTCGCACGATGCCGTCGAGCGTCGGCGGCGCGAACGGGACCGCCCCCTCGACGTCTTGCACTGCAGCGGCGATCTGCTTGCGGCGCTGCGCGTCGGGATCCTCGACGTCGAGGGCGGTCACGCCGGCGCCCGAGCCGTCTGCGGCGGGGCTGAGCTCGATCGCCCACAAGCCGACGTGCGCGTCGGTCACCCCGGCCAGGTCGTAGTGGAGGTCCTGCTGCGCTTGGGCGACCGCGACGTTGGCCAGCCGGACCTCGATCGGCAGCGGTGGTGGCGCGCTGTACTCGATGAACGGCACGGCGACGCTCGGGCGCTGCAGCTCGATGGCGGCGTCATCGGCGAGCACCCGCGGCGGCCCGGCGAGCACGTACGCCGGCGCGTCGCTGGTCCCGATCGAGATGAGGTCGAGGGGCGAGCTGCCGCCGGGGACGCGCGCGGCCTCGTAGGTCTGGGCCGATAACAGGCGAGAGGCGAGCTGCTCGTCGAGCTGGACGACGATCGCGTGGCCGAAGGTTCTGACCGTGCTCATGGGATGCCCGTCCTTCAAGCCGCGTGCCGGGTCGAGGCACCCGCGACGCGGCCACCGCGAGCGTCGAGCGTGACCTGTCACAGCTGCCGTGTCGACACGTGACACACCCACAGGTCCGCGCGGTCGAACGAAGTAAGCCGGGTAAGCGGTGGGGCGGCGCGGCGCGGGCGTAGAGTCGCGCGCGATGACGCTCCTCCCCACGACGATGGTCGGCAGCTACCCGCGGCCGCAGTGGTTCACCCAGCAGCTGGCGGGCCGCGACGTGCTCGAGGCGTTCAAGGTGGCGTCGCACGCCGAGGCGTTCCACGACGCGACGCGGACGGTGATCAAGGATCAGGAGGACGCGGGGCTCGACATCCTCACCGACGGGCAGATGTGGTTCGACGACTACCACATGGGGATCGGCTCGTTCCTGTGGTACTGGCTCGAGCGCACCGGCGGGTTCTCGCCGGAGAAGCTGCCGCACCCGGCGCGCGGCAAGGCCAAGGGCCGCGACGTGTGGGCCCTCGACGAGGCCGGCGGCGTCGGCGTGGTGGGGCCGATCGAGCGCGGCCCGGTGCGGATGGAGCTCCTGTACCGCTGGGCCCAGAGCCACACCGCGAAGCCGATCAAGGCGTGCATCGGCGCCGGGCCGGTGCAGCTGTCGACGCTGGCGCACTTCAAGCGCGGGCCGGTCAAGAACCGCTACGACCTGTCGCGGGCGCTGGCCGACGTGTTCGCTGCCGAGATCCACGAGGTGATCGACGCCGGGTGTCGCTACATCCAGCTCGAGGACCTCGGCGCGTGGATGCCGTTCCTGTCGGGCGACAAGGACTACGCGTGGGTCAACGACATCGTCGATCGCACGATGCGCGGGATCGATCGCCAGGCGGTCGCGACCTCGTGGCACTTCTGCATGGGCAACGCGTGGGGCAACAAGCTCGAGGGCATGACCGCCGGCGGCTACCGCGCGATCCTGCCGCACTACCTCGAGGTCGCGGTCGACGAGTACGTGCTCGACTTCGCGTGTCGCGAGATGGCGGACGCCGACCTGCTGCGCCAGCTCCCGGCCGACAAGCGCATCGCCGCCGGCGTCATCGACGTGCGCACGCTCGAGATCGAGCACCCCGAGCAGGTGGCCGAGCGCATCCGCAAGGTGCTGGCGCACATCGAGCCCGAGCGGGTCACGCTGACCACCGACTGCGGGCTCAAGCAGCTGCCGCGCACGTGCGCGCGAGAGAAGCTGCGGGCGCTGGCCGAGGGCGCGGCGATCGTGCGCGCCGAGCTGGCGCGCGGCTGAACCACGCGCGGCCTACAGGCCCTCGGTCGCGGCGGCGCAGGTCGCGGGATCGAGCACCGCGACGCCGTGCTCGCTGCCCTGCTCGCCCTCGCGCGCGATCTGCAGCGTCACCTCGATCAGCAGGCGATCGTCGAGCGACCGCACCGTCACCGTCGGCGTGACGCCCTCGCGCTCGGCCTTGAGCAGCTCGACGTCCTTGCCGCCGCACACGGCGGTCAGCGTGACCGCGGTCGTCGGCGCGACGTTGTCGCCACCCTTCGCGGTCTCCTTGCTGGTGAACGTGAGCGTCGCCGCGCCCAGCGTCAGCGGCGTGCCCGACACCAGCGGCGTGGCCGCGCCGCTCGGGGCGACGTAGCCATCGGTCGCCAGCGCGGCGTTGATCTTCGCCGCGTCGTCGTCGCCGAGGCTGGCCGCCACCGCGATCGCCGCCGTGGTGCTGCCGACGAACGCCACCTGCAGATCGGGCTCGCCGTTGGTCATCGTGCCGGTGACGCAGGCGGCGGCGTGCAGCTTGCTCGCCCAGCCGATGCAGCCGCGCGGGGTCTCCTTGCCGGCCTCGACCTTCGCGGCGGTGGCGCCGGCCGGCGGCGGCGTGGGCGCGGCGGCGTCGGGCGCGGGTGCCGCGGCCGCGTCGGGCGTCGCCGCCACCGCCGAGCCAGTGCCCGGTGCCGGCGTCGGATCGCCGCCCTTGGCCTTGTCGCCCTTGCCCTTGCACCCGACCGTCACGGCGGCCAGGAGCGCTGCGCTCAACACGATGCCTTGCTTCATGGACCCGGGCATAACACGCGATCCGACCCCGCTCGTCCGGGCGCGCCCGCGGCGTGGGTTCAACGCTCGGAGCCGAACCGGCAGGTGGTGGTGTCCAGGACCGTCGCGCCGAACAGGTCGCCGCGGCGAGCGCCGCGCGCGACGTGCTGGGTCAGCTCGATGATGAGGCGATCGCCGATCGTGCGCACCGTCGCTTCCAGCGTCGTGTCCTCGAGGTAGTCGTCGATGAGGTTGGTGTCGCGGCCGCCGCAGGTGACGCGGACCCGCAACAGGTTGACCGGCGCGCCGCTGCCGCTGGGGGCGGCGGGGTGCGACTCGAGCGTCAGCGTCGCGCCGCCGCGGACCAGCGGCTGGCCGGGTGCGAGCGGCGTGCGCTCGCCAGTCAGCGCGACGTAGCCGCGGTCGGCCAGGGCCGCGTTGACCCGCGCCACGTCGGCCGCGTCGAGCTCGAGGCCGAGCGGGATCGAGGGGGCCGCGACGTCGAGGAACGCCAGCCGCAGGTTCGGCCCCTGCGCGAGGCGATCGCCGACCACGCACGCCGCCGACGGCACCGCGGCGGCCCAGCCGACGCAGCCGATCGGCGTGGCGCCGACCTCGACGGTCGCGGGCGGCCCGACCGCGACGGCGGCGTCCGGCGGTGCGGCGTCGAGGGCGGGCGGCGCGGCGTCGAGGGCGGGCGGCGCGGCGTCGAGGGCGGGCGGTGCGGCGTCGAGGTGCGCCGCCGGCGCGCTCCGCTTCGCCGACGCCCCCTTGCGGTCACAGCCACTGGTGACGAGGAGCAACGTCGCCACGGCCACGCGTCGGAGCTTCATGGCGACGGCGATCGTACACCGGCCCCTCGCGGCGCGTGGTCAGCGCTCGTTCAGCAGCGCCTGGGCCCGCGACCACACCACGGCGGCGGTGACGTCGTCGTCGGCGCGGATCGTCACGACGATCGGGCCGCCCTGATCGTCGACGGCGAGGTGGGTGTGCACGAGCATGCTGGGGTCGTAGGCCATGTACGTGGTCGGGTAGCCGAGGGTGGCCATCCGGGCGCGGTGGCACAGGAGCGCGTGGCTCAGGTACGACGGCGACAGCCCCGGCACCGCCTTGAACGTGACCCGGGCGCCGGCGAGCGTGCCGCTCTCGCGGTACGCCTCGACGCGCGCGATGTCGTGGCGATGGTACAGCGGCGTGTGGGTCAGCTCGTCGGTGGGGAGGCCGGCGCAGAACGTGCGCTCGACGTCCAGGAGGTTGCGCGCGATCGCACGGTGTTGCTGGGCCTCTGCGCGCAGGCGCTCGGCCTCGGCTTCGTGGGTGGCGCTGGCGTCGTGGGCGACGCTCCAGCACGGGACCCAGCTGGTGACCCGCTCGCCGCCCGAGGTGGTCTGATCGGACAACGCCCGATTTCCGCAGGCGTAGCTGGCGCTGCCGCGGCCGGCGCGCTCGGCGTCGGCGGCCTTCGCCTCGTGGACGTCGGCGTCGCGGTCGTGCGCGGCCGCCTCGTCCATGTGCTCGCGGTAGCTCTTGGGACGCTCGGGAGCGGGTGCAGAACCCGCGCACGCGGCCACGAGCGTGACGAGGAGGATCGAGGTGTTGGCGCGCATGCCCGACGATGCTGCATACGCAAGGCCAGCCTGGCCTCCGGTGTGCATCCGCACAGCGCGTGCGTGACCCGTAGCCGCTCGCGCGATCGGCCATCGCCGGCCGGATCGCTCCTGCCGAGGCCGCCGGCGCGCGCCGCGGCGATCGATCAGCGCGAAAAGCGCGCCGATCGCGGCGCTCGCGCGGGCGGTACGAAGGAGCTGCGCGAAATTGCTAACGTCCGGCGGGCATGACTGTTGCTGGTCCAACGATCACAGCCGATCGAGTAGGCATCCCATGCGCGCAGGAGCCGAGCACGCGTTTCGACGCGACCTGACCTCCGGCGGCGTCACCCGCCCGGACGTCGGCGGCTGCTGCCCCGCAGCGGTGGCGCGCGGACCGAGCCGCGCGGAGAGGAGACGCGACGATGCTGCGCGCGCCCTTGGACTCTAGCGGCCTGCGGATCGAGGTGCGGGGCACCGTGCAGGGCGTGGGCTTCCGCCCGTGGGTGTACCGCGTCGCCCACGAGATCGGCGTCGGCGGGCGGGTGCGCAACCACGCCCGCGGCGTGACCGTCGAGGCGTTCGGCGGACCGGCGGCGCTGGCGGCGCTGGTGGCGCGGCTGCGCGAACCACCGGCCCCGGCGCTGGTGCGCGAGCTGACCACCGCGCCGATCCCCGACGAGGCGGTGGCCGACTTCGTGATCGAGCGCAGCGAGCCCGGCGGCGCGCGCGCGCTGTCGATCCCGCCCGACCTCGCGACCTGCGCCGACTGCGCGCGCGAGATCGCCGACCCGTCCGATCGACGTCACGGCTACGCGTTCACCAGCTGCACCGCGTGCGGGCCGCGCTTCACGATCGCGACCGGCGTGCCCTTCGATCGCGCCACGACGACGATGGCGCCGTTCGCGATGTGCCCGGCGTGCCAGCGCGAGTACGACGACGTCGGGAACCGCCGCTTCCACGCCCAGCCCAACGCCTGCCCGGCGTGCGGGCCGCGGCTGGCCTTGCTCGAGCCCGACGGCCAAACGGTCACCACTGGCGAGCCGCTGGCGATCGCCGCGGCGCGCCTGGCCGCCGGCGCGATCGTCGCGATCAAGGGCCTCGGCGGCTTCCACCTGGCGTGCGACGCGCGGCGCGGCGACGTCGTGACGCTGCTGCGCGCGCGCAAGCACCGCGACCACAAGCCGTTCGCGGTGATGGTGAGCGGGCTGGCGGCGGCGCGAGCGCTGGCCGACATCGACGCCGACGAGGCCGCGCTCTTGACGGCGCCCGAGCGGCCGATCGTGCTGGTGCACCGTCGACCTGGCGTCGCCCGCGGCGTCGCGCTCGAGGTGGCGCCCGACACCGACTGGCTGGGGCTGATGCTGCCGTACACGCCGCTGCACCACCTGCTGATGGCGGCGGTCGATCGGCCGCTGGTGATGACCTCGGGCAACCGCGCCGACGAGCCGATCTGCGCGGACCTCGACGACGCGCTGGCCCGGCTGGGCACCGCCGCCGACGCCTTCCTGGTGCACGACCGCGACATCGCGACGCGCTGCGACGACTCGGTGGCGCGCGTCATCGCCGGCAAGCCGACGTTGCTGCGGCGGTCGCGGGGCTGGGTGCCGCGGCCGGTGACGCTGGCGCGGCCGGTGGTGCAGCCGGTGCTGGCCGTCGGCGGGCAGCGCAACACCACGTTCTGCCTGGCGGCCGGCGACTGCGCCTACCTGGGGCCGCACGTCGGCGACCTCGACAACCCCGCAGCCCAGGCCTTCCTGACCGACGCGGTGGCGCGGATGCAGGCGCTCTTGCGGATCACGCCGGCGGTGATCGCCTACGACGCGATGCCCGACGGGCCGTCGGCGCTGTGGGCCGAGCGGCAGATCGTGCCGCGGCGGATCGCGGTGCAGCACCACCACGCCCACGTCGTCAGCGCGATGGCCGAGCACGGCCTCGAGGCGCCGGTCATCGGCGTGGCCTACGACGGCGCCGGCTGGGGCCCCGACGGGACGGCGTGGGGCGGCGAGATTCTGCTGGCCGACGCCCGACAGTATCGGCGGCTGGTGACGCTGCGCCCGATCGCGCTGGCCGGCGGTGACGCCGCGATCCACGCGCCGTGGCGGATCGCGCTGGCGCTGTGCGAGGACGCGTTCGACGGCGCGCTCCCCGAGCTGGTGTGCCATCGCCTCGCGCGGATCCCGCCGGGCGAGGTGGCGCAGGCGCGGCAGGCGCTGCACGCTGGCGCGCCGCGGGCGCGCGGGCTGGGCCGCTACGTCGACGGCATCGCCGCGATGGTGCTGCGGCGGCCGCGGGCGCACTACGAGGCCGAGCTGGCGATGGCGTGGACCGCGGTCGCCGATCCGCGCGAGCGCGGGCGCTACCCGTGGGCGATCGATCGCGCGCGCGCGGTGCCCGAGATCGACCTGCGGCCGATGGTGCGTGCGGTCGTGCGCGACCTCGAGCACGGCGTGCCGGCGGCGACGATCGCGGCGCGCTTCCACGAGACGATCGTCGCGGCGACGACCGCGGTGGTCGCCGAGGCGGCGGCGCGGCTGGGCGGCCCGACGGTGGTGGTGACCGGCGGCGCGCTGGCCAACCCGCGGCTGGCCGAGGGGCTGGTGGCCGGCCTGGCCGGGCTCGACGTCCGGCGCCACGGCGAGGTGCCGCCGGGCGACGGCGGCCTGGCGCTAGGCCAGGCGGTGATCGCCGACGCGCTGGTGCGCGCGGGGGTCGGCCGGCGGCTGCTGAGCGAGGCGGAGGGTGACCTGCAACCGCGGAGCTGCTGAGGAGGACGTCATGAACCCGCGACCGCACATCCACGTCGAACGTCAGGGCGCGGTGGGGATCGTGACGATCGATCGGCGGGCGCGGTTCAACTCGCTCGACGTCGAGACCGCCCGGGACCTGCGGCGCGCCGCGGCGCAGCTGGCGGGCGACCGCGGCGTGCGTGCGGTGATCCTGCGCGGCGCCGGCGGCGTGTTCTGCAGCGGCGCCGATCTGCAGTACGTCGCCGCTGGCGGCGATCGCGACGACCTCGGCCACCTGCGGTCGCCGAGCGGCGATGACGCGGCGCCCGGCTACGGCGCGGTGTTCGCGCAGATCCTCGAGGACATCCACGCGACGATCTCGGCGATCCGCCGCTCGCCCAAGCCGTGGCTGGCGGTGGTCGACGGGCCGGCGGCGGCCGCGGGGCTGGGCCTGGCGCTGGCGTGCGACCTGGTGATCGCGTCCGAGCGCGCGTGGTTCGAGTGGGCGTACCTGAAGGCGGGGATGACCGGCGCCGAGAGCTCGACGTTCTTCCTGGCGCGGCTGGTGGGGTTCCACAAGGCGATGGAGCTGGCGCTCCTGAGCCCGCGGCTGTCGGCGCGCGAGGCGGCGGCGCTGGGGCTGGTCAACGCGGTCCACCCCGACGACGCGATCGACGCCGCCGGGGTGGCGCTGGCCGAGCGGCTGGCCGCGACCCCGACCGAGGCGGTGGGCGTCGCCAAGGACCTGCTCAACCGCGCGCTCGGCATGGACCAGCTCGCCCCGCACCTCGACGCCGAGCGGGGCGAGCTGGCGCGCATCGCCGACGGCCGCGACTTCGCCGAAGGCCTGGCGGCGTTCTTCGCGCGCCGGCCGCCGCACTTCGGAGCCGCGTGATGCGCGCGGGTGTGATCGTCGCGCTGCCGGCGCGGGGGCCGCTCGATGTCGGCTGAGGTCGCGCTGACGCTCGGCGCCGCCGCGGCCAGCGTCGGCGCGCTGCACGCGCTGGCGCCCGATCACTGGCTGCCGATCGCGGCGGTGGGCCGGGCGCAGGGCTGGTCGACCGGGCGTACCGCGCGGGTCGCGCTCGGCTGTGGGCTCGGCCACGTGACGGTGTCGGTGCTGCTCGGGCTGATCGGCCTGGTGACCGGGCGGCAGGCGGTGACGACGCTCGGCGGCCACACCGCGGCGGTGTCGGGGGTGCTGCTGGTGGGCTTCGGCGTGGCCTACGCGCTGTGGGGGTTGCGCCACGCGCGCGCGCACCTGCACGGCCACCGCCACGATCACTACGACCACGTCCACGCCCCGGCGCGGGTCGGGGCGCGCGCGCTGTTCGCGATCTACGCCGCCGACCCCTGCGTCGCGGTGATCCCGATCCTGTTCGCGGCCGCGGCGCTGTCGGTGCCGGCGACCGTCGCGATCGTCGCCACCTACGAGCTGGCGACGATCGGCACGATGGTGACGCTGGTGGCGGTGGCGCGCGCCGGGACCGCCCGCGTCCAGGGGCCGTGGGTCGAGCGCTGGGCCGCCAGCGCGGCGGGTGTGTCGATTGCAGTCACCGGGGTCGCGGTCGCGGTCCTCGGCTGGTAGCGCGCACCGCTGGCGTCGAAGATCGGGGCTCCCGCAACCGATGCGTGGGCGATCGCGTCTGCGCGCGCCAGGCGCTGGCACACCCGGTGCACCGACGGAGACCGCCATGGCGACGCCCTCCCGCGTTGCGACGCTGGAACCGGACCTCGACGCGCTGCTCGCGACCGAGCGGCGGCTCGAGCAGGCGATCGCCGACGCGCGGGCGGCGGCGGCGGCGGCGGTGGTGACGGCCGAGCGGGGGATCGCCGCGGACGACGCGGCGGCGCTGGCCGAGGACGAGGCGGCGTGCGCGTCGGCGATCGCGGACCTGGAGGCGGCGGCGGCGGCGCGGGTGGCGGCGCTCGAGCGCGACGCCGCGGCCGAGGTCGCCGCGTGGGCGGCGCTCGACGGCCCGGCGCTGGCGCCGGCGGCCGCGGCGGTGGCGGCGCGCCTGGCCGCGCAGGTGGTGGAGGCGCCGTGATCATCCCGATGGCCCGGGTCCGCTTGATCGGCCGCAAGGACGAGCTGCCACAGGCGCTGGCGGCGTTGCAGGACGCCGGCACGCTGCATCTGGCGACGCCCCCCGACGACGTGCCGCGCCACGCGCCGAGCGCGCGCGAGCGGCGGCGGCGGCGTGACCTCGAGCGTGCGCTGGCGGACGTCGACGGCGCGCTGGCCGGGCTGCGGGGGCTGGACGCCGCGGTCGACGAGGCCGCGGCGGCGGCGGCGGCGCCGGCCGGGCGCGCGGCGTGGCTGGCGGCGCGGGTGCGCGCGCAGACCACCGCGCGGGTGCGCGAGCGGCAGGCGCTGACCGACGAGCGGGCGGCGCTGGCGGCGTTCGCGCCGCTGTTCGCCGAGCTCGAGGCGCTGATCGGCGAGACCGGCGCGCGCCGGCTGTTCACGGTGCACCTCTTGCGGCTGCGCGGCGATGGCCCGACGACGCGCCGGTTGCGCGACGTGTTGAACCGGACGCTGGGGCCGCACGAGCTGCGCGCGCGGACGCTGCCCGACGGCGAGGTGGCGATGCTGCTCCTGGCGCCGGCGGCGCGGGCCGCCGAGGTCGAGCGGCTGCTGGCCGACGCCCACGTCGAGTCGGCCCCGGTGCCGCTGGCGCTCGGCGGCGGCACGCTGGTCGAGGCGCTGGCGCGGCTGCGGCCGCGGCTGGCGGCGGTCGACGCACGGCTGGCGGCGATCGCCGCGGAGGCGGGCGAGCTGGCGGCGCGTATCGGCCCGACGCTGGTCGCGGCGCGGCGGAGCTTCCACGACGAGCTGGCGGAGCTGGCGGCGCGCGCGCTGGCCGGCGAGACCCCGCGGGCGTTCGTCGTCGAGGGCTGGCTGCCGGCGACCGGCGTGGCCGGGTTGACGGCGCGGCTGGCCGCGGCGGTGCCCGGCGTCAGCGTCGCCGAGGTCGCGCGCGCCGCGTGGCACAGCGACGACGCGCCGGTCGTGCTGCGCAACCCGACGATCTTCGAGCCGTTCGAGCGCCTGACCGCGATGCTGCCGCTGCCGCGTTACGGCTCGGTCGACCCGACGCCGTTCGTCGCGGTGTTCTTCCCGATGCTGTTCGGGCTGATCGTCGGCGACCTCGGCTACGGGGCGCTGCTGGCGATCGTCGCCGCGATCCTGTGGTGGCGCGGCGGCGCCCGCGGCTGGAGCCACGACCTCGCGCGGATCGCCGCGGCGATCGCCGGCTACACGCTGCTGTTCGGGCTGTTGTTCGGCGAGCTGTTCGGCGACCTCGGCGCGCGGGCGCTGGGGCTGCGGCCGCTGTGGATGGATCGCCACGAGGGGATCCTGCCGTTCCTCGGGCTGGCCATCGCGATCGGCCTGGTGCACCTGGTGCTCGGGCTGGTGACCGCGGCGGTGGCGCGCCGTCGCCACCCGCGCGAGGCCGCCGGCCGTGGCCTCGCGGCGCTGATGATGGTGCTGATCGGCGTGGTGCTGGCGACGATGATGAAGCTCCTGCCCGGCGTGCTGTTCACGCCGGCGCTGGTGGTGCTGCTGGTGGCGCTGCCGGTGCTGGTGGTGCTCGAGGGCGCGACCGCGCTGCTCGAGCTGCTCACGACGGTGGGCCACGCGCTGTCGTACGCCCGCGTGATGGCGCTGGGCACCGCGTCGGTGATGATGGCGATGGTCGCCAACCAGATGGTCGGCGCGTTCGGCGGCGCGGTGGTCGGCGTGCTGTTCGCGCTGGTGTTCCACCTCGTCAACTTCGCGATCGCGATGTTCAGCCCGACCATCCACGTGCTGCGCCTGCACTACGTGGAGTTCTTCGGCACGTTCTTCGACCCGGGTGGCGATCCGTACCGGCCGCTGTCGCGCTGGTCACCCGAGCCTTGTCCCGAGGGCCCGTGAGGGCCGGAGCACCAGGAGGCACGCCATGGACGTCCTGTGGATCAGCATCGGCGCCGCGCTCGCCATCGTCGGCAGTGCGCTCGCCACCGCCTGGGCGCAGTCGCGGATCGGCGCCGCCGCCGCCGCTGCGCTCGCCGAGAAACCCGAGCTGCGCACCACCGCGGTGCTGATGGTCGCCATCCCCGAGACGATGGTGATCCTCGGCTTCGTGATCGCGGTGTTGATCGTGCTCAAGGGTGGCTGAGGCCGACCATGGCGATCGCCGACCTGCTGGAGGCGCTCGAGCGCGAGGCCGCGGCCGAGGTGGCCGCGATCGACGCCGCGGCGCGCGCCGAGGTCGACGCCAAGCTCGCCGCGGCGGCGGCCGCGCGGGAGGTCCGACGCCGCGGCGCGGTGGCGCGCGCGTGCGCCGCGCGGCAGGCCCAGCTCGACGGCGCCGAGGCGGAGGCTGCGCGCCACGCGCGGCGCGCGGTGCTGACGGCGCGCGCGGCGGCGCTGGCCCGGGTGCGGGCGGCGTGCGCGGCGCCGGTCGACGCGCTGGTGGCGCGCGACGACGTGCTGGCCGCGCTGGTGGCGGCGGTGCTCGCCAGCGGTGGCGCCGAGGGCGAGGTGCGGTGCGGGCCGGCGCTGGTGGCGCGGGTGCGCGCGCTGGTCGCGCCGGTGGTCGCGGTGCGGCCCGACGCCGCGATCGTCGGTGGCCTGGTCGCGAGCCGCGCCGACGGGCGGGTCGAGATCGACGCGACGCTGGCGACGCTGCTCGACCGGCTGTGGCCGCACCTGCGGCTCGAGGTGCGGCCATGACCTGGGTCGACCTGGTCGCGCGCGCGCGCGGACGGAGCACGCACCTGGCGGCCGACGAGGCGCTGGCGGCGATCGATCGCGCCGGCGACCGCGGCGCGCTGCTCGCCGCGCTGGCGCACGCCGGCTGGGTGATCGCGCCGAGCGCCGACGCGCTGGCCGCGGCCCGCGCGCTCGACGAGGCGGCGACCGCGCGCGCGACCGCCGAGCTCGCGGTGCTGACCCGCTGGGCCGCCGCGCGGACCGCGGCGCTCGCGGTGATCGTCGCCGACGAGGACCGCGGCGCGCTGCGCGGGCTGGTGCGCGGGCTGGTGGCCGGGACCGCGCCGACGGCCCGGCTGCGCGGCGCGGTGGCGACGCCGGACCTGTCGGCGACCGCGCTGCGCGAGCTGGCGGAGGCCGCGACCGGCCCGGCGCTGGCGGCGGCGCTGACCCGGCTGGCGCACCCGGCGGCCACGGCGCTCGCGCCGTCGCTGACGCACCAACCGCTCGAGCCGATGGCGGTCGAGCAGGCGCTGGCGGCGTGGTTCGCCGAGCGGGCGCGGGCTGGCGCGCGCGCCGCCGGTGATCGCGCGCTGGCCGAGCACGTCGCGCAGGCGATCGACGCCGAGAACGCGGCCGCGGCGCTGGCGCTGGCGACCCGCGGCCGCGGGCTGGCGGCCGACGCGGCGTTCTTGGTCGGCGGCCGCCGCGTCGATCGCGCGACGTTCGGGGCCGCCGCCGCCGCTGCGCCCGCGGCGTGCGCGACGACGCTGGCCGCGGCGCTCGCCGGCACGCCGCTGGCTGCGGCGGTCGGCGCCGGCACGCCCGACGCGATCGAGCGCGCGACCCTGGCGTGGCAGCTCGCGACCCAGGCGCGGTGGCGGCGCGTCGAGCCGCTCGGCCTGGGGCCGGTGCTGTGGCTGTGGCTGCGGCTGCGGCGCGAGCACGCGCAGGTGCGCCTCGCGGCGTGGCGGCTCGCGCTGGGAGGTGCGGCGTGAGGGCGCCGATCCACGCGGTGTGCCGGCGGCCGGCCGCGCTGGGCCTCGGGCTGGCCGGGCTGGCGTGCACCGAGGCCGACGACGGGCCCGGCGCCGCGGCGGCGATCGCCGCGATCGAGCGCGCCAGCGGATCCGGCGGCGCGCTGATCTTGATCGAGCGCGCGCTGTACGACGCGCTGCCGCCCGGCCTGCGCCGTCAGGTCGAGCGCGACGGCACGCCGCTGTTGATGCCGTTCCCGGGCCCCGCCGTCGGCGCGACCGCCGGCGCCGCCGACGAGGAGCTGCTGGAGCTGCTGCGCCGCTCGGTCGGCTACCGCCTGAGGTTGCGATGACCACCGCCACCGTCACCCGCGTCACCGGCACGCTGGCCGAGGCCCGGCCGCTGCGCGAGGCCGGCCTCTACGAGCTGGTGCGAGTCGGCGCGCGCGGCCTGCTCGGCGAGATCATCCGCTTCAAGGACGAGATCGCGACGCTGCAGATCTACGAGGACACCACCGGCCTGGCGGTCGGGGCGCCGGTGATCGCGACCGGCGCGCCGCTGACCGTGACGCTGGGGCCGGGCCTCCTGGGCGCGATGCTCGACGGCGTCGGCCGACCGCTGGCGCGGCTGGCCGCGGCCTCGGGCGACTTCATCGCGCCCGGCGCCAGCGCGCCGACGCTGGATCCGGCGCGGCGCTGGGCGTTCACGGCGACCGCGGCGCTCGGCGCGGCGGTGCGCGGCGGCGACGTGCTCGGCACGGTCGAGGAGCAGCCCGGGTTCGTCCACCGCGTGCTGGTGCCGCCCGGCGTCGAGGGCGCGCTCGCGGCGCTGGCCAGCGGCGACTACACCGTCGACGAGCCGATCGGTCGCCTGGCCGATGGCACCGCGCTGACGCTGGCGCAGCGCTGGCCGCTGCGGCGGCCGCGCCCGGTGGCGGAGCGGCTGCCGGCCGATCGCCCGGTCGTGACCGGCCAGCGGGTGTTCGACCTGCTGTTCCCGCTGGCCGAGGGCGGCGCGGTGGCGGTGCCCGGCGGCTTCGGCACCGGCAAGACGGTGATCGAGCACGGCCTGGCCCGCCACGCCGACGCCGACGTCGTCGTGTTCGTCGGCTGCGGCGAGCGCGGCAACGAGATCGCCGAGGTGGTGCAGGAGTTCCCGCGGCTGATCGATCCGAAGAACGGCCGCCCGGTGATGGAGCGCACCGTGCTGGTCGTCAACACGTCCAACATGCCGGTCGTCGCGCGCGAGGCGTCGGTGTACCTCGGCGTGACGATCGCCGAGTACTACCGCGACCAGGGCTACCGGGTCGCGGTCATGGTCGACAGCCTGTCGCGGTGGGCCGAGGCGCTGCGCGACATCGCCGCGCGCCTGCAGGAGATGCCCGGCGAGGAGGGCTACCCGACCCACCTCGCGAGCCGGCTGGGCCAGCTCTACGAGCGCGCGGGCCGCGCCACCGCCGCCGGCGCGCCGACCCGCACCGGCGCGGTCAGCCTGGTGTGCGCGGTGTCGCCGCCGGGCGGCGACTTCTCCGAGCCGGTGACCCAGGCGTCGCTGCGCGTCGCCGGCGGGATGTGGGCGCTCGACGCGTCGCTGGCGCGCAAGCGGCAGTTCCCGGCGGTCGACTGGGCGCTCAGCTACTCGCTCTACACCGACGCGACCGCGGCGTGGTTCGCCGACGCCGCCGGCCTCGACTGGGCCGCGGTGCGCACGCGGGTGCTGGCGCTGCTCCAGCGCGACGCCGAGCTGCGCGAGATCGCCGGCCTGCTCGGCCACGAGGCGCTGCAGGATCGCGATCGCGTCGTGATCGACGTCGCGCGGATGCTGCACGAGCACCTGCTCGGCCAGAGCGCCTACGATCCGATCGACGCCGCGTGCCCGGTGGCCAAGACCGGGCGGATGGCGGCGCTGGCGGTGGCGGCGCTCGACGCCGCGCTGGCCGCGGTCGAGCGCGGCGCGACGATCGACGAGCTCGAGCTGCCGGCGCTGCGCCGCGCCTACGTCGCGCTGCGCGCCGCACCCCCCGACGCGATCGCCGCCCGCGCCGCCGACGTCGAGCGCGCGATCGCCGCGCTGGAGGTCCGACGATGATCGCGGTCCGCACCCACCACGGCGCGCGCGCGTTGATCGGCGCGCTGGCCTACGTCGAGGACGCCCGCGGCGCGGCGATGGGCGAGGTGGTCGAGCTGCGCCAGGCCGGCCAGCCGCCGCGGCGCGGCCAGGTGATCGACGCGTCCGACGGCCTGACCGTGATCCAGATCCTCGAGGAGCCGATCGGCCTGGCGCCGGCGCGGGTCGCGATCACGCTGACCGGCGCGACCGCCGAGGCGCCGGTGGGCCGCGAGCTGCTGGGCCGCACGCTCAGCGGCGTGGCGGCGCCGCTCGACGATCTGCCGCCGCCGATCGGCGAGGCGCTGCGGCCGGTGTGGGGCGCGCCGATGAACCCGGTGCGGCGGCGCCCGCCGGGCGACTTCATCGAGACCGGCGTGTCGGCGATCGACGGGCTCAACACGCTGGTGCGCGGCCAGAAGCTGCCGGTGTTCTCCGGCGCCGGCCTGCCCGCGCTCGAGCTGGCGGCGCAGATCGTCGAGCACGCGCGCGCCGGCGCCGGCGAGCCGTTCGCGGTGGTGTTCGCGGCGATCGGCATCACCGCGCGCGAGACCCGGCTGTTCGTCGAGCGGCTGCGCGCCAGCCCGGCTCGCAGCCGCACGGTGTTCTACCTGAACGAGGCCCGCGACCCGACGATCGAGCAGCTGATGACGCCGCGGTTCGCGCTGGCCCAGGCCGAGTTCCTGGCGTTCGACGCCGGCATGCACGTGCTGGTGGTGATGGCCGACGTCGCGCACTACTGCGAGACGCTGCGCCAGGTGGCGGCGGCGCGCGACGAGGTGCCCGGCCGCCGCGGCTACCCCGGCTACATGTACACGGACCTCGCGTCGTTGTTCGAGCGCGCCGGCGTGCTGCACGACCGCCCCGGCTCGCTGACGCAGCTGCCGATCCTGACGATGCCCGACGACGACATCACCCACCCGGTGCCCGACCTCACCGGCTACATCACCGAGGGCCAGGTGGTGCTGTCGCGCGAGCTGCACGGCCAGGGCGTGTTCCCGCCGATCGACGTGCTGCCGTCGCTGTCGCGGCTGATGAACGCCGGCATCGGCGCGACCAAGACCGCGCCGGAGCACCGGCGCTGGGCCGATCAGCTGTACGCGAGCTACGCGCGCGGCCGCGAGGCGCGGCTGATGGCGACGATCGTCGGCGAGGCCGGCCTGAGCGATCCCGATCGCCGCGCGCTGACGTTCGCCGCCGACTTCGAGCGCGAGCTGATCGGCCAGGGCCACGCGCGGCGCACGATCGGCGAGACGATCGCGGTCGGCTGGCGCTTGCTCGCGGCGCTGCCGCGCGACGATCTCGAGCGCATCGACGACGCGACCTGGGCCCGGCGGCCGGGAGCCGCGCCGTGATCACCCGCGCCGCGCCGACGCGCGCCGAGCTGCTGCGCGCGCGGCGGCTGCTGACGCGCGTCGAGAAGGGCGCCGCGCTGCTGACGCGCAAGCGCGAGGCGCTGGTGCGCGAGCTGTTCCCGCTGGCGCGGCCGGCCGCCGAGGCGCGGCGAGCGATCGGCGACGCGGCGACCGCGGCGTACCGCGCCGAGCTGGCGGCGCTCGCGCAGCGCGGCGAGGGCGAGGTCGCGGCCACCGGCTGGCCGCCGCGCGCGCTGGCGCTCGACGTGACGGTGCAGCGGGTGTGGGGGCTGGCGGTCCCGCGGCTCGACGATCTGCCGGCGTGGGATCGCGATCTGACCGCGCGCGCCACCGCGCCCGGCGTCACCGCGCCCAGCCTCGTCGAGGCCGCGAGCCGGTTCGAGCGCCTGGCGTCCGAGCTGCTGGCGGCCGCGGCGCGCGAGCTGCACGTCCGCGCGCTGGGCCAGGCGCTGGCTCGCACCTCGCGGCAGCTGCACACGCTCGAGCAGCGGGTCGAGCCCGAGCTGCGGGCGCGCATCGCCGCGGTCGAGCGGGCGCTGGACGAGCGCGAGCGCGAGGAGCACACCCGCTTGCGGCAGCTGCGCCAGCGGCGCGGCGCCTCGTGATTCCGCAGGGTTGCGGTGTGGCGCGGACGATTGTGTAGATTGTCGTCAACGATCGTCGGCCCCGCGGGCACTACGGTCGGAGCCCCCGGTGCCCTGCGCGGAGCTGAGCCTGACCCTGCCGATCGTAGACGTCGCCCCGACGGGTGATGCGGACCTGGTCGCGCGCCTGCGCCAGCGCGAGCGCACCGCGGTGGCGGAGGCGTACACCGCGCACCACGCGCCGGTGCGCGCGTTCGCCCGCCGGCTGCTCGGCGACGACGCCGCGGCGGAGGACGTCGTCCACGACACGTTCCTGGCGCTGCCCGACGCGGTCGCGCACTTCCGCGGCGCGTCGACGCTGCGCAGCTTCGTGATCGGCGTGGCGGCCAACCGCGCCCGGCGCCACGTCCGCTCGGCGGCGCGGCGGCGGCGCGCGACCCAGCGGCTGGCCGAGGTCGAGCAGGTGCGCGGCGCCCAGGCGCCCGCCCCCGACGCCGTGGCCCAGCGCCGCCAGCTGGCCGACCGGCTGTCGCTGGCGCTCGACGAGCTGGCCCACGATCAGCGCGTGGCGTTCGTGCTGTGCGAGGTCGAGGAGCGCTCGGCGGTCGAGGTCGCGCAGATCCTCGACGTGCCCGAGGGCACGATCCGCTCGCGGGTGTTCCACGCGCGGCGCCGGCTGCGCGAGCTGCTGGCCGAGGAGGTGCGCCATGGCTGACCTCGACGAGCTGCTCGGCGCCGCGACCCGCGCGCTGCGCGACCAGGCCGACGTCGCGCCGGCGCCGGTCGACGCGACCCGCCGCCGGATCATGGACGACCTCGCGCCGCCGCGGCGTCACCGTCGCCGGATCGGCCTGGTGGTGTTCGCGTTCGCGCTGACCTCGGGCGGCCTGGCGTGGGCCACCGCCACCGGGCGCGTCGCGACCACGCTCGAGCGCCTCGGCGTGACGTCGCGCGCGCGGCCGATGCACGACACGCTGGCAGTGGCGACGCCGACGCGGGAGGCGCGCGCGACCCACGTCGAACCGCCGGCTCCGACTCCGGCTCCGGCTCCGGCTCCGGCTCCGACTCCGGCTCCGGCTCCGGCTCCGACTCGGGCCCCGGCTCCGGCTCCGACTCCGGCTCCGGCTCGGACTCCGGCTCGGGTTCCGGCGCGGGCTCCGGCTCCGGTGCGAGCGGACGACGGCGCGGATCTCGACGCGTACCGCCGCGCCCACGGCCTGCACTTCAAGGCCGGCGACTGGCCCGCGGCGCTGGCGGCGTGGGACGCGTACCTCGCCGGGTTTCCGTCGGGGCGCTTCGCCGTCGAGGCGCGCTACAATCGCGCGATCGTGCTGGCGCGTCTGCACCGCATCGCCGAGGCCCGCGCGGCGCTGGCGCCGTTCGCGACCGGCGCCGTCGAGGGCGGCTATCGCCAGCGCGAGGCGACCGAGCTGCTCGACGCGCTGGAGCCGCAGCCGTGAACGATCGGGCCGCGAGCGGGGACAGGCAGGCATGACCCACCCGTCGCCTCACCGCTCGCTGCTCCGCACGTGCGCCGCGCTCGCCGGCGCGCTCCTCGTGTCTCCCGTCGTCGTCGCCCCCGCGCGCGCCGACGCCGCCGCCGCCGCCGCCGCACCCGCCGCCGCGGCGCTCAACGTCCGCGTCACCGGCGGCGCCGATCCCGCGATCATCGCCGCGGCGATCGCCGCCGAGCTCGGCGTGCCGACCGCGGTCGCCGCCGACGGCGCCGCGTGCACCGCGCCGTGCGTCGCGGTCGAGATCGGCGCCGACGCCCGCGCCGCGATCGCCGTCGTGCTCGCCAGCGGCACCTACCAGCGCGCGATCGCGCTGCCGGCCGCGCCGGGCGCCGCCGCCGAGGTGGTCGCGCTGGTGGTCGGCAACCTCGCGCGCGACGAGGCCGGCGCGCTGCTCGCTGCGCTGGCAGCGCCCGCCACCAGCCCCGACCCCGCGCCCGCGCCGCTGGCGATCGATCCCACGCTCGGCGCCGCGGCCCCGCCACCGCCGCCGATCGCCGCGCCGCCCGTCGCGCCGCCCGCGCGCGAGGCCGCGCCGCGCACCGCGACCCATTACGGCTTCGGCCTGGTCCCCGGCATGGCCTACGACGTCGACGGCCGCGGCTGGCGCGGCGGCGTCGCGATCGATCTGGTGGTCGGCGGGCGTCGCCGGATGGCGGCGTTCAACGTCTCGGGCGCCGCCAGCGTCGTCGTCGAAGACGTCCGCGGCACCCAGATCGCCGGCGCGATCACCCACGCCGGCGCGGTGCAGGGCACGCAGATCGCGGGCGCGGTCGCCACCGCCGGCGACGTCAAGGGCACGCAGATCGCGGGCGCGGTCGCGGCCACCCGCGGCGACGTCCGCGGCGCGCAGATCGCGGGCGCGGTCGCGGTGGCCGGCGGCGCGGTCGACACCCAGATCGGCGGCGCGGTCAGCGTCGCGCGCCGGGTGCGCGGCGTGCAGCTCGCCGGCGCCGTCAACGTCGCCGATCGCGTCGACGGCGTGCAGGTCGGCGTCGTCAACGTCGCCGGCAGCGGCGACGGCGTGTCGATCGGGCTGATCAACGTCGTCAAGGGTGGCCGCACCGAGCTCGAGGCCACCGTCGACCAGCAGGCGATCGGCAACCTGGTGTTCCGCCACGGCAGCCGCCGCTGGCACAACGTCTACGGCGTCGGCGGCCACCTCGATCAGCCCGGCGTCGATCGCCAGGTCACCGACGACGACGTCTGGATGTACGGCCTGGGCATGGGCCCGAGCTGGCAGCGCGGCGGCGCGACGATCGATCTCGAGGCGATGGCCTGGCACGTGATCTACGGCGGCGACTTCGATCCGCCCGAGCTGAACCTGCTGAACCAGCTGCGGCTGGTGGTCGGCTTCCGCGTCGGCCCGGTCGGCCTGGTCGGCGGCGCCGCGCTCAACGCCTACGTCACGACCGATCCCGCGCGCGATCGCCTGGATGCCAAGCCGACGATGGCCGAGCCCGACCGCACCGGCACCCGCGTGCAGGTCTGGCCGACCGCGTTCGTCGGCGTGCGGCTGTAGTCACGCCCCGCGCGCCGAGGCCTTGCGCCGCCGCGCAGGGGACTTACAGACATCGGCCTTGTCGCAACCGCATCGCCTGATCGGGGTGGGCTCCCTCCTCATCGCGTGTTTGGCTGGCTGCACCGTGCGCGTCGAGCGCACCGAGACGGTGGACGCCGCGGCCGTGTTTCGCGAGGTCGTCCAGGCGCTCGCGCGCAACTCCGGCGTCGAGGTGACCGCGTCGAGCTGCCCGACCGAGCTGCGGGCCGGCGGGCGCTACACGTGCCGCGCTCGCACCGCGATCGGCGAGGAGCTCGTCGACGTGGCCGTCGACGGTGACGGCACGGTGACCGCGACCTGGCGCCGCGCGCTCAGCGGCGGCAGCGCGCTCGCCGCGCATCTCCGGACGCTGGATGACGGGAGCCAGCACGAGTTCGACTGCACGGGCCGCGTGCTGGTCGGCGCCGATCCCGCGTCGGCCGTGGTGTGCCCCGAGGTTCGCCGCCAGTACGCGCACGTCGTCGCCCGTGGCACGGGCGACCGCGGGTTCGAGTCGAGGTACTACGAAGACGTCGCCGCGCAGGTCGAGCAAGCCGTCGGGGGTGACGTCAGCCGTATCGACTGCCCGGCCCCCGAGGTCGTCCGCGGCCTGGCGCCGTTCACGTGCAAGGCCTGGCGCGGCGACCGCGTGGTGGAGGTGACGCTGGACCACGTGGCCGCGGGCTGGCGCTACGCGGTTCGGGACGTCGGCCCAGCGGTCGCGATCGAGTAGCGCCACCGGCCAGCGCTAGCGTCCGAAGAAGCCTCGCACGCTAGCGTCAAGACCGTCGGGCACTGAACGTTCGCACCGGAGAGATCCGGATTGGCCGCAAATCGATCGAGCCAGCGGTCGAAAAATTGCCCGCGTGATCGGCGCATGCCTATTTCGCCAATCATGGATCGATCCCGGCCGAGGGGCGCCGAGTCCGCCCGCATCGACGACACGCGCCTGCCGCGGGTGTCGCGGATGACGCTGCGCCCGGGCCGCTCCAACCGCCGCGCGAAGACGCCGCTGCGCGAGCGGTTGCCGGCCCCGCGCGTGGTGGTCGACGCCTGCGGCCGCGCGCTGCGCCGGTCGGCGCCCGCGGTGCTGGCGCTGGTCGCCGCGGGTGGCCTGATCACCGCCGGCCGCCACGGCTACCACTGGCTCACCCACTCGCCGCGCTTCGCGGTGACCCAGGTCGAGGTCCACGGCGAGACGACGCTGACCGAGGACGCGGTGCGCGCGCGGCTGCCGTTCGCCGCCGGCGCCAACATCTTCAAGATCGACACCGGCGACGCCGAGGCCGCGCTGGCCGCCGATCCGTGGATCGCCAAGGCCAGCGTCAAGCGCCGGCTGCCGCACACCGTCGTGGTCGACATCGTCGAGCGGCGCCCGGCCGCGGTGATCGCCGCCGAGGGGCTGTACCTGGCCGACGCCGCCGGCCGGCCGTTCAAGGTCGCCGACGTGACCGCCGGCGAGGGCAAGGACCTGCCGATCATCTCGGGCGTACCGCGCGAGCTGTTCGCCGAGGCGCCCGAGCAGGCCGCGGCCCAGGTGCGCGACGGCCTGGCGATCCTCGCCGCGTGGGCCGAGGGCGATCGCCCGCGCGCCGGTGAGCTCAAGCTCGCGCCCTCGGGCGCGACCCTCTACACCTACGACGACGCGATCGCGGTGAAGGTCGGCGTGGCCTCGCCCGACGCGCTGGCCGGCCACCTGGCCCGGTTCGACGCGGTGTGGGCGGCGCTGTCGCCCGACGAGCGCCGCCGCCTGCGCACCATGCGCGTCGACAACGACACCCGCACCGATCTCGTCACCGTCTCCTTCGGGGAACCCTGAGCACACCAATGGCCAAGACCAAGACCTCCGAGATCATCGTCGGCCTCGACATCGGCACCACCAAGATCGCCGCGATCGCCGGCGAGGTGACCGACGACGGGATCGACATCATCGGCATCGGCACGGCGCCGTCGAAGGGCCTGCGCCGCGGCGTCGTGGTCAACATCGACGCCACGGTCAGCGCGATCCGCGCGGCGATCGACGAGGCCGAGAACATGGCCGGCTGCCAGATCTCGACGGTGTTCGCGGCGATCTCCGGCGCCCACGTGCGCGGCCTCAACAGCCACGGCATCGTCGCGGTCAAGGACAAGGAGGTCCGCGAGGCCGACATGGCCCGCGTGATCGAGGCGGCCAAGGCGGTCGCGATCCCGATGGACCGCGAGGTGCTGCACGTGCTGCCGCAGCAGTACGTCATCGACGACCAGGACGGCATCCGCGATCCGCTGGGCATGGCCGGCGTCCGCCTCGAGGCCAAGGTCCACATCGTCACGACCGCGGTCACCAGCGCCCAGAACGTCGTCAAGTGCGCCAACCGCTGCGGCCTGCAGGTCGCCGACATCGTCCTCGAGCCGCTGGCCTCGGCCCAGGCGGTCCTCGAGGAGGACGAGAAGGAGCTGGGCGTCGCGCTGATCGACATCGGCGGCGGCACCTGCGACATCGCGGTGTTCGCCGACGGCGCGATCGTCCACACCGCGGTGCTGCCGCTGGGCGGCGGCCACGTCACCAACGACATCGCGACCGTGCTGCGCACGCCGCTCGACTCGGCCGAGAAGATCAAGCGCAAGTACGGCTGCGCGTCGCGGGCGATGATCTCCGACGACGACACCATGGAGGTGCCGTCGGTCGGCGGCCGCGGCCCGCGGGTCCTGCCGCGCGCCACGCTGGTCGAGATCATCGAGCCGCGCATCGAGGAGATCTTCGAGCACGTCAAGCGCGAGCTGATGCGCTCGGGCTACGCCGACGGCCTCGCCGCCGGCATCGTCCTGACCGGCGGCGCCACGATCCTCGAGGGCACCGCCGAGGTCGCCGAGCAGGTGCTGGGCCTGCCGGTGCGCCGCGGCAGCCCGACCCGCATCGGCGGGCTGGTCGACGTGGTCAAGTCGCCGGCGTACTCGACCGGCGTCGGGCTGGTGGTCTACGGCGCCAACCACGGCCGCTCGATCCAGACCCGGGCCCAGGCCCAGCAGGCCGGCGACCGCGGCCTGATCAAGCGCGCCTGGTCGCGCCTCGCGGAAATGTTCTGAAGCCTCGTCGCAGCCGCGCCTGACGGCCCGCGATCCGCCGAGCAGATCCGGATCGCAACAAAAACGCCGCGCCGCTGCCGCGAAAAAGTTGCCCCTGCAGATCCCGCCCACTCATATGGGCATACCAACGGGAGAGATCACATGGCCCTCATCGAATTCGACGACGTCAATCACGCCAAGATCCTGGTCATCGGCGTAGGTGGTGGCGGCGGCAACGCCGTCAACACGATGATCGCTGGCAACCTCGACGGCGTCGAGTTCGTTGCGGCCAACACCGACCGCCAGGCGCTCGAGGCGAACCTCGCGACCCACAAGATCGGCCTGGGCGGCGCGCTGACCAAGGGCCTGGGCGCCGGCGCCAACCCCGACATCGGCCGCCGCGCGGCCGAGGAGTCGATCCAGCAGATCGCCGACGCCATCTCGGGCGCCGACATGGTGTTCGTGACCGCCGGCATGGGCGGCGGCACCGGCACCGGCGCCGCGCCGGTCATCGCGCAGGTCGCCCGCGACTGCGGCGCGCTGACGGTCGGCGTCGTGACCAAGCCGTTCGGCTTCGAGGGCAAGAAGCGGTCGAAGAACGCCGACGACGGCATCAGCCGCCTCGAGGCCGCGGTCGACACGCTGATCGTGATCCCCAACAACCGGCTGCTGGCGCTGGCGGGCAACCAGATGTCGATGGTCGACGCCTTCCGCCGCGCCGACTCGATCCTGCTCAACGCGGTGCAGGGCATCAGCGACCTGATGACCGTGCCCGGCCTGATCAACGTCGACTTCGCCGACGTGCGCACGATCATGAACGACATGGGCCGCGCGCTGATGGGCGCCGGCGTCGGCTCGGGCAAGAAGCGCGCGACCGAGGCGGCCGAGATGGCGATCAGCTCGCCGCTGCTCGAGGACGTCTCGATCGACGGCGCGACCGGCATCCTGATCAACATCACCGGCGGCCCCGACCTGACGCTGCACGAGGTCAACGAGGCGTCGAGCCTGATCCAGAAGGCCGCGCACGAGGACGCCAACATCATCTTCGGCTCGGTGATCGACCCCAACCTCACCGACGAGGTCCGCATCACGGTCATCGCGACCGGCTTCGACCGCGCGACCAAGACCGTGGCGCCCGCCCCCGAGGTCTCGGTGCCGCAGCCGATGCGCAGCCGCACGTCGCAGCAGGTGACGCTGCCGTACGATCACAACAGCGTCACGACCAAGGAGTACCCGACGACGCTGGTGCCGCCGGCGCGCAAGGCCTCGGGCGAGATCAAGACCCCGGCGATGGTGGTCGAGGACGCCGACGTCGACGTGTCGTGGGCCGACGAGATGACCCCGGTCGAGCGCGCGCTGGCCGAGCTGGGCGGCGGCGTCGAGCCGGTGCCCGAGGCCGAGATGTCGGCGCGGGTGGCGATGGGCTCGGGCCCGTCGGCGGCCGACGCGGTGGTCGCGACCGCGACGCTTCCCGAGCGCAGCAAGCGCGGCCTGCCGCGGCCTAGCCTCAAGGGCATCCTCGGCGAGGAGGGCGACAACGAGCTCGACGTGCCGACGTTCATCCGCCGCCACTCGGCCAGCCAGCCGGGTTGATGGGAGCTCCCCGTGGTCGACGGCGGGCGCCCTGCGGCGCCCGCGGTCGTTTTCGGCGCGCGGTTTCGCGTATCGTCGGCGCGTGCTGTCGCTGACCGCCGCGCGCTGGCTGCTGGTGCTGCACGCGGTGCTGGGCGCCGCGGCGGTGGCGGCGGCGACCCACTGGGTGGTGTGGCTGTGGCCGCTGTGGCGCGGGCGCACCCCGCGGCGGGCGGCGCTGGGGCGGTTCGCGACCATCGCGATGGCGCTGTACGCGCTGGCGATGGTGGTCGGGCTGGTGCTGTACCCGACCTACAAGGCGCGGGTGAAGCTCGAGTACCTGACCCGGCCGTCCTCGGTGATCGACGATCAGGCCGGGCGCCAGCTGGCGACCGACGAGCTCACCGATCGCGCGATGGGCGCGCCGCCGCGGCCGGTCGATCTCGATCGCGCGCGGCGCCTGGCCGGCGACGCGCCGACCCGCGCCAGCAAGATGGCGCGCTGGTTCGACACCAAGGAGCACTGGGCCGCGGTGGGCCTCTTGCTCGGCGTGGCGCTGGCGGCGATCGGCCGGGCGTGGCGGCCCGGCCCCGACGATCCGGTGCAGGACGGCCCGGTGGTGGTCGTCTTCGTCGGCGCCGTCGCGGTGGCGGCGATCGCCTGGTACGCGGCGATCGTCGGCCTGATGACGACGATGACCCGCTCGTTCTGACCGCGCGCTACCAGGTGAACGCGATCGTCGACGTCACCAGCAGCGCGGTGTTGCGGCTGGTCGCCATCGGCGCCGGCGCGGCCGCGGCGCAGATGCCGCCGCGGCACTCGATCATCGGGTCGGCGGCGCGGCTGGGCGTCGACGTGAGCTGCCATCCGAGCTGCCAGCCGACGCGGCTGAGGTTGAGCGGCTGCTCGAGGCGGTGATCGAGGTTCACGCCGAACCCGACGACGCCGAGGTTGACCGCGCTGTCGACCGGCACCGCGCGCGCCGGGTCGCGCGCGCCGGGTCGGCTCCAGCTGTGCCACTGCCGGGCCGCACCGAGCTCGGCGTAGATCGCGAGCATCGAGTTGGCGCCGAGCAGGTCGGAGCCCAGCCGCACGACGTCGACGCGGGCCATCGCGCCGAACCGCTGGGCCCGGCCGAAGTGCAAGGTCGACGGCCCCGGCTCGGACAGGTTGAGGAACAGGTAGTCGGCCTCGAAGGTGAAGCGGCCGACCCGCGGTCCGGCGGCGATCGCCGCGCCCAGCGCGGTGTAGGTCTTGGTGTCGTGGACCAGGTAGCCGACCGCGCTGCCCAGCCGGAGGTTGGCCCCGGTGGTGTCGTGGGGGCTGTACGGGTTGTCGACCCAGCGGTCGCGCGGCGCGTCAGGTGGCGTGTCAGCCACAGCCGACGGCGCCCCTGTGAACGCCAGCAACAGGGCAGATGTGATCCCGGCGCCGACTCGCGCGAGTCGACGCGCCGACTTGGCAGCGCGCATCGGACGGCCTCCTCGCAGTTCGTGTGACGCCATGCACGGGTCGCGCCGAGCCGGTTGCGCCACGGGGCGGCGCTGATAGGCTCGGCCGCGTGAAGCGCATCAGCCAGCGGATGGTCGCGATCGCGTGCACGGCGAGCCTGGTCTCGGGGTGTGCGGTGACGCGGAAGCAGCGGACGTACTCGGTGATCGGCGCGGCGGTGTTCACCGGCGCCAGCGCGGGGTACGCGATCAGCCGGATGGTCGCGCACTGCCCCGACCACGCGATCAACGGCGAGCAGGACGTCTGCGAGGCCGACCGCATCGACTCGCGCAACCGGTGGGCCGGCGTCGCGCTGGTGGGGCTGATCGCGACCATCGCGCTGCAGCTGCTGCCGGTGTCCGATCCCGAGCAGCCGGCGCCGACCAGCGTCGCGGTGCTGCCGCCGCCGCCGCCGCCGCCGAGCGCCAGCGCGCTGCACTCGCCGGTCGCGGTGCAGCTCGCGCACAACGCGCGGACGCTGGCGGCCGCCGGGCGGTGCGTCGAGGCGTTCGGCAGCCTGAAGGCGCTGACGTCGGTCGATCGCGGGCTCGCCGATCAGCTGCGCGCGTGGGATCCCAGCGTGTCGCGCTGCCGCACCGCGACCCAGGCCGCGGGCTCGACGACCGCGGTCGAGGCGCCGCCGCCGGTGCCGCCGCCGCCGGCCGGCCCCGGCGCGCAGCCGTCGACGGTCGCGCCGTAGCTACCGGCTCGCCGGCGCGACGCGCACGGTCTCGACCTGCTGCTGGCCCTCCCAGCCGCGCCAGGTCTCGACGATGATCGCCACCGCGTGGTCCTGATCGGGCGCCTCGATGTAGCCGGCCACCGTGACCGCGAGCGGGCCCAGGCCATCGCCGGCGTCGAACCGCGCCACCGACTCGGGCACGTCGCCGCGGACGATGCCGACCTCGTAGCTGGTCAGGTGCGCGAAGCCGACCTCGGCGTCGTCGCCGACCGCGGTGGTCGCGATCTCGAAGCGCGGCACGGCGGCGCCGCCGATCGGCAGCGGCGTCAGCGTCGAGGTCGGCGCCTGCGTGATGCCGCGCGCGCGCAACGCCGCGGTCCACTCGGCGCCGCGGCGCGCCCACAGCTCGGGGAAGTTGAGCGCATCGAGCGAGCCCAGCTCGTCGGACCGGTAGTGATCGCTCCACCACAGCGGCTCGCCTGTGCTGCTGGCGATGTGGAGGTCGACGGTGAGGCAGCCGCAGGCCTCGTCGGCGCGCTCGATCGCGTAGGCGAACCGCCGGCCGTCGGCCGACCAGCCCAGCGCGTAGAGCTCATCGACGTATGGCACCAGCCCCGGCCCGCGGGTCGCCTCGACCAGCGCCGGGATCACGACCTCGGCCGGCGCGAGCGGGGGCGTCGGGGCTGGCGTCGATCGCGCGCAGGCCGACAGGGAGACGATCGCGACGCAGGTCAGGCGCAGCACGCAGCCGACAACGCGCGGCCGGCGCCGCCGATTCCCACCGGCGACCGCGCTACGCCAGCGACGCGGCGAGCGCGGTGGCCATGACGTCGACCGGCGCGGCGCGGCCGGTCCACAGCGTGAACGCGCGGGTGGCCTGGTACAGCAGCATCGCGCGGCCGTCGAGCGCGGCGAGGCCGCGGGCGCGCGCGGCGGCGAGCAGCGCGGTGTCGCGGTGGTAGATCAGCGTCGCCACCGCGGCGTCGGCGGGCAGCGCGCCTAGCGGCACCGCGTCGGCCAGCGCGGCGTCGGCGGCGGGGTCGAGCGCCGCAGAGGTGGCGTCGACGACCAGCCCGGCGGTCGCCAGCAGCGCGGGCAGCTCCGCCCACGGCCGCGCGGCGCGCCAGGTCACCGCGTCGGGGCGGCGCGCGACGACGACGACGTCGGCGCCCAGCTGCTCGAGGCCGACCACCACCGCGCGGGCCGCGCCGCCGCCGCCGAGCACCACCGCGCGGGCGATCGTCGCGTGGCCGGCCGCGCGCAGGCCGTCGACGAAGCCGCCGGCGTCGGTGTTGTGGCCGATCGCGCGCCCATCGACGAACGCCAGGCAGTTGACCGCGCCGACCGCGCGCGCGCTGGGGTCGAGCGCGGCGCAGCACCCGGCCACCGCCTCCTTGTGCGGCACCGTCACGCTGGCGCCGAGCGCGTCGATCGCGGCGAGGCCGCGCACCGCGTCGTCGAGCCGCTCGGGGCGCACCGCCAGCGGCAGCATCACCGCGTCGACGCCGCTGGCCGCGAACGCCGCGTCGTGCATCGCCGGGCTGCGCGAGTGGCTGATCGGCCAGCCGAGCACCGCGGCCAGGCGCTTCACGGCGCGACCACGACCGGCTCGCCGCCGCGCTCGGCGTCGCGCAGCGCCGCCGCCGCCGCCCGCATCAACGTCGCCAGCGACAGCGCCGCGCCGCCGGCGACCCCGGCGACCCCGGCCAGCGCGACGCCGGCGTGCTTGCCGATCCGCACCGCCGCCACCGCGGTGGCCACCCGGCGGGCGACGCGCTCGGCGCCGCTGGCGTCGGTGTACGGCAAGAGGATCAGCACGCGGTCGCCGCCGATCTCGACCGGCAGGTCGATGTCGCGCACCGCCGCCGACAGCGCGGCGGCCGCCTGCGCGCGCAGCTCGGCCGCGACCGTCGCGGGCGCGTCGGCGGGCGGCGGCAGCCGGACCATGCACACCGACAGCGCGTAGCCGTAACGGCGGGCGCGCTTGACCTCGAGCTCGAGCGCGCGCTGGAAGAACTCCATCGGCTGCAGGCCGGTCGCGGGGTCGACCTGGGCCATGCGATCGAGGCGCTCGCGCAGCCGCAGCTCGTTGCCGCGGGCGGCGGTGGCGCGGCGGCGCTCGTCGGCGAGCTTGGCCGCGGCGAACAGCACCGGGCCGAGCCGCTCGTCGTGCGGGCGCAGCGCCACCAGGTCGGCGCCGGCGCCGTGGGCCCGCTCGGCGGCGGCCTGGCCGCTGCCGTTGACGGCGGCGATCAGCACCGGGCGGCGCGGCTCGAGCGCGCGGGCCGCGTCGAGGATCGCCGCGCCGGCCGGCAGCCCGACCACGACGACGTCGGGCATCGCGTCGCCGGCCAGCCGCTTGGTGATCTCGGCGATCGCCACCGCGCCTACCGCGGCGTACGCCACCGCGAAGCCCTGCGCGACCACCGCGGCGCGCACCGCCGCGACGGCGTCGGTCGAGGCCTCGTGGATCGCGACCCGCGCGGTGGGCAGCGGCGCCAGCGGCGCGACCTCGATCACCTGCTCGTCATCGATCGGCACCGCGCTGCCGGCGCGCGACGGCGCGCGGCGGACGCGACCCGGCTGGCTGGGAGCACGGCGCTGGCGCTCGGGCATCGCCGCGACCCTACCAGATCCCGATCACGACTCGACGTCGGTGATGCGGCCTCGGGCCCGGCCGCGGGCGAACCGCAGCTCGATCGGATCGCCGGGGGCCAGCGCGCCGGCGTCGGTGACGACGTGGCCGTCGCGGGTGGCCAGCGCGTAGCCGCGCTCGAGCACCCGCAGCGGCGACAGCGCGTCGAGCCGCGCCACCACCGCCGCGAACCCTTGCCGCCGTCGATCGAGCGCGCGCCGCATCGCCGCGTCGAGCCGGGCCCGGCCGGTGTCGACGCGGCGCCGGCCGTCGGCCAGCCGCGGCGCCGGGCTGGGCAGCCGCTTCTCCAGCGCTGCCAGCGCCGCCCGCCGCGCCGCCAGCTGGGCCCGCGGGTGCGCCGCCAGGAGCCGCACCTCGAGCCGGCGCAGCTCGGTCGCGCGGGCGGTCATCCGCGCCTGCACGCCGGCGCGCGCGCTGTCGATCAGATCGTCGACCTCCTGCCGCGCCGCGCGCAGGTACAGGCCCAGCTCGCGGCGCAGCCGCTGCTCCTCGCGGGCCAGCGCCGCCTTCAGCTCGTGCTGGACCGGCACCACCATCTCGCCGGCGCCGGTCGGCGTCGACGCGCGTCGGTCGGCGACCAGGTCGCTGAGCGTGACGTCGACCTCGTGGCCGACCGCGCTGACCACCGGCACCCGGCACGCCGCGATCGCCCGCACGACGCGCTCGTCGTTGAACGCCGCCAGGTCGCTCTGGGCGCCGCCGCCGCGCCCGACGATCACCACGTCGACCGCCGCGGCGTCGATCAGCCGCAGCGCGTGGACGATCTGCGACGGCGCCGCCGCGCCCTGGACCATGCAGTCGGCGACCAGGATGTGGGCCGGCGGGAACCGCCGCTGGATCGTCCGCACGATGTCGCGCAGCGCCGCGCCCGACTTCGACGTCACGACGCCGATCCGCCGCGGCAGCAGCGGCAGCGGCCGCTTGCGCGCGTCGGCGAACAGCCCCTCGGCCGCCAGCCGCCGCTTGAGCTCCTCGAGCGCGGCCGCCTCGGCGCCGGCGCCGGCCGGCTCGGCGTAGTCGACGTACAGCTGCAGCTTGCCGTCGCGATCGAAGACGCCGAGCTTGCCGCGCACCCGCACCCGCAGCCCGGCCTCGAACGCGAACCGCAGCCGCTGCGCGGTGGTCCGCCACATCACCGCCGGCAGCTGCGAGGTCTTGTCCTTGAGCGCGAAGTAGACGTGGCCGCTCGACGGCCGCTTGACCTCGCCGACCTCGCCCTCGACCCACAGGAGGCCGTAGCGCTCGACCGCGGCGTTGCTCCAGCGGACGACGTCGACCACCCGCAGCGGGCGCTCGCGGCTGGCCGGCTTGGGCTCCTCGCCCGATCCGCTGGTGCCGGTGGCCACGCCCCACGGTACGCGGGCGCCGGGGCGGCGCGCAACCGCGGCCGGATCCTTGCAACCCCGGTGGCTGGCGTGGTGTCCGAGGAGCGGATACCATGCACGCGCTGGCCATGGCCGACGACGCGAACCGCGAACCCGGCGCCCCGATCGGCAAGGACGAGATCGACCCCGATCTGATCCGGCTGCCGCGGGGCGCGCTCCAGGTGGGCATCATCGCCGCCGCCGGGGTCTTGATCCTGTGCGTCGCGCTGCTGGTCCGGCTGCGCCACGACGTCGGCTACGCCCGCGAGAGCGACACGCCGAAGCCGGTGACCGCCGCCGACATCGTCGCCGGCAAGATCGGCGACAACCGCTACGTCACGCTCGAGGCCCCGCCCGATCGCGCCGGCGCGGTGCGGCTGCGCACCACCAAAGGCAGCGACGGCCACCGCGTCGTCGCGGTCCGCGGCACCGGCGATCGCCTGTGGCTCGCCCTGCCGGGCGACGCCTGGGACCACGAGGCGCAGCACGACGATCGCGTCAGCGGCCGGCTGCGGCGCCTGGCCGACGTGCGCTACGCCGGGCCGCTGGCCCGGGCGCTGGCGGCCTACCCGTCGCCGCGGTTCATCACCGGCGCCGAGCTGCGCCGCGCCCGCACCAGCAACGCCACCGAGGTCACGCTGATCGACGGCGCGACGCTGACGCTGGGCGCCGACGCCGACGTCGATCTGTCGGTGGTCGATCCCAACGCGACGATCGTCGTCGCGGCGCTGTCCGAGGGCCACCCGACCACCGCCGCGTGGGGCGAGGCGCTGGCCGCGGCCGGCGTGATCGCGCCCGGCCAGGCGCCGATCGCCAGCACCGCCGATCTCGCCCGGTGGGAGGTGCGCCGCCCCGACGCGGTCGCCGCCGTGCAAGCGATCCTCGATCAGGCGCAGCTCGCCGGCGCGCGCGCCGACGCCGCGTCGACCAACCTGCGCGCCCGGTTCGCCGCGCTGGCGGTGACCGACGCCGGCGTCACCGGCCCGGCCGGGGTCATCCCGTGGTCGGCCATCGACGTCGCCGCGGTGTGGGCGCCGCGGCCGGTGCCGGCCGGCGCGTGGGTGGTGCTGGCCGACGAGCGGCCCGGCGACTACTGGTACATGCCGCCGGTGTTCGTCGGGTTGGTGCTGATCGGCGCGCTGGCGCTGTGGGCGCTGGTGCGCGCCGCGCGCCGGCAGTTCTTCGATCAGTCCGGCCTCGCGCGTTGACGCTGCGGCCGCCCGGTCGTTACCATCGCCGTGATGCGGCCTCGTCGGCTCGGCCTGTGCCTCGGCGGCCTCACCGCGACGATCGCCGCGTGTGCGTTCGATCCCACCGGCCTGCCGCCCGGCGGTAACAACGACGGTCGCCCCGCCGACCCCGACGGCGCGGTGGCGACGATCGACGCCCCGGGGCCGCCGCCGATCGACGCGCCCGGGCCGTGCAGCGACGACGACGGCGACACCGTCTGCAACAACGTCGATCGCTGCCCCGGCTCGGACGACCGCCGCGACGCCGACAGCGACGGCACGCCCGACGGCTGCGACGACTGGGACTGCGGCCCGACCCGCCCGACGATCAGCCTGCCGGCGTCGACCGGCGGCAACCTGAACGCGTCGATCGAGCTGTGGTCGTTCAACTTCGGCCCCAACGTCGTCGAGCTGTCGCCGGGCGCGACGATCGGGTTCGGCGACACCGTCGCGCTGCGCGACAGCAACAACGCCTGCCCCAACTGCAGCGACCAGGTCGAGGTCGGGTTCGCGGGCGGCGCGCGCTTCCAGTGCGTCGACTTCGGCGACCCGCAGCAGGGCGTCACCCAGCGGCAGCTCCGCACCGGCAGCGTGACCGCGCCCAGCGCGCCCGGCCGCCACGACGTGGTGATCAAGGTGGCCCAGGCCAGCAACTGCACCAGCGGCGGCGGCTCCCGGGTCGACGGCTGGTGGGAGTCGGTGCCGACGGCCCCGATCGTCGCCGCGGTCTGCGTGCGTTGACGCACGCGCGGTCGCCGCTCCGACGCGACGTGTTACAACCCCCGGACCGTGGCTACGCCGGTTCGTCTCTACGACTCGCTCCAGCAACAGAAGGTCGCCTTCACGCCGATCGTCCCCGATCGCGTCGGGATGTACCTGTGCGGGCCGACGCCCTACGCGCCCGCGCACATCGGCCACGCGTACTCCGCGATCTGCTTCGATCTCATCCGCCGCGCGCTGATCTTCCTCGGCTACCAGGTGAAGTTCGTCCGCAACATCACCGACGTCGAGGACAAGATCTTCAACGCCTCGGCCGCCGCCGGCGAGGACTGGCTGACCTGGGCCAACCGCTACGCCGACGCCTACAACGCCGACATGCGGATGTTCGGCGTGCTGCCGCCCGACGTCGAGCCGCGGGTGTCGACCCACATCGATCAGATCGTCGCGATCACGCAGCGGCTGATCGAGCGGGGCAAGGCCTACGCGCTCGACGGTGACGTCTACTTCGAGGTCGCGAGCTTCCCGCCCTACGGTCGGCTCAGCGGCCAGTCGCTCGACGACCTCCAGGCCGGCAGCCGGGTCGCCGTCGACGAGCGCAAGAAGAGCCCGTTCGACTTCGCGCTGTGGAAGGGCGCCAAGCCCGGCGAGCCGTCGTGGCCGTCGCCGTGGGGCCCGGGCCGCCCCGGCTGGCACATCGAGTGCTCGGCGATGAGCGCGACCCACCTCGGCGAGACCTTCGACATCCACGCCGGCGGCAAGGATCTGGTGTTCCCGCACCACGAGAACGAGATCGCGCAGTCGCAGGGCGCGCACGGCGACGAGACCTTCGCCCACCACTGGATGCACAACGGCTTCCTCAACTTCGACGGCACCAAGATGTCGAAGTCGCTGGGCAACGTGCTCGGCTGCAACGAGATCGCCGCCGCGGTCGGCCCCGAGGCGCTGCGCTTCTACTTCGTCTCGCACCACTACCGCTCGCCGATCGACTTCGAGATCGAGGGTCCCCGCGACGCCGACGGCAAGATCGTCGACCCGCGGTTCCCCGCGCTCGAGGCCGCCGATCGCCGGCTCGACTACTTCTACGCGACCCTGCGGCGCATCGACGAGTTCGTCGCGGCGGGCGGCGACGGCGGCGAGGGCGCGCTGGTGCCCGAGGCCGAGAAGCTGACCGGCGAGGCCCGCGAGGCGCTGGCCGACGACTTCAACGCGCCGATCGTCGTGGCCGCGCTGGGCGAGGCCGCCAAGGTCGCCAACCGCCTGCTCGACGAGGGCAAGGGCCTCGACAAGGCGGTGCGGCGGCGGTCGCTGGCCCGGCTGGGCCGCGACCTGCGCGCGGTCGGCTGGGCGCTGGGCGTGCTCGGCGACGATCCCGTGCGCTACGCCCACGCGCGCCGGGCCCGGCTCGGCAAGCGGCGCGGCCTCGACGTGGCGCAGGTGCAGGCGCTGCTCGAGGCGCGGGCCGAGGCGCGCAAGGCCAAGGACTTCACGCGGGCCGACGCGGTGCGCGGCGAGCTGACCGCGCTCGGCGTCGAGATCCTCGACACGCCGGCCGGCACCGACTGGCGCGTCGTCGAGCCGGCGATCGCCGTCGGCGCGTAGCCGGGCGCCAGCGAGGTTCGCTGGGCTACGCCATCCGGGCGGCTGGGCCGCCTACGGCGTCGGGTTGGGCTGCGGCGGCTCGGCCAGCAGGCGATCGAGCTCGCCGCGGGCGTCGAGCGCCGCGAGGTCGTCGGAGCCGCCGATCGCGCGGCCGTTGATGAACACCTGCGGCACGGTCGTGCGGCCGGTGACCTGGGCCAGCCACGCGCGGGTCGCGGCGTCGCCGGTGGTGTCCTTCTCCTCGAAGGCCACCCCCTTCTTGCGCAACAAGCGGGTCGCCCGCCAGCAGTAGCCGCACAGCGCGCGGGTGTAGATCGTGACGGTCGCCATCACTCGTCGTTGGTGTCTTCGGACAGGTAGGCCAGGATCACCTCGTCGAGGCTGCGCTCGGAGATCAGGTCGCCGCCGAAGCCCTCGGCCTCGCGGGCGCGGCGCGGCTTGGCCGGCGGCGTGGTCGGCGCGCCCTTGCCACCGACGATCACCGCGGGGCGCGAGACCACGACGCCACCGCCGCTGGCCGGGCGCCCGCGGCTCGGGCCGCTGCCGGGCGCGGTGCTGGGCCGCGGGACGGAGTTGGACGGCGGGGTCGGCGTCTGCGGCGCGCCGGTGCGCGGCTGGGTGCCGGCGCGCTGCGGGATCGCGGGCATCCCGCGGGACGGCGACGCGCTGGGCGTGGGCACGCGCGAGCCGACCGGCGTGGCGGTGCGGGTCGGCAGCGGCGGCGGGGCCGGGCGGGCCGACGGCGGGCGGGGCGGCGCCGGGGTGGGCGAGGGGCGCGGGATCGGCGGCCGCGCGGCCTCGACGACGCCGGTCTTGCGGCCGAGGTGGTACGAGCCGGCGCGCTCGGGCTGGGCGCCAGGCGGCGCGGGCGCCGACGGCGGAGCCGGCGAGTGGATCTCGGCCATCTCGCTCAGGCCGGCGGCCGACAGCTCCTCGTCGGTGACCTGGATCGCGCGCATCGCCGCCGAGACGTCGTTCTTGTGGCTGGCGGCGCCACCGGCGTCGAGATCGAGGGCCGCGGTGATCGCCGGCGGCACCTGCTCGGTCGGCGCGCGCGCCGCGTCGGCGGTGTTGAACGCGACCCGCACCGGCGGCGGCGTGGTCCCGCCACGGCCGGCGATCGGCGCCGGCGCGGTGTCGCCGATGCGGCGCGGCGCGAACTCCGGCATCGTCGGGATCGGGATCGTCGCGTCGCCGACCGGCAGGTCCTCGGGGGCGGCGTCGGCGTAGGCGTAGGCCCCCAGGATCTCGATCTCGGCCGAGGGCGCGTCGTCGACCATCGCCGGCGCGGGCAGGTCGAGCGGCGGCGCGGGCAGGTCGAGCTCGGGCGCGTCGGCCGGGGGCGCCGCGGGCGGGCGCACCTTCAGCGGCAGCTCGATCGGCTCGGACAGCGCGTCGATGATCTCGAGCTGCGGCGTGGCGTCGACGCTGGCGGCGGGCGTGGCGACCGGCTCGGCGATCGGCGCCGCGTCGACCGGCTCGTCGACGGCGGCGGTCGGCACCGGGCGCGGCGCGGCCACCGAGATCGCGCTCTCCCGGGGCAGCAGCCCTTCGGTCCCCCCGAGGTACTGGTCGATCTTGTCGTCGAAGGTGCCCCGCTTGAGGTCCTTCATGACGGCCTTGTGCTGGGCCTGCATGAGGGCCTTCACGGCCTCGTCGTTGGCGTCGGGGTCGTAGACCAGCTTGCGCGTCGAGATGATCACGCCACCGTGGAAGAGGTGGGTGAACACGTGGGGATTGATGATCCCCGAGTCCTCGGTCTGGATATGAAACACGATGCCGCGGAAGCGGACATTGTGGTTGTAACCAAGGATCGGCGAGCGCTTCGCAGCCACGGACGCTCGACGGTACCACGCGCCGCCGAACCAAGGATCGCCGGCGGACTGCGGGGGCGCGGAATCCCCGCGGGGCGCCCACGCAATTTCGCCATCCTACCGAAGGGGTTGTGTTTTCGAGGACGGGTTGGTACTTACGGGCGGGGCTCCCTGCCCGCGTCCTTCACCCGGCCCCCTGGGCCACTGCAAAAGAGAACGTCCGTGTCGACTCCGGAAGCTCGATTCGTCGAGCTGTTCAAGACCTGGCTGGTTTCCCTCCCCCACGACCTCAAGATCGCGATCGAGGCGATGGATGACGAGAACCTGCCGCGGTCGGCCCGCGAGCTCGCGGTGGGCGCGATCATGTACGTGGTCTCGCCCAACGACTTCGTGTCGGACCGCAACGAGGCCGTGGCCAGCTTCGCCGACGACGCCATCCTGTTGCGCCTCGCGCTCCTCGCGGTGGTCGCCGACGGCGGCGAGGACGGCGTCGCGTTCCGCGAGCGCTTCTCGGAGCTGTTCGACGGCCTCGACGAGGACCTCAAGGTCTGCCGGAGCCTGATGGGTGACCTGATGACCTGGCTCGAGGGCAAGGTCGCGGGCCTCCGCACGCAGAACTACAAGGGCAAGAAGCTCGCGCTGTACCTCGACAACGACGAGGCCCGCGAGATCCTGTACGAGGACGGCCTGGCGTTCCGCACCGACTACCCGGTCGACGACAAGATCATCGGCGACAAGCTGAAGAAGGCGTCGACCGTGCTCGACGTCATGCGCCGCCGGCGCACCGAAGAGCAGCGCGCCGCGGGCTGAGCGGCGCCGCCCGATCGGGCGCGCTCGCCTTCCGAGTTCTTGATACCGTCAGGGGATGCGGGGAGCGCAAGCGCGCGCGAAGGCCAGGCCGGCTGCGGCCAAGCGGGCCGCGGCGAAGCCGAAGGCCGTGACCAAGCCGAAGGCGGCGACCAAGCCGACGCCGAAGGCGGCGACCAAGCCGAAGGCGGCGACCAAGCCGAAGGCGGCCACGCCGAAGGCGAAGGCCGTGACCAAGCCGAAGGCGGCGACCAGGTCGACGTCCATGACCAAGCCGACCCGACCGAGGCCCACGCCCGCGACCGCGCCGCCGTCGGGGCAGGCGCGCCTCGACGCGTACCTGCTCGACGGTAGCCAGCTGGGCGACGTCGCGTTGCACCTGCACGACCTGCCGGCGGTGCACGTGCCGAGCGGGCAGCTGGTGGTCGGCGATCCGTTCGCGGCCCGCGGCCAGACGCTGGCGCGGGCGCTGCGGCCTGGCGCCTATCCGGTGACGCTGGTGGTCGGCGACTTCGCCGACGCGGCGCGCGCGGTCGCGGCGTTCGTGCGCCTCGGCCACCGGCCGGTGGCGCGCTGGGAGCCGGCCGCCGCCGACGACGGCGCGACCGACTACGCGATCGACGCCGCCGCCGGGGCCTTCGCCGACGCCCGGGCGTTCGCGGCGATGGTCGACGAGCGCGCCGGCTTCCCGACCGCCAGCTTCGCGGCGCTCGAGCGCCAGCTGCTGACCGAGCACTACGTGCCGGCGTGGGGGTGGGCCAGCTACCAGCCCAGCCCGATCGCCGCCGGCACCTGCGTGGCGTTCCTGGCCGGCGGCGCCGATCGCTGCCCGTGCTGGTGGGGCCTCGACGACACCGGCGCGCCGACGCTGGTGCTCACCGAGCTGGCAGCGCCGCCCTGAGCTCCTGGGAGGGCTTGTCGACAAGCCCTCCCCCACGGGGTCATGCCCCCGTGGGGCCTCCACCCGATACGCGAGACCGGTGAGCTCATACCCCTGCCGCCCTGAGCCGCGCCAGCTGGGCCTCGCGCTCGGCCATCCGCGCCGCGAACCGCGCGCGCACCGACGCCACCAGCTCGGCCGGGGCCGTGCGCGGGTGGCCGCACGCGAACGGCGGCTGCGGGTCGTACTCGAGCTCGAGCTGCGCGGTCTGCGCCGCCTCGACCCCGGCCACCTCGGCGATCACCCGCAGGCCGAAGTCGATGCCGGCGGTGACGCCGCCCGCGGTGATGCGGTTGCGATCGATCACCACCCGCTCGGCGACCGGCGTGGCGCCGAACGCCGGCAGCAGGTCCATGTACATCCAGTGGGTCGCGGCGCGGTAGCCCTGCAAGAGGTCGGCGGCGCCGAGCAGCAGCGCGCCGGTGCACGCCGACGTCACCCACCGCGCGCGCGCGCCGTGGTGGCGCAGGAACGCCAGCGTCTCGGCGTCCTCCATCTGCGCGATCTGGCCGTAGCCGCCGGGCACGAACAGCAGGTCGAGGGGCGGGCAGGTGGCGTAGGCCTCGCTCGCGACCAGCTCGAGGCCGCTGTCGGCGCGCACCGGGCCGGGCTGCTTCCACACCGTGGCCAGCCGGGCGCCGGGGATGCGGCTGAACAGCTCGAACGGGCCGGTGAGGTCGAGCTGGGTGACGCCGGGGAACAACAGCATGCCGATCTGCAGGGGCGGTGGGTTCGTCATGGGCAGACCCTAGCCGACGCCGACGCTGGCACGAATGACAATCATCGTGCATATTCTGCCAATGCCGCAGCGCCCGTCGCGCCGGGTCGTGCTGATCGCGGTGCCCGGCGCCCAGAGCCTCGACGTGACCGGCCCGCTCGAGGCGTTCGCCGGCGCCAACCAGCAGCTGCCGGGGCCGGCCTACCGGCTGGTGGTGGCCAGCCCGGGCGGCGGCACGATCGCCGCGTCGAGCGGCCTGGCCTTCGCGACGGTCCGGCTGGCGACCGTCCGCGCGACCGCCCGCGACACCGTGCTGGTGGCCGGCGCCGACGAGCGCGGCGTGCGCGCGGCGATCGCCGACCGCGGCCTCACCGCCTGGCTGGCGCGCGCGGCGCCGGTCGTCGAGCGGATCGGCTCGGTGTGCTCGGGCGCGTTCGCGCTGGCCGCCGCCGGGCTCCTGGCCGGGCGCCGGGTCGCCACGCACTGGGCGGCGTGCGATCGGCTGGCCGGCTACTGCGCCACCGCCACCGTCGACCGCGAGGCGATCTTCGTGCGCGACGGCCGGCTGTGGACCTCGGCCGGCGTCACCACCGGCATCGACATGGCGCTGGCGATGGTCGAGGCCGACCACGGCCGCGCGGTGGCCGATCGGGTGGCGTCGCAGCTGGTGCTGTACGCGCGGCGGCCCGGCTTCCAGTCGCAGTGGAGCGACGCGCTCCTGGCGCAGACCGACGACGATCCGCTGGCGCCGACGATCGCGTGGGCCCGGGCCCACCTGCGCGGCCTCGACGTGCCGCGGCTGGCGCGCCAGGCCGGGCTGTCGGTGCGGACGCTGCACCGCCGGTGCGCCGCCACCGTCGGCACCACGCCGGCCAAGCTGATCGAGCGGCTGCGCGTCGAGCACGCGCGGGCGCTGCTGGCCGCGGGGCCCCGCCCCGCCAAGCAGGTCGCCGCCGCCAGCGGCTTCGCCGACGGCGCGCAGCTGGCCCGCGCCTTCCGCCGCACGCTCGGCGTCACGCCGCGCGCCTACCGCGTCATGTTCAGCGACGCGTGACCGGGGACGCTACTTGGTGCCGAACAGCCGGTCGCCGGCGTCGCCCAGGCCCGGCACGATGTAGCTCTTGGCGTTGAGCCGCTCGTCGATGGCGGCGGTGTAGATCGGCACGTCGGGGTGCGCGGCGTGCAGGACCTTGATGCCCTCGGGGCAGGTCAGCAGGCACACGAACTTGATCGACCGCGGCTTGGTCGCCTTGAGCCGCGTGACGGCGGCCACCGCGCTGTTGCCGGTGGCCAGCATCGGGTCGAGCAGGATCGCGTCGCGGTCGCCCATGCTCTCGGGGACCTTGAAGAAGTACTCGACGGCCTGCAGCGTCTTGGGATCGCGGTACAGGCCGATGTGGCCGACGCGCGCGCTGGGCAGGATCTCGAGCATCCCGTCGAGGATGCCGCTGCCGGCGCGCAGGATCGACACCAGCACGATCTTCTTGCCGTCGAGCACCGGCGCCATCGTCGGCGCGACCGGCGTCTCGATCGGGATCATCGTCGTCGGGAAGTCGCGGCACACCTCGTAGCCCAGCAGCATGCTGATCTCGCGCAGCAGGTTGCGGAACGTGCTGGTGCTGGTGTCCTTGTTGCGCATCAGCGTCAGCTTGTGCTGCACCAGCGGATGCCCGATGACGATGACCTGGCCTGCCATGGCCGCGGAGATTAGCGCAAGTCGCGCGACGCCCGTGCCACGCCGGTGACGAACAGGTCGTGCTGGCCGGTGACGAACACCTCGCGGTCGTGCTGCTGCAGGTACTTCCGGTAGAACGCGACGTCCTTGATCACCAGGCCCAGCTCGGGCTGGCGGAAGTTGCGCATCCGCGCGCCGTGGGACAGCTCGCCGTCGCGGTAGCGGCAGTTGGGGACGCCCAGGATCACCGCGCCGGTCGGCGTCAGGCGCTCCTGCACGACGTGGCGCAAGAGCGCGCGGTCGTCGACGCCCGGGCTCTGCAGGACGCCGATCGCCAGCACCAGGTCGAAGCGCCCGAGCGGCAGCGTCGGCAGGTCGGCGAGGTCGGCCTCGTGGAGCGCGACGTCGCGATCGGCGAACCGCGCCCGCGCCACCGCCAGCGCGCTGGCGCTGTGATCGACCCCGACCACCTGCGGCGCGAGCGTAGGGTGCCGCGCCAGCAGCAGCGCGATCGCGTCGCCGGTGTTGATCCCGAGCTCGAGCACCCGCGGCCGCGGCGGCAGGCGCGCGCGCTCGAAGGCCTCGGCCAGATCGAGCAGGAAGCCGGGCTCCTCGCGCTTGTCGAGGCGGGCGAACGTCGAGCCGGCGCCGTAGCGCTCGCGCGGATCGTCGCCGTCGTCGGGGCCCGTCGGCGCCGCGGCGGGCGTCGACCGGGCGAAGCCGATCGCCACGCGCCCCGGCCCGGCCGGCCGCGGCCCGCGCAGCGTCAGGCCCAGGCGATCGGCCAGCTCGACCCACACCCGCAGCGGCCGGTGGCGCCCGCCGGCGACCGGCTCGCCGGGGAACGCGCCGACGGTGGCGTCGGGATCGAGCGCGGTCAGCCAGGCCTCGCGGGCGTCGGCCAGCGCGCGGTCGAGGTGCGCGACGATCTCCTGCAGCGTCGCGGCGGTGGCGTCGAACCCGGCGGCGCTCATGCGTGGGCGCGCCAGCTGCGCGCCAGGCGCCGCGCCTCGGCGACGAAGCCGGCATGGGCCGGCCGCCAGCCCAGCTCGCGCCGCGCCTTGTCGGCGCTGACGAGCTGATCGAACGCCAGGCACGCGGCGAGCGCGCCGTGGCGGGCCGTGCCCTCGTCGAGCGTCAGCCGCTGCACGTCGCCGGCGCCGCCCAGCGCGCGGTGGGCCGCGGCCGCGCACGCCGCGGTGGTGTCGCGGCTGCCGTCGACGCAGTTCCACAGCCCGCCGCGGTGCTGCTCGATCAGCGCGCGGTACATCGACGCGACGTCGGCGCGGTGGACCATCGCCCAGCGGTTGTCGCCGTCGATCACCGGCACCGGCCCGCCGGCGGCGGCCGCCGCGAACCACGCCGCGGTGAGGCTGCCGCCGCCGCCGTAGACGCAGCCCGGCCGCACCACCGCGGTGGTCAGGTTGCCGCCCGCCGCGGCCAGCACCTGGGCCTCGACGTCGAGCCGGCGGGCGACCATCGCCGGCGGCGCCGGCGCGTCGGCCTCGGTGGCGGCGCGCGCGCCGGTCGTGCCGTAGACCCAGACGCCGCTGGTGTAGATCAGCAGCCGCGGGCGGCGCGCCTCGCTGGCGTCGGCGATCATCGCGTCGAGCGCCGCCGTCTCGAGGGCCCAGCGCTCGGGGCCGTGATCGACCGCGCAGTGGACGGTCACCTCGTGGGTGCCGGCGGCGCGGGCCAGCAGCTCGAGGTCGGCCAGCCCGCCGAGCACCGGCTCGATCTCGTGGGTCGCGACGCGCTGCGCGCCGACGTCGGTGCGCACCAGGCCGCGCACCTCGTGGCCGGCCCACGCCAGCTCGTGGGCGACCGCCAGCCCGATGTGGCCGCTGGCGCCGGTGACGAAGATCGCCACGTCACTCGCTCGGCTGGCCGGGTGGGCAGCCCACGTCCTGGGGCGGCGGCGGGTTGCAGGTCGGCGGCTCGGTGCTGGGATCGCCGTCGCCGCTGCCGCAGTTGGGATTGAACGCCAGGTGGCAACCGCCGGCGTCGTCGACGTAGACCACGTCGCCGTTGTCGTAGTCGAACTGCCAGCGGCCGTCGACCTGCTGCCAGCGGCCGGGGCTCGCGGGCGCGACCGGCACGTCGGGCTGATCGGGGCGCGGCGGGTTGGTCGGCGTCACGCCCGGGTCGGCGGGCTTGGCGTGGTGCGAGCACGCGGGGGCGGCGGCGATCGTGAGCACCAGCGGCGCAGCGAAGGCGACGCGCCGGACCAGGCGGCGAGGGTTCATGCGTCGACGCTACGCTGGCGCTCGTCGACGGTCAAACCCGGTCACGGCCCGTAGCAGTGGAGCGCCGCCGGGTCCTCGCCGGCGCAACCGGCCGCGAAGCACGTGAGGATGCCGCCGTCCATGCCCTCGCGGCACTGCGCGACGTCGCACGCGGTCGAGCAGGCGGTGCCGGTGCACGCCGGGTCGCGCGGCTGGCACTCGGTCGCGAACCGGCCGCAGGTGCCGTTGAACTTCTGGACGCAGATCTCGTTGGCGCCGCAGGTCGCGCACACCGGATCGGCGAGGCTGGCGTCGATCGGCGCCGCCGGCGCGTCGATCGGGCGGTTGGGTGACTCGCTGTCGCCGCACGCGGCGACGGCGGCCAGGGCGGCGAACGTCAGGGCGATCATGGATGGGCTAGTCATAGGCGATCGATCCTACGAGGCTCGCCGGGCGCTCGGGTTGCGATGGCGACGTGGGCGCGACGACGATCACAGGCCGGGCGCACTTTGGCGCGGCATCGGATGGCGAGGTGTGGCACGCTTGCCGCGTGAGCCCGCGCACCCTGGTCGCCGCGCTGATCGCCGCCGCCGTCGGCTTCGGCACCGCCCACCCGGCGGACGCGCAGCTGTGGAAGCCCAAGAAGAAGCCCGCCGCCACCGCGCCGGCGGCCAAGAAGGCGCGGCCGGCGCGCCCGACGCGCAAGAAGCCCGCGCGCAAGAAGCCCGCGAACTCGGTGGTCCGGTTCCAGCCGCCGCCCGATCGCGACGACGGCGACGACGCGCGCGATCGCGACGACGACGTCGACGACAACCCGCGGATCACCGTCGTCGACGGCGATCGCGACGAGTAGCGCGGCGCGAGCAGCGCGGCGCGATCAGAAGTCGATGCCGTTGCGGGCGAACACGCCCTGCAGGCAGGTCGTGGCGGTGGTGCAGTCGACGCCGGTCGGGATGCAGGCGGTCAGCTCGTCGACGATCGACGGCGTGATGATGCAGACCAGGCCGGCGTCGCCGCTCCCGGTCGGGCTGAGCGTCACCTCGCACAGCGCGTCGAGGTTGACGTCGCAGGTGGCGAGGTTGGCGCGGCACGCGGTCTCGTAGCGCTGGTGCGCGTCGGTCGGGTTGCAGGACACGCACGCGTCGTCGTTGGCGCCGCACGCGAGCTGGGCCCGGCAGTCGAACACGTCGACCGCGACGTCGGTGCGCACCCACCCGCCCAGATCGCCCTGGCAGCTCGCGACGCACTCGGCGAGGGTCTCGGTCGGCGGGGTCTCGCAGCCGAGCTTGTGCTCGCAGTCGACCTGGCACAGCCGATCGCGGGTGGTCGCGTCGAGCGGCTCGGGGCCGGCGTCGTCACCGCCACAGGCGACCGTGAGCGTCAGGATCGCGGCGGCGCCGCAGGACCAGATCAGGGAGAGCTGCATGCGGCCATCCTCGCCGCAAATCGTCCCGCCCGCGCGCCGCGGCCACCCGCGGGTGCGCTCGGTCACGTGGCCCCGGTCACGGCGCGAAGCGCGCAGCCAGCGCCGGGCACGGCAGCGGCACGGTCGTCGTGAAGTCGGGGTTGGTCACGGTGATCGAGTTGGCGGCGCGGGTGAACGGGCAGTGGTACGCGACGCCGCCGGCCACCGGGCTGAGCTGCGACCGGCAACGTCCGCCGTCGACCAGCGCGACCACCAGATCGCGCGGCACCCCGCGCAGCTCGGCGTCGCCGGCGTAGAGCTGGACGTACACCACGTCGCTCTCGGCGACGCACCCGACGGCGACGCGATCGGGCGTCGCCGCGATCATCGGCACCGTGGCGGTCCACGGCCGGCCGCAGCGGGTCGGCGTCAGCGTCGCCGTGACGTCGACCGGCCCCGGCGTGGTGATCATCACGCCGGTGTCGCGGGTGTTGCCGTTCAGCTCGCCCGGCGCCGGCCGCACCGCCGTCGTCGGACCGAACCGGCAGCGATCGTCGGGGCAGGCGAAGCTGGGCGTGTAGTCGACCAGGTCGCAATCGCTGATCAGCCCGTCCTGGCCGTTGGCGGCGTCGTGGTGGCAGACGCTGTACCAGGCGGTCGACACCGGCACCCAGGCGTAGGTCGCCACCGGGCGCAGCGGCTCGCCGACGATCGGCTCGCAGTCGCGACACGCGGCGGACTGCACCAGATCGGGCTTGTAGGCCGAGCTGCAGCCCACGACCACCACCGCGACAGGGAACCAGGCAGGCGGCCGCATCGATCGAGTATAGGTGACGAGATCGCCCGCGCGGTCGGTGCGCCGAGGCCTTGTGCGACGGCGCACGGCGGGCGACGGTGCGCCATGAGCGACGACGACGGCGACATCCGCGAGGCCCGGCGCTGGCGACAGGACGGCTGGGTGGCCCAGGTGATCAAGAACGAGGACGACGACGGCTGGGCGGTGGCGATGACGCGGGTCGGCGACGACGAGCCGGCGCTGGTCGGCCCGTGGACGATGGGGCGCGACAAGAAGAACCCCAAGCCGCTCGATCACCCGGCGTTCATGACGCTGGTGAAGACCGCGACCGAGGTGCTGCTGCGCCACGAGCAGTCGCGCCGGGCCCAGCTGCACAAGACGCTGACCTTCACCGACGATCGCGACCGCCGCCTGCGGGTCGACTTCGACGTCGCCCAGGACGACGACGATCCGCACGCGATCGTGACGGTGACCGACGACGCCACCGACGAGCTGGTCCGGCGCGATCGCGTCAGCCCGTCGTGGAAGCTGACCGCGACCACGGCCCAGCGGTTCGCCCGCGGCCAGGACTGAGGTCGCGCCGGCCGATCGTGCCCGCGATCGTGCCGTCTGAGCGCAACCCGCGGCGCTCGCGGTCGATAGCCGCGTCGATGCCACCGCTATCAGGTCCCCCGGACGGCGCATACGCAAGACCCTGGCCGGCTGTCGATGGCCGACCGCTACTGCGCCGCCGCTCCCGCGTTCGCCGCCTGGCGCTGGCGCTGGTGCTGGTGCTTGGCGCGGCCTGCGGGTCGGAGCGCGCGGCGATCTGGCCGCCTCCATCGGCGGCGCCACCGATGGACGCCCGCGCCGCGCCGCACGTGGCGTCGCCGCGGGCCCCCACGGCGCCGCCCGAGCCGGCGGCCATGTACTACGGGCCGTCAGGCGAGGACATCGCGGACCTGTGCGATGCGTATGCCGATTCCAAGGCCGAGGTGGAGGATCGCGAGCGTCGCCGTGGCGACGTGCGGTGGTGCCGTCGCCTCTTGGCGGCCCGGTCGCGGACCGAACGCCAGGCGATCGCCGATTGCGCCAACCTGTGCAACGAGTCGGGAGGCTACGTGGAGTGTTTCGACGGCTTCGGTACCGCGCAGTTTCCCGCGTGCGCGCCGGACGACCTCGACGACGAGGCCGAGTGACGCTCGGAACGCGCGGCGCCGCTCGGCGGTGACCTGTGGCTCGCCCACCGGCGCTGCGGCGATCGTGTCGGGTGCGGCGGATCGTCTCGGGGCGGCGCGGGCGATCGTGCTTACGTTCGAGGGGTGCTGGCCTTCGCCTACGACGGCTCGCTCAACGGCGACTGGGTGGCGCACTACGCGGTGCGCTTCGCGTCGAACACCGCGGCGCGCCGGCTGCGCGTGATCCACGTCCGGGACGAGGCGCGCGCCGCGCACCTGCCCGAGCGGCTGGCGCGGATCGCGGCCGAGTGCGCGGCGGTCGACGTCGCCTGCGAGGCGGAGGTGGTCGAGCGCGGCGCGGTCGACGTGGCGGCCCGGGTCCTCGACGTCGCGGGCCCCGACGCGACGGTGATCGCCGGCACCCGGGCGCGGCCGCGGGCCCGCGCGTTCCTGGCGCACACGGTGTCGGCGCGCCTGCTGGCCGCGCGCCGCGTCCCGGTGATCGCGATCCGCGTGGTCCATCCCGGCGTGCTCGGCCAGCCCGGCCGGGTGCTGGTGCCGGTCGCCGAGCGTGTCGACTTCGCCGCCGCGGCGCTGCCGGTCCTGCGGCTGCTCGGCGACGACATCGAGCGGCTGCACCTGCTGTGGGTGTGCGCGGTGTCGCGGCTGCGCGCGCGCTGGCAGTCGGCGCCCGCCGGGGCGCGGCTGGTCGCCGCCGGGCGCGCCGGGCTGGCCGCGGTCGAGGACGCGCTCCGCGCCGGCCTGGCGCCGCTGGCCCCGTCGCTCGACGCGACCGTCGTGATCTCGCCCGATCCGCCGCGCGAGATCGTCCTCCAGGCCGCGCGCCACCGCGCCCGGCTGATCTGCCTCGACCACGACGCGCCGGCCGCCGGGCCGCTGGCGCGCGCGTCGCTCGAGGTCGTGCTGCGCGACGCGCCCGCCGACGTCGCGGTGTTCCGGAACCCACCGTGATCCAGCGTCAGATCCACAACCTCGCCCTCGCCGAGGTGTTCGCGTTCCTGCGCAGCCGCGCCGGCGGGCTGACCGCGGCCGAGGTGGCCGAGCGCCAGGCCGAGCTCGGGCCCAACACGCTGGATCCGCCGCCGCGCTGGGGCTGGGTGCGCACGCTGGCGGCACAGCTCACCAACCTGTTCAGCGTGCTGCTCTACGCGTCGTCGGCGCTGTGCTTCGTCGCCGAGCGCATGCAGCCGGGCGAACACATGGCGGTGCTGGGCTGGGCGCTGGCCGGCGTCGCGCTGCTCAACGCCGCGTTCACCTTCGCGCAGACCATCCGCGCCGAGCAGGCGATGCGCGCGCTGCAAGACCTGCTGCCGCAGCGGGTGACCGTCACCCGCGCCGACGGCGAGCAGGCGGTGCCGATCGCGACGCTGGTGCCGGGCGACGTGATCCACCTGGCCGAGGGCGATCGGGTGCCGGCCGACGCGCGGCTGATCGAGGCCACCGATCTGCTGGCCAACAACGCGCCGCTGACCGGCGAGTCGCGCCACGCCAGCCTGGTCGCGGCCGAGGTGCCGGCCGGCCGGCTGGTCGACGCGCCCAACCTGGTGTTCGCCGGCTGCGCGATCGTCCGCGGCTCGGGGCGCGCCGTCGTGTACGCGACCGGGCGCCGCACCGAGTTCGGCAAGGTCGCGGCGCTGTCGGTGGCGGTGCGGCGGCCGCCGACGCCCCTCGAGCGCGAGGTGGCGCGGATGGTGCGCATCCTCACCGTCGTCGCGCTGGTCATGGGCGTCGGCTTCTTCGCCTACGGCGTCGCGATCGGCCGGCCGCTGTGGGTCAACGTCGTGTTCATGCTCGGCATCATCGTCGCCAACGTGCCCGAGGGGCTGTTGCCGACGCTGACCCTGGCGCTGGCGATGGGCGGCGTGCGGCTGGCGCGCAAGCGGGTGCTGGTCAAGCGGCTCGACGCGGTCGAGGCGCTGGGCGCGGTCGAGGTGATCTGCACCGACAAGACCGGCACGCTGACCCACAACCAGCTCGCGGTGACCGCGGCGGTCGAGGCGGTGAGCGCCGCGCCGCTGCCCGACGACGGCCGGCGAGCCTTGCTCGAGGCGGCGGTGACGGCGTCGGAGCTGCGGCGCCACGGCGACGGCTGGAGCGGCGACCCGCTCGACGTCGCGGCGGCCGAGGCGCTGCGCGCCGCCGGCGGCGACCCCGACGCCATCACCGCCGCGATCGTGCGCCGCGTGGCGTTCGACGTGCAGCGGCGGCGCGCCGCCGGCGTGCGCCGCGACGGCGCCGCCCCGCGCTTCGCGATCAAGGGCGCGTGGGAGGTGGTGCGGCCGCACGTCGCGCTCGACGCCGCCGCGCTGGCCCAGGCCGACGCGACCGTGCGCGCGCTGGCGTCGCGCGGGCTGCGGGTGCTGGCGGTGGCGTCGCGCGCGATCGCGGCCGACCGCGTGGCCGCGCCCGAGGCGGAGCTCGAGCAAGGCCTGACGCTGCACGGCTTCCTCTGTCTGTCCGATCCGCTGCGCGCCGCGGTGCCCGACGCGCTGACGCGCTGCCACGCCGCCGGCATCCGGGTCGTGCTGATCACCGGCGACCACCCCGACACCGCGCGCGCGATCGCGGCCCAGGCCGGCATCGTCACCGCCGACGCCGGCGCCGAGGCGGTGATCACCGGCGGCGAGCTCGAGACGATGCGCGAGGCCGAGCTGGCGGCGCGGCTGCGCGCCGGCGCCTGCGTCTTCGCGCGGACGACGCCCGAGCAGAAGCTCAAGATCGTCGCCGCGCTCAAGCAGCTCGGGCTGGTCGTGGCGATGACTGGCGACGGCGTCAACGACGCGCCCGCGCTGCGCGCCGCCGACGTCGGCATCGCGATGGGCGCCAGCGGCACCGACGTCGCCCGCGCCGCCGCGCAGATCGTGCTGCTCGACGACGACTTCGCCAGCATCGTCGCCGGCGTCGAGGAGGGCCGCACGGTCTTCGCCAACATCCGCAAGTTCACCAGCTACGTGCTGGCGTCGAACGTCCCCGAGATCGTGCCGTTCCTCGCCTACGTCGCGCTGCCGGTGCCGCTCGGGCTGACCGTCATCCAGATCCTGTCGATCGATCTCGGCACCGATCTGTTGCCGGCGATCGGCCTGGGCCAGGAGCCGCCCGACGGCGAGGCGATGGGCCGCCCGCCGCGCGGCCACCACGGCCGGCTCCTCGATCGCGCGCTGATGGTGCGCAGCTACCTGTTCCTCGGGCTGATCCAGGCGGCGTGGGCGATGGCGCTGTTCTTCGTCGCGCTGGTCGCCGCCGGCTGGCGGTGGGGCGCGTCGCTGCCGGCCACTGACGCGGGCTACCGCGCCGCCACCGGCGTCACGCTGGTCGCGGTGGTCTTCAGCCAGGTGGCCAACCTGATCGGTCGGCGCTACGAGGCGCGCAGCGGCCTCGACCGCGGCGTCCTGCGCAACCGGCTGCTGGTGCTGGGCATCGCCCTCGAGATCGGCTTCGCGTTCGCCGCGCTGTACTGGCCGCCGCTGGCCGCGGCGCTGGGCACCGGGCCGGCGGCGTGGTGGCTGGTGGCGCTGGCCGCGCTGGGCGCGCCGCTCCTGTTCGTCGCCGACCTGGCCCGCAAGCGCCGCGCCTTTCGCGCAACCGTCGCCGGCACCGGTCGATAGCCTCCGCGATGCAGCGCACACGTTCGCGTTCGCCAGAGGTCATATGTACGGGGTCCTGATCTCGGCCATCGCCCGGGCCGTGGCCCGCCAACACCAGCGCGATCGAGCGGCGGCGATCCTGCGCGAGGACACCGCGGCGGTGATCGCGGCGATCTGCCAGGCGCCGGACGTCGACGCGGGCCGGATCATGCTGGCGCGGCACTGGGCGCGGTTGGTCCGCGATCGGCCGCGCTTCCCCGCACCCCACGATCCGCGGGTCGCGGGGCTGGGGCTCTTGCACGCGCCGCTGTTCGACGAGCTGCCGGTCGCCGCGGCCGGGCTGCGGCGCCAGGTCGTCGATGGCGCGCCGGTGTGGATCGGCCGACCCGCGCAGCTGCTCGCGGCGACCAAGGCGCTGGTCCAGCGCGGGCTGCGCATCGAGGTGGACGCCGCCAACCAGGCGGTCGCGGTCTATCGCGGCGACGCCTCGGTCATGACGCTGCTCGCCGACGCCGACCACGGCGGCGTGGCGCTCGCGCCGTGGTTAGGCGTACACCGCGGCGCGGGCCGGCTCGCCTGGTTCCTGTGGGCATGCGGCGCGTGCCTCCTGGTCTACCGGCCAGCGCTCGGCATCGCCGTGCTCGTGGCCGGGCTCGTCGCGTGGTGCGTGCAGTGGCAGCGGGGCCGCCGGCCGCGCGCCGAAGCCAGCCAACGCGCGACGCTGACCGCCGCGCCCCCGCCGGGGCCCTATCGCGACGGCGCGGGCCGCGCGACCGCGCACGTCGACGCGATCTTCGCGGCGTGCCGGGCGCTCGCCGTGCCGGTCGCGACTCGCGGCGGCGATCTCCACATCGAGCTGCCGACCGGCGGCCGCGCGCAGGTGCTGGGCGCCGGCTTCGGCACGGTCGACCTCACGCGCCTGGAGGTCGACTACGACGACACCGGCGCGGTCGCGGCGATCGCGCACGCGCTCAGCGGGCTCGCGGGGCCGGTCACCGTCGCGACGTCGGTCGGCGAGTTCGTGGCGCGTGCGCCGCACGACCTCGCGGTCTGGCGCGACGACAGCGCGCGCGCCGACGCCTCCCGCGGGCAATGGATCGCGCGCCTCGAGCTCGAGTTGAAGGCCGCCGATGCGCGGCTCTGACGGGGTCCGGCCGCCGGTGTCGGCCCCGGCGAGGCCGCGTCGCTGGCTCCTGGTGCTGGCGCTGTGCGCCGCCTGCGGCTCGGACCGCGCGTCGCCCGCGACGCCACCGCCGTCGGCGGACGCCCCGTCTGGCGCCACCGCGCCAGCGCCACCCACGCCGCTGCCACCGCCCGCGCCAGCGCCACCCACGCCACCACTCGCGCAGCCACCTGCCCCGGCTCCACCGGCGATGTACTACGGGCCGTCTGGCGAGGACGTCGCCGACCTCTGCGGGGCATACGCCACCTCGAAGGCCGACATCGAGTTTCGCCCCCGCCGCCGCGCCGACGCGCGGTGGTGCCGTCGGTTCTTGCGCGCGCGGTCGCGGGTCGAGCGCCAGGCGATCGCCGACTGCGCCAACCTGTGCAACGAGTCGGGTGGCTACGTCGAGTGCTTCGACGCCTTCGGGACCGCCGCGTTCCCGGGCTGCGCCCCCGGCGACCTCGACGACGGCAGCGAGTGATCAGAACGGGCGCCGCAGCTCGGCGGTGACGCCGGCGGTCACGCGCAGCTCGCGCACCGTCGCGGGCACCGCGGCGTCCTCGTCGACGACGACGTTGCGCGCGCCCTCGGCCCGCGCGTACAGGAACAGGTGGTCGGTCATCGCCAGCGTGCCGTCGACGCCGGCGCCGTAGGTCCACACCCGCTGCGAGTAGCGGGTCAGG
>JAEUJY010000050.1 GCA_016794525.1 Myxococcales bacterium
CGGCCATCGGCTCGGCGGCCTCGGCCCACGCGACCGCGGCCGGCTCGGGCATCGGCGGCCGCATCGCGACCATCACGCTGGCGGTCGCGTCGTCGGTGACGGTGACGGTCAACTCGACGGTGGCGAAGCCGGCGCCCTGGCCGGTCACGGTGCAAGCGCCGGCCGGCAGGCCGGTGACGCTGAACCCGCCGCCGCGATCGAGCGTCGCGGTCTTGGTGACCGCGCCGCAGCGGATCGTGACGCGGACGCCCGCGGCCAGCGGCGCGCCGCCGGCGTCGACGACGACGCCCTCGATGGCGCCGGGGCCGGCGGCGACGACCACGGCCGGCGTGGCGATCAGGGCCGACAGCAGGAACAACAGGCGGTGTGCGCGGGTCATGGGGTGCCTCCCAGCGCCGCGGTGATCGGGCGCCACTCGAACCGTCGGTAGCCGCGGGTGGCGAGCAGCGCGTCCATCGCCGCGGCCGCCTCGGGCTTGTCGCTGAAGTAGAAGTTGGGCTCCTCGATCGGATCGGCGCTGGTCGCGCCGAGCTCGGGCTCGAGGTACATGCGGGCCAGGATGCGCGCCGACTTGTCGTCGGCGTACGCCAGCACGGTCTCGTCGACCACCGCCACCGCCACCGACGCGGCGACCGGCTTGCCGCTGGCGTCGGTGGTCTTGACCCGCAGCTTGACGCGGTCGCGCGGGGTGTAGGTCGGCTTGTCGGGCGTCAGTTCGACGCGCAGATCGGCGCCGGCGCGGTGGTAGACCAGCCGCTCGGCGAGCGGCTCGCGGCTGGCCGAGAACAGCGTCACCCGCGCGACGCCCTGGCCGACGACCGCGGGGTCGACCGGGATCTCGACGACGGTCGGCTGGCCGGCGACGACGTCGAAGCCGCCGCTGCCCAGCCGGCGCTCGCGCATGACCGCGACCACCTCGAGGTGGCGGGCGGTGTTGCAGGTGGCGGCGATGCGGACGACGTCGGGCGTCGTCGGGTCGACGCTGCGCAGCACGCAGCCGCCGGGCTTGCTGGCCGGCACGTCGTAGCGCGCGGTGATGCCGACCGGCTTGGTGATCACGACCTGGTAGCGGCGGTCGGTGGCCGGCGTCAGCTCGAAGCGCCCCATGCCGTCGTGGAGCGAGCGGAACTCGGCGACGGTCTGGCCGCGCTCGTCGACGACCTTGCCCTCGACGTCGGCCGGCTTGCCGATCAGCGTCTTGGCCATGAAGTAGACCCGGCCGGGCACGCCGTCGATCAGATCGCCGCCCTCGGGGTAGAGGCCCAGCTGCAGGCTGGTCATGACGATCGGGATGCGCTTCTGGATCGACTCGGTGACGCCGCCGTCCTCGGCGAGGATCGTCAGCAGGCCGTCGCCGCGGGCCATCGTCGTCGGCAGCGTGAAGCGCGCGGTGGCGTGGCCGGCGCGATCGGTGGTCAGCGTCAGCCGCTGCACCTCGGCGTCGTCGATCGTGACGATCGCGGTCAGCGCGCGGTTGGCGAAGGGCTCGCCGGTGGCCTGCTTGATCTCGACCGCCGCGGCGACCGGGTCGCCGGCGCCGTAGGCCTTGCGCAAGAGCTCGAGCGTCTTCTGCAGCCGCGGCGCCTGGTAGGTGTTGACGATCAGCGTCCGCTCGTCGGTGGTGCCGTCGTCGGCGCGCAGCACCAGCTTGTACTCGCCGCCCTCGAGCGTGTCGGCCAGCGGCAGGTCGTTGCGGGCGACGCCGTGCTGGGCCAGCACCCGCTTGGTGGTGACGATCGCGCCGCGCGGCGACACCAGCTGGATCGTCGTCGCGACCGGCGGCCCGGCTTGCAGCGTGCCGGTGGCGCGCAGGTCGGCGCGGAACCAGACGGTCTCGCCGGGCTGGTACAGCGGCTTGTCGGTCTGCAGGTAGGCGCGCTTGGTCGCGGCCCGCTCGAAGTAGCTGGCGATCGCGGCGTCGAGGCCGGGCGCGCCGGCGGTGAGCGCGGCGGGCACCAGCGCGGCCAGCTGGTGGTCGGTGGGGGTCGTGGCGATCGAGATCGGGGCGCGGGCCGGGGGCGGCGACGTCGTCGCCGTGCCACCTCCGCCGCAGCCGATCGCGACCGCCAGCATGAGCGGCGGCAGGTTCCTCATGGCGGCAGGAAACGCGCCGCGATCGCGATGGATCTAGCCGCGCGCGCGTGCGGTTTCCCACCCAAGGATCCGGGCCGCGCCGGCGTCTTACCGAGCGGTGACCGCCGTGCGCCGGGGCCGTCGTCGACGGGGCGTGCGCCCGGCGCCGTCCTCTGTCATGCTCAGCGCATGAGCAACGCGCTGGTTCGTCGTGGCGGTGGCAGCGGCATCGTGCCGGGTGTCTGCAGCCTCTTCGTGCCCGGCGTCGGTCAGCTGGTCAACGGCGAGACCGACAAGGCGATCGGGGTGTTCGCGGTGTGGGGCATCGCCGGGCTCGGGTTCCTGGGCGCCATCCCGCTGATCGGCGGCGTCGCCGCGCTGGTCGGCGTCGCGACGCACATCTACGCGGTCGGCGACGCCTACGTGCAGGGCCGCCGCAAGCGCTGACGCGCCACGCCGGCGGCGCGGCGGCGTGGGCCGCCGCCGTCGTCGCTGACCCGCCCATCCTCGGTGGCCGGCCGCGCGCTACTCGCGCGGGGCGGCGGCGCGGATCTCGTCGGAGGCCTGGCCTTCGTACTTCTTGAAGTTCTCGCGGAACAGGTGCGCGACCTTCTTGGCGGCGACGTCGTACGCGTGCTTGTCGGCCCAGGTGTTCTTGGGCACCAGGATCTCGTTGGGCACGCCCGGGCACTCGGCCGGCACGAACACGCCGAAGACCGGATCCTCGACGGTCGCGACCTTGTCGAGCGCGCCCGAGTGGATCGCGTCGATGATCGCGCGGGTGTACGACAGCTTCATGCGCTTGCCGACGCCGTAGCCGCCACCCGACCAGCCGGTGTTGACCAGCCAGGTCTGGGCGTGGTGCTTGCGCAGCTTGTCGGCGAGCAGCTCGGCGTACTTGGTCGGGTGCCAGACCAGGAACGGGCCGCCGAAGCACGCCGAGAACGTCGCCTCGGGGTCCTTCACGCCGACCTCGGTGCCGGCGACCTTGGCGGTGTAGCCGCTGATGAAGTGGTACATCGCCTGCGCCGGCGTCAGCTTCGACACCGGCGGCAGCACGCCGAACGCGTCGCAGGTCAGGAAGATGACGTTCTTCGGGTGCCCGGCGATCGCCGGCAGCTTGGCGTTGGGGATGACGTCGAGCGGGTAGCAGCCGCGGGTGTTCTGGGTGAGCGACACGTCCTTGTAGTCGACGACGTGGCTCTCGGGATCGAACACGACGTTCTCGAGCACCGACCCGAACTGCAGCGCGTTCCAGATGTCGGGCTCCTGCTCCTTCGACAGGTCGATGACCTTGGCGTAGCAGCCGCCCTCGATGTTGAACACGCCGGTGTCGCTCCAGCAGTGCTCGTCGTCGCCGATCAAGAGGCGCTTGGGATCGGCCGACAGCGTCGTCTTGCCGGTGCCCGACAGGCCGAACAGCACCGACGTGTCGCTGCCGTCGCGGGCCTGGGTGGCCGAGCAGTGCATCGACAGCACCCCACGCTTGGGCATGAGGTAGTTCATGATCGTGAAGACGCCCTTCTTCATCTCGCCGGCGTACTCGCTGCCGAGGATCACGAACTCGCGGCGGCCGAACGACAGGTCGATCGACGTCGACGAGGTCATGCCGGCGGTGTGCTTGTTGGCGGGGAAGCCGCCGGCGTTGAAGATGACGTAGTCGGGGCTGCCGAAGGTCTCGAGCTCCTCGGCCGTCGGGCGGATCAGCATGTTGCGCATGAACAGCGCGTGGTACGCGCGGGCGCAGATGATGCGGATCTTCAGCCGGTACGCCGGATCCCAGCCGGCGTAGCCGTCGACGACGTACAGCCGCTCCTTGGTGTTCAGGTAGTCGATCGCGCGCTCGCGGTTGATCGTGAAGCTCTGCGGGTCGAGCTTGATGTTGACGCTGCCCCACCAGACGTCGTCGCGCACCTCGGGCTCGTCGACGACGCGCTTGTCGGTCGGGCTGCGGCCGGTCTTCTTGCCGGAGTAGGCGATCAGCGATCCGGTCGACGAGATGGCGGAGCCCTGCTCGAAGCGGAGCGCGGCTTCGTACAGGAACGACGGGGTGGCGTTGCGGTGGATCTCGGCAACCGAGATGCCGTGAGCCTCGAGGGCGAAGTCGGCCATGGGTCCTCGTTGGGGGTGGAGAAACGTCCGGCAGGTATACACCACGGCCCCTGCCCAGGCATCGGCCCCGGCGGTCCCGTCGGGATCGTTTGCCGCACTGCGCAACGCCGCGGAACCCCCGCGAAAGTCGGCGGCGAATCGGCCTCGGTCCCACCGCTGCGGCTTGACACCGCAGCGATCGCCGGTGACTGTCCCGGCATGCGCGCCACCCCCGTCGTCTGGTTCCTCGCGTGGTCGGGCGTCGTGGCCTGCGGGGGGGACGACGGCGCGGCGCTGCCGCCGGTGGTCGGGATGTGCGGGGACGGTGGGGCGCCCTCGGCCAGCCCCGCGGCCCTGCTCGATCGCCCGCCCACCGCGATCCGCGTCGAGTGCCTCGACGGCGTCTACGAGAACACCGGCGTCGCCCAGGGCGGCGACTTCTACACCAACACCTACGTCAGCCGCATGGAGCTGCGCCCCGACGGCGCGATGGCGGCGCTGCGCTGCACCTTCGAGGGGCCGCTCAGCAACCCGCCGGCGCAGCGCGATCCGCGCAGCGTGATCGCGTCGGTCCAGGTCGGGCTGGTGACCGATCCGACCGGCGTCGCGTTCACCGCCACCGCCGCCGACCGCCAGCCCGATCCGTTCTACGTCGGCACCTGCGAGGCCACGCTGAGCACCGCGCGCTGGGGCTTCTGCGTCGTCGACGGCGCCGGGATCGTCGAGCCCGGGCCCGGCGACACGACCTGCGCCCACGTCACCGAGGCCGGCGACCTCGAGCTGATCGAGCACACCACGACCACCCGCTACACGACGCTGGCCACCAAGATCGCCGACTGACCGCGTGGGGCGCGCGTGCGCGCTCGCGTCCACCTTGCCGTCAGCGCGTGCGCTCTCGCGTTTCGCCTGGAGTCGCCCCCGATCGTCGGTGCGTGCGCTCTCGCGGTGCGCCTGGAGTCGCCCCGATCGTCGGTGCGTGCGCTCTCGCGTTTCGGGTGGGGGCCCCACGTCTTGTGGGGGAGGGTCTTTTCGAAAGACCCTCACTAGTCTCTGGGCGGGCCGTCGTTGCGGAGCGTGTCGTCGACGAACTCGAGCACCTCGCGCACCATCGCCCCGAAGTCGTCGTAGAAGATCTGATCGATCTGGTTGGCGGCGGGATCGAACAGCAGGACCGGGCACTCGCCGCCGTCCTCGGCGCGGCCGGTGTCGAGGCAGAACCACTCGGCGGCGTTGGCGCCCTTGCCGACGACGATCAGGTGGTCGGCGAGCTGGTTGGCGGCGCGCGCCGACAGCGTCGTCGACACCACGTCGGTGGCGGGGTCGTCGGCGGCGAGGCCGCAGAAGTCGTGGACCACGGCCAGATCGGCGGGGATGCCCATCGCGCCGTAGCGGCGCAGGAACTCACGGTACGACGGCGGGAAGCTGGTGCCGAGGCGCTCCTCGGCGGCGGCGACGGCGTCCTCGGCCGCGGGGCCGGCGATGACGCAGCGGCGCTCGATGTCGGCCAGCCGGCGCCGCACGCGCTCGATCAGATCGACGATGTCGGACTGCACGGTCCGATTATGCACGGGCCCGGCGCCAGCGCATCCGTCGCCGGTCACCGATCGGGTTCCGGATGGGCAGCGCGCCAGCGCGAATAGATCGCTTGACAGAAGCGGTGGACGCCGTGCACGACGACCACGCTGCGCAGCGACGGGAACAGCTCGAACGCGTGGTGCGCCAGCGGCAGCTCGACGAACGCGACCGTCGCGCCGCGGGCGCGCGCGGCGCGCACGAACTCGCGGGCCATGCGGATCGGCACGAGGTTGTCGCGGGTGCCGTGGATGACCATGAACGGCGGCGGCGCGGTCGGGCGCGCCAGCTGCGCCAGCGGCGACGCCGCGGCGTAGGCGTCGTGATCGTCGAGCGGGCGCTTGAGCACGACCCGCGCCAGCACCAGCTCGCGGAACGCGCGGTGGCGGAAGGTGCGGGCGCCGTCGGTGAAGTCGTAGACGCCGTAGTACGAGACGCAGCCGGCGAGCGAGGTGTCGACCTCCTCGAAGCCGGGCTGGTAGCGCGGGTCGTTGGCGGTGAGCGCGGCGAGGCTGGCCAGGTGGCCGCCGGCCGAGCCGCCGCCGATCATCACGAACCGCGGATCGCCGCCGTGCTCGGCGACGTGGGCCCGCACCCACGCCAGCGCGCGCTTCACGTCGATCAGGTGATCGGGGAAGGTCGCGCGCGGCGACAGCCGGTAGTTGATCGACACGCACACCCAGCCGGCGCGGGCCAGCTCGTGGACGGTGAGCAGGCCCTGCTGCGCCTTGTTGCCGATCACCCAGCCGCCGCCGTGGACGTAGAGGAACACCGGCCGCGGCCCGGCGCCGTCGGCGTGGCGGTAGACGTCGAGGCGCTGCCGGCGGTCGGGGCCGTAGGCGACGTGGGCGACGCAGGTCACGTCGCGCGGGCGGCGCGGCAGCGGCCACACCAGCCGGCGCCACGGCGTCGTGGGATCGTACGCGGCGCGCAGCTCGTCGTGGATGTGATCGTGGTAGTCGCGGCCCAGCGCGTCGCGCAGCGCGCGCTCGACCAGGTTGGTGGTGCGGGCCGCGGCGATCAGGTGGTGGCGGAGGATCAGCGCCGACACCACGAGCGCCGCGCCGCCGATCCAGCCCGGCCACGCGGCGGCGCCGCCGGCCAGCGCCAGCGCGGCGCCGACGCCGAGCTGCAGCGCGAGCTGGTGCAGCGGCAGCTCGCTGATGAGCCAGCCGACCGGCCAGGTGGCGACGGTGGCGACGCCGGGCCAACGCGGCGGCGCGATCGAGATCAGGGCGGCCAGCGCGCAGACCAGGCCGAAGGCGAACAGCACCCAGGGCATGCCGGCCGATGGTTGCGTGGTCGCCGCGTCCGCGCAAGCGTGCGCGCCGCGCGATGCGCGGGACCTGCGCGTGGTCACGTCGCGCCGCGACCGCGATCCTCGACCACCTTGGCCATTCCCAGGCGCTTGGGCACAATCGCCGCATGGCCAAGACCGCTTGCCCCGTCACCCGCACCCAGTTCACCGAGAAGGCCGAGGCCCTGAAGGTGGTGATCAACGGCACCGAGTTGCTCGCCGACGTGAAGGAGTTCTCGACCGGCTCGTTCGGCTGGTACCTCAACGGCAAGATCGTCGTCACCGTCGACGGCAAGCCGCTGTCGGTGCAGGTCGGGATGAACCTGACCGTGGTCGGCAGCAAGGAGGCCGAGAAGGGCGGGTGACCGGCACCGCGTCACCGCCGCGCGGCGATCACTTGGGGCGCGGCAGGTTGGCCGGGAAGGTGCCGGCGTCGATCACCGCCAGCTCCATGTCGGCGTCGCCGATCCCGAACGCGCGCTGCGCCAGCGAGATGAACGGGATGACGCGCCAGCGGGCCAGATCGGCCGGCGGCTCGGCGCACATCGCGTAGACCACCATCCAGTAGCGATCGACCGGATCGGGCAGGCTGGCGGCCAGCGCGACCAGCTCGCCGTCGGGGCCCGACATCCGCGGCTTGCGGAACGCCTGGTAGAGCAGGCCCTCGATCTCGTGCTGGCGCAGCGCCAGATCGGGCAGCGCCACCAGGAAGTCGCGCAGCTCGAAGCGGTGGTCGTCGATCAGCTTGCCCAGCGTGACCGCGCGCAGCGTGAACATCTCGATCGCGACGGCGATCAGGCTGCGCAGCCGCAGCAGGCGATCGTCGATGTACGCGGCGGTGCGGTGGGCCTGGGCGGCGGCGAAGATGTCCTGGGCCTCGTACGGCGCGATCCGCAACGCCAGCCGGAGCTGCTCGAGGAAGGTCAGCTCGCCCTCGTGGATCAGCTCGTCGGCGACGCACACCTCGCACGCCATCGCCATGGCGGTGATGCGGTGCAGCCGCGCCGGCAGGCCCTTGGCCATCGCCGGGATGCGGGCGGTGGCGCTGCCGGCGAAGTTGACCGCGTCGGAGGCCATCTCGATCAGCAGCTTGGCGTTGGTCGCCGACACGCCGGCGAACATCTCGTGCTCGGCGAGGTAGCGGGCGAGCACGTCGCGCTCGCGCTGATCGACCGCGCCGTCGGCGTTCATCGCGCCGATCATCGCCTCGACCAGGAACCGCCGGGGATCGTTGGGCCGGAGGGTGCCGGCGATCACGTCCTTGGCGCGCGTCTCCATCGGCGGCAGCTTACCAAAACCCGCGGGCGAGCGCGTCGATGGTGCCCACCGTTGCCACGGCGATCAGCGCGGCCACCGCCGCGGGCGCCAGCGCCGGCGGGGCCTGCGCGCCCCGCGCGCGCACGCCGGCCAGCCCGAGCACGACCGCCGCCGCGACGGCGATCACGATCCACGGCGCGTAGCGGCGGGCCGGGTGGCGGGCGGCGATCGCGGTGCGGGCCTCGCGCAGCGCGGCGGCGTCGATCGTCGGGTGGGCGGCGCGCCACGCCGCCAGCTCGCGCTCGATGGCCCGGCTGCGCTCGGTGGCCATGACGGTTTGGTAGGTCGGATCGGGGCGCAGCCGCAGCTCGCCGATGACCAGCGCGGCGTGGGCGCCGCCGGCCAGCGCCAGGGCCAGGCCGAGCTGCGCCAGCTGGCCGCGGCGGTGCGGCCCGGGCAGCCGCGCCAGCAGCGCGCCGCCGATGCGGCGGGCCGCGACCGCGGCGGCGAGCGCGGCCACCAGCGTGACCGGCACGACCACCGCGGCGCGCGCGGCCCCCAGCCGGCGGTGCAGCCACGCGCCGTCGCCGACGCCGTCGGCGGTGCCGATCGCCAGGTACAGCGCGGCGTGGATGGCCAGCGCCCACGCCGCGGCGAGCGGCGCCAGCCCGCCGCGCCGCCGCGCCCACGCGCCGAGGAGCGCGGCCACCGCCAGCTCGACCGCGATCCCGGCCAGCGACACCGCCGCCAGCGCGACCGGCGACCAGCGCGCGCTGCCGCCGTACTCGATCCAGCCGCCGGCGAACAGGTAGACGTGGAGGTCGGTCACCGAGCCGCCGACCGCGTACGCGGCGCCGCCGTGGCCGGCCAGCTCGTGCACCACCAGGCCGGCGCGGCTGATCACCAGCGACACCGCCAGGCACCACGCGGCCACGCGCGCCACCGCGGCGGCCGGCGAGGAAGGTGCGCTCACCGCGCAAGGATGGCATATCATCCGCCCATGGCCGGTCGCTGGATCCCCGCCGTCGTGGTGATCGCGAGCCTCGGCGCCGCGCGCGCCGACAGCCGCCGCACGGTCCACGTCGAGACCACCCCGCCGGGGGCGACGATCTACCTGGGCGACAAGGACGGCGAGGTGCTCGGCACGACGCCGGCCGACGTCAAGCTGGCGCCCGGCGATCAGGTGCTGGTGATCGCGCTCGACGGCTACCTCGACGAGGTCGTGCCGGTGCCGGTGCCGGCGGCCAGCGGGCGCGCCGGCAAGCGGCCGATCGAGATCGATCCGATCCGGATGCGCGCCGCCGAGTCGATGCTCGAGATCAAGGGCACCGCGCCCGACGGCGCGCGGGTGCTGGTCGACGGCGAGGATCGCGGCGCGCTGCCGCGCCGGCTCGAGGTGGCGCCGGGCCCGCACCAGGTGCAGGTGATGGTCGGCGACAAGGCGGTGTGGGACGAGTGGGTCGAGCTCGACAGCGGCGCCGAGCACGTCGTGACGGTGACGCCGGTCGTCGACGAGCCGCCGCCGCCGGATCCGGCGCGCCCGCGCGGCCCGCGCCCGCCGCTGGCGATCGTGCGGGTCGGCCCCGATTTCGGCTGGCGTAGCCTCCGCTACCAGGCGGCCGGCGACGCGATGTTCACGCCGTCGTTCTCGTCGCGGGTGCTGACCGCGGTGCGCGTCGAGGCCGAGCTGGCGCCGTGGCGGCTGACGCCGGCGGCGCGGCCGGTGTGGCCGCTGGCGCTGGTGGTGGGCGGCGGGTTCGCGCCGGCCGACGCGGTCGTCGCCGGCAGCCGGACCACCGATCAGTTCTGGCGCACGACCGAGGTCGGGCTGCGCTACCGGCTCGGGCTGGGACGGCACGCGGCGATCGCGGCGGACGCCGGGTGGGCGCGGCTGATCTGGGCGTTCCGCGGCGATCAAGAGGACACGCTGCCCGACACCGACTACCAGACGGTGCGGCTGGGGCTGCGCGGCGAGGGCGCGGTCGGCCCGATCACCGGCTGGCTGGCGATCGCCAACCAGGTGGTGGTGAGCGGCGGGCCGCTGCCGGATCGCTTCGCGACCGCCGACGCCGACGGCTTCGCGCTGCGGCTGGGCGGGCGCGCGACGCTGCTCCGCGGTCGGCTCGAGGCCGGCGCCGAGTACCAGCTGACCAGCTTCTCGTGGTCGTTCGAGCCGGTGATGGGCGGCGACTACCAGGCCACCGGCGCCAGCGATCGGGTCGACAGCGCGCGCCTGTGGGTCGGCGCGACGTATTGATGCGGCGCTGAGGCTCGCGCGGGCGCCCCTCGGACGTGCCGCGCGCGGCCGGCGCGGCGCGCGCCCGGGAACCGTTCGCCGCGCGCGGTGTCTGACCGCCCATGCGCCATCGCCCCTGGCCGCTCATCGCCCTCGGTGCGTCCGCGTTGTGCCGGCCGGTCGCCGCCGACGTGATCCGCAGCGACGAGCGCGGCGCCGAGCTGGCGATCGCGCAGCCGCGGGTGACCGCCGAGCTCGGCGACGGCGTCGCCTACCTGCGCGTGCGCTACGACGTCGTCAACGCCAGCCGCTTCGCCGATCGCGCGCGGGTGCAGCTCGAGCTGCCGACCGGCGCGGTCGTCGTGGGGCTGCGCCAGCGCACCGGCGGCGCGTGGATCGCCGGGCGGCTCGAGGCGGCCGAGGCGGTGGAGGCGCGGCTGGCGGCGTACGTCGACGCGCCGTTCGTCGCGGCCCGCGGCGCGGTGGCGCTGACCGGCGCCGGCGCGTTCCACGATCTGACGCTGACGTACGTGCCCCCGCGCGGCCGGGTCGGCGTCGAGTACGAGGTGGTGGTGCCGGCGTGCTACGCGCACGGCGAGTGGGTGGCGGTGGTGCCGCGGCTCGAGGCCGACCCGGCGCTGGCCGTCGCGCGCGGCCGCGTCGACGACGCCGCCGACGTGGCCAAGCGGTGGGGCGAGCCGGTGGTCGACGCGTGCGAGCACATCGTCGGCTACGACACCGCCGACCCCGCCGACCACGTGCTGGCGTGGCCGGCCCGCGCCGCGACCGGCCTGCGCCTCACCGACGCGCGGCTGACCGCGCCGGGGGTCGCGGTGCGCGACGTCGAGCTGGCGATCGCGCCGCGGCTCGCGCCGCCGCCGGTGCGACCGACGGTGGTGTTCGTGCTCGACGCGTCGAAGAGCCAGGGCGCCGACGGCGTCGCCGCGCAGCTGGCGATCGTGCGCGGCTACCTGGCCCACCAGCCCGACGCGCGGGTCGAGGTGGTGGTAGCGCGGCGCGCGGCGACGCGGCTGTTCGGCGACGTCGTGCCGGCGGCGACCGTCCCAGCCGCGCTGGCGGCCCGGGCCACGGCGCTGACGGTGGGCAACGGCTCGCACCTCGAGCGTGGGCTGGCGCTGGCCGCGGACATCCTGGCCGCGGCGCCGGGCCCGCGCCGGCTGGTGGCGTTCACCGACGACCGGCTGCGGCCGGCGCTGACCGACGACGCGCTGCGCGCGGCGCTGGCGCGGCTGCCGGCCGACGCGATCGCCCACGTCGTCGTCCCCCACGCCGGCGCCGCCGAGGTGTGGACCGATCGCGACAGCCACTTCGCCGGAGTGATCGCGCCGTGGGGCGGCATCGCCGCGACGGTCGGCGCCGCCGGCGATCCTGCGCCGCTGGTCGAGCTGGTGCGGCCGATCGCGCTGCGCGACGTCGCGGTGGGCGACGAGGTGATCGCCGACGAGGTGCGCGAGGGGCAGGGGCTGCGCTGGCTGACCCAGACCGACGCCGCGGCGCCGGTGACGGCGTGGCTGTGGGGCCGGCGGGTCGAGGCCACCACGCTGGCGGCGCCGGTCGATCGCATCCGGGTGGCGCGGCTGGCGCTGGCGCGGTTCGAGGAGCTCGACGACGCGGCGGTGCAGGCGCTGGCCGGGCTGGCCCACGCGACGACGCGGCTGACCTCGCTGATCGCCGACCAGCCGAGCTGGACGCCGGGCGGGCTGCCCGAGGTCGAGCTGGGGTTGCGCGGCGGCGACAGCTGGTCGTCGATGTGCGGCGTGCCGATGGGGCTCGGCGGGGTCGGCCGGATCGGCACGATCGGCCACGGCGGCGGCACCGGCAGCGGCGACGACCGCGCGCCGCCCGACGTGCGCGCGCTGCTGGCGGCGCGGATCGCCGGCTGCGCGGCGCCGCTGGGCCCGCGGCCGTGGCGGCTCGCGGTCGACGTCAGCACCACCGGCGTCGAGGTGGTCGACGTCGCGGCCACGCTGGCCGGCGTCGACGACGCGGCGCTGGCGACGCGGGTCGAGGCGTGCGCGATCGAGGCCGGCTGGGATCTCGATCTCGACGCCAGCTTCGCGCGCTACACGACGACGTTCCCGGCCGCGTTCGCCGGCCCGCCGCCGTGAGCCCTACCAGATCGCGCAGGCCTCCGTCGGGGCCATCGGCGCGCCGGCCGGGCACGCGAACGCCTGCGCGAACTGCGGCAGGTTGCGCAGCGCACCGTTGATCCGCCACTTCGGCGGCGCGTGCTCGTCGACGGTGAGGCGGCGCACCGCCTCGGCCTCGCGATCGTGCGCGCACCACGCCTGGCCGAGCCCGACGAAGAACTGCTGATCCTCGCTGAGCCCGTCGGCGACGTAGGTCTTGTCGGCGCCGGCGCGCAGCTGGCGGTAGGCCAGGAACGCGAGCTTGATGCCGCCGAGGTCGGCGATGTTCTCGCCCAGCGTCAGCGCGCCGTTGACGTGGTGGCCGGGCACCGGCTCGAACGTCGCGTACATCGTGGCCAGGCACTGGCCCTTGGCCCGGAACTGCGCGAGGTCCTCGGGCTGCCACCAGTCGCGCTGGTTGCCGACGGCGTCGTACTGCGCGCCCTGATCGTCGAAGCCGTGGGTCAGCTCGTGGCCGACGACCATGCCGATGCCGCCGAGGTTGGCGGCGATCGAGCGATCCTTGCCGAAGAACGGTGGCTGCAGGATGCCGGCCGGCAGCCCGGCGTTGTTGGCGCCGGGGTTGTAGTACGCGTCGACGATGAACGGCGGCAGCAACCACTCGCCGCGGTCGACCGGCTGGCCGCCCTTGGCCGCCTGCCGCCGGCCCTCGGCGGTCATCGCCGCCAGCGTGTTGCCGGCGAAGTTGGCGCGATCGATCGCGACGTCGTAGGTGCGCCACGCGTCGGGGTAGCCGATCAGCGCCTCGAGCCGGGCCAGCTTGGCGCGCGCCTGCACCTTGGTCGCCGCGCTCATCCACGGCAGCGCGCCGAGCTGCGCGTCGAGCACGTCGGCGATCGCCGCGAACAGCTGCTGCGCGGCGTCGCGCGACTCGCCCGGAAAGTACGCGGCGACGTAGCGCTGGCCCAGCAGATCGGGCAGCGCCGCGGCGGTGGCGTCGACGCAGCGCTTCCACCGCGGCGGCGGCTCGCCGACGCCGGTCAGCGCGGCGCGGAGCTTGAACGTCTCGTCGTCGAAGCGCGCCGGCAACGCCAGCGGCAGCGCGTCGAGCACGCGCACCGTCAGGTACGCCTGCCAGGTGGCCGGGCGGCTCGCCTTGAGCACCGCCGGCAGGCCCTGGAAGTACGCCGGCGACGTCACCGCCAGCTTGCCCGGGCTGGGGTTGCCGATCGCCGCGACGTAGGTCTTCCAGTCGAAGCCCGGCACCATCGCGGCCAGGCCGTCGAGGTCGGTGGGGTTGTACATGCCGCTGACGTCGCGCCGCTCGACGCCGGACTTGGTCAGCGTGGCCAGCGCGGTCTCGAGCGCGAGCACGTCGGCGGCGAGGCCGGCCGCGGCCTTGCCCTTGCCGGCCAGCTCGAGCAGCGCCTGCACGTGCGCCAGGTACGCGGCGCGCGGCGCGGCGAACCCGGCGTCGAGGTAGTAGTCGCGATCGGGCAGGCCGAGGCCGGCGGTGTCGAGCGTCAGGATGGCGGTGCGCGCGTCGAGGTTGTCGGCGATCGCGCTGAAGGTCCACAGCGCGCCGATCTGCGCGCGGTGCAGCGCGGTCACCGCGGCGCCGAGGCCGCGGGCGTCCTTGGCCTTGGCGATGGCGTCGAGCAGCGGCTTGACGCCGTCGAGGCCGCGCCGCTCGATGGCGGCGGTGTCGAGGCACGACGCGTAGTAGTCGCCGAGCTGCCGGCTGGCGGCGTCGACCGGCGTGGCCGCGGCCTCCTCGAGGATGGCGTGCTGCGCCGCGCGGTTGCGCTCGGCGAGCTCGGCGAAGCGGCTCCAGCCGGGGCGGTCGGCGGGGATCGGGTGGCTGGCCAGCCAGCCGCCGCACGCGTACTGGTAGAAGTCGGTGCACGGGTCGGCGGCGCGATCGAGCGCGGCGGCCTCGAGGCCGACGTCGGCCAGCGACACCGCGACGGTCGGCGGGCCGGGCGGCCGCGCCGGGCCGGTGGGGGCGGGCGTGCCGCCGCAGGCGACGGCGGCGAGGGCGGCGGCGCCGACGAGCGGCGAGGCGAGGCGGCGGATCATCGGGGCTCCTGGCGGTCTGTCGTTCTACCACGCGCGCTTGCGCGGCCGCGGGGTTCGCTCGTATGACCGCGTGGTGCCGAGCTCGGAGACGCGGTGAGCGCGGGCGCGCGGCGCTGGCCGGCGCTGGCGATCGTCGCGGCGGCGACGCTGTGGGGCCTGCTCGGCGTGTTCGGCGCGCGGGCGCTCGCGCTCGGCGTCGCGCCGCTGGAGATCGCGCTCGTGCGCGCGCTCGGCGGCGGCGCGCTGTTCGCGGCCCACGCGATCGCGACCGGCGCGCGCTTCCCGCGCGGCCGCGACCTGGCGACGACGATCGGCTTCGGGCTGATCGGCGTGAGCGTGTTCTACGGCGCCTACCTGGCGGCGGTCGACGCCGGCGGCGCCAGCCTGGCCAGCGTGCTGCTGTACACCGCGCCGGCGTTCGTCGCGATCGCCGCGGGGCCGCTGCTCGGCGAGCGGCCGGGGCGGCGCGAGGCGGGCGCGGTGGCGGTGACCGTCGTCGGGGTGGCGCTGGTGTCGCTCGGCGGTGGCGCCGACGGGCGCGCCACCGGCCGCGCGGTCGGGCTCGGCGTGGTGGCCGGCGCGACCTACGCGCTCTACTACCTGTGGGGCAAGCGCGCGTTCACCCGCCACGCGCCGGCTGCGCTGTACGCAGTCGCGATGCCGGTCGGGGCGCTCGGCCTGGCGCCGTTCGTCACCGTCGCCGCGCACCCGCCGGCGGCGTGGGCCTACCTCGCGGCGATGGCGACGCTGTCGACGTACCTCGCGTACCTCTGCTACGCCGCCGGGCTGCGCCACCTGCCCGCGACCCGAGCCAGCGTGATCGCCGCGCTCGAGCCGGTGGTCGCGGCGGCGCTCGCCGCGATCGTCCTCGGCGAGCGCCTCACGCCGCTGGCGCTGGTGGGCGCCGCGCTGGTCGTCGGCGCGGCGATCGCGCTGGCCGGCCGCGCGGCGTCGACGTGACCTGGCTGGAGCTCAGAACTGCACGCGCTGGCGCAGCGCGTCCTTCGAGCTCGAGAACTGCAGCGCGTCGAGCGTCAGGTAGAAGCGGTTGCCGTCGACCACCCGCGGCGCGAGCAGCACGGCGATCTCGATGCGCGCGTCGTCGAACGCCATCATGCGCATCAGCGAGGTCACCTGATCGACGGTGAAGCGGTTGCGGCTGGAGGCGGCGCTGATGACGTTCATCTGGTCGGTCGGGAAGGTCGCCGCGGTGATCTGCGCCTGCAGGCGCGCGAAGTCGTCGGGGCTCATCGCGCCGTAGCCCGGCTGCGGCTGCGGCTGCGGCTGCGGCTGCCACGGGCCCGGGCGGTCCCACCCGCCGGGCTGATCCCAGCCGCCGGGCTGATCCCAGCCGTCGTCGCCGCCAAGCTGCGCGCGCAGGTCCTCGATCGCGCGGTGCAGGCGGAAGCTCAGGCGGCGATCCCGGCTCGACCGGGCGAGGCCGTCGATCCGGTCGAGGCCGTCGTCGATCGAGCTGCGCAGCTGCCCCAGCTCGGCGCGCAGCCGGACGTTCTCGGCGCGCAGCCGCTCGAACTGCGGGTTGGCGCCCGACGGCGGCGGCGCCATGACCGGGCGGGCCTGGGCGCTGTCGTGGGTCAGCGGCGCGGTGGCGATCAGGGCGGCAGCGGCCGCCAGGGCGGGGAGGGCGATGCGGGTCAACATGGGGTTGTGGCTGGGACGGCGGTGGGGTAGCGCGTATTCACGGGGCCCCGTGGTAAACGAGGGCGTGGCACGTCGTCGGACCAAGCTCGTGGCCGCGGCGCTGGTGGTGGTGGTCGGCTACCCGCTCCTGCTGGTGATCCTGGGCTACGCGCTGGCCGGCCGGGCCGCCGACACCGTGCGCGACCGGCTGGCGCAGTCGCTCGACGGCGAGGCCCGGGTCGGCGCGGTCGAGCTGGGCCTGGTGCGCGGCCGGGTCGCGGTCGACGATCTGGTGGTCGAGCGCCACCACCTCGGCACGCTGCGGCTGGCGATCGATCACCTCGAGGTCGACGTCGCGCCGCTGGGCGCGGTGGTGTTCGCGCACGAGCCGCGCCGCGTCTTCGTGCGCGGCGCGCACATCGCGATCTCGGGGGCCGGTGCGCTCGATCTGCCGCAGCGCGAGCGCCGGGTGCTCACGCTGGGCGGGCTCGAGGTGGTCGACAGCGATCTGGCGCTGGTCGTGACCACCGCGTGGCCCGAGCTGGGCCAGGTGCGGCTGCACCTCGATCGGTTCCGCGCCGGGCGCACGGTGCTGCGAACGCCGCTGTCGTGGGTGTTCGCGCTCGAGGAGCTCGAGGCGCGGGTCGAGCTGCCGGGCGACGCCGACTTCGCGCTGCGCTACGCCGCCGGCAAGCTGTCGGCGGTGGGCGGCGTGTTCGGCGATCAGCCGGTCGAGATCGCGATCGAGCTGCCGCGGACGCCGGGGCCCGACGAGCCGGCCCAGCTGCGCGCGCTGGCGTTCGAGCTTGGCAAGCGGCTGGTGATCGAGCGCGGCAAGCGCTGGCTGACCCGTCGGCTGCTGTTCGGGCGGTAGCCGCGTCGATGGCATCGGGCGGCGAGGGCTGGCGAGTGTCCGGGGCCGGACATCCGCGGGTGTCCGGGGATGGCCGGAGCGCCGGACGAAACCGGACGGAATCCGGCCGTTTTGTCCGAGATTCGGACGGACGTCGCGAGGCGTCGCGGGGTTGCGGCTGGCGCGCGGCTTGCTGAGAGGTTGGGGCATGGTGGACAGGGCAGCGGGCGGACCGATGGTGGACGAGGCGGCGGCTGGGCCGGTGGGCGCGGCGGGCGTGGACGATTGGCGCGAGGTCGACCGGACGCTGCGCGGGCTGGCGCGACGGCGGGCGGCGCTCGACGTCGAGGAGGCCGCGTGGCTGCGGCGGGCGCGGGCGCTTGGCGTCCATCGCGAGCTGGGCTTCGCGTCGTTCTTCGAGTACGTCGAGCGCGTGCTGGGCTACGCGCCGGGACCGGCGCGCGAGCGGTTGCGGGTAGCTGACGCGCTGGCGGTCTTGCCGAAGCTGCGGGCCGCGATGTCCGCCGGCGACGTCGCCTACAGCGCGGCGCGGGAGCTGACCCGGGTCGCGACGGTCGACACCGAGGCGGCGTGGCTGAAGGCGGCGGCCCAGCACACCGTGCGGGAGATCGAGGACATGGTGAGCGGGCGACGGCGGGGCGATTCACCCGACGACCCGCCGGACCCCGCCGCGCGGCTGCACGAGCTGCGGCTGCTGCTGCCGGCGGCGGTGCTGGGCAAGTTCACCGCGGCCCGCCGCGCGCTGGAGGCGGCCTGCGGGCACCCGCTGACCGACGGCGACCTGCTGGCGACCTTGTGCGATGGGCAGCTGGCGGGCGCCGGATCCCACGTGGGAGATGCGGCGGCGGGCTCCGCGGCGGCGGCGGGTTCGGCGGCGGCGTCGAGGCCCATGTATCAGATCGCGATCACGCGGTGCACCGACTGTATTCGCGCGTGGCAGGACGTCGCCGGGCACACGATCGAGATCAGCCAAGCGGAGCTGGCGCAGGCGTCGTGCGACGCGGAGTTGCTCGGGCGCGTCGACGGCGACCAGCCGGCGCGGGTGACCAAGACGATCCCGCCGCGGACCCGGCGCGCCGTGCTGCGGCGGGACCGGGGACGGTGCGTGGTGCCGGGGTGCCGCAACGCGCGGTACGTCGACGTGCATCACATCGTGCCGCGCGCGCAGGGCGGCACGCACACGCCGAGCAAGCTGGCGGCGCTGTGCTCGGCGCACCACAAGGCGGCGCACGATGGCCGCCTGCGGGTCGAGGGTGCCGCGCCCGGCAAGCTACGCTTCGTGCACGCCGATGGGCGGCCGTATAGGGTTCCCCCGTCCCACGTGGGAGATGGCGAAGCGGCCCCGCCCCAAGTCGGCGGCGAGCCCGCGGCGGCTCCAACGCAGGTGGGCGCCGCGGGTGGGGCGCCGCCCGCCGCTCGTCGCCACCGCGGGGCGCAGGCGCCAGCGGCCGCGAGCGCGAGGCGCTCCAGGAAGGCGCGCGGCCGCGAGCGGGCAAGCGCGCCGCTCACCCGCGGTAGGAGTCGTCCTGCTCGATCTTCGAAAGCACCCAGTCGAACTCGCCGGCGGTGACGTGGGTGCCGCAGTGGGCACAGGCGCCGGCGGCGGTGACCGTCAGCGGGGCGCCGCAGTTGCTGCACGCGCCGTCGGCCTTGGGCGGCCCCTTGCGCCCGGCGCTGCGGATCAGCGTCCAGTACTCGGAGTACTTGCGCTCGCGGTGCTTCGAGCCGCGGACGTGGCTGCCGTCGGCGGTCTTGATGACGTAGTCCTTGCCGGTGCCCCAGATGCGGATCGTCAGCGCGTCGAAGTGCTTGTCGCGGATCAGCTTGGCCGGGACCTGGTGGGTGATGCGCATGTCCTCGAGGACGTTGCGCAGGCCCTGCTTCTTGTACGCGTCGAGCCAGTACTGCAGGTAGTCGGCGAGGCCGTCGGACACGACCGCGCGGGCCGGGCCCAGATCGTTGGCGGTCCAGGCGTCGTTGACGACGCGGTAGACGTAGTGGAGCCGGGCCAGGATCGACGCCTCGGCGATCGCCGGATCTTCGGCGGTCAGCTGCAGCCAGCGCTGGTCGAGGTGATCGTCGCGGTACGTCGGCAGGTCGGTGCCGCGCTCGGGGGTCTCCTCGGCGAGGCTCGGCAGGTTGGTGCGCTCGTGGCGCAGGCCGATCTCGACGACCTGCCAGTCGAACCGGCCGTTGTCGACGATCTCGCCGCACGACGGGCAGCGCTGGGTGCCGGCGGCGTCGACGGTCTGCCACGGCGCGCCGCAGTTGGGGCAGGGGAAGCTGCGATCCTGGTGCGGCGGCCGGGTGCGGGCCGTCGCGGCGCGGCGCACCAGCCAGCGCTCGACGGCGAAGCGCTTGCCGCCGTCGCCGGTGCCGACCGAGTAGTTGGCCTCGAACTCGAGGCCGACCTGCACCACCGCGTCGCCGGCGGCCAGCTCGTCGGCGGTGGGCACGCTGACCCGGTAGGTACGCATCGCGCCGATGACGACGCCGTGGACCGGCTGGCCGGCGGGCGGGCGGTTGGCGAGCGCGGCGCGCGCCTCGGGTCCGACGTACGGGGCCAGTTCGTCGAGGCGGCCGGGCAGGCCGCGGGCGCCGTGGGCGGTCGCGTACAGCCGGAACATGAAGTCCTCGAACACCACCCGCGAGAAGTCGGGATCGACGCGCAGCAGGTCGTCGATCGACGCGACCGACTGCTCGAGCTCGACCGGCGGGCCGCTGTCCCAGTCCTTGTTCTTGTGCTTCACCCACATGCCGTAGGCGATGAAGGCGATCACCAGCAGCAAGATCGGGATGCCGACCTTGGGGTAGTAGAAGCACAGCCGGATCAGCTGGAAGATCAGCTCGAAGATCGCGCCGCCGTCGCCGCCGCCCCCGCCCGAGCCGCCGCCGCCGCCGTGGCCGCCGCCGCCGGAGTAGCTGTCGCCGCCGCCGGGCCGGGCCCAGGCCAGCGCCGGCACGGCGATCGCGGCCAGCGCGATCGCGGCGAGCCACCAGCGACGCCCGCGGGTCACGAGCGCGGCCTCCGCTCGAGGTCGTGATCGAGCGCGTCGGGCAGCTCGTTGATGTCGTCGGTCGCGCGCGGCAGCGCGGCGGCGAGGTCGGGGCCGAGCGCGGCGATCGCCGCGGCGGTGGCGGCGCCGCCCTGGGCCAGCGCGCGATCGATGGCCGCCTCGTGGCGCGCCAGCGTCGCGGCCGGCACCGCGGTGACGACGCCGGTGTCGGCGACCACCGCGGCCATCCGCTCGGCCAGCGCGCAGTAGACCAGCACGCCGGTGCGGCCGCCGGTGTGGTGCACGCCGCGCTCGACGAACACCGCCCGCGCCGCGGCGACGACCGCGCGGCGGCGGACGCCGGCCGGGGTCAGCCAGCGCACCAGCGGCGTGGCCAGCGTCGCGGCGCCGCCGGCCAGCGCGCCGGCCAGCAGCGGATCGATCAGGAACGACGCCAGGCCGAACGCGTGATCGCTGTACAGCATGAACGCCAGGCCGAGCCAGGCGCCGACGATGCCTACCGCCAGCGGGACGTGGGGCCAGGCCCGGGCCCGCCGACGCACCGCGACCACCAGCTCGGCCGCCGAGGCGCGTTCGACGCCCTCGACGGCCTGCGCGAACGCGCGCTGGGCAGGCTCGTCGAGCCAGCGGATCGCCATCGCCGCTACTGTACACGAGCGGGGCGCGCCCGGGCCGGGCACGCGGCGGCAAGATCCGCCCGCGAGGCGGCGGCGCTCACCCGGCGGACGCCGCCGCGGCGCGCGGCGCCGCGCCGACCGAGGCGACGAGGGCGAAGAACCGGTCGGGCTCGGCGATCCGGTGCTGCGCGACGTAGCCGGCGGCGGCGGCGCGGTAGGCGGCGCCGCCGCCGCCCTCGAGCAACGCGCCGAGCAGCGCCTGGGCCGCGGCCGCCTGGATCGCCATGTCGTTGGCGGTGGCCAGCGCGAGCGCGTCGCGCAGGCAGCGCACGGTCTCGTCGCGGCGCGTGGCGGGGTCGAGCCCGGCGACGCCGGCGCGCAGCAGCAGCGCGAACACCGAGGCGTAGCCGACCCGCTCGGCGTCGAGCTCGGCGATCGCGCGGGCGATCAGGTCGCGCCCCCGCGGCACCGGGTGGCCGGCGTGCATCGCCGCCAGCGCCAGCCGCGCCTCCAGGTACACCGCGTCGGCCCGCACCAGCTTGACCCGCAACAACAGCGAGCGCCGGAGCGCGGCGAACGCTGGGGTCAGCCGCGCGAACGCCGGCCCGGCGTCGCCCTCGTACAGCGCCAGCTCGACCCGCGCTCGCAGCTCGTACCAGTGCTGCAGGTGGTAGCCGTGCTCGGGCGGGGTCCAGGTCGCGTCGTCGATGTTGCGGCGCGCCTCGGCGACGTCGCCGCGGGCCAGGAGCGACTGCACCTGCAACAGCCGCAGCGAGGTCTCGAGGTAGCGGTCGCCGCGCTGGCGGCCGGCGCGCACCAGCTCGGCGATCAGCGCGCCGTGCTGCTGCACCGCGCCCAGCATGCGCAGCGCGTGGACGCGGAACACGCGGGTGTTGTTCTTCTCGTAGGTCAGGCCGCGAGGGCCCTCGGCGAAGATCTCCTCGGCCTGGGCCAGGGTCGCGGCGGCCGCGCGGAACCGGCCCTCGAAGAAGCTGGCCGCGCCGTCGGCGAGCAACAGCCAGGTCCGGGCGTAGGCGCGATCGGGGCACGCCTCGGCCAGCGGCCCCAGCTCGTCGTAGAGCCGGCGCGCGTGCAGGCCGGCGCGCCCGGCCTGGCTGGCGAGGAAGACGATCTCGGTGGCCAGCGCGCCGACCAGCCGCCGCGGCTCGCCGGTCTTGAGCGCCAGCAGGAGGTAGCGGCCGTTGAAGTCGGCGCCGCGGATGTTGTCGATCATCGCCAGCCCGTGGGCCACGGCGCGCAGCACGTCGAGCCGGCGCAGCGTCTCGACCGGGACCTGGCTCTCGAGGCGGCGGGTGGCGCCGGTGCCGCGCAGCCGCAGCCGGGCGCGGTGCCACAGCACCCGCGCCAGCGCGCGCCGCGGGCTGCCGGCCGGCGGCTCGCCGATGTCGTCGAGCGACGATCGCAGCGCCGCCATGCCCTGCTGCAGGTGGCCGGTGATGATCCACTGCTCGGCGGCCTGGCGCTGGCAGTCGAGGCGCACCGCCGGCTCGGCGCCGTGGGCGGCGGCCATGAACGTGGCGGCGGCCTCGGGGCCGCGGCCGGCGTGCATCAGCGCGGTGGCGCGCTCGATCTGCAGCCCGCGCAGCGCGGCCTCGTCGTGGGTGCCGAGCTCGATCGCCTCGGCGAAGTACTCGGCGGCCTGATCGAAGGCCAGCGCGTCGACGGCGCGGCGGGCCGCGGCCAGCGCGTAGCTCGCGGCCAGCGTGTTGCGGCCGGCGGCGCGGGCGTGGCGCACCAGCGCGTGCGGGTTGGCCGCGGCCAGGCCGGTGCGCTCCATCGCCAGCGCGAGCCGCTCGTGGAGCAGGCGGCGCCGCGCCGCGGTGAGCTGGGCGTCGACGTGTTCGCGGACGCGATCGTGGTACGCGACGACGCGATCGGAGCGGCGGGTGCCGTCGGTGCGCACCAGGTGCGCGGCCCGCAGCGCGGCGGTCGCCTTGACCTGCTCGGCGGTCGACAGCTCGGCGGCGAGCGCCGCGACGTCCTGGGCCAGCGGCCCGCCGAACACCGCGAGCACCTCGAGCAGCGCGCGGGCCGCCGGCGTCAGCCGGCCGATGCGGCGGGTCAGCATCTCCTCGAGGGTGGTGGCCGCGGTCGTGCGGACGTCGGTCGCGTCGACGTGCCGGGCCAGCTCGACCAGCAGCATCGGGTGACCACCGGCGTCGGCCGCCATCGCGTCGAGCGTCGCCGCGCGGTACCCGGGCAGGAGCTGCGCCGCCAGCGCGCGCGCCTCGCCCGGCGGCAGCTCGTGCAGCGGCAACCGCCGCGTCGGCGCGAGCCGCTCGACCGTCGCCAGGAGCGCGTGGCGCGCGGGGTCGTCGATCGGGCGCACGGTGGCGACGATCAGCACCGGCAGGCGGTCCTCGTGGGCGAGGAGCTCGCCGAGCAGCACGAGGCTGTCGGCGTCGGTCCACTGCAGGTCGTCGATGAACCACACCACCGGGCCGCGCTCGGCGAGCCGCAGGAACAGCTCGCGGAACGCGGCGAACATGCGCTGCCGCTGGTCGTGGGGATCGGGGACGTCGGGCACCGGGTCGGCGGCGGCGATCGCCTCGACCCGCTTGAGCGCCGGGAACAACCGGCCCAGCAGCGCCGGGCGGCGCGGCAGCACCGCGGCGACCGCCGGCGCCGGCAGCCGCGCCAGGTAGCTCGCGAGGTGATCGGCGATGCCGTCGAGGGCCTTGAACGGCACCGCCTCGCGCTCGTAGCAACGCCCGCTGAGGATCACCGCGCCCGGCGCGTCGTGGGCGAGCTGCTCGAGGAAGTGCTCGACGAGGTGGCTCTTGCCGACCCCCGACGCGCCCTCGACCAGGACGACCAGCGGCTGATCGTGGACGTCGGCGTAGGCCGCGCGCAGCGCCGCCAGCTCGGGGCCGCGCCCGACGAACAGCGCCGGCGCGGTCGGCGGGACGGGCGCGATCGCCGCGGCCGCGGTCGGCGCGCCGGCCAGCGCGGCCAGGATCTCGGTGGCGCCTGGCCGCTGCGCCGGATCGGTGGCCAGGAGCGCGACGCACAGCGCGTCGAGATCGGCCGGGGTCGCGGGCGCGAGCTGCCGGGGCGCCGGCGCCGCCGCCTCGCGCTTGTTGATGATGATCTCGAACGGCGACGCGCCGCCGTGGGGCAGCTGCCCGGTCAGGGCCTCGAACAGCACGACGCCGACGCTGTACCAGTCGGCGGCGGCCGTGAGGTCGCCGGCCAGCGCCTGCTCGGGCGCCATGTACTCGACGGTGCCGACCAGGTCGCCGGCGGTCGACAGCCGGGCCCCGCGGCGATCGGCGACCAGGCCGAAGTCGACCAGCGTCACCCGGCCGTCGTCGGCCACCAGCACGTTGGCCGGCTTGACGTCGCGGTGCACCTTGCCGACGCCGTGGAGCGCGGCGAGGCCCTGCGCCAGCTGGTGCAGCGCGGCCCGCAGGCGGCGCTCGTCGTACGCCGGGGGGGCGCCGGCCGCGGCCGGCCCGGCGTCGCCGCGCACGTAGGTGAGCACGTCGACGCCGCGGATCAGCTCCATCGAGAAGAACGGCTCGGTCGGACCGTCGAAGAACTCGCCGAACGCCACCAGGTTGCGGTGGGCCAGGTCGTGCAGCGACCGGAACTCCTGCTTGAACCGGGTCAGCCACACGCCGTCGGCGTCGCGCAAGGTCTTGAGCGCGACCAGCTCCTGGAGCTCGCGATCGTAGGCCTCGTAGACGACGCCCATCCCGCCGGCGCCGAGCTGGCGTCGGACCTCGAAGCGCTCGCCAGCGTCGAACAACAGCTCGTCGGGCACTCGACTGCACACGGTAGCGCCGTCGGGTGCGTCGGCGCAATGGACGTGTCAGCGCACCCACGGGCGGTCGCCGGGGGTGCGACACCCCGCGCGACCCGCGGCCGCGGCGCTGGATCGGCTGTTAGCCCGGCGCCATGGTGGGCGGGGGTGGGGCCGGCGACGATGCGGCATGCGGATCGCGATCGTGGTGATGCTCCTCGCGGCGGCCGGCGCCGCCCGCGCCGACGATGGGACGACCCGGGGGCGCGGCGCGGTCGCGATCCCGGTGCTGGCGGCCGACGGCGGGCCGGTCTACTGCACGCGCAACCTGGCCGGCGCCGCGGCGCGCCCCGACGTCGACGGCGGCTATCGCCTGGTCGGCCTGGCGCCGGGCCGCTACACGGTGACGCTGGTGATGTCCCACGAACACATCGACGTGCTGCTGACGGTGCCGGCCGACGGCGAGGTGATCGTGCCGCCGGTGATCGTGCGCGATCGCTGCCACAGCCTGGCGGTGGCGGTGCGCGGCGAGGCCGCGACGCCCACCGCGGCCAGCTGGGCGCTGCGCTACGGCCGCAGCTACCGCGCCGCGTTCGGCGTGCGCGCCGACGAGGCGGGCTGGATGTCGGCGGCGAAGCTGCACCGCCGCAGGTGATCGGCGACGGCGCGGCGGTCGACCTTGCCGGCGGCCGACAGCGGCAGCGCGTCGACCAGCGCGAGGCGGCGCGGCCGCTGGTGGGCGGGCCAGGTGGCGATCGCCGCGGCGGCGGCGAGCGGATCGTAGGTGGCGTCGGCGACCAGCGCGGCGGCGACCAGCTCGCCCCAGCGGTCGTCGGCGAGCCCGACCACCGCCGCGGCGGTGACGCCGGGCAGCGCGGCCAGGCGGGCCTCGACGGCGGCGGGGTAGACGTTCTCGCCGCCGGTGATGATGACGTCGTCGACGCGGCCGACGACGTGGACGCCGTCGGCGTCGACGTGGCCGAGGTCGCGGGTGGCGAAGCCGGCGGCCAGCGACGGCGTCGGCTCGTCGAGGTAGCCGGTCATCAGCGCCGGGCTGCGCACGACCAGCGGCGCCGGCGCCGCCGCGGTGCCGCCGACGATCGTGACGCCCGGCAGCGGCGCACCGACGGCGTCGGGTGCGGTGGCGGCGTCGCCGGTGGCGACCTGGCCGAAGGTCTCGCTCATGCCGTAGGTGGTGACGACCGGCAAGCCGCGGGCGCGGGCCCGCGCGACCAGCGCCGGCGCGGCGGCGGCGCCGCCCAGCAAGATCGCCCGCAGCCGCGGCCCCGGCCGCGCCGCGGGATCGTCGAGGAAGGCGGTCAGCTGCGCCGGCACCAGCGACGCCAGCGACACCGTCGGGTGGGCGAGCCCGCGCGCGTCGCCGAGCACGATCGGCCGCCGCCCGGCCAGGCAGCGCACGACGATCGCCAGGCCGCCGACGTGGCCGAGCGGCAGCGCCAGCAGCCAGGCGTCGTCGTCGCGCCAGCCGAAGTGCGCGGCGCTGATCGCGGCGGCGCCGGCGGCGGCGGCGCGCGACAGCACGACGCCCTTGGGCCGGCCGGTGGAGCCGGCGGTGAACACGACGAACGCGGTGTCGGCGGGCACCGGCGTCGCGGCGACCCGCGCCACCAGCGCGGCGCGCTCGTCGGCGCTGGTGCGCGCCGGGATCAGCGCCAGCGGCTGGCGGCGCTCGAGCGCGGCGACGATCGCGACGACCGTGGCGACGTCGGCCTGGGCGATCAGCGGTGCGGCGTGGCCGGGGGCAGCGGTTGGCAGCGCGGCGGCGGCGGCGGCGGCGGCCAGCCCGGCGAAGTCGAGGGTGGCGTCGGCGGTGATCAGCGCGGGGCGCGCGCCGGCCTCCCGCGCGGCGGCGACGATCGACAGCGTCACGGCGCCACCGCCAGCCGCGCGATCGCGCGATCGAGGTCGCGCGGCGCGAGCCCGAGCCCGTCGGCGACCGCGGCGAGCGGGCCCCACGCCGCCAGCGCCGGGTGGTCGCCGAGGCCGTGGATCGCCGTCGGCGCCAGCGCCAGCGCCAGCGCGCGGGCGGCGGCGAAGGCGATCGGCCCCTCGAGCGCGTGGCTGATCAGCGCCGCCACGCCGTGGGCGCGGGCCTGGGCCGCCAGCGCGCGGCACGCCGCCGGGCCCAGCACCGTCGGCTTGAGGATCAGCGCGCCGATCGCGCCGCCGGCCAGCGCCGCCGGCAGCCAGCGATCGCGATCGGGCGCGGCCAGGCTCTCGTCGAGGGCGATCGGCACCGCCGGCGCCGCCGGCAGCGCGTCGGTCAGCCCCGGCGCGGGCTCCTCGACGTAGGCGAGCCCGAAGCCGGCCAGCGCCGCGAGGCGGTCGGCGACCTCGGCCCGCGGCCACGCCTGGTTGGCGTCGGCGGTGAGGCGCGCGCCGGGCGCGACCGCGCGGATCGCCGCGACCCGCGCGCGATCGTCGACGCCGTCGAGCTTGAGCTTGAGCCCGCGGGCGCCGGCGGCCAGCGCGGCGAGCGCCGCGGCCGGTTCGTCGACCACCGCGGCGGCGGCGAGCGCGGCGTCGGCCGGCGCGCCCCACGCCTGCGCCAGCGGCTGGCCGGCGCGCGCCGCGGCGAGGCTGGCGGTGGCGGTGGCGATCGCCCACGCCGCGCTGGGGCTGGTGATCGGCGCGCGCGGATCGCGCTGCCACGCGGCGAGCTCGGCGGTCGCGCGCGGCAGCGGATCGTCGCCGAAGCCGGGCAGGGGCGCGGCCTCGCCGAAGCCGCGGGCGTCGCCGTCGGTGAGCGCGAGGATCGTCGCGGCCCGGGTCGGCCACCGCCCGCGCGCCGCCGCGCCGGTGGCGGCCACCGCCCAGGTCACGGCGGTCGTCGTCGCGCGCATCAGCCGAGGAACAGCGCCGCGGTGAGCGCCGCGGCCTGCAGCAACAGCAGCTGCGCGGTCGCGGCCAGCAGGCCGTTCATCGCCGGGCCGGGCACCGCGCGCACCAGCGCCCGGGTGCGGGCGATGGCCAGCGGCGCCGTCAGCGCGCCCAGCGCCAGCCACGGCCGGCCGGCGACGGCCAGCGCCAGCGGCACCGCGTGGGCGACGAACAAGAGGCCGGCGTACTCGGCGAGCGCGAAACGCCGGCCCCACCGCACCGCCAGCGTGCGCTTGCCGACGCGCACGTCGGTGTCGCGATCGCGCAGGTTGTTGACGACGAGGATCGCGGTGGCGACCGCGCCGACCGGCACCGACAGCGCCATCGCCAGGCTGGTGACGCGCCCCAGCGCGACGTAGGTGGTGCCGCCGACCGCGACCTGACCGAAGAAGATCATCACGAAGACGTCGCCGAGGCCGTGGTAGCCGAGCGGCCACGGCCCGCCGGTGTACAGCACGCCGGCGGCGATCGACGCCACGCCGATCGCGACGATCGGCCAGCCGCCGACCGCGGTGAGGTAGCCGCCGACGGCGACCGCCAGCGCGAAGGTCGCGATCATCGCCGCCTTCATCGCGCGGGCGCTGATCAGCCCGGCGGCGACCGCGCGCACCGGGCCCTTGCGATCCGGCGTGTCGGCGCCCTTCTCGGCGTCGAAGACGTCGTTGGCGAAGTTGGTGCCGATCTGGATCAGGATCGCGCCGACCAGCGCGGCGATCGCCGGCCCCCACGCCACCGCGCCGGCGGCGTGGGCGCAGCCGACCCCGACCGCGACCGGCGCGACCGCGGCGGGCAGCGTGCGCAGGCGCGCGGCGCCGATCCACGCGCGGACGCGGCCGGCGCTGCCGCTCGACGCGACGACCGTGGTCATGGCGTCGCCTCCGCCGCGCGGGCCGCGGCGGCGGGCGGCGTCGGGGTGGCCGGCGCGGCCAGCTGGGCCAGCGCCCGGGCCCGGGTCGCGCGGGCGCCGTCGGCGGCGACCACCGCGTGGATCAGCCGCGGGCCGGCGCCGCCGCGGGACCACGCCGCCGCCAGCTCGTCCGGATTTCGGACGGACGTCGCGGCGACGCCGAAGCCGGCGGCCACCGCCACTGGATCGAGCGCCGGCGGGGTCAGCCACAGCTCGCGGTAGACCGCGGCGTCGACGCCGGCCGCCGCCAGCGGCAGGTCGTCGAAGATGTGGCCGCCGCGGTTGTCGACGACGACGACCGTCACCGGCAGGCCGGCGAGCGTCGCCAGGCTGCCGACGTCGTGGGCGAACGCCACGTCGCCGAGCACCAGCGTCGTCGGCCGGCCGCTGGCCCACGCCGCGCCGGCGGCGCCGGCGATCAGCCCGTCGATGCCGGCGGCGCCGCGCTGGGTCAGCACGCGGACGTCGGCGGTGGTCGCCGGCACCTCGTCGATCACGCGGATCGGCAGCGAGTTGCCGATCGCCAGCAGCGCGCCGTCGGCGAGGCCGGCGACCACGCGGGCCAGCAACTCGGGCTCGCCCCACGGCCCCGGCCACGCGCGCGCCGCTGTCATCGCCGCGGCGACCCGGCGATCGGCGTCGCGCCACGCCGCGGCCCAGCCGGCGCTCGGCGCGGGCAGCGCCGCCGCCAGCCGGGTCAGCGTGTCGGCGACCTCGCCGAGCAGCAGCGCGTCGGCGCGCGAGTCGCCGTCGGGCCAGCCGCCGTCGGCGACGATCACCCGCGCGGCGTCGGCGGCCAGCCGCGGCCACGCCATCGCCACCGGCTCGCCGCCGAGCTGCAGCACCAGGCTCGGCGCCAGCGCCGCGCCCAGCGGGCTCGCCGCGATCAGCCCGCCGTGCTCGACCACGACGACGTCGTCGGCGCGCGGCGCGAACCGCAGCTGGCTGCCGGCCTCGGCGACGATCGGGTAGCCGGTGGCGCGGGCCAGCGCGGCCACCGCGGCGCGGTCGGCGGCGCGGGCCACCGACGCGGCGGTCGCGAGGATCACCCCGCGCGGCGCGGCGGCGAGGCGGGCCGCGGCGTCGGCCAGCGCGGCGTCGGCGACCCGCAGCCGCGACGGCGCGGCCACCGGCGGCGGCAGCGCGATCAGCCGCGCGACCTCGGCGACCGCGGCGTGCTCGGCGGCGGTCACCGGCGGCGCCGGCTCGAGCGGCTTCACCAGCGGCACGTTCAGGTGCGCCGGCCCCGGCGACGGGCCGCGCGCGGCGAGCACCGCCTGGAACACCTTGCGCCGCGCGGCGGCCAGCGCGACCGCGCCGCCGTCGGCGACGCCGAGGTCGTCGAACCGCCGGACGAAGCCGCCGAACAGCCGCTGCTGATCGATCGTCTGCGACGCGCCGGCGCCGTGCAGCGCGGTCGGGCGGTCGGCCGAGACGACGATCAGCGGCACGCCGGCCAGCGACGCCTCGATCACCGCCGGCGCGTAGTGCGCGGGCGCGGTGCCCGAGGTGCAGATCAGCGCGGCCGGCTGGCCGCTGGCGCGGGCCGCGCCCAGCGCGACGAAGCCGGCGCTGCGCTCGTCGATCACCACCCGCCGCGCCAGCCGCGGCGCGCGGGCCAGCGCCAGCGCCAGCGGCGTCGAGCGCGACCCCGGCGACAGCACGACGTGGGTGACCCCGGCGTCGGCCAGGCTGGCGACGATCAGATCGACCCACGCGGTCTGGATCGCCGCCGTGGTCACCGCGGCGCCTCCAGCCCCAGCGCGTCGGACAGCGCGCGCAGCTTCAGCTCGGTCTCGGCCAGCTCGGCGGCGGGGTCCGACGCGGCGACGATGCCGGCGCCGGCGAACAGGGTCGCGGTCGCGCCGGCCAGCAGGCCCGAGCGGATCGCCACCGCGAACTCGCCGTCGCCGGCGGCGTCGAACCAGCCGACCGGCGAGGCGTACCAGCCGCGCGGCGTCGGCTCGTGCGCCGCGATCCACGCCACCGCGTCGGCGGTCGGGGTGCCGCCGACCGCGGGCGTCGGGTGCAGCGCCGCCACCAGCTCGAGCACGTGCGCGCCGTGGGCCAGCTCGCCGGTGATCGGCGTGTGCAAGTGCAGGATCTGGCGCAGCGTGCGCACCGCCGGCGCGCCCGGCACGTCGAGCGTGCGGCAGCGCGGCGCCAGCGCCGCCTCGATCGCCGCCACCACCCACGCGTGCTCGGCGCGATCCTTGGCGCTCGCCGCCAGCGCGGCCGCGGCCGCGGCGTCGTCGCCGGTGCGCGCGCACGAGCCGGCCAGCGCCTCGCTGTCGACGACGCGGCCGCGCTTGCGCACCAGCCGCTCGGGGCTGGCGCCGACGAACGCCGCGCCGCCGCGCGCCACCGCGAACCGGGTGCACGCCGGCTGGCGCCGGCCGAGCTCGGCCACCACCGCCGCCGGATCGATCGCGCGGGCCAGCTCGAGCACGCGGGCGCGCGCCGCCACCACCTTGCGCAGCTCGCTGCCGGCGATCGCCGCGCGGATCTGCTCGATCTCGTCGTGCCACCGGTTGGCCGGCAGGTCGTGCTGCGCCACCACCGCCGCGGCCGGCGCCGCGATCGGCGTCGCCAGCGCGGCCAGCGCCGCGGCCAGCTCGGCGTGCAAGGTCGCGCGCTCCGGTCGATCGCCGGGCGCCAGCGTCAGCACCAGCTGCGCGTCGCCGTCGTCCTTGACGTAGCTCCACCGCGGCAGGACGAAGCTGGCGTCGCCGAGCCCGGCCCACGCCGGCGCGTCGGCGCTGCCCGGCGCGAACGCGAAGCCGCCGAACCAGCGCGGCGCCGGCGCCTCGCCGATCCGCTCGGCCCGCGCGCCGATCGCCGCCGCCGCCGCCGCGATCTCGGCGAACCGGCCGCGGCCGCGCGCGGTGATCGCGGCCGCCACGCCGGCGCCGGCCCAGGCCGCACCGCCGTCGCGCGGCTCCCACACCACCGCGTCGGGGCTGGCGTGCAAGAGCGCCGCGGCGGGCGCCAGCGGCGCCGGCAGCGCCACCTGCACCAGCGCCGCGCGCTCGAGGCGCGCCAGCCGATCGAAGGCGCGCTCGAGCACCGCCGCGGCCGGCGGCGCGCCCGGTCCGTCGGTGCGGACCAGCGTGGCGGACGCGGCGTGGGTCATGCCGCGCCCCGGCTCGGCGTGCCGACGTAGAGGTTGCACACGCCGAAGGTCAGCGGCACCACCTCGAGCACCTTCAGCCCGTTGGCGGCCATCAGCTGCGCGAACTCGTCGGGCGGCGGGAACGCCGCGATCGACGTCTGCAGGTAGCGGTACTCCTTCGATCCCGACAGGAGCGCGCCCAGCCGCGGCACCACCTGGCGGATGTGGAAGCGCGCCAGCGGCGCCATCACGCCGCGCGTGGGCTCGCCCAGCTCGAGGATCGCCACCCGGCCGCCGACCCGGCACACCCGCGCCATCTCGGCCAGGCCGCGCGCGCGATCGGGCACGTTGCGGATGCCGAACGCGATCGTCACGGCGTCGAAGCTGCCGTCGTCGAACGCCAGCGCCTGCGCGTCGCCCAGCACCAGGCTGACCCGGCCGTCGAAGCGGGTCACCTTGCCGGCGCCGACCTCGATCATCTTGGCCGACGGATCGACGCCGATCACCGCGGCGCCGGGGTGGCGGCGGGCGATGTCGATCGCCAGGTCGCCGGTGCCGGTCGCGACGTCGAGCACGCGGCACGCGTCGGTCTTGGGCAGCGCCAGCGCGGCGACGGTCTTCTTGCGCCAGCGCTTGTCGACGCCGAACGACATGACCCGGTTGAGCAGGTCGTAGCGGCCGGCGATGCGGTCGAACATCGCGCCCGAGCCGGGGGCCGGGGGCGACGACGGGGACGAGGCGAGGGCGGTGTCGGTCATGGGGCAACTCCGGCGAGGCGGCGCGCGTGCAGCCGCATGTGGCCGCGCTGGATGCCCTCGCTCGCGAGGGCCCGCAGCGCGGCGAGGTTCGAGGCCAGGCCGACCGCCGCCAGCACGATCGCCAGCTCCTGCGTCGACGTCACCGCCACCAGCTCGAGCGCGGCGCGCACGCCGGGCGCCTGGGTCCCGCCGCCGACCAGCCCGAGCGCCAGCGGCAGCTCGATCGCGCCGCACAGCCCGGTGGCGGTGCGGCGCCAGGTGGCCAGCGGCCGGTAGCCGCCGGCCAGCGCCGCGAAGCCGTGGGCGCCGGCCTCGATCGCGCGCCAGTCCTGGCCCAGCGCCACCGCGGCGGCGTCGACGCCGTTCATGACGCCCTTGTTGTGGGTCACCGCGCGCGCGACGTCGAGCTCGGCGAACCGGCTGGCGCGGGCGATGCCGTCGGCGATCGCGTCGCCGCCCACCGCGTCGGCGGTCAGCTCGCAGCGGGCGCGGGCCCGGCGGCCGAGCGCGAGGTTGGTCAGGATGCGCAACAGCGCGTGGCCGTCGAGCGCCTCGGCGATCCGCGGCGCCACCGCCTCGGCGACGGTGTCGATCAGGTTGGCGCCCATCGCGTCGCCGACGTCGACGTCGAGCTCGACGACGACCGCGCCCTCGGCGGCGTCGAGCACCCGGGCCCGGGCCGCGCGGCAGCCGCCGCCGCGCGCCACCATCCGCGGGATCGCGGCGTCGCCCAGCGCGCACAGCTCGCCGGCCAGCGCGGCGATCGTCGCCGGCGCCGCGGCGGCGTCGGCGCAGCCGTCGACGTGGATCTGCGCGGTCATCAACGACGGGTCGGCGTCGCCGGTGAAGCCGCCGCCCAGCCGCGCCATCCGCGCCGCCGCCGACGCCGCGGCCACGACCGACGGCTCCTCGACCGCCATCGGCACCAGGTAGTCGCGCTGGTTGACGCGCAGGTTGAGCGCCAGCGCCAGCGGCAGGCCGGTCGTGCCGATCACGTTCTCGCTCATGCGATCGGCGGTGGCGACGTCGAGCCCGCCGCCGCGCGCCAGCCACGCGCCGGCCTGCGGCGACAGCGACGGCTGCACGTGGGCCACCCGCTCGGCCAGCGGCCGCGCGTAGAACCCGGCGATGCGGCTGGTCGGGCGCACGTCACTTCTCCCGGGTGGCGGTGGCCTCGGCGACCGTCGTCAGCGCCGCGCGGGCCGGCCCCTCGGGCAGCACCGCCAGCGCCGCGATCGCGCGGCTGATCCGGGCCTGGGCCTCGGCGCGGGCCTCGGCCAGCGCGCCGGTGGCGGCAATGCGGTGGCCGATCGCCAGGTGGCGGCGGGTCTGCTCCTCGATCGACGCGTCGTCGTCGGCGATCGCCGCGGCGACCAGCGCCACCAGTTCGCGGTCGCGCGGCAGCGCGATCAGCAGCGGCAGCGTCAGCTTGCCCTCGCGCAGGTCGGTGTACAGCGCCTTGCCGGTGACCGCGACGTCGCCGGCGAAGTCGAGGCAGTCGTCGACGATCTGGAAGCCGACGCCGAGGTCGGCGCCGTACGACTCGAGCGCGGCGACCACCGCCGGCGCGCAGCCGCCGGCCCGGGCCCCGGCGCCCATCGCCCAGCGGAACAAGGCCGCGGTCTTGCCCTCGGCGACCCGGACGTAGTCGGCGACGTCGCCGTCGATGTGGCCGCGGCGCTCGAGCTGCAGCGACTCGGCCAGGATCATCTCCTCGATGATCCCCAGCATGCCGTCGAGCAGCGCCAGGTCGCCGGTGGCGCGGATCCGGCGCAGCGCCTCGACCAGCAGCCAGTCGCCGGCGAAGATCGACGCCGCGTTGCCGTACAGCACGCGGGCGCTGGGCTGGCCGCGGCGGGTGTCGGCGACGTCGACGACGTCGTCGTGGAGCAACGTCGCGGTGTGGACCAGCTCGACCGCGATCGCCAGCTGGCGGGCGCGGTCGTCGAAGCCGGTGCCGCACTTGGCGGCCAGCGCGACGCACATCGGCCGCAGGTGCTTGCCGCCGAGATCGAGCAGGTGGTGGGCCGCGGCCTGCACCGCGCGCACGCCGCGCGGCACGGTGGCCAGCGCACGGTCGAAGTCGCGCAGCTCGCCGGCGATCCAGCGGTCGAGCTCGAGCAGGCGCTGCGCGAGGTCGGGCACGCCGCGGTCGGCGCAGACCCCCGCGAGCTGGGTCACAGGCACCCGCGAGAGGGCGGGGCGTGCGAGTTCCGCGGAGGGGTTGGCGGCGAGAGTCATGTGGGCGGCTCCTGGAGTCGGCGAACCTGCATCATTGATGCAGTCAGACATTTCAAAGATTCATGAAAGTTTCGAAGATTGCAAGGAACTCTGGCGCAAAGAGCCAAGATCACTCGAAGAAGCGCCGGGGATCCCCGCCCATGTCGCATCCCCAGCGCTGCCCGCCGCCCAGCGCCCGCGCGACGCCCCCGCCATATATGATCGAGGCCGATGCAACGGTCGCGGCCTAGCCGGGCACCGCGCGTGGTGGCGCGCTGTCGGGTCGAGTTCGAGCGACTCGATCGGCGGGTGGTCGCCGAGTCCGAGGACCTGTCGCGGCGTGGCGCGTTCGTGCGCACCGACGAGCTGCTGCCGACCGGCGCCGTCACCGAGCTCGACCTGACCCTGCCCGACGGCACGCCGTTCCGGGTGTTCGCGCGGGTCGCGCACCTGCTGTCGCCGTCGGCGGCGCGCGCGCTCGGCCGCCACGTCGGCATGGGCTTCGAGTTCCTCGAGGTCGAGGGCGGCGCCGACGTGTTCGCCCGCCACCTCGACGACCTGATCGAGGAGCTGACCCCGCCGCCGGCGGCGGTCGCCGACGTGCTGCACGTCGTCCTGGCCGAGCCCACCGCGCCGCTGCGCGCGCGGATGGCCACCGCGCTGGCCGGGGCCGGCTTCATCGTCGAGGAGTTCGCCGACGGCGCCAGCGCCTACGCCGCCTGCGCCCACCGCCCCCCCGACGGCATCATCACCGCGACCGCGATGGACGGGCTCGACGGCGCGACGCTGGTGCGGACGCTGGCCGCCCACCCGCGGCTGGCCAGCGTGCCGGTGGTGATGGTGTCGGACGACGCCTCCGACCTGACCCGGCTCGAGGCGTTCCGCTCCGGCGTGCGCGACTACATCACGCGGCCGTTCCTCGACGAGGAGCTGGTGATCCGGGTCCGCCGCGCCACCGCGTTCGCGCCGCGGGGCCCGGGCGAGGGCGGCATGCTGCGCGGCGATCTCGCCGAGATCTCGGTGGCGACGCTGCTGTCGCTGTTCGAGTTCGAGCGCAAGTCGGGGATCCTGGTGGTCATCGACGGCACCCGCGCGGCCCGGCTGTTCGTCGCCGGCGGCCGGGTGGTCAAGGTCGAGATCGGCAAGAGCGACGCGCCGGCCCGCGAGCGGCTGATGGCGGTGCTCGACTGGCACAGCGGGCACTTCGAGTTCTCGGGGTGCGAGGTGGTCGGCGCCGACGAGGTCGGCCTGCCCACCACCCAGCTCTTGCTGGAGCACGCCCGCGTCCGCGACGAGAGCGGCCGCCCGCCCCCGTCGCAGTAGCGTCGCACGCTGTCGCACGCAGAACGGTGGTCGTCGTCGGAATCGACCCGGCGTACGCTCGGTTGTCCACCGGCGGCGCGGGCTGCGCATCCACGAGGGCACATGACGATCCGGATCCTCCTCGCGCTGTTGGTGCTGGCCTCGCCGGCGATCGCCGCCGCCGACGACAGCGCCGCCCCGGCGCGCGACCGCTCGACCCGCGCCGTCCGCAAGAGCGGCGCGATCACCGTCGACGGTCACCTCGACGACGCCGGCTGGCGCGACGTCCCGGTCGCGTCCGACTTCTGGCAGCGGTCGCCCAAGGAGGGCGCGCCGCCCGGCCACGCCACCGAGTTCCAGATCGCCTACGACGATCGCGCGCTGTACGTCGCGGTGCGCGCCCACGACGACCAGCCCGACGCGATCCGTCGCCTCTTGCACCGCCGCGATCAGGAGTCGAGCGCCGACTGGGTCGGCGTGATGATCGACTCGTACCACGACCGCCGCACCGCGTTCGGCTTCGCGCTCAACGCCGCCGGCGTGCAGCGCGACGTGCTGATGTACGACGACACCAGCGAGGACGGCAGCTGGGACGCGGTGTGGGCCGGGGCCAGCGCGGTCGACGCGCGCGGCTGGACCGCCGAGTTCCGCATCCCGCTGGGCCAGCTGCGCTTCGCCGAGGACGATCAGCCGTGGGGCGTGCAGGTGATGCGGTTCGTCGGCCGCACCGGCGAGCAGGACATGTGGTCGCCGTCGCCGCGCAACGAGCCCGGCTTCGTCAGCCGGTTCGGCGCGCTCGAGGGCGTGCGCGGGCTGCGCGGCGGGCGCCGGATCGAGCTCTTGCCCTACGTCACCGGCGGCCTCGGCCGCGCGCCGCACGACGCCGGCGATCCGTTCCACGACGCGGTCGATCCGCGGATCGGCGTCGGCCTCGACGCCAAGCTCGGGCTGACCTCGGCGGTCACCGCCGCGGTGACGATCAACCCCGACTTCGGCCAGGTCGAGGCCGATCCGTCGCAGGTCAACCTGACCGCCAACGAGACCTACTTCGCCGAGAAGCGGCCGTTCTTCGTCGAGGGCACCGAGATCTTCCAGGTCGGGCTGGGGCAGGGCGACGGCCCGGGCTCGACCGACACGCTGTTCTACTCGCGCCGCATCGGCGCCGCGCCGTACGGCGACATCGACGGCGTCTACACCGAGGTGCCGACCGGCACGACGATCTACGGCGCCGCCAAGATCAGCGGCAAGACCGCCGGCGGCTGGTCGTTCGGCGTGCTCGACGCGGTGACCGCCGAGGAGCGCGCCGCGGCGGTCGACGAGGCCGGCCAGCGCCGCCACGCCGTCGTCGAGCCGCTCACCAACTACGGCCTGGTGCGGCTCAAGAAGGACCTGCGCGCCGGCGCGACCACGGTCGGCGCCGCGGTCACCAGCGTGACCCGCCGGCTCGACGGCACCGGCCTCGAGGACGAGCTCCACGATCAGGCGGTCACCGGCGGCCTCCAGCTGTCGCACCGGTTCCGCGACGACACCTGGAACCTCGGCGTGCGCACCTTCGGCTCGTGGGTCCACGGCAGCGCCGACGCGATCACCGCGACGCAGACCGACTTCCGCCACCTGTACCAGCGCCCCGACGCCGACCACCTCGCGGTCGACCCGACCCGCACGTCGCTCAGCGGCGCCGGCGTGGTGTGGGATCTCGGCAAGGTCGGCGGCAAGCACTGGCGCTACGGCGTCGGCGGCGACGTCCGCACCGCCGGCTTCGAGGCCAACGACCTCGGCTTCCACGGCCCGGTCGACGGCGCGGTGCAGTTCGCGTACGGCTCGTACCAGGACAACGAGCCCGGCGACGACGTGCTGTCGTGGCGGGTCAACACCAACGCCTGGGTCTACGGCAACACCGCGCCCGAGCTGTTCGGCTACGGCGGCAACGTCAACGGCCACGTCCAGTTCACCAGCTTCTGGGACGTCTTCGGCGGCGTCGGCCTCGACAACAACATGATCGACGCCGGCGGCACCCGCGGCGGCCCGGCGCTGCGCACCGATCCGGTCGGCCACGTCTTCGGCGGCGTCTCCAGCGACGGCCGCAAGCGGGTGTCGTTCTCGGCCAACTTCGGGCTGCACCGCAACTGGGCGGCCGACGACTGGAACAGCGGCTTCGAGGGCGGCCTCAACGTCCAGGCCCGGTCCAACATCGAGGTGTTCGTCGGGCCGACCTTCGCCACCGGCGCCACCCACGATCAGTTCGTCGAGGAGGCGGTCGACGACGCCGGCGCGTCGCACTACGTCTTCGGCCGGATCGAGCAGAACACCGCGGCGCTGACCGTGCGCGGCGCGTGGACGTTCACGCCGCACCTGAGCCTGCAGTTCTATGCCCAGCCGTTCGTCGCCACCGGCGCCTACCGCGAGCTCAAGCAGGCCGGCGCCACCCGCGCCGCGGCCCACGACGCCCGCTACCTGCCGTACCGCGCCGACCAGCTGACCCGGATGGACGACGTCTACTTCGTCGATCAGGACCGCGACGGCGCGCCCGAGTACGCGTTCGGCGTGCCCGACTTCGACGTGCGCGAGGTGCGGTCGACGTTCGTGCTGCGCTGGGAGTTCCGGCCGGGCTCGTCGGCGTTCGTGATCTGGAGCCACGGCCAGAGCGACAGCGTCACCGACGGTCGGTTCGCGCTCGGCCGCGATCTGGCGGCGCTGGTGCGGGCGCCGTCCGACGACGTCGTCATGGTCAAGGCCAACTACTGGCTCGGGCTGTGAGCCGCCCGGCCGGCGCCGCTCACAGCGCGCTGGCGACGATCACGTAGGCGTCGACCCGCTTGGCGTCGTCGGTGACGCCGAACAGCGCGGTCGCGAACAGCTTGAGCCGCTCGCCGCTGAGCCGGGTCGCGACGTTGGGGCCGATCAGCAGCTGCCGCTCCCAGGCGGGATCGTCGAACAGCTCCTTCTCCAGCGCGAACTTCAGCTCGGCGCCGACGCGCAGCCGCTGGCGATCGATCACCTCGTAGCTGGCGGCGGCGGTGATCCCGGCCTCGGGGTTGGGCACCCAGACCGTGCCGCCCATGCCGTCGCCGCTGCGGGTGACGTTCTGCTCGTAGAACAGGTTGGCCGCGCCGAACAGCTTCGCGCCGTACAGCGCGTCGCCGAGCAAGAGCCGCCCCTCGGCGCGGGTCGGGCCCAGGTGCAGCGGGTGCCACTCGAGGTAGACCACCGGGTTGCCCGGCGTGCGGCCGTAGACCGGATCGACCGCGATCCGCGCCTCGATCTGGCTGCCCTCGCGGGTCCAGCTGCCGCCCTCGTCGGTCAGGTTCTCGTAGACGTCGAGCTGGATGCGATCGGTGATGCCGACCTCGAACTCGAGCTGCAGGATGTTGTAGGCGTCGTCGTGGCGCGGGTCGCGGATGCGCCACCACACCTCGGCCTCCATCGCGCCCTTGTCGAGCTTCCAGAAGCGGGTCGCGCCGAACGTGCGGTCCTGGGTGTAGGCGGGCGACGGCGCGCCGGGCTCGCCGCCGCCGCCGTCGGCGCCGAGGCCGGGGCCGGCCGAATAGCCGTCGGCGCTCTGGGCGTGGGCGGCGCGCGCGAGCGCGAGGGTGGTGAGCGCGGCGGCCGCGAGGCCCGCGCAGGACGAGGTACGGCTCATGGCGGCGCATCGTAGCCAGATGCTCGCGGCCTGGGGGGCTGCTACGGTCAGCACGATGAAGCGGTGGATCGTCCCCAGCCTGCTGGTGGCGGCGTGCGCGGCGGCGCTGCTCCTGTGGCGCGACAACCGGGCGCTGCGGCGTCAGCTCGCGCAGCGGCCCGCCGCCGCGGCGGTCGATCCCTGGACCGCGGCGCCGCCCGCGCCCGAGGCGAGCGACGCGCGGCCGGGCGGCTCGCCGCTGGCCGGGCTGCTCGGCGGCAAGCGCCTCGGCGGCTCGGGGCCGCCGCCGACGATCGCCACCAGCCCGGGCGAGTCGCGCCTCGAGCGCCGGCTGCGCCGCCAGGAGCAGCTCGCCGCGCTGCTCGGCCGCGAGCCCGGCGAGAGCGAGGAGGCGTACAAGGCGCGCATCCTGCCGCTGCTCGAGATGGCGCTCGGCGGGCGGCGCGCCGACCTCGATCAGCTGCGCAAGGACGCCGAGGCCGCCGCCGGCGTCACCCCCGATCAGCGGGCCAAGCTCGACGAGGCGTTCGCCGGCGTCTACGACGAGGTCGTGGCGTTCACCGATCAGGCGGTCGCCGACGGCTCGCTCACGCCGTACGACCGCAACGTCAAGGGCCTGCTGCAGTACGCCGGCGGGCTGGGCGCGATCCTCGAGGGCGCCGAGGCCCGGGTCGGCAGCATCCTCACGCCGGCGCAGGTGCAGGCCATCTACGCGTCGGGCTTCGAGTGGGGCGAGTACCTCGGGGTCACCGCGCCCTGGGAACGTCTGCACGCCCCCCCGCCGCGGCCGCAATAGCTGGGAAACTTGCGTCGGGCCCCGGGGACCGCGATATAACCCTCAGAACGGTCCCTGTGAGCCAGACTCGCAATAGCGGCACGCTGATCCTGGCGGCTCCGATCGAGCAGCCGGCGCGGCCGACCTCGACCGGCGAGGCGTGTCTGGTGCTCCTGCACCCGCCGGGCCCCGACATCGGCCGCCGCACCGGGCTGGCCAAGCAGCTGTACATCGTCGGCCGCGACACCGACGCCGACCTCGTGATCTCGCGCTCGGCGGTCTCGCGCCACCACGCCCAGCTGCTGCGCGAGGCCGACGGCTCGTGGTGGGCGGTGGACCTCGGCTCGACCAACGGCACCTTCGTCAACGAGCAGCGCGTCCAGCGCCAGCCGCTCGCCGACGGCGATCAGGTGCGCTTCGGCGACGCCATCTTCAAGTTCCTGTCGGGCGCGAACATCGAGAGCGCGTACCACGAAGAGATCTACCGGATGACCATCCTCGATGGTCTCACCGGCATCCACAACAAGCGCTACTTCCTCGAGTTCGTCGACCGCGAGCTGGCCGGCGCCAAGCGCCACGGCCACGCGCTGTCGCTGGTGATGTTCGACATCGACTTCTTCAAGAAGGTCAACGACGAGCACGGCCACCTGGCCGGCGACCAGGTGCTCAAGGAGGTCAGCGGGCGCCTCAAGTCGCGGATGCGGCGCGAGGACCTGTTCGCTCGCTACGGCGGCGAGGAGTTCGCCTGCGTGCTGGCCTCGACCGGCCTCGACGGCGGCGTGATCTTCGCCGAGCACGTCCGCCACCTGATGGCCGAGCGGCCGGTGATCTGGAACAACACCGCCATCTCGGTCACCGTCAGCCTCGGCGTCGCCTGCGCCTACAACGAGCCCAACATCGATCCGCCGACGCTGATCAAGCGCGCCGACGACAACCTCTACGCCGCCAAGCGCAACGGCCGCAATCAGGTCGTGCCGTCGCCGCAATCCATCGGCTTCCCCGCCCGGTAGCCCGGTGGTGGTCACCACCGGACCGGCCGCGGAGCCCATGGGCGGCGTTGCCGGTCCCCCCCGAGCGCCTCACGTACAGACGTACGCTCGGCCTCGGGGCCCCACCGTCGCCTTGCCCCTGGGCTTCCTCGCGCGGTCCAGCTAGACCACCACCACCTTCGCCGTAGCCAGCCTCCCGGTCGCGGTCACGGTCACGGTCACGGTCGCGGCCGCGGTCACGGCCACGGCCACGGTCACGGTCGCGGTCGCGGCCACGGTCACGGTCGCGGTCACGGCCACGGTCGCGGTCGCCGTCGCGGTCGCGGTCGCGGTCCCGGTCCCGCTCCCGCTCCCCTCGTGCTAAGAGGGGCGCCGTCATGCAAGGTCTGGATCCCCAGACGGCCGCCGACCTCGGCTGGCCGACGCTGATCGACCACTGGGCGGCGCGCGCCGCGACCGCCCGGGGCGCGGCGGCGATCCGCGCCGAGGTCGGGCTGCCGACGATCGACGCCGCGCGCGCGCGCATCGCCGCGGTCAGCGAGGCGCGCCACCTGGCCGCGATCGACGCGGCGGTGCCGCTGGGTGGCATCGACGAGCTCGGCCCGGCGATCGCCCGCGTGCGCAAGGCCGCGGCGCTCGACGCCAGCGAGCTGGTCGCGGTCGGCCGCACCGGCCAGGCGCTGGCCCGGGTGCGCAGCCACCTGCGCAAGCACGCCGACGTCGCGCCGGCGCTGGCCGCGATCGCCGCCGCGATCGCCGACCTCGGCCACGTCTTCCACCCGATCCTCGAGGCGTTCGACGCCGACGGCAAGCTGGTCGATCACGCCAGCCCGGCGCTGGGGCCGCTGCGCAAGAGCGTCGTCGCGCTGACCGCGCAGCTCGATCGGCGGATGGAGGAGCTGGTCAACGACCCGCGCTACGCGCCGCTGCTCCAGGACGACTACTACACGCAGCGCGAGGAGCGCTACGTGCTGCCGGTGCGCACCGACGGCAAGGGCTTCGTCAAGGGCATCGTCCACGGCACGTCGCACAGCGGCCAGACGATCTTCATCGAGCCCGAGGAGATCGTCGATCTCAACAACCGCAAGAAGCTGGCCGAGTGCGAGGTCGCCGACGAGGAGCGCCGGATCTTCGCGCGGTTGTCGGGCTGGGTCGCCGAGGAGGCCGACGGCTTCGACGCGGCGATGGTCGCCGCCGGCGCGCTCGACGTGATCGTCGCCGGTGGCCGCCTCGCCGAGGATCTGATCGCGGCCGCGCCCGAGCTCGATCCCGCGCCGCGGGTCGCGCTGCTCCACGCTCGCCACCCGCTGATGCTGCTGGCCGGCCGCCGCTGCGTCGCCAACGACGTCACCGTCGCCGCCGGCGGCTGCCTGGTGATCTCGGGCCCCAACGCCGGCGGCAAGACCGTCGCGCTCAAGACCACCGGGCTGTGCGCGCTGATGGCGCGCTGCGGGCTGCACCTGCCGGCCGAGAGCGGCAGCGCGATCGGCTGGTTCACGGCGGTGCGCTCGGACATCGGCGACGCCCAGAGCCTCGAGGCCAACCTGTCGACGTTCACCGGCCACGTCACGCGGCTGCGCGAGCTGCTCGCCGACGGCGGGCCCGGCATGCTGGTGCTGATCGACGAGATCGCCGTCGGCACCGATCCCGAGCAGGGCGCGGCGCTGGCCCAGGCGGTGATCGAGGCGCTGGCCGCGCGCGGCGTCACCGCGATGGTGACGACGCACTACGAGCGGCTCAAGGCGGTGGCGGCGACCGACGCCCGCTACGCCAACGCGTCGGTCGGCTTCGACCTCGAGAAGCTCGAGCCGACGTTCAAGCTGCACCTCGGCGTGCCCGGCAGCTCGGGCGCGCTGGTGGTGGCGCGGCGGGTGGGCCTGCCGGCCGAGGTCGTCGATCGCGCCGGCGTGATCCTCGGCGACGTCGGCATGAGCGTCGAGCGGCTGCTGGCGTCGGTGGCCGATCAGCAGCGGCGCATCGAGGAGGAGCGGGTCGCGCTCCTGGCCGAGCTCGAGGCGGTCGAGGCCGATCGCCAGGCGTCGCGGATCGCCCGCGATCGCGCGCGCGCCACCGGCGATCGCGAGCACGTCCGCACCCACAGCGAGGCGCTCGGCGCGCTGCGCGAGGCCCGCGCCGAGGCCGAGCGGGTGCGGCTCGAGCTGCGGCGCAAGGAGCGCGCGGCGCGCCAGGCCGACGTCCAGCAGGCGCGGCGCCAGCTGGTGCAGGTCGGCACGCAGGTGTCGCGCCACGAGCCCAAGCCGCCGCTGCCGCCCGGGCGCGCCGCCCGCGACGGCGAGCTGACGCCGGGGACGCCGGTGATCGTGCCGTCGCTGCGCGGCCGCGGCGTCGTCGCCGGCGCGCCCGAGCGCGGCAAGGTGCCGGTGCAGCTGGGCGCGATGCACGCGCTGGTCGATCTGGCCGAGGTGCTGGTCGACACCCACAAGCAGGCCGGCGCCGCGGTGGCGCGCGAGCGCAAGGCGGCGGCGCCCGCCGCGCCGACGCCGGCGCCGGCGGTGGCGATCGTCGACGGCACCGATCCGGCGAAGGCCGGCGCGCGCACGCCGTCGACCACGCTCGACGTGCGCGGCAAGCGGGTCGACGAGACGATCACCGACCTCGATCGCTTCCTCGACGAGGCGCTGCTCACGGGCAAGGACGCGATCTTCGTGCTGCACGGCCACGGCACCGGCGCGCTGCGCGCCGCGGTGCGCGAGCACGTCAAGCGGCACCCCGCGGTGAAGTCGGCGCGGCCCGGCGAGGGCAACGAGGGCGGCGACGGCGTGACGGTCGTGTTGCTCAAGGACGCCTGACGCCGGTGCAGGTAGGAGGCGGGCGCACGCGGTGTCCGGCCGCGTACACCCGCTGTCCGCGCGCGGACACCGCCAGGCTGCGCGTGCGGGCTGGCGCGCCCACTCGCCGGCGACTCGACCGTCCGGTGCGATCGATGAGTTCCGCGTAGTTGCGCGGTCAGACCAGGGTGCCGTGACAGCGATGTCGGGGCTCGCGCTCGGTGCGACCGCGCAACTGTCGCAGGGTCGCGTCCCACGACACGCACGATCGTCGTCGAGAAACGACGTTCAGTCGCCCCGTGACGACGTTCGCCCGCGCAACTGCCCGACGCCACGTCGATCGACGCGGCCTCGGCGTCGATCGCGGCGTTGGTCCAGGGTTCGCAATGCAGCGCCGGCATGGACACGCAACGCCTCGATCAAATCGTCCGTCGTCAGCGCACCCGCACCCACCGCGACCTCGCGTTCTCGGTGGCCCTCGCCGTGCTCGCGACCCTCGGCCTCGGCGCGCTCGCGCAGAGCGCCCGCGGCGCGACCCTCGCCCCGATCAGCATCACGACCCGGCGCTGAGTTCCTGGAGGGCTCGTCGCCGAGCCCATCACACCAGCGGCTGGCCCAGGGTCTCGCCCAGGTTCACCAGCAGCGAACGCAGCGTCGCCGCGGTCATGCCGCGGGCGATGAACACCAGGCGGGTACGGTGATCGTCGTCGGGCCAGGCCGCGAGCTGCGCGGCCGGGTGGACGACGTGGCCGACGCTGTGGAGCACGACCGGCGCGGTCTCGCCGACCACCGCGACCAGCCCCTTCACGCGCAACAGCGCGCCGCCGTGGATCTGCGTCATCAGCGAGAGCCACAGCGCGAGCGGCCCCATCCGCACCGGCTCGGCGAAGCACGCCACGTCGGTGATCAGCTCGCCGTGCGGCGCGGCGGCGCCGGCCGGGCGCGCGGTGGCGGCGCGCAGCCAGTGGGCGAGCGCGGCGCCGTCGTCGGCGTGGACCGCGGCCACCGCCGTGAGCGCGCCCTCGACGTCGTCGGTGGCGGCGTGGACGATCGGCACCGCCGGGTGGCGCGCGCGGATCGCCGCGACCGTCGGCGCCGGATCGGCGAGGTCGGTCTTGGTGACGATGATCCGATCGGCCAGCGCCACTTGCACCGCGGCCTCGCGGTGGCGCGCCAGCGTGGCGGCGCCGTCGACCGCGCCGACCACGGTCACGACGGCGTGCGGGCGGTAGGCGCGGGCCAGGAGCGGGTGCTGCACCAGCGTCGCGATCACGCCGGTCGGGTCGGCGACGCCGGTGGTCTCGAGCACGACGCGATCGATCGCCGGCAGCTCGCCGCGATCGAGCTGCGCCCGCAGCTCGGCTAGCGCCCGCACCAGATCGCCGGCGACGGTGCAGCACACGCAGCCCGAGCCGAGCACGATCGCGTCGCCGCGCACGTCGCGGACGAGGTGGTGGTCGATCGCGACCGCGCCGACCTCGTTGATCAAGACCGCGGTGCCGGCGAAGGCCGGCGTCGCCAGCAGCCGGTTCAAGAGCGTGGTCTTGCCGGCGCCGAGGAAGCCGGTGAGCACCGTGACCGGCAGGCGGGCGTCGCGCATCGCCGCCGAGTCTTTCACACTTGCCGGCGGTCAGCCGCCGGTGAGCGTCAGCACCGCGCGATCGTCCGCGACCTCGTCGAGCGGCGGCGCGGTGCCGGCGCGGAACTGGGCGTGGCTCGACAGCGTCGTCTCGAAGCGCCCGGCCACCGGCAGCGGCGCGCCGAGGTCGACGGTGACGGTCCCGACCTGCGTGCGCACCAGGCCGATCAGCTCGGCCTCGGCGCCGGCCGGCAGCCCGTCGAGCGCGAGCAGCTGCCGCTCGGCGAGGCGGGTCAGGTCGACGGCGATCGTCGCGCGCGCGCCCTCGAGCGCGGTCAGCTGGTAGGTCGCGGTCTGCTTGACGTAGGCGCCGCCGATCCGCAGGAGCGTGATGACCCGCCAGCGCGCGCCGACGCCGATCGGCTCGGCGGGCCACGGCACCATCGCCGCCAGCAGCCGCTGGTGCAGCTCGTCGGTGGCGAGCTCGACGTCGGGGCGCGTGGCGCCGGGGTCGTCCTCGAAGCGCGCGTCGGCGAGCCGGCCGCTGGCGTCGAGCGCGGCGGTGACGCGGCGCCGCTCGAGCAGCGCCCGCCAGCGCGCGGTCAGCTCGTCGGTGGCGGCGGCGGTCGCGGGCGCGTCGGCGGCGACCGCGCCGGGCAGGCCGCGCAGCGCCAGCGTCGCGCCGGTGGCGGTCGGCGTGACGACGTACGCGAAGCCGTCGGTGACCGCCGGCAGCGCGGTGGGGCCGGTCCACGCGCCGAGCTGGAAGCGGTGGATCGTGACCTCGGCGCGCACGGTCAGCGTGCGCTCGGGGCCGGCGGTCAGCGCGTAGCGGCGCACCGCGCGCGGCGCGGCGCCTGGCTCCAGCAGCGTGGCCCGCACCTCCTTGGGCATCGGCGGGTGCGGCTCGTCGAGCGCAGGCGGCCGCGCCCCGAGATCGTGGACCACCGGGCCGACCTCCATGCCGGCGTCGATGGCCGGCGGCGGCGGCGGCGGCGTGCGCTTCTTGCCGCCGCACGCGACCGCCACCAGCGCGAGCGTGATCGCGAGCAGGTTCGGGGCGGCGCGGCTCACTGGCACGTGCGCATGCAAGCGTCGAGGCCGGCCACCATGCCCAGGAGCTCGGGCAGCGGCACGCCCTGGTCGGGGCACGGGATCTGGCTCAGCTGCCGGACGCACTGCCCCGCGGCGGTCGCGTCGAACTGCGGGCAGCCGGCCGAGGCGGCCAGGCCCTGCGAGGTGAGCATCTTGATCTCCTCGCAGGTCGCGGCGGCGGGCGGGCCGCCCCAGCAGGTCGCGAGGCGCCGGCACGCGGCGTCGACCGCCTCGGTGACGAACTCGCCGACGGTGTCGACGCTGCCCGCGGTGCCGCCGGCGGGCGGCGGCGGCGGCGGGTTGATCTGCCCCGGCGCGATCGGCGGCAGGTCGGGATCGGCGGCGCCGGTGCCGGGCGCGATGTCGGGCGGGGGCGTGCCCGGGATCGGCTGCATCTGATCGGGGTTGGGCGGCGCGCCGCTGCCGCGGCCCTGCCACGGATCGGTCGGCAGCTGATCGGTCTGCATGCGCTCGGGCGCCGGGCCCAGCGCGCGCCGCCGGTGCGGCTTCTTGCCGTCGCCGCTGAACAGCAGGATCGCCAGGCTCGCGAGGATCGCCACCGCGGCGATCGCCGCGACCAGCAGCGGCCAGCGCCGCCGCCACGACGACGGGCGGCGCGGCGTCGGCGCCGCGGCGATCACCACCGGCGGACCGGCGGCGGTCGCGACCGCGGGCAGGCCGTTGCCGCTCGGGGCCGCGGCCGGGCCCGACGGCAACCCGGGCGGCGGGCCGCTCGGCGCCGCCGACAGCGAGCCGAGCTGGATCACCGACCCCATCGCCGCGGTGGCGCCACCGCGGGCGGTCACCAGGTCGGCCTTGCAGTGCTTGCAGCGCCCGGCGATGGGATGGATCGCACCACCACACGCCGGACAGGACACGCGAACCTCGGCCAGGGCTGGTTGTGCCATCGTCTCTTCCCATCAATGTGCCAGGCCCACCCCGGCCCCGCAACCGCGCCCTTGCGCCCGCCCCTCGCGCCAGCCCTTGCGCCAGCCCCTGGGGGCCCTACAGTTGCCCCTCACATGGGTCGTCCGAAGCCGTTGCCGCCGCCGCGCCTGGTCCGCCACGAGGTCGCGGTGACCGGGCTCGACCCGCGCCACGACGGCGTGACGATCGCGCACCTCTCGGACATCCACGTCGGCAACCTGACGCCGGCCAGCCACGTGCGCGCGGCGATCGACCTGGCCAACAGCGTCGCGCCCGACGTCGTCGCGCTGACCGGCGACTACGTGTGCTGGCGCAAGCACGAGGTCGGCCTGTTGCGCGAGCAGCTCGGCGGCCTGCGCGCGACGCGGGTCGCGGCGACGCTCGGCAACCACGACTACTTCACCGACGCCCGCGGCGTGCGCGGCGCGCTGGCCTCGCACGGCTACGACGTGCTCGACAACCAGCACACGACCGTCGAGGTGCGCGGCGCGCCGCTGCGGCTGGTCGGCGTCGACGATCCGGTCACCCACCACGACGACGTCGACGCGGCGTTCGCCGGCGCGGCGTCCGACGACGCGCCCGGGGGCGCGCCCGCCGGCACGACGATCGCGCTGTGCCACGACCCCGAGCTGGCGCCGACGCTGATCGGCCGCGGCGCGCGGCTGGTGCTGTCGGGCCACATGCACGGCGGCCAGATCTACCTGCGCGGCGTCACCGATCGCATCATCGCGCGGATGGGGCGCACCTACCGCCGCGGCTTCTACCCGATCGACGACGGCCACCTCTACGTGACGCCGGGCGTCGGCTTCTCGGGCGTGCGGGTGCGCGTCGGCGAGGGCACCGGCTCCGAGGTCGCGGCGTTCACGCTGCGGGCGGCGTGATGGCGGACGGGCCGTTGCTGCAGGGGCGCTGGCGCGTCGGCGCGCCGCTCGGCCGCGGCAGCCAGGGCCAGACCTTCGTCGCCGTCGAGGTGGCCCGGCGGCAGGAGGTCGTGGTCAAGCGGGTCAAGCTGGGCGCCGGCTGGAAGTCGTTCGAGCTGCACGAGCGCGAGACCAAGGTGCTGGGTCAGCTGCGCCACGCCGGCATCCCGCGGCTGTACGCCGCGTTCGAGGAGCCGGCCGGCACGTTCAACCTGGTGATGCAGCGCATGCCCGGCAGGGATCTGCGCGCGCTGGTCGGCGCGCAGCGGCTGTCGGAGCTCGAGCTCAAGGACATCCTGGTCCGCGCGCTGGAGATCCTCGACTACCTGGCGACGCGCACGCCGCCGGTGGTCCACCGCGACATCAAGCCGTCGAACCTGATCCGCGATCGCGACGGCACGCTGGCGCTGGTCGACTTCGGCGGCGTCGCCGACGGCGCGTCGGCCAACGGCTCGACCCTGGTCGGCACCTACGGCTACATGGCGCCCGAGCAGCTCCACGGCCAGGCGACGCCGGCCACCGATCTGTACGCGCTCGGCGCGACGATCGTCGCGCTGGCCGGCGGGGTCGAGCCCGAGGACGTGCCGCGCAAGGGCCTGGCGATGGATCTGGCCAAGCACCTGCCGGCGATGAGCAAGCCGCTGCGCGACGCGCTGACCGCGATGGTCGCGCCCGATCCCGATCAGCGGCCGGCGCGCCCGCGCGACGTGCTGGCGCTGCTGGCCAAGGCCCGCGAGCCCGAGCCCGAGCCGCGGCGGCCGGCGCTGCCGCCGTCGGCGGCGTTGATCGCGCCGGGGTCGCGGGCGATCGCGCGGCCGGTGTTCACCGACATCCCCGAGCCGCTGCGCGCGGCGCTGCGGCTGGCGCTGCTCGGCGTCGCCGCCGGCGGCTGGGTCGCGCTGACCGTGCTGGCGGTGACCGTGCGCGCGTTCGGCGGGATGATCGGCCTGCTCGCCGGATCGGTGCGGCGCCCGTCGGTGCGCAGCGCCTCGGCCGACGTCGCCGACGTGTTCACCGACGGCCGCGACGGCTTCGCCGACCTCGCCAAGCGCGCGGTCGCGCGGCGGCGCTAGCCGAGCCCCAGCGCGGCGATTCGCTGGGGACCGTCCGAGTTGCGAGCGCGACTCAGTACGGCTCGAAGCGCTGCTTCGACAGCCGGCGCGCGTTGAGCGCGGTCAGCTCGACGGGGGAGTAGGCGTCGGCGCCGCCGGCCGGCAGGTGGGCGCGGATGAAGCCGATGACCTCCTTGCGCACGGCCTCGCCGGCGGCCAGCTCCTCGGCGGTGCCCTCCTCGGCGGCGTCGTCCCACAGCTCGAAGATCGCGGCCCGGCGCGCGGCGGCGTCGAGGTCGGCGCGGGCCCACGCCCGGGCCAGGTGCTTGCGCACGGTGACGGCGGCCTGGGCCAGCTGGCGCTTGCGGTCGGTGGCCTTGAGCTCGAGCCGCTCGGCGCGGGTCTTCTCGAGCCACGCCCGCTTGGCGTCGGCGTACGGGTCGAGCCCGCCCTGGCGCATGACGAAGTCGGTGATGTCGCCGGTCGCGCCGACCAGCGGCACGATCACCTCGTCGATGTCCTCGTCCTCGGGGCGCTCGGGACCGGGCATCGCGATCGGATCGGGATCCGACGGATCGCGCTTGGCCTCGCGCACGTCCTTCCACGGATCGTTGTACCAGCCCTCGAGCTTCTTCCCGACGGTGCGCGGCAGCTTGGGCACGACGTCGAGCAGCGGCAGGTGGAACTCGACCGACGGCCGATCGTGGAATGTCACGTCGCCGTTGCGATCGACGGTGACGGTGAAGCCGGGCTGATCCGATCGGTAGGTGCCGCCGCCGGCGGGGTGCAGCTCGCCCGACTTCTTGATCGGCGGCGGGGGTGGCGCGCCGCCGCCGAGGTTGGCGCGCTCGGCGACCGCGCGCGGCGACAGATCGACCGGCTGCGGCCCGCGCATGTCGAAGATGCTGGTGCCGGGCGGCCCGTCGCCGGTGGGGCCGCCGACGGTGGCGTCGCCGCCGCCGGTGGCCGGCGCCAGCTCGCCGCTCGCCGCGGGGGCGGCCCCCGCCGGGGTGGTCGCGATCGCCGGGCCCCGGGGCGGCGGGGTGGCGGGCGCGCGGGGGGGCGGCGGCGCGCTGGCGGGCGGCGGCGCGGCGGTGGCGGTGGCGACGGGCGCGGTCGGCGGCGGCAGCGTGACCAGCGCGATGTCGATGGGCGGCGGCGGCGGCGGGCGATCGAGCACGGTCACCGTCGTCGGCGGGACCCGCGGCGGCGGCGGCGGCGCGTCGATCGACGCCAGCACCCCCATCAGGCCGACGTGGGCCACGGCCGACACGACCACGGCGAGGGTCCCGAACCGCACCCCGATAGGACCGGCAACCGGCCGGGATCGTTGCCCGGGGTCGCCGCCCGGCGGATCGCCCGGCGACCCGGGCGACACCCGCGACGAGGTGGCTGACAGTTGCCGGTGCATGGAGCGAGGACTGGCCATGGCCCCACGCGGGGCCGAACCGATCGAGGGGACCCCATGAGCCTACCGCTTGCCGGTGTGCTGTCGCGCCTGTTTCGCCGTGGCCCCGACGCGCTCTTGCGCGCCGCCGCCGCGGGCGATCAGGACGCGCTCGGCCGGTTGTACGACGACCACGTCGATGGCCTGTACGCGTTCGTGTTCTACCGGGCCGGCAAGGACGCCAGCCTGGCCGAGGACATCGTCCAGGAGACCTTCGCGGCGGCGCTGGGCCGGGTCGACGACTACGATCCGGCCCGCGGCTCGATCGGCGCCTGGCTGACGACGCTGTCGCGCAACGTGATCCGCGATCACCTGCGCCACCACCGCCGCGCCGACGAGGTCGCCGATCGCTGGGATCGCATCGACGCCTCGCTGGCGCAGATCTACGACGCGCTCGCGCGCACGCCGCTGCCCGGCGACGTGCTGGCCCGCGCCGAGACCCGCGACCTGGTCAACATGACCATCGCCCACCTGCCCGAGCAGTACCGCACGGCGCTGGCGCGCAAGTACGTCGACGGCCAGAGCCTCGAGGATCTGGCCGCCGATCTGGGCGTGTCGGTCGACGCGGCCAAGTCGCTGCTCGCCCGCGCCCGCCGCGCCTTCAAGGAAACCTTCTCCACCCTGGGCCACGCGCTCAGCGAGGTGCAGCCATGACCACCGACCGCGATCGCGACGACGACGTGCTCGAGCAGAACCTGACGACGCTGCTGGCCGGCTCCGACCCCGCGGCGCCGAGCCCGGCGGCCCGGGCGCGGATGCGCGCGCGGCTGGTGGCGCGCCACGGCCAGGCGGCGCCGCGCCGCTCGCCGGTGGCGATCGCCGGCTGGGGGCTGGTGGCGGCGGCGGCCGGCGCGATGGTGGTGGCCAACCTCGGCGGCGGCGGCCACGGCGCGCCGCCCGCCCCGCGCGAGGCGCAGGCCAAGGCCAAGGCGTCGACGACGATCGCGCTCGCCGACGGCACCACCGCCGAGCTGGGCCTCGGCGGCAAGCTCACCGAGCTGGGGCCGCGCAAGGTCAAGGTCGAGGGCGCGGTGCTGCTCGACGTCGCGCCCGGCGCGAGCCGCTTCCAGGTGGTCACCGGCGCCGGCGAGCTGTCGGTGCTGGGCACCCGGTTCCTGGTCGAGGCCACCGGCGAGACCACGACGACGTCGGTCCTGCGCGGCGTGGTCGCGCTTCGCTCGGGCGGGCAGGAGGCGGTGCTGCACGCCGGCGAGCAGGGCGTCATGCAGAAGGGCGTGCGCCCGACCCGCGGCCCGGCGCCGCGGCTGTCGCACCTGGTGAGCTGGGTGGCCGAGCGCCGCCGGCGCGACGAGCGCCCGGCCGCCGGCCCGATGCGCTCGGGGGCGCTGGTCGCGCGCAACCCGCAGTGGCAGGAGCAAGAGTTCCCGCTGCCGATGGCGGCGCTCACCGTCGACGTGCAGCTCGAGAACCAGATCGCGCGGGTCGCGCTCGATCAGACGTTCCACAACCCGCAGGACCAGACCCTCGAGGGCGTCTACAAGTTCGCGCTGCCGCCGGGCGCGGCGGTGTCGCGGCTGGCGATGTACGTCGACGGCCGGCTCACCGAGTCGGCGGTGGTCGAGCGCATGGCCGCGCGGCGCATCTACGAGGACGTCGTCTACCAGCGGCGCGATCCCGCGCTGCTCGAGCAGATGGGCAGCGGCAAGGTGTCGATGCGGATCTTCCCGTTGCCGCCGCACCAGGACAAGCGCGTCGTGCTGGCCTACACCCAGCCGCTGGCGCGCACCTACGACGATCTGACGCTGACCGTGCCGCTGCCCGAGCTCGACCAGCCGGTCGGCGAGGTCGGCATGCAGGTCAAGGTGGTCGGCTGCGCGGCATGCGAGATCACGTCGCCGAGCCACGCGGTCGCGGTGCGGCCGGTCGGCGCCGACGCGGTGGTCAGCTACCGCGCGCAGCAGCAGCAGCTGGGCGACTCGCTGGTCCTGCGCGTGCGCCAGCCGGCGCCGGCGGTGGCGGTGGCGTCGACGATCGCCGACGCGCAGCGCTACCTGCTGGTGCGGGTGCGGCCCGAGCTGCCGGCGACCGAGGTCGCCGATCGGCCGAAGCGGTGGGTCATCCTCGACGACACCAGCGCGTCGCGCGGCCCGACCGAGCTGCGCGCGCAGGCCGAGCTGATCGATCACCTGGTCGACGACATCGACGAGCACGATCAGGTCATGGTGGTGGCGTTCGACGCCACCCACCGCCGCTACGGCACCTGGCAGGACGCGATGGCGATCGATCGCACGGCGCTGCGCGCGTTCCTGACCAAGGACGCCGGCCTCGGCGAGACCGACCTCGGCCAGGCGCTGGCCGGCGCGGCGCAGCTGCTCGACGGCCAGCCCGGCTACGTGGTCTACGTCGGCGACGGCGCCGCGACCGGCGAGCGGCGCACGATCGACGAGCTGCGCGACGCGATCGCCGGCAAGGCGACGTTCATCGGGCTGGGCGTCGGCGACGGCGCCGACCTGACGACGCTGTCGGCGCTGGCCGACGCCACCGGCGGCGTCGCCGCGGCGGTCGACCTCGGCGACGATCTGGCGTGGCGCGCGCTCGATCTGGTGGCCGCGCTGTACACCGCGCGGATCACCGGGCTGACCGCCAGCCTCGACGGCCCCGGCCCCGAGGTCAGCGCGCTGTTGCGCACCCACCAGGTGGCGGCCGGCGAGGACATCGAGCTGGTGGTCCGGACGCCGGCCCGGGACGACGTGCGCGCGGTGACGCTGCGCGGCCAGCTCGGCGGGCAGGCGTGGTCGCAGACCGTCGACCTGACCCGCGCCGCCCGGGCGCCCGGCGACGGCGGCTACCTGCCGCGGCTGTGGGCGCAGCGCCGCCTCGAGGCGCTGCTGACCGCCGGCGATCGCGCGCTGGCGCCGTGCACGACGGCGCCGTGCCCGACCGACGAGGAGCGGGCGATCGCGGCCTACCACGCGCGCAAGGCCGAGATGGTCGCGCTCGGCACCGAGCACTTCCTGCTGTCGCAGCACACCTCGCTGATCGTGCTCGAGAACGACGCGATGTACGCGCAGTACGGCGTGCGCAAGGGCAGCGGCGAGACCTGGGCGCCGTACGCGCTGCCGGCGACCGTGCCGGTCACCGCGACCCCGACGGCGATCGCCGCGGCGCCGCTGTGGCGGCAGCCGCTGGTGTGGCGCTACCCGACGGGTGAGCAGCTCGACGAGCTGCAGCGCGAGATCGGCGGCGGCGTCGTCGGGCTGGGCCGGATGGGCGCGATCGGCCACGGCAGCGGCACCGGCTCGGGCTACGGCTTCGGCGGCGTCGGCAACGGCCGGGGCGGCGGCGGCATGGTCGCGACCCGCGCCACCGCCGAGGCCAAGGTCGGCAAGAAGGACGACGCGGCCGGCGAGGACGCGCTCGACGACGGCCTGGCCTACAAGGGCACGGCCTCGCCCGATCCGGCGCCGCCGGCCGACGCCGATCGCGCCGCCGCCGAGCCGTCGGCCAGCACCGCCGCGATGGATCGCGCGGGTGACAGCAACGCCGCCGCGACCGGCGGGACGGTCGCGGCCGCCGCGCCGCCGGCGACCCCGGCGGTGGTCACCGCGACCCCGATGCGCGACGTCGCGCAGAGCCGCACCGAGCCCGACGCGCCGTTCGACCTGCGCGCACGGCGCGCCGGGCCGGCCCAGCCGATCGATCAGACGCTCGCGATCGCGGCGCAGCTCGGGCAGCGCCAGCAGGCGATGGCCTGGGGCGGGCTGGCGGTGGGGGGGCGGCTGGTGCCGGTCGCGCTGCAGTACAGCGGCGACTGGCGGCTCGACGATCTGACCCAGTGGCTGCCCGGCCTGGCGCGCACCGCGGTCGACGACGCGGTGGCGGCGCTGGCCGCCGACGGCGGCAGCGGGCGCGGGTCGATCACCGACGACGCGGCCCGGATGCTGACCGCGGCGCGCGCGGCCCGCGGCGCCGGGCGCTGGACCGCCAGCGACGGCGCGACGATCGCCGTCGACGGCGGCGGCCGCTTCGCGATCCACCGCACCCTCGACGCCGGCGTGGTCGAGGACGCCACCTACGACGGCGCGACGCTGGCCGTGCGCTACCCCGGCCTCGACGTCGGCGCCGACCGCGCGATCGGCGACCGCGAGCCGGCGCTGCTGGCGGCGGCGCTGCCGCTGGTGGCGCCGCGCCCCGAGCACCTGGCGCGCTTCTACCGGGTCGCGAAGGTCGGCGATCGCCAGCTCACGCTGACCCCGGTCGCGGGCGGCGCGGTGCGGCGGCTGACCCTCGACGCCGACGGCGTCGTCGCCGAGCTCGCCGAGCTGCACGGCGCCGACGCCCAGGTCCGTCAGCGGGCGGTGCGCGCCGGCGACGGGTGGGCGGTGACGATCGACGGCGTGACCACGACGTGGCGGTTCCAGCCCGACGCCAGCGTGCAGATCGCGCCGGCGGCGCTGGCCGCGGTGACGCTCGAGCTGCCGCTCGACAACCTGCCGCTCGCGGCGCAGCGCGCGGCGGCGGCCGCCGCCGGCTCGCAGGCCTGGCGCCACCTCCAGCACCAGCTGGCCGCGTCGGCGCTCGCGGTCGGCGATCCGGCGCGGGTGGCGACGGTGGCGCGCGCGCTGGCCACCGCCGGCGCGCTGGCGCCGGGCGAGCTGGCGCTGATCAGCGGCGCCGCGCGCTGGCTCGACGATCGCACGCTGGCCACGCTGATCGGCGGCCAGGCCGGCGCGGTGGTCGACCACCTGCGGGTGGCGGCGCTCGCCAGCGGCCGGGCCAAGGGCGACGCCGCGCTGACGGCGCGGCTCGACGCCGAGCCCGGGCTGATCGGCGCGCTGGCCAAGCACCGCCAGCTGCTGACCGCGATCGAGCGCGGCGATCGCAAGGCCAGCGTCGCGGCGTTCCGCGCGCTCGCCGACCGCGGCGTGAGCGGCCCGCTGCCGGTGATCGCCGGGCTGCGCCTGGCCCAGACCTTCGCCTGGCAGGACCCGACGGTGGTCGGCCTGCTCGAGCCGATCGCGACCGGCCCGTACCGCAACCTGATCCGCCAGGAGGCCGCGTACCTCGCCGGCTACGGCGGTCGCGCCGGCACCGCCGCGGAGCGGTGGATCGCCCTGATGACCGACGTCGATCTCGCGGCCGAGCCGCCGGGGATCGACTACACCGCCTACGCGACGGTCACCGCCAGCGCGCGCGGCGCGCTCGGCTGGACCCAGGCCATGACGGCGTGGCGGCAGCGGGCGCTGGCCAGCGATCGCCTCGATCAGGTGCTGGCGTTCGTCCGCGCGGCGGCGCTGGCGCCGGGCGACGATCTCGACGCCGGGCTCGACCGCGCGCAGGCGCTGGCCGGCGACGACGACGCGACGGTGGCGCGGCTGTACGTGCTCGCGATCAACAGCGGTCGCGCCGCCAAGGCGCAGGCGCTGCTCGACGCTGCGCTGGCCCGCCACCCCGATCGGCCGGCGCTGTTGCGGCTGGCCTCGAGCCGCGCCGCCAACCTCGGCGATCCGGTCCACGCCGCCGAGCTGCTCGACCGCGCGATGGCCGGCGAGGCCGATCAGCCGGTCGCGCTGACCCAGCTGCGCGACGACTACACCCAGCTGATCGCGTTCCACGGCCAGGTGGCGCGCGCGACCACCGGCGCCGCCCGCGACGCCGCGATCGCCGCGGCGCTCGACGCCGGCCGCGACTGGCGCGCGATGGATCCCGACAACGCCGCGCGCGAGCGTCTGCTGGCCGAGCTCTTGCTCGGGGTCGGCCAGGACGACGAGGCGTGGCGCTACCTGTCGTCGCCGATCGATCGCGCGCCGCGCGAGGGCGGGTCGTTCCAGACCGCGGCCGAGGTGCTCGAGCGCGCGGGCAAGCTGGATCAGGCGCTGGGGCTGTGGCGCCGCGCGTTCGCGATCGACGCCACCAACCCGACCTGGCTGCAGCGCCAGGCGACCACCGAGCTCGCGCTGGGCGACAAGGACGCCGCGCGTGCCACCGTGCAGAAGATCCTCGACCGCAAGTGGCACGTGCGCTGGGACGGCGTGCGGTACTGGGCCGAGAACGCCCGACGCTCGATGTGATCGCGCGCGCCGGCTACGGCGTCCAGGTCACGACCAGGCCGCCGACCTGGTAGCGGGTGCCGGGGCGGGCCTGGGGCGCGACGTCGATCGTCACGTCGTAGGCGCCGGCCGGCAGCGCGGTGCCGTCCTGGGCGACGCCGGTCCAGCGGAAGCTGCGGCCGATCGGCGCCAGGTCGCTGGCGATCGACGCGGTCACGAGCAGGTAGCGCGGCGCGCTCGCGCCGGCCGGCGTCGCGGCCAGCGCGACGTCGATCGGCCGGCCGACGGTGGCGGTGACGTCGACGTCGCGGTCGAGGTCGGCGCCGGTGAACGCCAGCGCGGTGGCGTCGAACTCGACGCCCTGCATGACGACGATCGCGCTCGCGCTGGCGTCGATCAGCGGTCGGCCGTCGCCGTACGCGGTGGCGTGGACGCGGTAGGTGCCCGCCCGGGGCGCCGGCGTCGGCAGCGCCCAGGTGAGCCGGCCGACGGTGGCCGGCACCGTCCCCAGGGCGATCGTCGGATCGCCGACGCGATCCGGCACCAGCCCCAGGGCCAGCTCGACGTCACCGTCGACGTCGGCGGCCCACGCGACCGCCAGCCCCTCGGCGGGCACCGGCACCAGCTCGACGGCGCCGCTGGGCGCGGTCACGCGCAGGTCGCGGATCGCCGGCGTCGGCGCCGGATCGGCGCAGGCGGCGGCCAGGCTCGCGAACAGCAGGGCGCGGCGCATCGCCCGAGCATATGCTCTCCGCGTGGCCGAGATCGACACCACCGCGCCGCGCACGGTCGCGCTGGCGGACGGCGCCCCGCTGGTGGTGCGCCCCGCCGCCGTGGCCGACGCGCCGGCCGTCGCCGTGATCGAGCGCGCGCTGGCGCTGGCCGGCGACGGCATGGTCGTGGCCGTCGACCAGGTGCGCGACGCGACCGCCGAGGCCCACCGGATCGACGCGATGTACCGCGGCTGGTCGGCGGGCGACGCGTCGATGATCGCGGTCGCCGCGCTGGCCGGCGAGGTGGTCGCGCACGCCAGCCTGCGGCAGCTCGCGCCGGCTCGCTGCCGCCACGTCGGCGTGCTGGCGATCGGCGTCGCGGCGACGGCGCGGCGGCGTGGCGTCGCCGCCGCGCTGCTCGGCTACCTGGTCGATCACGCCGCGGCCTGGGGGCTGGTGCGGCTCGAGCTGACGGTGCGCGCCGACAACGCGCCGGCGCAGGCGCTGTACCGGCGGCTGGGCTTCGTGGTCGAGGCCACCCGGGCGCGGTTCGTGCGCCTGGACGACGGGCGCTACGTCGACGACCTGGTGATGGTGCGGTTCCTGCCCGCGATCACCTGACGCGGATCGGTTGAGGCGGCGTCGCGGAACACCGGCGGCGGCGCCGACGTTAGTATGCACACATGGATCCCTCGGCCCCAGGCCCCGAGCCTGGCACCCCGGCCGCGCCGGCGCCGCCGTCGCGCTCGGGTCGCAACGCGATCGCCGCGCTCCTCGAGGAGGTGCCGGCCAAGAGCTTCCTCAAGTTCCTCAAGATCTCGGCCAAGCGGGCGTTCCGGCTGCGCATCGATCCCGGCGAGGTGCTGCCCGCCGAGCGCTACGAGCTGGCCCACGCCAACCCGCCGATCGTCGAGCCCAACCTGCAGGCGTTCCTGGCGTGGCGGCGCTCGGTGCTGTTCCTGGTCGGCTGCGCGCTGATCCCGCTGACGATCATCGGCCTCTACAACGGGCTGTCGGGCAACCTCCCCGATCCGATCCGGTTCGTGAAGCTGGCGCCGGCGGTGGCCGAGGCGCTGTTCTTGATCATCGCCTGGACCCAGCTCAAGAACTGGGCGCACTGGCGGCGGCAGCGGCGCTGGCTGTTCTGGGGCTGGCTCCTGTTCTTGATCACCCCGTTCATCGTGTTCATCTACCCGCTGCGCACGATCATCGACGACTGGCATCGGCCCCACAACAAGGCCGAGCTGATGGCGCAGAAGGACGCGCTCCTGGCGATGGGCGTCGACGGGGTCAAGCAGCGCATCCTGATGCCGTTCGTGTTCGCGATGATCGCGATGCTGCAGCTCGCGCCCAAGGCGATCTCGCTGATGCCGGGGCTGGTGCGCGCGTCGATGGTGGTCAAGCTGCTGTTCCCGGGCAGCTCGGCGCCGGGCTGGCTGATCGCGATGGCCGCGCCGATGTACGCGCTGCTGGCCTACGTCATCCTGATCATCCCCTACCAGTTCACCGGCGACCCGCGCTTCATCACCGGCATCCTGCTGGTGGTGGTGGGGCAGGGCGTGCTGGCCCGCGCCGGGTTCCGGCTGGCGCGGCCGATGTCCGAGGACGAGGCGGTCAAGGCGATCAAGGTCGCGCGCAAGATCTACCTGCTGACGATGCTGCTGTCGGCGGTGATGATCGTCGCGGCGCTGTACGGCCTGGTGACCCAGCTGCACCTGCGCATCACCGACGTCGTGCTGACCGTGCTCAAGTTCGAGTCGAACGTGCTGATGCTGACGATGATCGGCGCCGACCTGGTGGTCACCAACCTCGACCGCGCCCGCACCTACACCGCGGGCGCCGACCACGTCGAGGACGCGGCCGAGCAGAAGATCGCCGCGTTCGTCGGCCTCGACGCGCCGCCCGGCCCGCCGCCCGCGTGAGTCACGGCGTGGCGGGCGCGGCGGGCTCGGCCGGCGGCTCGCCCGGCGCGGCCCCCTCGTCGGGCGCGGTGCCCTCGGTCGGCGCGGCGCCCTCGGCCGGCTCGGCGGTCGGCGGCGGCGCGGTCGGCGGCAGCACCTTCCAGTCGATGCTCCCGGTCTGGTTCTTGATCGTCACCTCGATGGTCAGCGCCTGGTCCGGCACCTGCGCGGTGCAGGTGAAGGTGCCCGGCACCGACGGCCGCACCGCCGCGCCGCAGCTCACGCCCGTCGCGGCGAGGCCGTTCTCCTTGAGGTTGGCGGCGATCGCGGCCTCGACCTTGGCGCCGATGATGAAGCCCTCGGTGATCGCGAACGAGACGTTGCCCGACTCGTCGTTCTGGGTGACCAGCACCTTGCCCTTCACGCCGCCCAGCTCGATCGTGCAGTCGAAGGTGCCACCCTTCTTGATCTTGATGCCGGTCGGGCAGGTGGCCTTGGCCTCGAGCCCGGTGTCGGCCTTGAGCCGCTCGGTGATGATCGCCTCGCCCTTCTTGCTGTCGATGGTCTTGCCACCGCACGAGGCCTGGAACGAGCACCCGCCGATGACGATCGGCAGCACGAGGTGGGCGAGGCCGAAACCGCGGCCGGGAGACGAAGTCGACGGGCGTTGACGCATGGGCCCATCGTACCGACATCCGCGGGACGCCGCGCCTCGCGACCGTGTTTCTCGTTGACAGCGCGCGCCGGCTTCTGCAAGGTGCAGATCTCGATGCGCGCGGGTGCGCGCGTCGGCGCGCGCCGGGGGATGTCGGGAAGGGACCACGCGAGTCGGTCCGGTGCGTGGCTCGTCGCGACTCGCCAGGGACCGTGTCATGGAACGCAAGCTCGTCTCGATCCAGCGGATCGAATCGCTCGAACCCATCGTCGGCGCCGACCAGATCGTCAAGGCCCGCGTCATGGGCTGGGACGTCGTCGTCAAGAAGGCCGAGTTCGCCGTCGGCGATCCGTGCGTCTTCTTCGAGATCGACAGCGTCCTGCCCGACGGCGCGCCGTGGGCCGAGTTCATGCGGCCGCGCGGCTTCCGCGTGAAGACCGCCCGGCTGCGCGGGGTGCTGTCGCAGGGCCTGGCGCTGCCGGTGGCGATCCTGCCGGCCGACGCGGCGCGGCCGGCGCCCGACGTCGATCTGCGCGACCTGCTCGGCGTGACCAAGTACGAGCCGGAGCTGCCCGACAGCCGCGAGGTCGCCGGGCCGTTCCCCGGCGCGGTGCCCAAGACCGACGAGATCCGCCTGCAGTCGGCGCTGGGCGTGCTCGACGAGCTGCGCGGCCAGCCGTTCTACGTGACGACCAAGTGCGACGGCACGTCGGCGACGTACTACCGCGCGCCCGACGGCGCGTTCACCGCGTGCTCGCGCAACTGGGCGCTGGCGCCCGGCCCCAACCCGGTGTGGCGGGCGGCCGAGCGTCACCGCCTGGCCGACGCGTTGCCGCCGGGGTTCGCGATCCAAGGCGAGCTGTGCGGCCCGGGCATCCAGCGCAACCGGCTGGGGCTGACCGAGCTGGCGTTGTTCGTGTTCAGCGTCCACGACGTGCGCGCCGGTCGCCGGCTCGATCACGGCGAGCTGGTGGCGTTCGCCGATGCCCACGGCCTGGCGACGGTGCCGATCGAGGAGGTCGTCACCGGCGAGCCCGCCGCCAGCTACCCGCACTCGCTTGAGCACTGGCTCGAGCGCGCGCGCGGCCTGTACGCGGGCACGACCAACCGCAAGGAGGGCATCGTCGTCCGGCCGCTGACCGAGACGCTGTCGCCGACCCTCGGCGGCCGCCTGTCGTTCAAGGTCATCAACAACGACTTCTTGCTGAAGGACGAGGCCTAGCAGGTCGCTGAGCAACGCCGGAGGCGTTCTCGGCGACCTGCCCCGTGCCCGTGCCCGTGCCCGTGCCCGTGCCCGATCCGTTCTCGATTCCCCGATCTCCTTCGGAGCAGACCGGGGGCAAGCCGGGCCCGGGCCTTGTGGGCGCGCGCGCCGCGTGCCAGGTTGCGTCGATGGCTGCGCCGTCTGCCGCGGATCTCGAGCTGGCGTTCGTCGAGAAGTTCTTCTGGTCCCAGGGGCGCGAGCCGTACCCGGTGCAGGAGCAGGCCATCAGCGCGATCATCGGCGGCCAGAGCGTGCTGGTCACGGTGCCGACCGGCACCGGCAAGACGATGATGGCCAAGGCCGGCATCTTCGCGGCGCTGGCCCGCGGCCAGCGGGTGGTCTACACGACGCCGCTACGGGCGCTGACCGAGGAGAAGTTCCGCGAGCTGTCGGCCGACTTCGGCGAGGAGAACGTCGGGTTCGCCACCGGCGACTACAAGGTCAACCGCGAGGCGCCGGTCCAGGTCGAGGTCGCCGAGATCCTGTGGAACCGGGTGGTCGGCGAGAAGAACGTGTGCCCGGCCGACCTGGTCATCATGGACGAGGGCCACTACCTCAACGACCTCGAGCGCGGCTACGTCTGGGAGCAGTCGATCATCGGCCTCGATCCGCGCAGCCAGCTGGTCGTGCTGTCGGCGACCGTCGGCCACCCCGAGCGCTTCTGCCACTGGGTCGAGCTCACCCGCAAGGTGAAGATGCTGTCGATCGACTCGCGCGAGCGCCGGGTGCCGCTCGAGCACCAGTTCAAGGAGGAGCTGCTGATCGACGTGGTCAAGCAGCTGGCCCACGACGGCGACGTGCCGGCGATCATCTTCTGCTTCGGCCGCGAGCTGTGCTTCGAGGTGGCGCGGCTGCTCAAGAGCTGCCGCCGGTTCACGACCGACGCCGAGAAGGAGGAGATCGACAAGCGCTGCGACGCGGCGCTGTTGCCGGCCGGCGTGGCCAAGGAGCTGCGGCCGCTGCTGACCCACGGCATCGGCGTCCACCACGCCGGCATCCTGCCCCGCTACAAGCAGCTGGTCGAGGAGCTGACCCTCGAGCGCAAGCTGCGGTTCGTGGTCTCGACCGAGACCATCGCCGCCGGCATCAACCTGCCGGCCAAGACCGTCGTGTTCCCGGCCCTGCGCAAGTTCATCAAGAAGGAGGCGCGGCTGGTGACGCCGGCCGAGTTCCACCAGATGGCCGGCCGCGCCGGCCGGCCGCAGTTCGACGATCGCGGGCTGGCGATCGCGCTGGCGCCCGAGGCGGTCACCGTCGATCTGCGCAAGGAGCTCAAGGCCGCCGGCAAGCGCGGCGCGATCGACGAGGTCAAGATCAAGAAGACGATCTACGGCCGCGCCAAGAACGACGCGCAGCGCACCGGCGAGCTGATCTGGACGCCGGAGATCCACGCCGAGCTGGTCAAGGGCGAGCCGGCCGAGCTGCGCAGCAAGACCAAGATCACCGCCGAGCAGGTGCTGGCGATCGGGCTGCCCGACCTGACCACCCACCGCCTGCCGGGCCAGCCGGTGCCGGCCGACGCGCCGCCGCTGGTGCCGATCGACGAGATCGAGGCGTCGCTGCCGCCGTCGATGCGGCTCAACGTCGTGACGGTGATCGATCACCTGCTCACCGACGAACGCACCAAGCGCGAGCTGCACAAGACGCTGGCGATGCTGGTCGACAACCTGCGCGCGGTGGGCGTGCTCGACGAGCACGGCAAGCAGGTCACCGGCAACATGATCAAGCAGCTGCAGGGGATGGACGGGCTGTTCGTGTTCCACCTGCTCCGCAACGAGCAGCTCGACTACGAGGACTACCGCGCGCTGGTCGAGCTGTTGATCGATCACGACGCGGTCCAGCGCATGCTCGATCGCAAGGGCGACGACGCCAAGCGCGAGTGGTGCCGGACCCGGCTGCGCGAGCTGCGCGACGCCAACCCCCAGGCCGCCTGGGAGGACGCCGAGGCCGAGTGGGATCGCGACCACCCGTACGTGCCGAGCAAGATGGAGGAGGCGCTGGCGCGGTTCCAGGCCCAGGTGCCGCACCCCGAGATCCACGGCGGCAAGAAGCAGAAGCGGATCTGGTCGCGGATGGACGACGAGCAGATCGGCTTCCTCGACTTCGTGATCAAGGAGGGCCTCGAGCACGAGGAGGGCAGCCTGTTCACCTACCTGGTGCGGTGCATGAACACCGCGCGCAAGCTGGGTGACGTGTCGATGCTCGACCAGTTCACCGAGCTGGCCGACCGGATCAAGGCCTGCCTGGCCCGCGTCGACGAGCGGTTTTGTTGGGCGGTCTGTCGCCAGACCTCCCCTCGAGCCCGGCAAAGCGGGGATCGAGCCTCCCCTCCGAGACGGCTGTCCGCGTGGCCTCCCGAGAGGCGCGCAGCGGTGGGGCGGGATGCGCGACGTGAACCAGAAGGCGCACAGCGGTGGAGCGGGATGCGCGACGTGAACCAGAAGGTGCCAGCTCGCCGTGCTGGTCACGCGGCGATCGGCGCGTCGGCGCGCCACGGGCGCAGGACCAGCACCAGCGCGACCGCGGCGGCGGCGGTGGCGCCGCCGAACCAGAACGGCGCGGCGGGACCGACGCGATCCCACAGCAGGCCGGCCAGCACGCTCGACGCGACCATCGTGCCGCCGGACGCCATGTAGAAGACGCCCAGCGCGAGGCCGCGGCGCTCGCGCGGCGCGTGATCGGCGAGCAGCGCCTTGCCGACGCCGTCGGTGAGCGCGATGTACACGCCGTAGACCGCGAGCAGCGGCCAGATCGCGGTCGCGCCGGTGACGGCGAGGCCGAGGTAGACCGCGGCGTAGATCGCCCAGCCGACGGCGAGCAGCGGCCAGCGGCCGACCCGATCGCTGAGCAGGCCGGCGGGGTACGAGGCCAGCGTGAACACCAGGCTGTACAGCGCGTACACCAGCACGACCTCCCACGGCGCCAGGCCGACCTGGCTGGCGCGCAAGAGCAAGAACGTGTCGCTGCTGTTGGCCAGCGAGAACAGCAGCAAGAACCCCATGATGATCCAGTAGCGGCGCGACAGCCCGCGCAGCCCGTCGCGCAAGGTCGGCGGCGGCCCGCTCGGCGCGGCGGCGACCGGGTGGGGCGGCTCGCGCAGGAGCAGCGTGCACGCCAGCGCCGCCAGCCCCAGGCCGGCGGCGATCGCGAAGATCGTGCGGAACGCGGTGGCGGTGTGATCGACCTGGGTCGCGGTCGCGCCCTCGACCGGCGAGCCGCTCAGCCACCACAAGAGCAGCGCCGCGCCGAGCACGCCGACCACGGCGCCGGCGCTGTCCATCGCGCGGTGCAGGCCGAACGCCCGGCCGCGATCGGCGGCCGGCGTGGTGTCGGCGATCAGCGCGTCGCGCGGGCTCGAGCGGATGCCCTTGCCGACGCGATCGACGGTGCGGCCGAGCAGCACCATCGGCCACGCCACCGCCGCGACCAAGAGGCCCTTGCCGAGCACCGGCAGGCCGTAGCCCCAGCGCACGTACGGCACGCGGCGGCGGAAGCGATCGCTGCGCCAGCCGACCCACGCCGACAACAGCGCGACGACGCCCTGCGCGACGCCCTCGACCCAGCCCAGCGAGGTGGCCGACGCGCCCAGCACCACCACCATGAACAGCGGCAGGAGCGGGTAGATCATCTCGCTCGAGACGTCGTTGAAGAACGACACCCAGCCGAGCACGACGACCTCGCGCGGCAGCGGCGCGCGGGGCGGGGCGGCGGGGGGCGGCGGGCTGGTCATCGGCGGCGGGGCGGCGCGAAGTCGAAGCGGCCGAGCCCATCGGGGCCGAGGACCAGCAGCCGCTGGTGGCCCGTCGCGCCGCGCTGCCCCAGCGCCACGACGCGCTGGCCGCGGTCGGTGGTCGGCAAGCGCAGCGTCGCGCCGATCGCGTCCTCGGGGCTCGCGCCTCCCAGCGTCATCGCCACGCCGAGATCGGCGCCGACCGGGACCAGCGCGACGGTGTCGTCGATGTCGTCGCCGTTGGCGTCGAGCGAGGCCAGCGCGGTCGGCGTCGCCGGCACCGGGTGCGAGATGATGCCGTCGGGGACCAGCCGCGCGTCGCGCGTCAGCCGGTACGACTGGACGCGCAGGCCGTTGTCGACGACCGCGGTGGCGATCACCGACGGGTTCGTGCCGAGCGCCGCCGCGGTCACCGCGCCGAGCAGGTTGGTGTCGATGATCGTCGCCTGGCTGGGGCCGGTGGTCAGGAGCGTCGTCGTCGCCTGGGTCGCGCTGGTCCGGCGGACCGCGAGCGCGGGCTGGGTCGTCAGCTCGCCGTCCGACGTCGTCCCCCGCACGCAGGCCGCGCCGAGCAGCTCGACGGCTTCGCCGTCATCGAGCCAGGCCTGGAGCGCCGCGGCGAACTGGCCGCTGTCGACGCCGTCGGCCGCCGGCGTCCGCTCGAGGCTCAGGTAGCCCCGCGCCGTCGTGCCGGTGACGGCGAGCACGCCGACGCTGCCGGCGCTGCCGCACGGCGGGAACGCCAGGAGCTGGTCGGCCGCGACGGTGACCTCGTCGCTGGGGCTGGCCTGCCAGGCGTCGTCCACGAACTCCAGCGTGGTCCAGCCGGTCGCGGTCCGCGTCGCCAGCGTCACCGGACCCTGGACGGTCGGCTGGAACGCGACCAGCGCCCGCGCGCCGGGGAGGTCCGGCCCGCGGGTGGGCTCCATCGCGCCGGTGGTGGTGACGTGGAAGCTCACGAGCCGTGGCGGACCTGCGGCGCGCTGGTGCAGCGCCGCCACGTTGAGGCAGCCGACCGGCTCGGCACAGTCGAAGGTCACCCACGACGGCGCGATCTGGTTGGGCGCCTGGTCCGCGGCGAGCCACGCCCGCGCGGGATCGACCTGGATGCTGACCGGGATCCGGTTGACCTCGTCGGACCAGGCCCCGCGGATCACGAGCTGGGCGGCGCCGGCCGGCGCGTCGTCGCCCGGCAGCTGATCGAGCGGCAGCTGCGTCAGGCCGCTGACCGTGAACACGCTGTCGGTGGCGTCGACCTTGGTGACGGTCACCATCGGGGCATCGCCGCTCGTCGTGAGCGGCAGGTCGCCGACGCCGGTGCGCAGCACGAACCGCAGGGCGGCCTGGCTCACCGGGGCGCCGTCGCGCCGCCGCTCGCGGGCCAGCAGCTCGAACGCGTCGGTGTCGGCCAGCGTCAGGCTCGGCGTCACCGCCTCGGAGTCGATCACCCGGGTGATCAGCGCAGGCTCCATCGAGATCGGGACCGGCCGGTCCGCCTCGATGGCGTCCCGCACCTCCGCGCACCCGCCGGCGATCACCGCGCCGGCCAGGTCGTAGCCGGTCACCACGAACAGCTTGGGGTCGACGCGCGGCACGTTGGTCAGCGTCGCCGGGACGCCCGCTGGCTGATCGTGGATGAACTCACGCGTGCCGAGCCGCAGGTCCGCGGCGCTGAGCTCGAGGTAGCGCGCGGCGTCGCAGTCGGCGTTCGCGACGACGACCGCGAGATCGTAGCTCGTGACCGCCTCGGCGAGCGACCCGGGGCCGTCCCCAGGAAACACCAGCTGCACCTCGACCGTCGGGTCGGTGCAGGCGGTCGCGAGCCCGAGCGCGAGCAAGGCGAGATGGCGACGCATCGGCGGCACGATACACCCGGCGCGCGGCGCGCCGCTCACCCCGGCGGTGGTGGCGGCGGCGGCCCTGCGTCCCCGCGCAACGCGCGCAAGGCGATCGGCGCCGCGAGGCGCGCGCCGCCCTTGCCGAACGCCAGGCGCTGCGCCGGGTAGATGCTGCGGTGGCCGGTGAGCAGGTAGGCGACGACGCCGACGATCACGACGTGCGGCAGCGCGGCGCCGCCCAGCAGCTCGACGGCCATGATCGACAGCGCCAGCGGCGTGTTCGACGCCGCGGCGAACACCGCGGCCAGGCCGACGCCGGCGCCGAGCGCGAGCGGGAGGTCGAGCAGCCCGGCCAGCGCGCTGCCGAGCGCGGCGCCGATGAAGAACAGCGGCGTGACCTCGCCGCCGAGGAAGCCGGCGCCCAGCGTCACCGCGGTGAACGCCAGCTTGAGCGCGAACGCGTAGGCCGGCAGGTCGGGGTCGTCGAACGCGCGCACGATCGTCGGCACGCCGAGGCCGAGGTAGTCGGCGGTGCCGAGCAGCTGCCACAGCCCGACGACGATCAGGCCGCCGACCGCCATGCGCAGCGGCAGGCGCGGCAGCAGGCGCTCGCCGTGGCGCTTGATCGCGTGGGTCAGCTCGATGAACAGCGTCGTCACCGCGGCCACCGCGATCGCGAACACCAGCCACTTGCCCACGAGCAGCGGGGTCAGCGCCACCGCCGGCGCGGCCGGGTAGAGGGTGTGCTCGATGCCCAGGCCGCGGGTGGTGAGGTCGCCGACGACCGCGGCGGTCACCGCCGGCGCCAGCGCCGCGTACTCGATGCGCCCCAGCACGATGAACTCGAGGCCGAACACCGCGCCGGCGACCGGCGTGCCGAAGACCGCGCCGAACCCGCCGGCGACGCCGGCCGCGAGCAGCTGGCGCCGCACCGCCGGCGACACCCGCAGCCGGTGCGCGATCCAGTCGCTGAGGCTGGCGCCCATCTGCACCGCGGTGCCCTCGCGCCCGGCGCTGCCGCCGAACAGGTGCGTGAGCACGGTGCCGAGCAGCACCATCGGCGCCATCCGCAGCGGCAGCTCCGGGCCGTCGTCGTGGATCGCGTCGATGACGAGGTTGGTGCCGGCCTTGATCGGCTGGCCGAAGCGCTCGTAGATCCAGCCGAGCGCCAGGCCGGCCACCGGCAGCGCGAAGACGATGACCGCGTGGTCGGTGCGGTAGTCGGTCGCGCGCTGGAGCAGCCACAGGAACAGCGCCGCGGCGGCGCCGCAGACGACGCCGACCACGGAGCCGAGGCCGAGCCACTGCGCGAGGGCGATCAGGCGATCGCGGCGGGTCACGCGGGCACCGGTGGGGCGGGGTGGGGCATCGGGCTCTCCTGGCTGGGGCGCCGGAGGGCTCGCGAGCTCCTACGGCGCCCGGTGATCGGGCGGCATCGTAGGAGTCATTGGTGGTCGACGGCGACCACGGTTGTCGGCGGACTCCACCGCCATCGTGTCGAGGATGTTCGAGGATGCGCCGCCCGGCGCGAGGCTGTCAAGGCAGCCCGCGGCGGCGGCGTCAGGCCGGGCGAGCGGCGCGCGCGCGATCGGCCAGGTCGACCTCGCCGACGAACGCCAGCCGCGCGGGGCCCTGCATCGACACGCCGGCGTAGTCGGCGGCGACGGTGATGACCAGCGGTCCGCCGGGGAGGTGGACGGTGATCGGCTGGCCGACGGTGGCGCGGCCGGTGAGGCACGCGGCGACGGCGGTGGCGCAGGCGCCGGTGCCGCACGCCAGCGTGATGCCGCAGCCGCGCTCCCACACGCCGAGCGCGATCGTGTCGGGGGCGGTCATCGCCGCGAACTCGGCGTTGGTCTTGCGCGGGAACGCGGCGTGGGTCTCGAGGGCCGGGCCGACCTGGCGCGCCAGCGCGTGCACGGTGGCGGCGTCGTCGACGAACACCACCGCGTGCGGGTTGCCCATCGACACCGCGGTCAGGCGGCGCTCGCCGGCCGGATCGCCGGGGATGACGATCGCGCCGTCGATCCACCGCTCGTCGGCGGGGCCGGTGGCCGGGACCTCGCCGCGGGTCAGCCGCGGCCGGCCCATGTCGACGGTGACCGCCGCGACCGTGCCGTCGGCGCCGAGCGCGACGCCGCACGCCAGCGGGCCGGCGCCGGTGTCGATCACCAGGCGATCGCCGAGCGCCGGATCGCGGTCGCGCAGGAACTTGGCGACGCAGCGGATGCCGTTGCCGCACATCTCGGCCTCGCTGCCGTCGGCGTTGAGCACGCGCATCGTGGCCACCGCGCCGGCGGTGCGCGGCGCCGACAGCGCGAGCACGCCGTCGCCGCCGACGCCGAACTGGCGATCGCACAGCCAGCGGACGGTGTCGGGCTCCTGCAGCGCGGCGGCGACCTCGGCGGTCAGCGCGCGGGTGTCGACGACCAGGAAGTCGTTGCCCAGGCCGTGCAGCTTGGTGAAGCCGACCCGCATCGCGCTCACGGCGTGGCGGGCGTGGCGGGCGTGGCGGGCTTGGCGGCCGAGCCGGCGGCCGGATCCACGGGCGCGCCCGGGGTCTTGCCGGGGACGACCGGCGTCGCGCCGACCGGGGGCGCCGAGCCAGCGGCGGGCGCCGGAGCCGGGGTGGCCGGCGGGGTCGGGGCCGGGGCCGGCGTCGCGGTGCCGGCGGCAGGCGGCGTGGCCGAGCCGCCCGCGGGGATCTCGGCGGGGACCTCGGCGCCGGTCGCGCCCGCGCCGGTCGCGCTGCCGCCGGTCGCGCCGGTCGCGCTGCCCGCGCCGGTGCCCAGATCGATCGTCACGCCGGCGTCGCCGTCGGGGGTGGTCGCGGTGGCGCCGGCGTCGCTGGTGTCGAACGCCTTGCGCTCGGCCTCCTTGGCGCGCTTGCGCTTGGCCGCCTCGCTGTTGGAGTAGCGCTCGAGCGAGTCGCCGGCGTCGCGGCTGGCGACGAAGGCGAGGATCATCGAGGTCAGCATGAACACGGTGGCCGCGGCGGCGGTCAGCCGGCGCAGGAACGTCGACGCGCCCGCGCCGCCGAACACCGAGCCGGCGTTGGACCCGCCGAACGCGCCACCCATGCCGCCACCCTTGCCCTGCTGCAGCAGCACCGTGAGCATGAGGAACAAGCACACGACGACGTGCAGGATCGTGACCAGGGTCGACATAGGAGGTGTCGTTTAGCCCAAGCCCCGGGGGCGTGCAAGCTGCCAGTGAGGCTAGGTTTTCGTCGCGGGCAGGGCGGGGGCCGGGGTCTGGAAGACGGTCAGGCCGTCGCCGGGCGGGCAGCGCAGCGCGCCGAACGCCGCGTCGACCAGCGCCGCGGGGCTCAGCATGGCCCAGCGGAACCGCGGCGGCTCGAACGCCACGTCGAGCGTGTCGTCGACCGCGCGCAAGTACCGCAGCAGGTACGGCTGGTTGAGCGTGGGCACCCAGGTGTTGGTGTACGGCCGACGGTGATGGGCCACGACGGTCCAGCCACGCGCGGTCGCCGCGGCCACCAGCGCCGGGTGGGCGACCAGGTGGCGGTGGTAGGGCTGGTGCAGGGTGTGGCGCCAGCGCTCGGGGGCCGTCAGGTCGATCGCCGCGGCGTCGGGAGTGCCGATCGCCACCCGTCCGCCCGGCCGCACCAGCCGGCCCAGCTCGTCCAGGAGCGCCAGGGGATCGGCGACGTGCTCGATCACGTCCTGGGCGATCGCGGCGTCGTAGCGGTCGGCCAGGACCGCGCGATCGGCGAACGCCGGATCGTACGCGTCGTAGCCGTGGGCGTCGGCGCCGCGGCGGCGCAGCTCGTCGACCAGGAGGCCGCGGCCGCAGCCGTAGTCGAGCACCCGCGCGCCGCGCGCGACGCCGGCGGCGCGCAGCCGCTTCCACAGCCGGCCGTGGAAGAAGCGGGTGATCCGCGACGGCGTGGCGCGAGCGAACGGGTAGTCGCGGTAGTAGCGATCGAGGTCGACCTCGTCGCGCGCGTGGATCGAACGACAGCCGGCGCAGCGCCACAGCGCGAACCGCTCGGCGGCGAACGCGCGCACGTTGCTGGCGACCGCGGCCTCCTCGGCGGGCGGCTGGGCGGCGCCGCAGACGACGCACGGCAACGAGGCGGCCATCGGCGGCACCGTAGCAGCCCGCGCCGCGTCGCCCCAGCGGGCGCCTGGCGAGCCCGGGCGCGCGGCCTGCTTGACAGCGGACGCGCATCCGTAATAACGGATGGCATGCGTACCCGCTTGCTCATCCCCGGCTGGGGCGGCTCGGGCCCCGATCACTGGCAGACCCGCTGGGAGCGCGAGCTGCGCGGCGCGCGCAAGATCGAGCTGCCGGGCTGGTTCGAGCCGGCGCCCGCGCCGTGGATCGAGGCGATCGATCGCGCGGTGGTGCGGGCCAGCGCGACCAGCGGCCAGCCGCCGATCGTGATCGCGCACTCGCTGGGCTGCGTCGCGGTCGCGGCGTGGGCCGCGCGCCACCGCCGGCCGATCGCCGCGGCGATGCTGGTCGCGCCGTGCGACTGCGAGGATCCGCGCGCGTCGGCGGCGCTGCGCGGCTTCGCCCCGATGCCGCGCGCGCGGCTGCCGTTCCCGACCCGCGTCGTGGCCTCCGACGACGATCCGTACATCACCGTCGCGGCGGTGACCGCGCTGGCGGCGGCGTGGGGCGCCGAGCTGACGGTGGTCGCCGGCGCCGGCCACCTCAACGCGGCGTCGGGGCACGGCGCGTGGCCCGAGGGCCAGGCGCTCCTGCGCGCGCACCTCGCGGCGGCCGCGGCCTGATCAGCCGCCGGCCAGGCGCCGCTCGACGGCGGCCAGCGCCGGTCGCTGCGCGTCGGCGCCGAGCGCGACCAGCACGCGCAGCGCGGCGCGCTCCTCGGCGGGGAGCGCCAGCGCCTGGGCCCGGGCCCGGGCGGCGTCGGCCAGCCAGCGCGCGAGCGCCGGTCGGCGATCGTGGAGCGCCAGCTCGGCCTCGCACGCCAGCGCCGCGGCGCGGCCGACCGGGAACACCGCCGCGTGGCGCCACAGCTGGCTGATCGCGGCGCGGGCCCGCCGCCGCGCGGCGGCCCCGCCGTCGACGGCGCACAGCTCGACCGCCGCGCGCGCGGCGGCGGCGTAGCCGTGCCCGAGCGACCACACGCCCGGTACCGCGCCGTCGACCAGCGCCAGCCACGCGTCGATCGCGGCCGCGGCCTCGGCGCGCGCGCCGCGGCGCCACTCGGCCAGCGCGCGCACGCCGCCCATCAAGATCAGCGACGCGTGATCGCCGGCCTCGCGGGCCAGCGGCGCGGCGTGGGCGCACAGCGCGACCGCGTCGTCGGGCTGCCCCAGCGCGACCAGCTCGCGGGCGCAGGTGTACGCGCCCCACGCCTCGTGCATGCGGTTGGCGCGCTCGCGGCTGGTGTCGTACAGCTCCTGGCAGCGGGCCAGCGCGCGCCGGTAGTGGCCGAGGTTGTGCTCGGCGTGCGCGGTGACGGTCAGCGCCACCTCGAGCTCGTGCAGGTGGCCGATCCGCCGCAGCACCGCGAGCGCGGCGTCGGCGGCGCGCAGCGCCTCGCTCGAGTGGCCCTCGCCCAGCTGGTAGATCGCCTCGCTGTACATCGTGACGGCGAGGTTGGCGTCGTCGGCGGTGGCGGTCGCGCGCGCGCGGGCGGCGGCGAAGTAGCGGCGCGCCACGCCCGGCATCCGCGCCAGCCCGGCCAGGTAGCCGAGCTGCTGGTACGGCTGCGCGACCGGCGCGTCGCCGGGCGCGCGATCGGCCAGCGCCACCGCGCGCAGGTTGAGCGCCACCATCGCGAGGTTGTCGCCGGCGTGGTAGTGGCGGAACGACAGCCGCGCCGCCGCCAGCGCGGCGTCGCCGGCGCCGTCGTCGACGGGCAGGGGCCGGGCCACGCCGCGCCACGCCTGGGCCGCGAGGTGGTGGCCGGCGACGCGCAGCCAGCCGCCGCGGCTGGTCGGCAGCGGCCGATCGAGCGCGGCCAGCGCGGCGGTGACGTGGGCGCCGCAGGCGTCGACGTCGCCCAGGCCCCACGCCGCCTCGCCCAGCCAGCGTTGCCAGCGGCCGCGGCGCTGCCGGGTGACGTCGACCCGCTCGGCCAGGCTGAGCGCGCGCGACAGGAAGTCGATCGTGTCCTGGTACGCGCCCATCGCCAGGCCGCGCTCGCCGGCCTTCTCGAGGAACTCGATCGCGCGGGCCGGCTCGTCGGCCATCGACCAGTGGTGGGCCAGCTCGGGGTACAGCTCGTGGCTGCCGCTGCCGGCGCGCTGCTCGAGCGCGCGCGCGACGTCGCGGTGCGCGCGCAGCCGGTCGGCGGCGGCCAGGTCGGCGTACGCGGCCTCGCGGATCTTGTCGTGGCCGAAGCGCAGGCTGCCGCGGCCCGACTCCTCGAAGATGTGGCGGCGCACCAGCTCGCGCACGGCGTCGTCGATCGCGGCGGCGTCGACGCCCAGCACCGCGGCCAGGAGCGCCGGGTCGAACTCGCGGCCCAGCACCGCGGCCTGGCGCGCGACCGCGCGGCCCAGCGGGCCCAGCCGCTCGAGGCGGTGGCGCAGCAGCTCGCCCAGCGAGCCCGGCAGCGCGGCGTCGTCGCTGGCCAGCGTCCACGCCCCGCCCGGCCGGCGGGTCAGCACGCCGTCGTCGACCGCGGCGCGCAGGTACTCGCCGACGTGGAACGGCACGCCGCCGGCCTGCGCCGCCAGCGTGCCGAACAGCGGCGCCGGCACCTCGTGCAGCGCCAGCATGTCGCCGACCATCGCCCGGACCTCGGCGCCCGCCAGCTCGCCGACCGCGATCGCGACGGCGTCGGGGCGGGCCGCGAGCGCGGTCGCCAGCGGCTGCGCGACCTCGGTGCGTCTCGTCAGCAGCAGCGCGAGCGGCGTGTGGGCCAGGAGCTCGGGCGACAGCGACGCCAGGAACCGCAGCGTCAGCTCGTCGGCCCACTGCACGTCGTCGAGCAGCAGCAGCAGCGGCCCGTCGGCGGCGAGCGCGCACAGCGTCTCGCGCAGCGCGTGGAACAGCCGGGCCCGCGTGCCCTCGACCGACAGCAGCGGCGGCGGCGGCAGCGACGCGACGCCGGGCAGGTGGCGGATCGACGCCGCGTACGCCGCCAGCACCGCGGCGCGATCGCCGAGCAGCCGCGCGGTCGTGGCCGGGCCCTGCTCGACGCAGCGATCGGCGACCGCCTGCAGGAGCGGCCGCAGCGGCGCGAGCGGCGCGGTGCGGGCCTGGTGGCGGCCGCTGCGATCGGTGGCGACCGCGACGCACTCGGCGGCGATCACCCGCACGCCCTCGGCCGCCGCGCGGGTGGCCAGCTCGACCGCCAGCCGGGTCTTGCCGACGCCGCTGGCGCCGGCGAGATCGACGACGGCGCCGTGGCCGTCGTGCAGCCCGGCCAGCACCGGCTCGAACCGCGCCAGCAGATCGTCGCGGCCGATCAAGCGCGCGCGGTACACGTAGGGGTGGCCGCGCGCCGGGACGTCCACCGCGACGCCGTGCTCGGCGAGGATCGCCGCGACGTCCTGGGCGTAGCCGATGCGATCGCGCGGGGCCTTGGCCAGGAGCGCCAGCACCAGGCCGTCGAGCCACGCCGGCAGCGCCGGATCGTGAGCGCTCGGCGGCAGCGGCTGATCGTAGAGGTGGTGGGCCAGCACCGCGTGCGGGCTGGCGCCGGCGAACGGCGGCCGCCCGGTCACGGCCTCGTAGATCATGCAGCCCAGCGCGTAGAGATCGGCGCGCGCGTCGACCACCTCGCCGCGCACCTGCTCGGGCGCCATGTAGTGCGTCGTGCCGACGATCGTGCCGCCGATCGACAGCGCCTCGCGCCCGCCGCGGCGGAACGCCGACGCCAGGCCGAAGTCGACCAGCACCGGCGCGCCGTCGGGGCGGACGATGACGTTGTCGGGGCTGAGGTCGCGGTGGACGATGCCGGCGGCGTGGATCTGCGCCAGCGGCGCGCACAGCCGCGCGAACGGCTCGAGCCAGCGGGCCAGGTCGGCGATCGGCGGCGCGTCGGGCGACGGCGGTGGCAGCTCGTCGGCGGCGTCGCCGTCGTCGGCGGCGTCCACGGCGGGGCCGTCGCCCGCCGGCCGCGGCGCCAGCGTGGCGTCGGTCGCCAGCACGATCGGCGCGGAGCCGGCCGCGCCGCGCCAGTGCGCCGCCAGCACCGCCCGCAGCGAGCGCCCCTCGATCAGCTCCATCGCGTACCACGGGCGATCGCTGGCGATGCCCTCGGCGACGATCGCCACGACGCCGGGGTGGCGGATCGCCGACAGCGCCAGGATCTCGCGGCGCAGCGCCGCCAGCGCGCCCTCGCCGGCCCAGGTCACGGTCTTGAGCGCGACGCCGCGGCCGGTGCGGGGATCGCGGGCGCGGTAGACCACGCCCATGCCGCCGCGCCCGAGCGGTCCGACGATCTCGAAGCCACCGATGGCGGTCGGCGGCAGCGTCGTGCGGCGGGGGGCGTCGGCGCCCGGTCCCATGCCGGCAGCCTAGCGCGGATCCTCGGCGCGCCGAGGGGCAGCGACGGCTTGCCACAGCACCTGGCCGTGGCCGATCGTGAAGTCGAACGCGGCCCAGAAGCCCCACCCGGTCTCGATGGCGCCGCCGGCGAGGCCGAGGTCGCGGGCGATCGGGTGGCTGTCGACGTCGCGGATGGTGAGGACGTGCTCGTCGAGGAAGCCGCCGCCGCGCCACGCGCCGAGGTCGCAGGCGGCCTCGACGATCGCCTGGTAACAGGCCCGGGTCGGATCGGCGACGTCGCGGAACTGCTTGAGGAAGAACATCGGCACCAGGCCCTCGCGCAGGTCGCCGATCAGGTGCTTGATCAGCGCCCAGGTCGGGCGCGGCAGCTGGCCCTCGCCGAGCGCGCGCAACAGCAGCCGGGCCTCGACCTTGGCGAACGCCTCGAGGACGTTGTCGAACGTCGACGCCAGCTCGCCGAGCGGCCCGTCGTCGCTGCGGGCCAGCCGGTACAGCTCGAGCTGGCGCGCCGCCGTGGTCGGCGCGAACCGCTCGATGACCTGCGTCGTCACCGCGAAGACGCTGGGATCGTCCGGATCGCGCGGCATCGCGCAGGTCGCGAACGCCTTGGCGAAGCCGTAGGTCTCGCGGCCGGTGAACACCGCCGCGGCGTTGTCGATGAACAGGTACGGCTGGTACCAGCCGACCCGCTCGATCGCGAAGCGCCCGTCGACGACCCGGCCGCGCGCGCACGGGATCCAGAAGCCGAGATCGCGCTCGCTGGCCCAGCCCTTGTCGCGATCGGGCGGCGCGACCGCGCAGCCGTGGCGGATGTCGGCGGCGACCACCGCGACCAGCGGCAGCAGCGGCCGCACCTCGACCGCGCCGCCCGACGGCTCGGCGAACGCCCGCGCGCAGGTGCGGGCCAGCGCGTCCCAGTCGGCCTCGATCAGCCACGCGTACATCGTCGTCTGGTTGCACGCGATCGGGTGGGCCAGCACCAGATCGCCGCCGCGCTCGACGTAGCGCCCGCTCACCGCTCCCCCCACGGCCCGCGGCGCGGCAGGATGTCGCCGACGATCCGCGTCGGGTGGCCGCACAGGAACTGCGCGGCGTTCATGCCCGACATGACCGCGGCCTCGACGCAGCCGGCGTTGATGCCGGTGAAGGTGTGGTCGCCGACGTGGAGCAGGTTGTCGACGTCGGTCTCCTCGGCGCGCAGCCGCAGCCGGGTCGTGCCCGGCTCCGACAGGACGTAGCGCTCGGACGGGTTCACCGTCGCGCGCAGGTACTGGGCGTCGAGCCGGGCCTCGCCGTCGCGCTCCTGCTCGTCGACGAGGAAGTACCAGTTGAGGCAGCGCGGATCGTGGGTCTGGGTGGCGTGCGGCCACAGCGGCGCGACCTCGCGGCGCAGCCACGCCAGCGCGCTGGCGCGCACCCGCGCCAGCTGGCGCGCGGTGTAGCCGTGATCGCTGCGCGGCGGCAGCGGCTCGTCGTCGACGAGCCGGCTCACCAGGTAGGCGAGGTTGCCGGGCACCTTGCCCGGCGGCCAGTCCTCGCGCTCGAGCAGGTGGGTCAGGTCGGCCCAGGTGTCCATCCACAGCGCGTAGCTGCCGACGATCGGCTTGGGCCACGGGCAGCCGAGGCCGCGCAGGTCGGGGCGGAACCACAGCTGCATCGCCTGGGTCTGGGTGGTGACGACGCCCTCGGCCATCGCCTTGAACCGCGGGCTGGCGTCCATCACCTCGCGCGCGACGTACGGGAACGTCGCGACCGCGGTGCCGAGGATCACCCGATCGAAGTCGACGCCGTGCTCGAGCACCCGCGGCGGCAGGCGGTCGACCCACGGCGTCCACCAGTCCTCGAGATCGCAGCCCGACGCCGCCAGCGCGTCGCCGCCGTCGAGCTGATCGTAGCGCGGCGCGCTGGGCCAGCAGGGCAGGCCCTTGACGTCGTAGAGCGGGCGGTACGGCGCGTCGCCCTTGACGCCGATCGGGCGGCCGATGTGGACCTTGGCGACGGTGCGGCGATCGGCGGCCAGCTCGAGCCGATCGACGCGGTGGAAGAAGTGGAAGCGCACGCCGCGGCGGCGCAGCACCTCGTACATCGGCGCGAAGATCGTGTCGCCCATCCCCGCCTGCATCTCCCAGAAGATGGCGCCCTTGTAGCCGAGCATCAGCCGCAGGATCCCGTGCATCGCGGTGCCGGCGCCCAGCTCGGTCTGCTCGCCGAACGCCAGCGCGTAGGCGGCCTCGATCGGCGCCGAGTACGCGGTCTGGCGCGCGGCGCCGTGGCGCATGATCCACGACCGGAAGCCCTCGCCGTCGAGCTTGAACCAGTACGGATCGCCGCCCACCAGGCCGGCGTCGATCATGCCGGTGATCGCCGCGACGCACAGGTCGACCATGACGAACATCCGGCGCTGGCCGGGGTCGTGATCGATGACGTCCGCGACGCGCCCCCACACCCAGGCCCGCAGCCGACGCAGCATCACCACCAGCGCCGAGTGGCGGCTGTCGGTCAGCTGCGACGAGCCGATCAGCGACGCCAGCCGCGTCGCCGCGTAGATCAGCTGATCGTCGAGCGTGGTCAGCCCGGCGAGGTACTGCACGCCCGACACGAAGGTGTCGGCGACCCGCTGCGCCAGCCCGGCCAGGAGCTCGCTCACCCGCAGGTCGCCCGACGCGCCGGGGTGGGCCTCGGTCGTGGTCAGCACGTCGCCGACCAGCCGCTCGACGACGTCGGGGCGCGGCTCGCCGAGCAGCCCGCCGCCGACCAGCCAGCGCTGGATCCACTCGAGCATCATCGTCACGTAGTCCCACCCGCTCGGCCACTCGCCGCCGGTGCCCGGCGTGAGGCCGTTGCCGGGGAACTCGACCGGCCACGGCTCCCAGCGCTCGCCGCCGTCGGCGCCGCGCAGGTGCTCCATGAACACGACGAGCTGCTGCGGCTTCCACGCCGCGTCCCACGTCGCGAGCGGCTCGTCGGGGCCGCGCCCCAGCTCGCGGTAGAGCCGCTGCATCGTCGCGAAGGCGTTGTCGTAGAATCCCAGAAAAATGTGTAAGCCGTGTTCTTCGATGCGGTGCCGCATCGCGGCGTTGCGCCCGCTGGCGCCCTTGCCGCCGAGGCGCCAGCCCAGCTGGTAGACGTCGATCTCCCAGTCGTCCTGCCAGCCCGGATAGCTCGACAGGTAGAACGCGGTGGTCATCGCCGAGACGCCGCCGCCCAGGATCGCGATCCGCTCTTTCCCCATCGCGCCATGATCGCCGCAGCGGTCCGGCCGCGCAATCGCGAAGCGCCGGCGGCGCTACGGGATGTGAAGTGGGCCACCCCACCAGGCGGCGCCGTCGTAGCGGACCAGGAGCGCGCCGCCCCACGCCACCAGGTGGCCGGCGATGGCGCGCAGCCGCGTCACCGGCAGCTCGGTCACCGGGTGCAGCGCCGCGCCGTCGAGCCGCCACACGCCGCGGCGATCGCCGGCTAGGTAGATCGCGCCGCCCCAGCTGGCGATGCCGGTCCACGCGCGGCCGGCGACCCGGGCCACCTCGCGCAGCGCCGCGCCGTCCCACGCGAAGACGCCGCCGTCGGCGCCGACGACGTAGGCGCGCCCGTCGTCGTGCCACGCGACGTCGAGCAGCGTCTCGCGCGCGGTGGTCTCGTGCGCGGCCCACTCGTCGTCGGCGTAGCGCCACAGCGCGCCGCGGGTGCCGACCGCGATCGCGCCGTCGACGGCGCCGGGGCCGGCCACCGCGGTCGCGTCGCCGGGGCCGTCGTCCTCGACCAGGTCGACGCGGATCCGCCCCGGGCCCAGCCGGACCCGGCCCAGCACGCCGGGGCCGCACACCAGCAGATCGTCGTCGGCCGCCGGCCACACCGCGGCCAGCCCGCCGGCGCGGGTCGGCAGCGCGTAGCGCCGGCCGCCGGGCCCGCAGCCCAGCCGCAGCGCGCCGTCGGCGGTGACCGCGATCGGCGCGCCGTGACGATCGGCGGCCAGCCCGACGATCCACTCGCGGTACTCGCCCAGCGGGCGCCACGCGATCGGCTCGACGTGGGCCAGCTCGACCACCAGCGAGGTCAGCTCCTCGACGTCGCCGCCGCGCGGCGCGATCGTCACCGCCACCGCCAGCGCGTCGAGCGACGCGCCCGCGACCCCGGCGATGCTGACGTCGAGCTCGCCGGTGGTCTCCGCGTCGTCACCGCTCATCGCGGCGACGGTACCAGGCTTCGCCCCACGGCTGGGCGGCCAGCGCGGCGGCGATCGCGGCCGGCAGCGGCGGCGGCGGGGTCGGCCACCACGCGGCGGCGTGGGCCGGCGTGCGCGCGCCGATCACCACCGCGGCGACGCCGGGCCGCGCGCGCGCCGCCGCCACCGCCAGCGCGGCGACGGTCGCGTGCACCACCTCGGGGTGGCGGCGCAGCCCGTCGAGGCGTCGCCGGCCGGCGGCGGTGCTGGTGGCCGCCGGTGGCACCTCGCGGGTGAACGCCGCCAGCGCCGCCAGGTCGGGGACGATCGCCTCGAGCCGCGGGCCCCACGCCGCGCGCTCGTCGCCGGGGCGCCAGCCGAGCGTCGGCGCCAGCTCGCCGGCCAGCGCGCCCTCGGCCAGCGGCGCGCGCGCGATCACCGGCAGCGTCGCCGCCAGCGCCGCCGGCAGCAGCGCGGCGTCGGCGGCGCGATCGAACAGCGACCAGCGGACGGCGATCGCGGCGGCGCCGGTCTCGACGACGCGGGTGGCCATCGCCGGATCGGCGACGCCGACGCCCCACGCGCGCAGGTCGCCGGCGCGGACCCGGCCGTCGAGCAGGCCGCGCAGCTCGGGCCAGTGCGGCGCCTCGAGCCAGTCGTCGTCCCAGCCGTCGAGCCACACCAGCGGCAGCGCCTCGAGCTTGGTCGCGCGCAGCGACGCCTCGAGCGCGGCGGCGACCGCGCCCACCGGCGGCGGCCAGCCGCGGCGGCCATCGAAGCGGGTCGCCACCACCACCCGATCGCGGGCCCGCAGCGCGCGCACCGCGGCGCCGACGATCCGCTCCGACTCGCCCCAGCCCGGCGCGCACTCGACCAGCGCGCAGCCGTGCTCGATCGCCGCGGCGACCGCGCGCTCGGCGGCGCCGACGTCGGTGTCGCGCAGCGTGGCCCGGTGGCCGCGGGTGCCCAGGCCCAGCGCGGGCGCGCCGGCGGCGGCGAGATCGGCGACGTGCATCGCGCCACTGTACGCCGGTCGGTGGCCCGCGTCCTTCGGCCGGGCTCAGCCCTTGTCGCGCCGGTGCCGGCGCCGATACCCTGTCGCCAATGTCTGCTCCCTCCGGTCCGGTCGGCCGCTCGCTGCCGCGCGTCGACGGCGTCGCCAAGGTCACCGGCGCCGCCCGCTACCTCGACGATCTGCCGCTGGCCGGCGTCCACCACGGCGTCACCGTGCGCTCGACGATCGCGCACGGCACCTTCGACGGCCTCGACCTCGATCCCGCCTTCGACTGGAGCCAGGTGGTGGTCGTCACCGCCGATCGGCTGGCGTGGGGCGCCGGGCTGGCGGCCGGCGGCTTCGGCGAGAACTACGTCGCGATGATCGATCGCGACCAGCCGGCGCTGGTGCCGCCCGGCGGCCGGATCAAGCACGTCGCCGAGCCGCTGGCGCTGATCGCCGCGCCGACCAAGGCGCTGGCGCTGGCCGCGCGCGCCGCGTGCACGCCGCGCCAGACCGCGCGCCCGGCGGTGCTGACGATCGACGACGCGCTGCGCGCCGACGTCGTGCTCTACGGCGACGACAACGTCTTCAAGCAGTTCCTGATCCGCAAGGGCCACGCCGACGACGACGAGTTCGATCTGGCGATGGTCGCGGCCGCGCAGATCATCGAGGGCACCTACCACACCGGCGCCCAGGAGCAGATGTACATCGAGCCCCAGGCGATGGCCGCGTGGAAGGACGGCGCGGTCCACGTCGCCGGCTCGATGCAGTGCCCGTACTACGTGCACAAGGCGCTCAAGGTGCTGCTCGGGTGCGGCGCCGACGACGTCGTCGTGGCCCAGACCGTCACCGGCGGCGGGTTCGGCGGCAAGGAGGAGTACCCGTCGATGCTGGCCGCGCACTGCGTGATGCTGACCTCGGCGGTCGGCGCGCCGGTGAAGATGGTCTACGAGCGCGACGAGGACATCGCCGCCACCACCAAGCGCCACCCGGCGCGGGTGCGCCACCGGCTCGGCCTCGACGCCGACGGCGCGATCGTCGCGATCGACGTCGACGTCGTTTTCGACGGCGGCGCCTACCTGACCTTGTCGCCGGTCGTGCTGTCGCGCGGCGTCCTCCACGCCGCCGGGCCGTACCGCGCGCCGGTGGTGCGGGTGCGCGGCCGCGCGGTCGCGACCAACCACCCGCCGCACGGCGCGTTCCGCGGCTTCGGCGCGCCGCAGACGACGTTCGCGTACGAGCGGCAGATCGACAAGGCGGCGCGGGCGCTCGGCGTCGCGCCGTGGGCCTACCGCACCCGCCACGCGCTGCGGCCCGGCGACACCACCGCCACCGGCCAGCGGCTCGAGCACTCGGTCGGCACCGACGACATCCTCGCGGCGATCGCCAAGGTGGCCGGCCCGCCGCCGGCCCGGACCGGCGAGAACGCCCACGGCGCGCCGGTCGTGCGCGGCCGCGGCTACGCCTTCTACTTCCACGGCGCCGGCTTCACCGGCTCGGGCGAGCAGCGGCTGGCCGGCAAGGCCTCGGTCGTCGCGCGCCCCGACGGCACCGTCGCGGTGCTGGCCAGCTCGACCGACATGGGGCAGGGCGCGATCACGATCTTCGCGCAGATCGCCGCCGACGCGCTGGGCCTGCCGCCGAGCGCGATCGTCGTGCCCGACCCGGCGACCGACGTCGTGCCCGACAGCGGCCCGACGGTGGCCAGCCGCACCGCGATGGTGGTCGGCGGCCTGGTCGAGCGCGCCGCCACCGCGCTCAAGGCCCGGGTCGAGGCGTGGGCCGCCGGCGCCGGCGTCGCCGGCGACTTCACCGCCCGCGCCGCCGCGATGATCGCCGCCGGCGCCGGGCTCGACGCCCACGGCGCGCTGGCCGAGACCGTGCAGTACGAGCCGCCGCCCGGCATCCACTGGGACGACGCGACCTACACCGGCCAGGCCTACCCGTGCTTCGGCTGGGCCGGCTGCCTGGTCGACGTCGAGGTCGATCGCGACACCCACCAGGTCGCGATCACCCGCTGCGTCCACGCGGTCGACGTCGGCAAGGCGATCAACCCGGTGATCGTCGCCGGCCAGATCGAGGGCGGCACGGTCCAGGCGCTGGGCTGGGCGGTGCTCGAGAGCGTGCGCTACAAGGACGGCAAGGTGACCAACGCGTCGATGACCAACTGCATCGTGCCGACCTTCGGCGACGTGCCCGACCTCGAGACGATCATCGTCGAGTGCCCGTACCCGTTCGGCCCGCACGGCGCCAAGGGCGTCGGCGAGATCCCGATGGACGGCCCGGCCGCGGCGGTGGCCAACGCGCTCGAGGACGCGCTCGGCGTCGCCTTCGACCACGTGCCGATCTTGCCCGAGGACATCGCCCGGGCGCTGGCGGGGGCGTCGTGACCGCGCCGCTGACGATCACCGTCAACGGCCAGCCGCGCACCGTCGCGGCGTCGCCGTGGCGGCGCCTGCTCGACGTGCTGCGCGAGGACCTCGGCCTGACCGGCACCAAGGAAGGCTGCGGCGAGGGCGAGTGCGGCGCGTGCACGGTGCTGCTCGACGGCGCGCCGGTGTGCAGCTGCCTGGTCGTGGCCGGGCAGGCCGACGGCCGCGCGGTCACCACCGTCGAGGGCCTGGCCGACGGCCCGCTCCTGCACGCGGTCCAGCGCGAGCTGGTCGCGCGCGGCGGCGCGCAGTGCGGCATCTGCACGCCCGGCATCGCGGTGTGCGCGGCGGCGGTGGTCGACGCCGGCGCCTGCAAGGGCGGCGACGCCCGGGCCCAGGTCCGCGAGCTCTTGGCCGGCAACATCTGTCGCTGCACCGGCTACCAGCTGATCGTCGACGCGATCGTCGCCGCGGCCGCCGACGTCGAGCGAGGCCAGCCGTGACCGCCTACCTGCGCCCCACCGACGACGCCCACGCGATCGCGCTGCGCGCCGCCCACGCCGACTACCTGGTGCTGGCCGGCGGCACCGATCTGCTGGTCGCCGCGCACCACAAGCCGGTGCCGGTCGGCATCCTCGACATCGCCGGCCGCTTCGCCGGCATCACCGTCGACGCCGCCGGCGCCCGGATCGGCGCCGGCACCAGCTGGCGCGCGATCGCGACGTCCGCCGAGCTGGCGGCGACCTGGCCGATCCTGCCGGCGGCGGCCCGCGAGGTCGGCGCGCTGCAGATCCAGACCCGCGGCACGATCGGCGGCAACCTGGCGACGTCGTCGCCGGTCGGCGACGGCCTGCCGGTGCTGCTCGCGCTCGACGCGACGATCCACCTGGCGTCGGTGCGCGGCGCGCGGACCGTGCCGTACCACCAGTTCTGCACCGGCTATCGCACCACCGCGCTCGGCGCCGACGAGCTGATCACCGCGGTCACCGTGCCGCGGCCGGCGCCTGGCACCTACCTCGGCTGGCGCAAGGTCGGCACCCGCGCCGCGCAGTCGATCTCCAAGGTGATGGCGGCGTGCGCGCTCGAGATCGTCGACGGCCGGATCGCGACCGCGCGGTTCGGCGTCGGGGCGGTCGCGGCCCGGCCGATCCGCGCCGCCGCCGCCGAGGCCGCCGCGACCGGCCAGCCGCCGACCGCCGCGGTCGCCGCCGCGGTCGCCGCCGCGCTCCGCCACGACATCACGCCGATCGACGACGTCCGCTCGACCGCCGCCTACCGCCTCGAGGTCGCCGGCAACCTGCTGGCGCGCTTCGTCACCAACGCCGGGCGGACCCAGGGGTAGCGGTGGCCACCGACGATCCCGAGCGACCGTCGGGGCCCGACGAGCCGGCGGCGCCGCCGGCCGCGCCGGAGCCGCTCGAGCCGCAGCGCTCGGGCTCGGTCGAGGTCGCGGTCGACGACGGGCCGTCGGCCCCGGCCGGCGCGCCGCGCCGCCGCCGCGCGACCACCGCCGCGATCGCGCTGACCGGCCACGTCGTCCACGCCGCCGATCGGGTCGCCGCGGTGGCCGACGTCGTCGGCGGCAAGATCGGCGACGTCGTCGGCGAGTCGCTGACCCACCTGCCGGGCGTGCCGCGCACCCACAAGGCCAGCGTCATGGCCCGCGGCGTCGTCGTCGGCTTCTGCCTGGTGTTCGCGTGGATCGCGGTGATCGTCGGGCTGCAGCTGCGCGGTCGCCACCCGCCGGACTTCCGGCCCGACGCCGAGCGGGTGCTAGCGGCGGTGCGCGACGGCCAGTTCTCCGAGGTCTACCGCGACGCCTCGGCGCGCATGCAAGAGGTCGTGCTCGAGGACACGTTCATCGTCCAGATGACCGACCTCAACCGCTCGCTGGGGCGGTTCCGCGAGGTCACGTCGGTCGTGCACACCGAGATCAACCGCGGCCCCGGCGGCCGCACCGGCCGGGTCGACGTGCGGCTGGCGTACGAGCGCGCCGCCACCCGCGGCAGCCTCAGCTTCCGCTGGGAGGACGGGCAGTGGAAGCTGCTCGGCCTGTCGGTCGAGGTGCCAGAGTCGCTGCTCGCGGTGGTCGGCACCGCCGAGGCGCGCCGCGATCGCGTCGCCGGCAACCAGGCCGAGCTGCGCGCGCTGGTGACCGCGGTGCTGACGCTGTCGTCGGCCGGCCAGGCCGAGGAGCTGTACCGCGGCGCCGCGCCCGGGTTCCAGGACTCGATCTCGCTCGAGGACTTCGAGCGGACGATCGAGCGCTACCGCGCGCTCGGCAACTTCCACCGCGTCCTCAACATCACCTGGGCCCAGCTGTCGCCGAGCCACACCACGACCAGCGTCGAGTGCCTGGTCGAGTTCGACAACGCCACGATCAACACCAGCTTCAAGTTCGTGAAGATCGACGGCGTCTGGCGGATGGCCAAGTTCAAGCTGATCCTGCCGCTGCCGCGCGAGCCGCGGTGAGCTGCTCCTACGAGGGCGTGTCGCCACGCCCTCACCCGTCGGGTCATGCCCCGACGGGGCCCTTACCCGAGACCTGCGCATTTGTCACACCTCCCCGGCCGCCCTGGTGCCGGCGGATCGCCGGGCCCTGATCACGTCGTTTGGGGTGAAGAGAGAGAGCACGCGACGGTGGCGAGGGCTGCGGTCGGCATGGCGATGATCGCGAGACCGACGAGGTGGCCGCCTGGATCGGGCCTGGGCTCCGCGGCCTCTGGTTCTGGGATCCCGAACGAAGTGATCAGGGATAGCCGCGCGCGCTGTGTGGGTTGTGAAGAACGGCGCCCCGCTCATCGCCTGCAGCCGGCCGCCCTCGCCGCGCCGTTCTTCAAGGCGGTGTGGGCAACCGCGCGATGTCGGAGACACGGGTCGGCCGGTGCGACGCCAGGCGCGGTTGTCCACCACCGCCGGCAACTCCACAGCGCTCCGGGAGGTGCCCGCCTCCGTGACCGCCATCGCGGTCGACGCAGCGCGCGCCGGTCGCCGGCGTGATCGCCGGCCTGCTCGCCGATCTTCGCGCGCCGAAATTCGCCGCGTCCCTTGACGATTCGCCAGCGTGTCATATATTGGCCCAATCATATGAGGGCGCGGAAGGCGAGGCAGCTGGGGTTGACCGGGACCGAGGGCGCGCCGCGTCGCGCGAGCAACCCGACGGGGCGCGGCGGCAAGCGCGCCGGCGCGGGACGCAAGCGGACGCTGCCCGGCCCGCCCCGCGGCAAGCACCGCGCGCGGCCGTTCCACGATCGCCGGCTGCCGGTGCACGTCGTCCTGCGCGTCACGCGGCAGGTCGGCCGGCTGCGTCGCCCGCAGGCCTATGCGGCGGTCCGCGCGGCGATGATCGCGCTGGTCGGGCGCGCCGACTTCCGCGTCGTCCACCTGTCGATCCAGCGCCACCACATCCACCTCGTGTGCGAGGCCGCCGACCGCCGCGCGCTGGCCAACGGCGTCCGCGCGCTGTGCGTCTCAGCCGCCCGCCGCCTGAACGCGCTGATCGTCGAGGAGCCCGGCGCGCCGCGCCGCGGCCGGGTCTTCACCGACCGCTACCACGCTACGTCCCTCAGGCGCCCGCGCCAGGCGCGCCACGCGCTGGCCTACGTGCTCAACAACTGGCGCCGCCACCGCGAAGATCACGCCGGCCTCGGGCAGCGCCGCGCGCCGCTCGACCGCTACGCCAGCGGCGTGGCCTTCGCCGGCTGGGCCGAGCGCGACGGCGTGCCGTTCGCGTGGCCCAAGGACTTCGAGCCGATGCCCACGGCGGCGCCGCAGACCTGGCTCATGCAGCGCGGCTGGAAGCGCGGCGGCCCGCCGCTCAGCCTCTGGGAGCGCCCCGGGCCGCTGACGTGAGGCAAGCGGCGCAGCCGGGCAGCGCCGGCCACCACGCCTGCCCGTGGCCAGCGTGACGCTCAGGCCGCGGTCGTCGGCCGCTTGCGCCGCGCCCACAGCGCGGCGGCCAGGGCCGCCAGCGGCCACAGCAGCCAGCTGGCCCACGTCCACCACGGCCGCACGAAGCGCACGGTCAGGTGGTGGTGGCCGGGCGGGGCGTCGACCGCGAGGAAGTCGGGGCTGACCCGGCGCAGCCGGATCGGCGCGCCGTCGAGCGTCGCCCGCCAGCGCGGGTGCCAGCTCTCGCGGATCACGAACGTCGTCGGCGCGCGCACGTCGAGATCGGCGTCGATGCGCGAGCGGCCGCGGCGGATCGCCCGGGCGTCGCCGTCGGGGGGCGGGCCGGCGCCGCCGTGGCCGGCGTGGGCCAGCAGCTGATCGCGCATCGCCGCGTCGGTGTCCTGCCACGCCAGCACCGCCTTGCGCAGCGCCGCGCGGCCGGGCGGCAGCGTGCCGGTGATCTGCACCGGCCCCACCAGCCCCGGCGCCGGCAGCTCGCGCAGCTCGAAGTGCGCGGTCTTCGCCAGCACCGTGCCGCCGACCTCGAGGCCCTTCTCGGGCGTGCACAGCACCAGCGGCGCGTCGTAGATCCACGCCGCGCGCGGGGCCACCGGCGTCGCCCACAGGTAGACGAAGTTGGGCGACGACTGCAGCGCGGCGCCGCCGTAGACCACCAGCTGGGGACGATCGACCTCGATGTACGGCAGGATCATCGCCCAGTGGTTCTCGGGGCCGCGGTTCTGGATCCGCCCCGGGCGCGCGGCGGCGATCGCCGGCATCAGCTCCTCGAGCTCGGCGCGGTAGACCGTCTCCCAGTCGGTCGAGATCCGCACCCGGTCCGCGAGCGTCGACAAGACCGGCACCGTCGCGAGGATCACCGCGCCCAGCCACGCGCCCATCGCCGCCTGCAGGAAGACGCCGTGGCGGCGGCGATCGGCCCAGCGCACGACGTGCTGGGCCAGGCCGACCACGCCGGCGCCGACGCCCATCGCCACCACCACCTGCAGCGCGCCCATGAACCGGATCGCCGGGAACAGATCGTCCTGGCCGCTCTTGAGCGCGCGGCCGACGCCGATCACGAAGCCGAACACCAGCGCCGCCAGGGTGAGCGCGCGCAGCGCGTAGGCGCGGCGATCGACGAAGCCGCCGACGATCAGCCCGAGCGGGATCAGCGCGGTCAGCACGCTCCAGCGGCCCTCGTCGAAGAACTTGCCGCTGAGCAGCCAGCGCCCGAGCTTGGCGAAGCCGGGGCCGGCCTCCTCGGGCAGGCGGTGCGGGAAGCCGCCGAACGCGGTGTAGTCGACGATCGTCGGCAGCCACGCCGCGGCGCTGGCGACGAGCAGCGCGGCGCCGAGCACCGCGACCCGCGCCAGCGGCCGCCACGCCGGCCCCGGCGGCGACGGGTACGGCCACCACGGCGTCGCCGGGATCGCGATCGCCAGCGCGGTCGTCACCGCCAGCGGCGCCAGCGCCGCGCCCAGCGCCATGCCGGCGACCGGGTGGCTCATGCCGACGAACGCGCCCCACGCGATCGCCGGCGCCAGGTTGGTGCCGCGGCGCAGCCACTGCAAGCCGTGGGCGAGCGCCAGCGGGAACGTGGCGAACGCCGAAACCTGCGTGAACAGCCCGACCAGGAACACGCCGTCGGCGCCGTGGCCCCACTTCGAGTTCGACACCGTCAGCGCGATCGCCACGCCGCCGCCCAGCGCCGGCCACGGCTCGACCTCGAGCACGCGCAGCGCGCGGTAGCCCGCGGCCGGCACCAGCGCCAGCGGCACCAGCACGGCGAGCTGGAACCAGAACAGCGTGTGGCCGAACAGCGCGCCGAGCAGCCCGGGCACGCCGGCGGGCAAGAGCTGGTAGTAGTAGCCGGTCGGGAAGCCGGCGTTGGCCGACGGGTTCCACAGGTCGGTGTCGCCGTGGCGCAGCCCGTCGGCGACGCGCACCGCCTCGGTCCAGTGGAAGCTGTTGTCGTCGCCGGCCAGCTCGCCGGCGAACACCCGGCGGTAGGTGTAGCCGATCACCACCGTCACGATCGCCAGCACGATCAGCGGCAGCGCGCGCATGAGCGCGTCGGCCGGATCGCGGCGGTGCGGCGCGGCGCTCACGGCGCGGCCCCGCTGGCCGCGGCGATCTCCGCCGGGCCGTCGATCGTCGGGGTCGCGCCGCGCGCGCTCGCCACCTCGGCCGCCAGCGCGCTGGCCAGCCGGCCGATCCGCGGCCACGGCCAGCCGTGGAGCAGGCCGTGGACCAGGCCGGCGAGGTAGGCGTCGCCGCAGCCGACGTTGTCGCCGCCGGCGCGGGCCGGCGCCGCCGCGACCTCGAGCGTGAGCCCCGGCGCGTGCCAGGTGCTGCCGTCGGCGCCGCGGGTCACCGCCACCAGCCGCGCGCCGCGCCCGAGCAGCCACGCCACCGGATCGGCGTGGCCCAGCCGCGCCGCGACCTGATCGACCTCGCGGTGGTTGAGCTTGACCACGTCGGCCGCGCCCAGCGCCGCGGCCAGCGCGCGATCGTCGTCGGCGGTGGCCGCGCTGCCGCGCAGGTTGGGATCGCACACCCGCAGCACCCGGGGCGACGCGGCGGCCAGCGCGGCGTCGAGGGCGGCGCGGCCGGTCGGCGTGCGCTGGGCCAGCGTGCCGTAGACGATCGCCCGCGCGCCCGGCAGCGCCCGGGCGATCGCGTCGGTCATCGCGATCTGCTCCCACGCCCGGTCGGGCACCAGCCGGTAGCGCGGCTCGCCGTCCACCAGCGCCACCGTCACCTCGCCGGTCGCGCGCGCGGGATCGACCTGGGCCAGGGTGAGGTCGACGCCGCGGGCCGCCAGCTGGTCCCGGGCCCGGGCGCCGTCGGCGTCGTCGCCGGTCGCCGTCACCAGCGCGACGCGATCGCCCAGCCCGGCCAGGTGCCACGCCACGTTCGATGGCGCGCCGCCCAGCTGATCGCCGTCGGGGAACCGATCCCACAGCACCTCGCCCCAGACGATCACCATGGCTTGACGACAGGCGTGTTCGTGTCCATCATACACTTATGCGAGGCCCAGGCGACGCCCGGCGCGGTCGGCCCGATTGTCGCGATCTGGCGTCGGCTTTCCATCGCCGGGCCGCCAATTCTGCGATCGTCACCGCGGCGATGGTTGCCGCATCCAACCCGAGGCGTCCATGACCACAGCGTCCCTGCCCACCCCCTTGTCGGCGCTGTATCGCTCGTCCCTGGCGCTGGCCACCGACCTGTACCAGCTGACGATGGCGCAGGCGTACTGGCACGCCGGCGTCGCCGAGCGCGAGGCGGTGTTCCACCTGACCTTCCGCAAGGAGCCGTTCAACGGCGGCTACGCGATCGCCGCCGGCACCGGCCTGGCGATCGACTACCTGGCGCAGGCGCGCCTCGACGACAGCGACCTCGACTACCTGGCCACGATCGCCGGCGCCGACGGCAAGCCGCTGTTCCAGCCCGGCTTCCTCGCCTACCTGCGCGGCCAGCGGTTCACCGGCACCGTCGACGTGGTGCCCGAGGGCGCCGCGGTGTTCGCGCACGAGCCGCTGGTGCGGGTGCGCGCGCCGATCCTGTGGGCCCAGCTGGTCGAGACGCCGCTCCTGGCGCTGGTGAACTTCTCGACGTTGATCGCCACCAAGGCCGCGCGCGTCGTCGCCGCCGCCGGCGGCGATCCGGTGATCGAGATGGGGCTGCGCCGGGCCCAGGGGTTCGACGGCGGCCTCACCGCCGCGCGCGCCGCGTGGATCGGCGGCGTCAGCGCCACGTCCAACGTGCTGGCCGGCAAGCTCTACGGCCTGCCGGTCCGCGGCACCCACGCCCACTCGTGGGTGATGTTCTGGGGCGACGACGAGGAGGCGTTCCGCCGCTACGCCGCCGCGGTGCCGGGCGCGACGACGTTCCTGTGCGACACCTTCGACACCGAGGCCGGCGTCGCCGCGGCGATCGCGGTCGGCCGCGAGCTGCGCGCCGCCGGCGCCGGCGACGTGATGGGCGTGCGCCTCGACTCCGGCGACCTCGCGCACCTGTCGATCCAGGCCCGGGCCGCGCTCGACGCCGCCGGCTTCGCGTCGACCCGCGTCGTCGCGTCCAACGATCTCGACGAGCACCTGATCACCAGCCTCAAGCTGCAGGGCGCGCGGATCGACACCTGGGGCGTCGGCACCAAGCTGATCACCGCCTACGATCAGCCGGCGCTGGGCGGCGTCTACAAGCTGGGCGCCGTGCGCGAGCCCGCCGGCGGCTGGCGCTACCCGATCAAGCTGTCCGAGCAGCCGATCAAGATCTCGACGCCCGGCATCGCCGGCGTGCGGCGGGTGTGGCAGGGCGGGGCGCTGGTCGGCGACGTCATCTACGACGCCGAGGCCGGGCCGTCGACGCCGCGCGCCGCGCACCACCTCGCCGATCCGACCCGGCGGTTCGCGCTGGCCGGCGATCGCGAGGAGGAGCTGCTGGTGCCGGCGATGGTCGACGGCGCGGTGGTCGGCGCGCCGAGCGATCTGGTCGCCGCCCGCGCCCGCTGCGCCGCCGATCTCGCCGCGCTGTCGCCGCGCACCCGGCGCGCCGACAACCCCCAGCCGTACCCGGTCGGGCTCGATCCGGTGCTGCACGAGCGCAAGCTCGCGCTCATCGCGGCGGCCCGCGCCAAGGCAGGTGCCGCATGACCCCGCTGGTGTTCAGCTCGACTCGCTACGACTACCTCGCCGATCGCCTCGTCGCCTGCACCGCGTGGCCGCGCGGCGAGGTCGAGCGGCAGCGCTTCCCCGACGGCGAGAAGTACCAGCGCGTCGTCACCGAGGTCGCCGATCGCGACGTGCTGATCGTCGGCGGCACGCTCGACGAGGACGCCACCTGCGAGATCTACGATCTGGCGTCGACGATCGTCGGCGCCGGCGCCTACCGGCTGACGCTGGTCATCCCGTACTACGGCTACTCGACGATGGAGCGCTCGGTGCACCCCGGCGAGGTCGTGACCGCCAAGACCCGGGCCCGGCTGCTGTCGTCGATCCCCGAGGCCAGCCGCGGCAACCGGGTGTTCCTGCTCGACCTCCACGTCGGCACGATCGCGCACTACTTCGAGGGCGCGATCCGCACCGTCCACGTCTACGGCAAGCCGATCGTCACCGCCGCCGCGCGCCGGCTGGGCGGCGCCGACTTCGTGCTGGCGTGCACCGACGCCGGCCGCGCCAAGTGGGTCGAGAGCCTGGCCAACGACCTCGGCGTGCCGGCGGCGTTCGTCTACAAGCGCCGCCTCGACGGCGACACCACCGAGGTCACCGGCGTCTCGGCCGAGGTCCGCGGCAAGCGGGTCGTGATCTACGACGACATGATCCGCACCGGCGGCTCGCTGGTCAGCGCCGCCCGCGCCTACCGCGACGCCGGCGCCGTCGCGATCGACGCCATCGCCACCCACGGCATCCTGCCTGGCGACTCGATCGACCGCATCCGCGCCACCGGCCTGTTCGGCAAGGTCGTCGTCACCGACAGCCACCCGCGCGCCGTCGAGCTGGCCTCGGACTTCCTCGAGGTCGAGCCAGTCGCGCCGCTGCTCGCCGAGCACCTGCACACGACCAGTTGGGCCGCCGGCCCCACCACGCTCGCCCGGAGCACCCCATGAAGCTCGTCAAGGTCGCCGCTGCCTGCCTGAACCAGATCCCGTTCGCCTGGGATCACAACCTGGCGAACATCCGCGCCGCGCTCGCCGCCGCGCGGGCGCAGGGCGTGACGGTGGTGTGCCTGCCGGAGCTGTGCATCACCGGCTACGGCTGCGAGGACGCGTTCTTCGCGCCGGGGCTGCAGGCCCAGGCGTTCGCGTGCCTGCAGGAGCTCTTGCCCGACACCCGCGGGCTGGTGGTGTCGTTCGGCCTGCCGCTCTACCACGAGAAGGCGCTGTACAACGTCGCGGCGCTGGTGGTCGACGGCGCGATCGCCGGCTTCGTCGGCAAGCGGTTCCTCGCCGGCGACGGCATCCACTACGAGCCGCGGTGGTTCAAGGAGTGGCCGGCCGGCGAGCGCGACGTGCTCGAGCACGACAGCGGCAAGTGGCCGATCGGCGACGTGCTGTTCGACGTCGGCGACGTGCGCATCGGCTTCGAGATCTGCGAGGACGCGTGGGTCGCCAACCGGCCCGGCTCGGATCTCGCGCTGCGCGGCGTCGATCTGCTGCTCAACCCGTCGGCCAGCCACTTCGCGTTCGGCAAGTTCGCGGTGCGGCAGCGGTTCGTCGTCGAGGGCAGCCGCGCGTTCGGCGTCGGCTACCTGTACGCCAACCTGCTCGGCAACGAGGCCGGTCGGGTGGTCTACGACGGCGGCGCGATGGTGGCGTCGGGCGGCGAGCTCCTGGCCCGCGGCCGGCGCCTGGGCTTCGCGCCGGTCGAGCTGGCGGTGGCGATGGTCGACGTCGAGTCGAACCGCCGCGAGCAGGCGCGCCGCGGCAGCCACCGGCCGCGCCACGACAGCGAGAGCGGCGTGGTCGAGATCCCGTTCGCGTGGCCGACCCACCGGCCGGGCGCGCACCCGGCGATCGGCACCAGCTGGGAGGACGGGCGCGACGTCCGCCACGAGGAGTTTGGCCGCGCGGTCGCGCTCGGGCTGTGGGACTACCTGCGCAAGAGCCGGGCGCGTGGCTACGTCGTGTCGATCTCCGGCGGCGCCGACTCGGCGGCGTGCGCGGTGCTCGTGCGCGTCGCGGTCGATCTCGCGATCGCCGAGCTGGGCGCCGCCGGCGTGGCCGCCGCGCTGCCCCACCTCGGCCTCGACCTCGCGACCGCCGGCGATCCGGTGGCGCTGACCCGGCAGCTCCTGGCCTGCGCGTACCAGCCGACCGCCAACTCCGGCGAGGTCACGCGCACCGCGGCCCGCGAGGTCGCGACCGCGGTCGGCGCCGAGTTCCACCTGTTCGAGGTCGACGCGTTGTTCCGCGGCTACTGCAGCACCGTCGAGGCCGCCGTCGGCCGACCGCTGACCTGGGAGCGCGACGACGTCGCGCTGCAGAACATCCAGGCCCGGGTGCGCGCGCCGTCGATCTGGTTGCTGGCCAACCTGCGCGGCGCGATCTTGCTGACCACCTCGAACCGCTCCGAGGCTGCGGTCGGCTACGCGACGATGGACGGCGACACCTCGGGCGGCCTGGCGCCGCTCGGCGGCATCGACAAGACCTACCTGCGGGTGTGGCTGCGGTGGATGGAGGCTACCGGCCTGGCCGGGCTGGCGCCGATCGCCGCGCTGCGCTTCATCAACGCCCAGCAGCCGACCGCCGAGCTGCGCCCGCCGGGCGCGGCGCAGACCGACGAGAAGGACCTGATGCCCTACGACGTCCTCGAGGCCATCGAGGACGAGGCCATCCGCGACAAGCGCATGCCGCTCGAGGTGCTCGACGAGGTCGCGCCGCAGTTCCCGCAGCACGCGCTGGCCGATCTGGTGGTGTGGATCGATCGCTTCTTCCGCATGTGGTGCCAGAACCAGTGGAAGCGCGAGCGGTTCGCGCCCGGCTTCCACCTCGACGACAAGAACCTCGATCCGCGGTCGTGGTGCCGGTTCCCGATCCTGTCGGGCGGCTTCGCCCGCGAGCTGGCCGCGCTGCGCGCCTTCACCACCACCCCGGCGTTCGCTGCCTGGGTCGCCGAGCGAGGCCGCTGATGAGCGCCTGGACCCCGCCGCCGCCCGGCCGCCACGTCTACGAGTACCCGCGCCCCGCGGTCGCCGTCGACTGCGTCGTGCTCGGGCTCGACACCGACGATCTGAAGGTGCTGCTGATCCGCCGCGGCGTCGATCCGTGGAAGGGCGCGTGGGCCCTGCCGGGCGGCTTCGTCGGCGAGCGCGAGGGCCTCGAGGCCGCCGCCCGCCGCGAGCTGGTCGAGGAGACCGGCATCGGCGAGGTGTTCCTCGAGCAGCTCTACACGTTCGGCGAGCCCGACCGCGACCCGCGCCACCGCGTCATCTCGGTCGCGTACTACGCGCTGGCCAAGCTGTCCGACTTCAAGCTGACCGCCGGCACCGACGCCGCCGGCGCCGGCTGGCACCCGCTGTCGAAGCTGCCCGCGCTCGCGTTCGACCACGCGACGATCATCGACGCCGCCGTCGCGCGCCTGCGCGGCAAGGTCCGCTACGCGCCGATCGGCTTCGAGCTGTTGCCGCCGCGCTTCACGCTGACCCAGCTGCAGCGCCTGTACGAGATCATCCTCGAGCGCGAGCTCGACAAGCGGAACTTCCGCAAGAAGATCCTCTCGCTCGACCTGGTGATCGAGACCGACGAGAAGCAGACCGGCGTCCGGCATCGGGCAGCGCGGCTGTACCGGTTCGATCGCAAGAAGTACGACCGGCTGGTCAAGCACGGGTTCGAGTTCGCGATCTGAGCGTGTTGCAGGGAGGTTTCTCGCGAAACCTCCCCTCGATCCCGGCGAAGCCGGGATCGAGCCTCCCCGCCAAGACGGCTGTGCGCGGGGCCTCCCGGGAGGTGCGTGGCGATCGGGCGGCCGGCGCGGCGTGAACCGGATCGCGCGGCGCGCGGGCACGGGTGGCGTCGGAGTCAGGGGCGATCGTGCGCGGGCGGCACGTACCCGCCGCGGAGGAACTCGTCGCGCAGGCGTTCGAGCAGTCCATCGTGGCTCCAGATCGCCATCTCCTCCAGGCCGCGACACTCGTCGCGCGTCGCTGGTCGGTCGATACCGTCTTCCCAGATCGAGTAGCGGCTCGGGGCGCCGTAGGCCACGATGTGGTTCTGGAAGAACGGCGGCACCGTCGCGACCAGGAAGGGAAGGTGGCCAATGCGCGTCGACTCGACAAGATTCGGCGAGGCGGCTAGCACGCGATACACCGAGCCTCGCAGGATCTCGTCGGCGCTCGGCGCCGGGCTGTCGGCAGCGACCGCGCCCATAAGGATCGCGACGTACGGCGACCTGAGGAGCTGGCAGATCGCGTCGTGGCGCGGGGTCAGGTGGATGGCGTAGAGGTCGCCGATGTTCCAGCGCGGGCGTCGTCGGGCCGGGGGCATGGTGGGTTCGGGCGGCGGCGACTTCTCGGCGCGCGGCGCGCAGGATAGCGTGGCGCCGTGGGCACCTGGCAACTGGGACCGTTCGACAACGACGGCGCGGCGGACTTCCTGGCCGAGGCGGAGGAGGCGCCGGGGCGATCGGTCACCGGCGCGCTGCGCGCGGTGGCGTCGGCGAAGGCCGGCGACGAGCTCGACGTCGATGCGGGCAGCGCGGCGTGGGCGGCGTGCGAGCTGGTGGCGCTGGCGTTCGGGCGGCCGGGGACGACGGCGCCGCCGCCGGACGTCGTCGAGCTGGTGGGGCGGATCAAGCCGACCGAGGCGATGCGCGAGCGCGCGCTGGCGGCGCTCGATCGCGTCGCGGATGTGCGCCGGTCGGAGCTGGCGCAGCTGTGGGCCGAGGGCGCCGACGCGAAGGCGTTCCAGGCGGAGCTGACGGCGCTGCGGGCGCGGCTGGTCGACGCCGCGTCCGGACCGCCGCCCAAGGTGCGCGCGCCCAAGCCGCCGCCGGCGCCGCCGTGGGCCGCGGGGCAGCTGCTCGCCACGGCGCTACGGCCTGAGTGCTGGGTGGTCGCGCAGATGCTGGAGTCGCCGTACCTCGCGATCGTCGGCGGCACGTGGAAGGTGCAGCCGACCGTTGCGGAGGTCGCGCGTACGCCTGCGGTGCTCACCGTCCTGTGGGTCGCCAAGGACGCGCTCGCTGGATGGACGCCGCTCGGCGTCGCCGCACCGCTCGCCGCGCCGCGCCCCCTGTACTCGCAGGAGTACCCGCCGTCGTACCAGTGCACGCTGTACCTCCCCGACGGTAGCGTCCGCGACGTCCCCGGGCGCGAGTGCGTCGGCGTCGAGTACATCGTGCGCTGGGGCGCGGCCGACCTCGACGAGCGCCTGCGCGCCACGTTCCTCGGCGGCGGCTACGTGCCGCCCCTCGCGTACCGGCTGCGCTCCCCCGACGATCCGCCGCCCGCGCCGGTGGCGATCGGCCGCCGGCATGGCTGAGCGGCGCCGCGATTCACGGGCACGGGCTCCGGTTCCGGCTCCGGCTCCGGTTCCGACACCGGCTCCGGCTCCGGCTCCGGCTCCGGCTCCGGCTCCGACTCCGGCTCCGGCTCCGGCTCCGGCTCCGGCGCGGGGGCGTCAGGAACGCGGACAACGTGTCACGGGTCGCTCAGGCTGCATTCGCGCGCAATCGGTGTGCCAGCGTTGACGAACGGGGGCGTCATGATAATAGTGCCAAAATCATGATGGGGCGTGGGCAGCGTCGACGAAGGCCGGTCCAGCTGTCGCTGGAGGACGCGCGCCGTCCGAGCGGGCGCGGCGGCTGGCGGCCGGGCGCGGGGCGCAAGCGGCGGCCGGGCGCGTGCTCGCATCGGGCACGCGTGCGGTTCCCGGCGTCGGTGCCGCTGCACGTCACGCTCAAGGTGATCGGCGGGCTGCCGAGCTTCCGGCGCGAGGCGGTGGCGCGGGTGGTGCGGTCGGCGATCGCGGCGGGCGGGCACCGCGGCGACTTCCGGGTCGTGCATTACAACGTGCTCGGCGACCACCTGCACTTCGTGGTCGAGGCGGCCGGCGCGGTGGCGCTCGCGCGCGGCATGCAGGGGTTGACGATCCGGCTGGCGCGACGGCTGAACGTGCTGCTGGGGCGCCGCGGCAAGCTGTTCGCGCAGCGCTACCACGCGCGGCCGCTGCGCACGCCGACCGAGGTGCGCAACGCGATCCGCTACGTCCTGTTGAACGGCCGCCATCACGCGCGCGATCGCGGGCAGGTCCTGGCCCGCGGCTGGGTCGATCCGTACTCGAGCGGGCTGTGGTTCGACGGCTGGAAGGCGGCGGTGCGCACCGATGCGCCGTGGCTGCGGGCGCTCGCCAAGGCCGGGTGTCCGACCGCGGCGCCGAAGACGTGGCTGTTGCAGGTCGGGTGGCGGCGGGGCGGCGGCCTGATTGGAGTCGATGAGGTGCCGGGGCCAGCCGAGCGCTAGCGAGGCTGTCTCTCCGGCTCCGGCTCCGGCTCCGGTTCCGGTTCCGGTTCCGGTTCCGGTTCCGGCTCCGGCACCGGCTCCGGCTCCGGCTCCGGTTCCGGTTCCGGCTCCGGCTCCGGCTCCGGTTCCGGTTCCGGCTCCGGCTCCAATGCCGATCAGATAGGGCCAGGGGATCGGAATCACGCGGGATCTGCGGATGCGGCGCGCGGCAGTTGCAGAGGGGCAGCGGGAGGATCAGCGTCGGTCGGTGACCCTCATCGCCGATGTCTCGCGTGTCGTGGAGCGGCTGCCGGTCGAGAACCTCGGGGCGCTGAGCCGCTGGTTGGACGAGGCGTGGCTGGAGGAGGGGCTGCACGCGACGGGGACGACGACGCTGCGGAAGCGCCGGCTGCCGGCGTGGCAGGTGCTCTGGCTGATCGTCGGGATGGCGATGATGTCGGGGCGGTCGATGGCGCAGGTCGCGACGCGGCTGGGCGTGGCGATCCCGCGCGCCGGGAAGCCGGAGGTCGCGCCGAGCGCGCTGGTCCAGGCGCGTCAGCGCATCGGCGCCGACGTCGTGAGCTACGTGTTCCAGCGGGCGGCCGAGGTGTGGGGCAAGGCGGCGACGCACACGTGGCGTGGCCTCGAGGTCTTCGCGGTCGACGGCACGACGCTTCGGGTGGCCGACAGCGACGAGAACCACGCGCACTTCGGCCGGCACTACGCCGGGCTCCAGCGCACCGCGAGCTCGCACCCGTTGCTGCGGATGGTCGTCGCGTCGAACGTGCGCAGCCGGATGTTCGTCGCCGCGGAGCTCGGGCCGTTCACGACGAGCGAGCTGGCGCTGGCGAAGCCGCTGCTGGCAACGCTGCCCGCCGCCGCCGTCGTCATCCTCGACCGGCTGTACACCGGCGCGCCGCAGTTGTTGCTGGTCACCGCCGAAGCCGGGCGCCACTACCTGGTGCGCGCCAAGAAGCGCCAGCGCTGGACGGTGCTCGAGACGTACGCCGCCCACGACCACCTCGTCGAACTCACCGTCAGCGACGAGGCCCGCCGCGCCGATCCGAGCCTCCCGCGGACCTGGCGCGCGCGCGCGATCACGTACGTCACCGAGCGTGGCCAGCACACGCTGCTGACCTCGCTCGTCGATCCCGCCGCCTATCCCGCGCGCGAGATCGTCGACCTCTACCGTGAGCGCTGGGAGATCGAGCTCGCCTACGACGAGGTCAAGACCGGCGTCCTCGCGCAACGCGTCGCGCTGCGCTCGCGCACCGTCGACGGCGTCTACCAGGAAGCCTGGGGCGTCTTGCTGGCCTACAACCTCGTCCGCCGCGAAATGCTCGAGCTCGCCACCGAGGCCGGCGTCCCGCCGGCCCGCATCAGCTTCACCGCCGCGCTCTATTACGTCCTCGACGAGTGGCACTGGTGCACGCTCGGCGACGGCATCGGCGCCATCCCCAAGCACCTCCGCGCACTCCGCGAGACGATCCGCCGCTTCATCCTGCCGCCGCGCCGCTCCGACCGTCGCTTCGACCGCGTCGTCAAGCGCAAGGAGAGCACCTACCCGCGTAAGTCCACCGCCCGCCACGCGAAGCCCACTAACTGACTGGCATTGGGCTCCGGCTCCCGTTTCGACTCCGGCGCGCGCAGGCTTTTCGCGGTCCGCGTCGCCGGCGCGAGGTCTGCGCGACTGGTAGGCGATCGGGCGGTGAGACAGCGCGGCGCCGGCCTGCGGCCGGCCCCGGCTGCTGGCACGCGGTACGCACGCTCGCGAGGGTGTGACCACCGAGCTGGCTCCGAGCGACCTGTACCGCCGCTGCGATCCGGCGGCGATCCCGTTCGACACGACGGCGGCGCACGCGGGCGCGCTGGAGATCCCCGGGCAGGCCCGGGCGATCGACGCGGCGCGGTTCGCGATCGCGATGCGGCGCGACGGCTACAACCTGTTCGCGTTGGGGCCGAAGGGCGTCGGCAAGGAGACGATCGTCCGCGAGCTCCTGGAGCGCGAGGCGGCGCGGCAGCCGACGCCGGCGGACTGGTGTCACGTCTACAACTTCGCGGAGCCGCACCGGCCGCGGGTGCTGCGGCTGCCGGCGGGCGCGGCGGGGAAGCTGCGCGCCGACATGGCGGGCGCGGTGGCGGAGCTGTCGACGGCGATGGCGGCGGCGTTCGACGGCGACGAGTTCCGCAGCCGGCGCCACGCGCTGGTGCGCGAGGCCAAGCAGCGCGAGGCGGCGGCGCTCGAGGCGCTGCAGGCGCGGGCGCGGGAGCGCGGGGTCGGGGTGGTGCGCACCGACAGCGGCATCGTCGTGGCGGCGCTCCGCGACGACCAGGTGATCGAGCCCGACGAGTTCGAGCGGTTGCCGGCCGAGGAGCAGGCCGCGCGGCGCGCGGCGCTGGAGGCGGTCGGCAACGAGCTGTCGGCGATGTTCAACCAGGCCCACGAGTGGGCGCACGCCCACGCCGCCGCGCAGCAGGCCCTCGAGCGCGAGATCGCCGAGGCCGTGACCCGCGGCGTGTTCGATCGGGTCGCGGCGGCCTACCTCGACCAGCCCGACGTGCTGACCTACCTGGCCGAGGTCGCGGCCGACGTGGTCGCGCAGGCGGCGCGGTTCGTCGCCAAGCCCGACGACGGCGTCCCCGACGTGCTGCGCCAGGCGCTGCACCCGCACGACGACGCCCGCGAGCGGCTGCGCCGCTACGAGGTCAACCCGCTGGTCGATCACGCCGACGCCCGCGGTGCGCCGGTGATCTCGGAGGAGAACCCCACCTATCCCAACCTGCTGGGCCGGATCGAGCACGTCTCGGAGATGGGCGCGCTGGTCACCAACTTCACGCTGATCCGCGCCGGCGCGCTGCACCGCGCCAACGGCGGCTACCTGCTGGTCGACGCGCTCAAGCTGTTGCAGCAGCCGTTCGCGTGGGAGGCGCTCAAGCGGGCGCTGCGCACCCGCGAGATCCGCATCGAGGGGCTGGGCCAGGCGCTGGGCGTCGTGCCGACGGTGTCGCTCGAGCCGGCGCCGATCCCGCTCGACGTCAAGGTCGTGCTGTTCGGCGATCGCAACGTCTACTACCTGCTGGCGGCGGTCGATCCGGAGTTCGACGACCTGTTCAAGGTGATGGCCGACTTCGAGTCGGCGATGCCGCGCGGGCCGAGCGCCGACGCCGCGTTCGCGACGCTGGTGGCCGGGCTGGCCCACGAGGCCGGGCTGCGGCCGTTCGATCGCGGCGCGGTGGCGCGGGTGATCGAGCACGCCGCGCGGCTGGCCAGCGACGCGCACCGGCTGTCGATCCACCTGCGCTCGATCGCCGACGTGCTGTGCGAGGCCGACGCCTGCGCCGGCGCCGCCGGCCGGGGGACCGTCACCGCGGCCGACATCGAGGCCGCCCTGGCCGGCCAGGAGCGGCGTGCCGGGCGGATGCGCGAGCGGATGCTCGAGGAGATCACCCGCGGCACGCTGCTGATCGCGACCACCGGCGCCGTCGTCGGGCAGATCAACGGGCTGTCGGTGATCGACGTCGGCGGCCACGCGTTCGGCGTCCCGACCCGGATCAGCGCGCGGGTGCGGGTCGGCGGTGGCGAGGTGATCGACATCGAGCGCGAGGTCGCGCTCGGCGGGCCGCTGCACTCCAAGGGCGTCTTGATCCTCGCCGGCCTGCTGGGCGCGCGCTACGCCCCGCACGCCCCGCTGGCGCTGTCGGCGTCGATCGTCTTCGAGCAGTCGTACGGGGCGGTCGAGGGCGACAGCGCGTCGCTGGCCGAGCTGTGCGTGCTCCTGTCGGCGATCGGCGAGGTGCCGGTGCGCCAGGGGATCGCGCTCACCGGCTCGGTCAACCAGCACGGCGAGGTCCAGGCGATCGGTGGCGTCAACGAGAAGATCGAGGGCTTCTTCGACGTGTGCGCCGCCCGCGGCCTGACCGGCGATCAGGGCGTGATCATCCCCCGCGCCAACGTCGCCCACCTGATGCTGCGCGCCGACGTGGTCGCGGCGGTGGCGGCGGGCCGGTTCCACGTCCACGCCGTGGCCGACGTCGACGAGGCGCTCGCGCTGATCACCGACCGCGCGGCCGGCGCGCGCGAGGCCAACGGGCACTTCGCGCGCGGCACGGTCAACGCCCAGGTCGAGGCGCGGCTGGCGGCGTTCGCGGATGACGCTCGCCGGTTCGCGCGCGACCGCGGCGAGGCCCGGCCGCACCGGGTGAGCTCGATCGCGAACTGACCGTGGCGGGGGGCGGCGGAGGAGGCCGAGGGAGGGGCGGCTGGCTTCGGGAGAGGCGGGGTCTCCCGGAGGTAGCTGAGCGGGCGCGAAGCGCTCGTTCAGCTACAACCGCACGCCGAGGTACACGCGGCCGGCGCGGTAGCTGCCCTCGGCCAGCGAGTAGGGCAGGCGCGCGGCGCGCGGATCGTCGACGGCGATGGGCTGCGCGTCGAGCGTGCGATCGCCGAAGCGGAAGTCGGCGCCGACGACGAAGTCCTTGGCCACGTCGAGCTCGATCGCCGCGCCGAACTCGGCGTGGTGGAAGTCGAGGTCGGTGGCGGTCGAGTCGGTGCCCAGCGCCAGCAGCACCATCGGGTGGATGGTGCCGCCGCGCAGGTCGGCGACCGCGAGGCGGCCGACCAGGTTGAGCGCGCGGGCCCGGGTGGCGTCGCTGTCGGTGCTGATCTTGCCGTACTCGAGATCGGCGCTGAAGCGCTTGCCGATGCCGGCGCGCAGCCACAGCCCGGCGGTCGAGCTGGCGTCGTAGTCGGCGCTGGCGTCGGCCTCGGACTGGGTGCTGCCGAGTGAGACGCCGAGCGTGAACCGCCCGGCGTGCGCGAGGGTGGGGGAGAGCGCGGAGGGCAGGAGGAGGGCGGCGAGGAACGCGGCGGGGAGGAGACGCATCGTGGCCAGGAGTTAGCACGCGGTATGCCACCGCCAGCTGTGCGAATTCACGAGCGCCGGCCTCGGATTCCTGACGGGCCCCGGCGGCGAGGCTCAGCTTTGCGGGGGCGCGACGAGCACCATCACCGCGCGGTCGCGCTCGACGAAGCCGAGCCGCTGGTAGGCCGCCCGCGCCGCCGCGTTGTCCTCGCCGACCACCAGCACCAGCCGAGCCCCAGCGGGGCGGTCCGGCGCCGCGGCTCGGCCACCGCGGACCTCGCGCGCGATCGCCGCGAGCACCGCCGACGCCACGCCGCGCCGCCGCCACGCCGCGTGGGTCTGGACGTCCTGGTAGCGGGCACAATCGGCCAGCCGCGCGTCCGCGAGGCGCAGCGGCACGACGCCGGCCGACGCCACCAGCGCGCCGTCGGCGAACGCGCCCCACCACCGCACCTCGCCGCGGGCGGCGGCGCGGGCCCGGGCGGCGATGCGCTGGGTCAGGAAGGCGCGCATCGCCGGGGTGTCGGGATCGATCGTGATCGACAGCGCGAACAGCGCGTCCCAGTCGCTCGGGCGATCGAACCGTCGCAGCTCGACGCCAGCCGGGGCCGGCGCGGTCAGCGGCTGGTCGCAGGTCATCGCGATCATCGTCTCGACCGTCGCCCCGGCGGCGACCAGCGCGGCGGTGACCGCGGGATCGAGCGCGCCGTCGGGCGCGTCGATCGCCAGCGCGACGTGGGCGGCGCCGGCGCACCGGGCCGCCGCCGCCCGGGTGAGCCAGGCTGTCGCGCTCGCCGGCGTCGGCGGCGGGGCGATCACCAGGTAGTTGCCCCAGTAGAAGTGCGGTTGATCGGGGGTGGCGACGGCGACGTGATCGCCGCGATCGTCGACGGTGCCGTCGAGCGCGGCCACGGCCAGGTCGGTGCGCAGCGCGAGGCTGACGACGTCCATGGCGTCCAGCCTAACGCGCGGCAGCGCCGGTGTCGGATACGAACGCACCGCGCGGACGCGATGGCAGTTGGGCTAGGATCGCGTCCATGAGGATGCGGTGGCCTTCGCTTGCCTTGATGTCCCTCGCGCTCGCGCTGGTCGCGGGCTGCGGCCCTACCAACAACGGCGGCGGTGACGTCGACGCGCCCAGCGGCGATCCCGACGCGGACACCACCGACGTCGACGCCAACGTCAGCACGATCGACGCGCCCGACGTGCCGATCGACGCGCCCGACCTGCCGATCGACGCGCCGCTGCCCGTCGATGCCGAGATCTGCGGCGACCTGACCTGCACCAACCCGGTCAACGACGGCTGCGTGCCGAGCGAGATCTGCGACAACGGCACCGACGACAACTGCAACGGCACGATCGACGAGGGCTGTCTGTGCACCGCCGGCGCGGTGCAGCAGTGCTTCAACGGTCCGCCCGGGCGGCGCCACGTCGGCGCGTGCGTCGACGGCATGCAGACCTGCCAGGGCAGCGGCGAGTTCCGCGAGTGGGGCCCGTGCGTCGGCGGCATCGCGCCGCAGAACGCCGAGCCGTGCGACAGCCTCGACAACAACTGCAACGGCTGCGTCGACGACAACCAGGCGTGCTGCGTCGTCGATCTGGCCTGCCCGGCGCCGGGGTCGATGCCCGACGGCCAGCCGTTCCAGAACTACGTCATCAACGGCGCGATGTTCTACTCGGGCGCGGTGGCGTCGTGGCAGTGGGACGTCACCGGCGGGCCGTGTGACCGGCTGTTCCTCACCACCACCACGCCGGTCGTGCAGTCGTTCACGCTGACCGGCGCCAACACCTCGATGCTGACGATCCGCCCGAGCCTGTCGGGCGACTACACGGTCCACGTCCGCATCACCACGCCGACCGGCACCGTCTACGAGTGCACGTTCATCATCCACATCGCCGGCCCCGGCCTGCGCGTCGAGATGTGCTCGGATCGCACCGCGACGACCGACATCGACCTGCACCTGCACAAGCCGGGCACGACGACCCAGTGGGCGACGCTGCCGTCGGGCACGACCAACGGCGACGACTGCCACTTCCGCAACTGCAAGGGCAGCTCGTTCACGCCGGCCAACTGGGGCTACGCCAACAGCCCGCTCGCCGAGTGCTCGGGCGGCCCCGAGGGCGCGTCGTGGACGACGCTCGGGTACTGTCGCAACCCGCGCCTCGACATCGACTCGATCGACGACAACGGCATCCCCGAGAACATCAACGTCGACGTGCCGCAGACCGCCGGCACCTACCGCGTGATGGTGCACTACTGGGCCGGCACCGGCGCGGCGCACCCGCTGGTCAACGTCTACTGCGGCGGCCACCTGCGCGGCACCTACGGCGCGGCGCCCGACGTCGTGCCCAACTTCGACACCTCGGGCTCGACCACCGGCGACGTCTGGCGCGTCGTCGACGCGACCCCGGTCGTGGTCGGCGGCGTGACCACCGACTGCACGCTGGCCCCGCTGCACGCGCCCGGCATGACCACCGGCTACTGGGTCACCAACACCTGGACCTATTGACGTTTCCTGGGAGGGTTGGTCGACACGCCCTGACCTCCCGCGAAGGTCTGTCGACAGACCACGGCGCCGGCTCAGGGCAGCGGCGTCATCGCCGCGAAGCCGTGGGCGCGGATGGCGTTGACGTGCAGGCCGCGGCAGCTCGCGGCCTCCCGGCAGCCGCGGCAGCGCAGCGCCTGGGCGTAGAAGTGGTCGGCGACGAAGCGGCGGGCGAAGCGGAAGATCTCGAGCCGGCCGTCGGGGCGTAGCATCGCGGCGTCGGCGGTGGCCGGCTCGGGGCGCGGCGCGCGCCCGAGGATGCACGCCGGCACGTTCTCGACCGGCACGCCGGGCGCGAGGGCGGCGCAGAACGCGCGCAGGTCGACGTCGTGGCGGTGGTTGGCGCTGACCCGATCGTAGTTGGGCTGGCGCACCACCAGCCGCGGCGACGGCGCGGCCTGGGCCAGGAGCCACGGCGCGGTGTCCCGGCGCAACGGCACCACCACCTCGAAGTCGGCGGCGATCGCGAGCAGCGCCTCGGCGCTGGCGACGTCGGTGGCGAGCGCGCGCACCAGCCGGCGACCGTCGAGCGCGCCGTCGACCAGCGCGTCGGCGAGGCCGGCGTAGCTGCCCAGCTCGAGCGCCAGCCGTGGCACCTCGGCGAACGGCGCGGCGGCCGCGCGCGCGGTGGCCAGGTCGGGCGCGACGATCGCGACGGTGCGCGCGCCGCCGTGGCGCGCCAGCTCGACCGGCGGCCGGCGCGGCTCCAGCGCGCGGCCCAGCAGCGGCAAGCGGCGCTTGCCGTCGGCGCGCTCGCCGCTGGCGTCGTCGTCGCCGGCCATCGCCGCGGCCAGCGACGCGGCGCGCTTGGCGCTGGCGGGATCGCCGCCGAACGCCGGCGGCAGCGCCGCCTCGGCGGTGGCGTCGACGCGCAGCACCTCGAACCGGCCGGCGACGGTGGCGCGCGCGGCGTCGAGGCTGTCGCACAAGGGCTCGAGGTAGCAGTGCCGGCACTGCTCGGGGCTGCGGCAGTGGAGCGGCTGGCCGCGCTCGAGCAAGAGCTCGTACTCCTCCTGGCGGCCGCGGACCTCGTCGTTGAACTTGTAGGGATCCTGGATCAGGTCCTCGAAGCCCTCGCAGTGCGCCGGCGGGAACCGGTTGAGCCAGACGTGCATGTCGGGCTTGCGGGCCCACGCGAACGCCGCCTGCAGGTACGGCTGCATCTCGGCGAGGTCGTAGAACAGCACCTCCTTGCCGTCGGTGTACGCGCGCCCGAACGGGATCACGTGCAGGAGGTCGTACTCGCGCACGCCCTTGGCGACGAAGGTCTCGATCAGCGCCGGCAGCTGCTTGACGTTGCCGCGGTTGACGCAGACGTCGATGTTGACCACCGGCCGCCCGTCGGCGAGCGCGTGCTCGAGCCCCGCGACCTCTTGCTCGAACGCGCCGGCGACGCCGACCAGCGCGTCGTGGATCTTGGCGTTGGGGCCGTGGATCGAGAACGTGATCTCGGTGAGGCCGGCGTCGAGCGCGCGGGTCAGGAAGTCCTTGTAGGCGAACAGCCGGCCGTTGGTGACGGTCTGGATGCGCGGGTAGCCGGCCAGCCGGCCCAGCCGCACGAAGTCGACGAACCGCGGGTGGATCGTCGGCTCGCCGCCCGACAGGATCAGCCGGGTGGCGCCGGCCTTGCGCCCGTCGAGGATCTGCCGCTTGACCTCGTCGGGGTCGCGCATCTCGCCGTCGTGGGCCCGCGAGTCGAGGCAGAAGATGCAGCGGTCGTTGCAGTCGTAGGTCAGGCGCACCCAGTTGCGCTTGTCGTGGGCCGCGGCCTCCCGGGCCGCGACCGCGTCCAGGCTGGCGTCATCGGCGGCGGCCGGGTGCTCCACGCCCGCACTGTAGCCGGTCCCGGTCACGGCCGGGGGCGCCGCCGACGCGGGGCCGCTGGCAGTCCTACCGCGAAGACCGCGAGTAGCCTCGCTGGCGCTCGGCTAGCGCGCGCACGCCGGTGGTCGCGGCGCACGCCGAGACCAGCAGCTCCCCGCCGACCCGCGTCGCCCGCAGCGCGACCTTGCGCCCGACCGCCGGCGCCGTGATCGCGCAGGCGCCGGTCGACGAGATCACGCGCAGCGTCTGGCGGCGCACCGCGCCGCGGGTGACCCGGGTGGCGCGCAGCTCGAACCGCGGGCGCGGCCCGGCGTCGCTGAAGGTGACCGTCCCCTCGACCACGACGTCGGTGGCGAGCCCGGCGATCGCGCCCGGCGCGGCGGCGGCGCTGGTCGGCGGGCCGAGCGCCTTGGCGTCGGTGTCGATGTCGGCGCCCCAGCGGACGCGCGCGGTGTCGGCGCCGGCGCACTGCTGCACCGCCCGCCCGGCCGGCGCGTAGATCAGCAGATCGTCGCCGGGCACCGCGAAGTACCCGCACGACGACGCGTCGACCGGCAGCGTCACGACGGCGCCGGCGGTGGCGCCCTTCCACGCGCGGATCACGAACAGGTCGACCCGCGGGTCGCCGCCGCCGGGGGCCGAGCGCACCGCCAGCACCCGGCCGTGGATCACGGTGGCCAGCTGCGCGCGGGCGGCGGCGGGCTCGGGCTCGGCCGTGAGGCAATCACAGGCGCGGGCAGGGCGGTGGACGAGCAGGGCGGCGAGCGCCAGGACACCAGCGAGCAGGGCTTTCATGGGGGGCAGTCACGCGCGGCCCGCGGCGTCGGTCTATCTTCGCGACACCCGTGGCGGCCCCGACGACATACGATAGCGCGATGGAGCGCCGCGCGTGACCGACCGCCGGGTTGCGGTCGTGCACCCACCGCTGACGGTGGCGCGCGACTTCATCGACTACCCGTTCCACGCCGACCTCGGCGCGGCGCAGCTGGCCGCGGTGCTGACCGCCGGCGGCGACGTGGTGACGCTGATCGACGCGTTCGCGCTGCCGGGCGCGGGGCTGGCCTGGCGCGACGACGGCCGCGCCCACCTCGGCGCCCGCGTGGCCGAGGTGGTGGCGATGGTGCCGGCCGCGGTCGACGCGATCGTCGTCGCGTACACGCCGTTCCACCGGCCGCCGCACCGCGACGACGTGCTCGGGCCGCTGCTGGCGGCGCTGGCCGGGCGCGCGCCGATCGTGCTCGCCGACTGCTACCAGTCGGGCCAGCACTACGTCGAGACCGCCGCCGACGCGGTGCTGGCCAGCTACCCCGAGGTCGCGGCCTACGTGAAGTACGAGGCCGAGGTCACGGTGCCCGCGGTGATCGCCGCGGCGCTGGCCGGCGCGCCGCGCGCGACGCACCTGGGCGCGCGCCCCGACCTCGACGCGCTGCCGGCGCCGGCCTGGGGCGCGATCGATCTCGCGGCGCGCGATCGGTTCTGCGCCGACGTCGTCGCGCGGCTGGGCCGCGGCCGGTGGGCGTTCCCGATCGACGGGCGCACGCTGCCGGTGATCACGTCGCGCGGCTGCCCGTTCACCTGCGCGCACTGCAGCTCCAACCCCGAGCGCCGGCCCGGCGAGCCCAAGCTGCAGCGGCGGCTGGGCGCCGACCGGCTGGCGGCGTTGCTCGCCGCCTTGGTGCGCGAGCACGGCGCGACCCGGCTGGCGATCCTCGACGAGCTGGCCAACGTCAACGCCGACCACTTCGACCGCTTGCTGGCGCGGCTGGCCGAGCTGGACGTCGCCTACGATCTACCCAACGGTCTGCGCGCCGACTACCTCGAGGCGCGCCACCTGGCGCGGATGCGCGGCCGGGTCACGACCGTCAGCGTGTCGGCCGAGAGCGGCTCGCAGCGCGTGCTCGACGAGGTCGTCGGCAAGCGCCTCGACCTGGCGCGCATCCGCCAGGTCGCCGCCGACGCGCACCAGGCCGGCGTGCCGCTCCTGGTCCACTACATGATCGGCCTGCCCGGCGAGACCGCCGCCGAGGTCAACGCGACGCTGACCTTCGCGCTCGATCTCTACGACGAGCACGGCGCGTGGCCGGCGGTGCAGTACGCGACGCCGCTGCCCGGCACCGCGCTGGCCGCCGGGCGCTCGCTGCCGCTCGTCGACGACTGGGGGCCGCACTTCCAGGGCGGCGGCGGCCCGGCGCTGTCGGCGCTGCCGCGGCCCACGCTCGAGCGGTTCATGCGCACGTTCCAGGCGCGGCTGGCGGCGTCGACCGGCCCGCAGAAGGTGATCATGAACGTCACCTACGTCTGCAACAACCACTGCACGTTCTGCGCGGTCGGTACGCGGACCCAGATCGACGGCCACCCGACGCGGCAGCGCGAGCACCTGGCGCGGTTCCGTCGCGCCGGCGTGCGGATGGTCGACTTCGACGGCGGCGAGCCGACGCTGAACCCCGAGCTGATCCCGCTGGTGCGCTACGCGCGCGCGCTCGGCTACGACCGCATCAACGTCACCACCAACGGCCGGCTGTGCGCGTACCCCGAGTTCGCGACCCGGCTGGTCACGTCGGGGCTGACCACGCTCCTGGTCAGCGTCCACGGCGCGACCGCGCGCTCGCACGGGCGCGAGGTCGGCGTCGCCGAGGCGTTCGAGCAGACCGTCGCCGGCATCCGCAACCTGGTGGCCGCCGCGCCGCCCGGCGTCGAGCTCGGCGCCAACATCACGCTGACCAAGCACAACCACGAGGAGCTGGCGGCGGTGGCCGAGCTGGTGCTCGGCCTCGGGCTGGCGTGGCTCAACGTCCAGTTCCTCACGCCGTTCGGCCGCGCCACCACCCGCCACGCCCCCGACACCGCCGCCGCCGCCGCGGTGACGATGCGCGTGATCGACGCCTACGCCGATCGCATGAAGATCCAGGTGATCAACCTGCCGTTCTGCTTCATGCCCGGCTACGAGCGCCACCTCGCCGGCGACCTGGGCAAGCGCAGCCGGCACATGGTCTTCGTCAACAACGAGACCGTGAACCTCGCGGCGTACCTCGCCGAGCGGCGGGTCCACACCGACGCCTGCGCGCCGTGCCCGCACCGCGCGTTCTGCGGCGGCTTCTACCAGCTCGAGGACGCGCCCGAGCCGCCGTGGCTGGTCTCGGCCGAGGCGCTGGTCCGCCGCGTCGAGCCTTGACATAGTGTCCACGTGACACCAAGATGGCCGCGTGTCCTCCCGGCTGCGGCTCGAGCCCTACGTCGCGCAGGCGGCGCGGTGGCCCCGCGCCGGCAAGCACGTCATGGCGCAGTACGACGCCGACAGCGTCGTCGTCTACCAGGCGTACCGCCCGGCGATCGGCCGGTTCGCGGCGACCCACGGCTGGTTCGGCGGCGACTTCTCGCTGTCCCGGATGAGCTGGATCAAGCCCAACTTCCTCTGGATGATGTACCGCTCGGGCTGGGGCCAGAAGCCCGACCAGGAGGTCGTGCTGGCGGTGTGGCTGCGCCGCGACGCGTTCGACGCGTTGCTCGCGCAGGCGGTGGCCTCGTCGTTCGGCGCGTCGGGCCTGGCCGATCGCGCGGCGTGGCAGGCCGCGGTGGCGCGCTCGTCGGTGCGGCTGCAGTGGGATCCCGACCACGGCCCCGGCGGTCAGCCGCTCGAGCGCCGCGCGATCCAGCTCGGCCTGCGCGGCGAGGCGCTGGCGCAGTACGCGCGGGCGTGGATCGTCCACCTCGAGGACGTGTCGCCGATGGTCGCGGTCCAGCGCGCCACGCTGGCGCGCGGCGACCTCGGCGCGCTGCAGACGCCGGCCGAGGCGCCGTACCCGGTGCCGGTGGCGGCGCGGGCCGCGCTCGGCGTGTGATCGCCGTGGCTCACACCAGCGGTAGCCGACGGGGCGCGACGGTCGCCGGCTGACCGCGCGCCGCGGCGATCTCGGCGTCGCCGTACCGCGCCAGGTAGTCCTCGCGCAGCCCCGGGCACGCCGCGCGATCGGGGCAGCCATCGCACGCCGCGACGTGGACCTGCCCGGCCAGGCGCGAGCGCGCCAGCTCGAACACCGCGTCGGGCGAGACCACCTTCACGCGATCGGCGCCGGGATCGTAGGCGTGGGCGCGCTCGGCGCCGAGCAGGCAACGCGGCACGTGCAGCGAGCGCATCGTCAGCCCGCGGGCCCGGCCGACGGCCAGCGCCGCCGCGACGTGCGGCATGGCGTCGGTCATCCGCGGCATCGACGCGACGTTGGCCGCGTTGCCGTCGGTCAGCGACACGAACCACAGGTCGACGCCGGCGACGCCCCGCTCGGCGAGCCACGCCACCGCGGCCGGCAGCCGCGGCGCGGTCGCGGCGGTGATGATCGCGTCGGCGGTCACCGCCACGCCGGTCGCGACCGCCGCCGCCAGCCCACGCGCCATCAGCGCGTGGCTGCCCGGCGCGCGGGTGAGCGCGTCGTACGCCGCGGGCTCGTGGGTGTGGATCGAGACGTGGATGTCGTCGCAGCCGGCGTCGACCAGCCGGGCCGCGTTGGCGCCGGCGCCGAGCACGAGGCCGTTGGTCTGGACCTTCACGCCCTGGTAGCCGTGGCGGCGCGCCGCGCGCACCAGCCCCAGCAGGTCGCCGCGGATCGTCGGCTCGCCGCCGGTGATCGACAGCCGGTCGTAGCCGTCGGCCCGCGCCGCCGCCAGCTCGCGCAAGACCGCCGCGGTCGCCAGCCCGCGGGCCCGCATCGCCGGCGTGATCGTGCAGTAGTCGCAGGCCAGGTTGCAGTCGTAGTGCAGGATGACGTCGAGGAGGCCGCTCACGGCGCCGCCGAGTCCATCCCGGAGCCGGAACCGGAGCCGGAGTCGGAGTCGGAGCCGGACACCGCGTCCGTCACCCGCGCGATCCGGAACGGCACCAGCTCGGCGTCGCCGTGCTGCGCGAGGTAGTCGCGGCGCACGCCGAGGCACGCGCGATCGAAGTCGCAGCGCGCGCACTGCGGCGCCTTGGCGAACTGCGCGTCGGCGTCGGCCGAGGCGTAGACCTTGTCGAGCACGCCGCGGTGGTAGCGGAGATCGCCGCTCAGCACGCACGGCGGGTAGCCGCCCTGGCCGATCAGCCCGCCGTAGCCGACGCCGCGCGCGTCGCAGGCGTCGAGCGCCGCCCGCACGAAGGGCCGGATCTCGGTGAACGTCGGCAGCACCCAGCGCGGCACCAGGTCGCTGATCCGCTGCGCGATCGCGAAGCACACGCTGAGGCGGCGGCCGGGGCCGGCGAACTCGTCGAGCATCGCGGTCGTGAACGCCGGCAGCGCCTCGTAGTTGTCCTTGCTGATCACGTGGGCCAGCTGGGTGTCGACGCCCAGCTCGGCGAGGTGGTGCAGGCCGGCGACGGTGCGCTGGAACGCGCCGGGCATGCGGGTGATCGCGTCGGAGGCGGCCGGGTCCATGCTGTGCAGCGACACCGTGGCCTTGGTCAGGCCCGCGGCCACAAGCCCGGCCGCGTAGGCGCGGTCGCTGGCGCGCACGCCGTTGGTCTGGATCTCGACGGTGGCGAAGCCGCAGGCCCGGGCGTGGGCGATGAACCGCGCCAGCTCGGGGTGCAGCGTCGGCTCGCCGCCCGAGAACACGACGTGATCGCGCTGCGTGGTCGCCAGCCGCTCGATCGTCGCCAGCACGGTGGCGGCGGGCAGGTCGCCGACGCCGCGATCGACGAAGCAGAACGCGCACGCCATCTGGCAGTGGCCGTTGATGCGGATCAGCGCGCGCCCGGCGCCCGCGGCGACGTTGGTGAACGGCGAGATCTGCGCGTACTCGACCTCGCCGCCGCCGCGGGTCGGGCGCAGCCGCCACGCCGCGACCCGAGCCTCGGGCACCGGCGCCAGGCCGGCGTCACCGAGCGCGCTCAGGTACGCCGGCTCGACGCCGCGGCAGGTCCCGGCGAGCGCGCAGCTCGCGCATGCCGCGATCGGCACCAGCGCGCGATCGGGCTCGCTGGCGGCCCGGCGGAGCGCGTCGTGCCACACCGTCGCGAAGCGATCGAGGCGATCGCCGGCCGCGCACGGCCACGGCGCGTCGCTGCCGTCGAAGCCGAAGCCGACCCGCGCCGCCTGCAGCCGCGTGAACGCCTCGGCCGCCAGCGCGGCGACCGCTGGGTGATCGAGCAGGTGGCGGCGGGCCTCGGCCGGGACGTCCGCCGCGCGCGGCACCGCCAGCGCCACCCGCGCGACCTGGCCCGGCAGCGCCAGCACCCAGTCGATCAACGGCACGACGTCGCCCTGGTTCCACGCCACCACCGGGATCACCAGCTCGACGGGCAGCGGGCCGGCGAGCGCCGCCGCCAGGCCGGCCGCGGCGGCCCGCCACGTGCCCGGCGCGCGCATCACCGTCTCGAACACCCGCTCGCGCATCCCGCCGTGGACGATCCGCAGCGCGACCACGCCGGCGTCGGCCAGCCGGCGCACCAGCGCGGCGTCGAGCCCGGCCGCCTCGCACTCGATCGTCACCGGCCGCTCGGCGGCGGCGAGCAGCGTCGCCAGATCGCCGCGGCGCCCGGGCTGGGCTACCGCCAGCACGACCGCGCGGGCGTCGGCCGCGGTGGTCGCCAGCGCGGCGAGGGCGTCGGCGGTGGTCCGCCCGGCGCGGGGGCCGCCGCCGGCGAAGCGGTGGATCAGCTCGTCGCCCGGGTCGAGCGCGAGCTTCGCGGTCCGCTGCGCGCGCGGTCGATCCACCCGCCCAGTCTACTGGAAGGCTGTACAATCGGGCGATGTCCGACGTCGCGCCCGTGGTCGCGCCCGCCGCTGGCACCGCCGCGCCCGCCGCGCCGGCGGCCGCCGACGGCATCGAGGCGCGCATCGCCGGGCAGGCCGAGCGCGTCCACATCCTCACCGGCGCGGTCTGCAACAACAACTGCATCTTCTGCATGGAGGAGGATCGCGACGGCCGCTACGCGACCAACTCGCAGACCACCGACGCCACCGTCCGCTGGCTGGCCGGCCTGCACCACGACACCGAGGAGGTGTGCTTCACCTCCGGCGAGCCGACCACCAACCCGGCGCTGCCGCGGTGGGTGAAGATCGCCCGCGATCAAGGCGTGCGCCGGGTCAGCGTCATGACCAACGCCCGGGCGCTGTCGTCGGAGCCGTACCTGCGCAAGCTGCTCGCCGCCGGCATGGGCCGGTTCTACGTCAGCATCCACGGCCACACCGCCAAGCTGCACGAGGGCCTGACCCGCACCCCCGACTCGTTCGACCAGACCGTCGCCGGCATCAAGAACATCGCGCGCTACAAGCCGCGGGGCATCGAGCTGCACACCTCGACCGTGGTGACCAAGCGCAACCTGCCGCACCTCGGCGACATCTACCGCTTCCTGCGCGGGCTCGGCGTCGACCAGGTGGTGTGGAACGTGATGCAGGCCAACGGCCGCGCCAACACGTACTTCGAGAAGATCTTCCCGACCTACACCGAGATCGCGACCACCGCCGCGGCGTTCCTCCGCGCGCAGGGGGCGATCGAGCGCGACCCGCCGGCGTTCCTGGTCGACATCCCGCTGTGCACCACCACCGCGCTGCCCGACTTCAACCGCGGCTACGTCGAGAAGTACGCCCACTACGAGCCGCCGAGCGCCGCCAGCGAGCAGCTCATCCCGGCGTCGCAGTTGACCGCGCGGCGGGTCCAGGGCGAGGGCGCCGACGCGCCGGCCGCGGTGCGGGTGACGCGCGGCGATCTCGACGACGCGCTGCGCGCCAAGCGCGCCGACTGCGCGCGCTGCCGCTACGACGGCGTGTGCGAGGGCGTCTGGACCAACTACCTGAAGCGGTACGGCTGGGACGAGTTCGTGCCGGTGCCGGCGCCGTGACGCGCGCCGCGACGGCCGCCTCGAGCGCGCTGGCGATCGCGGCGATCGCGGCCTGCGGGCCGACCGCGCCGGGCATCGACGCGGCGCCGCCGCTCGACGGCCGGACCGACGCACGCGGCGACGCCGGGCCGACCGACGCCCGCGAACCCGACGCCGCCGCGCCGGTCGACGCCCGCGTCGTCGATGGCCCCGGCGGTGACGGCGGCGGCTGCCCGGTCGTGACGTTCGCGATGGACGGCGCGCTCGACCCCGGCGCGCCGGTGCGGGCCGGCGGCGTCACGTCGGTGCGGCTGGCCGCGGCGGTGTCGGCGGCCGGCGTGCTGTACGTCGCCACCGACGACGCCGGCGAGGGCAGCGACCACTTCATCCTGGTGTCGGCGACGCCGCCGACCACCGCCCGCGCCGCGCCGTTCGCCAAGGCCGGCACCGTCGCCGCCGGCGCCGGGCCGCTCTTGTTCCTCGCCGACGAGAACGACAACGCGTTCGCCGGCTGGTTCCGTCGGGAGGCCGCCGCCGGCGACACCGCGCTGACCGGCGCGGCCTACCTCGCGGCCACCGGCGCCAACGGCGGCGTCGTCGAGGGCGCGCTCGACCTCGGCGCGGCGTTCGGCGCGGTGCCGGCGACCGTGTACCTGGCGGCGGTGCCGTACGCGACCGCCGACGGCGGCGGGCTGGTCGCCGCGGCGCAGACCCCCACCGGCGACGGCGACGGCGATCTCGAGGCCGCCGAGTACCTGGCGGTCACGACCGCGTGCCCCTGACGGGCGTCGCTAGCGCGCGCTTGCGCTTGAGCTAGCCGCCGAAACCGGCTACCTCGATCGGATGCGCCGCCGCGCCGCTCGCATCGTGTTGAACCTGACGGTCGAGGTGTCGATCGCCGGGCGGACGATGCACGTCGTCTCGCAGGACGTGACGCCGTTCGGCATGTTCCTGCGCATGGACGCGCCGCTGGCGGTCGGGACCCGCGTGGTCCTCGGCATCGCCCCCGACGGGCGCCGCGTCACCTGCCAGGCCACGGTGGTCCACGCCCTCGACCTCGCCGACGCCGAGGCGCTGGGCCGCAAGCCCGGCGTCGGGGTGGCCCTCGAGCTCGACGGCGACGGCGGGCTGCACGCGGCGCTGGTGACGCTGATCGAGCAGAACCCCCAGGTCGCCGCGACGACCACCGACCTGCGGGTGGTGGTGGCCGACGCCTCGACGCGGCTGCTCGAGCGGTTGTCGACCGCGCTCGGCAACGCCGGCTTCCAGGTCGCGGTGGCGTCGACCGGCGTCGAGGCGCTGGGCGCGGCGCTGCGGCTGCACCCCGACGTCGTGATCGCCGCCCGCGATCTGCCAGTGCTCGACGGCCTGGCGCTGCTCGACGAGATGGGGCGCCATCCCGAGCTGGCCTCGGTGCCGGTGATGATCGTCGGCGACAGCTCGACCGATCTCGGGCGGCTCGAGGTGTTCCAGCGCGGCGCGATGGACTTCGTCCACAAGCCGTTCACCGCCCTCGAGATCATCCTGCGCGCCCGCCGGCTGGCGCGGCTGAGCCGCCACGACGGCGATCGCGTGCTGGTGCGCGGCGCGGTCGGCCAGCTCGGCCTGCCGTCGCTGCTGACGATGATCGAGCAGGAGCGCAAGACCGGCGTGCTGACGCTGACCCGCAGCGACCAGCTGGCGTGGCTGACGTTCGTCGACGGTCGGCTGGTGCGGGTGCGCGCCTCCGATCACCGCGGCGACTCGCGCGCGACGCTGATGCGGGTGCTCGACTGGACCGACGGCTACTTCGAGCTGGCCGCCGGCGGCGCCGAGGGCGAGGTCGAGCTCGAGGAGTCGATCACGCACCTCTTGCTCGAGCACGCCCGGGTCTCGGACGAGCGCAGCCGCTCGAAGCCGTCGTAGCCGCGCCGCGCGCCGGTCAGCCGAAGCGGGCGATCAGCCCGCGCGGCCCGTCGGTGCGGGCCAGCGCCGCGATCGCGTGATCGCCGGCCCGCCACCGCAGCGTGGCCTCGTCGACGTCGAGCGTGTCGGCCGCCGCGGCCAGCGCCGCCAGCTCGGGCAGGGCGCGCCCCCCGCCGACCGCCGCGACCGCGCCGTAGCGGATCGTCGCCACGCCGCGGGCGTCGCCCAGCCACACCTGGTGATCGTGGTCGACGTACAGCACGGTGGCGCGCAGCGCGTCGGGCAGCCGGGCCGCGACCCCCGGCGCGTCGACGGCGATCGCGTCGATCGTGGCCTGCGCGATCGCCAGCGCGGCGGGGCACCGGTAGCTGCACGGGTAGAACGCGATCAGCCGCAGGTGCAGCTCGTTGAGCTGCCACGGCCACGGCGCGTCGCCGGCGGGGGTGCGCGCGGCGGCCAGGTAGCGGTTCAGCGAGTTGTCGTGGCGGGAGCGCTGCGCGACGAACGCGGCGACGCAGCACGGCGGGTAGCCGAGCAGCGCGCCGAGCTCGGCGGCGTGGCGGGTGGGATCGTCGGCCTGCAGCGCGGCGGCGCGGCGGGCCAGGGCCGGATCGCGCGCGACGTACAGCTCGACCCGCGGCGCGCCCCGGCCCCGATCGTCGCGCCAGCGATCCTGCGCGCCGACCTCGACCTGGCGCGCGCGGTGCTCGACGTGGGCGCCGGGGAACTGCGCGCACGTCGCCTCGACCTGATCGGGCGTGACGGTCACGAACGCCACCGCGCGGATCCCGGCGGCGAAGCCCCAGGCCTCGATCGAGCGCCCCAGCGCGAGGTCGGGCGGCGGGCGCCGGGCCACCCGCGCCGGCTCGCCGTGGCGGCGGCTGCCGGGCAGCCCGAGCGCGGCCAGCGTGGCCGCGCCGTCGTCGTCGGGCCCGAGCGCCGCCAGCCGCGCCGCCGCGGCGCGCAGCGCGTCGCCGGTGCGCAGCTCGTAGGCGATCAGGTCGGAGCGCATCGGCGGCGCCGCCAGCGTAGCATCGCGGGGTGTGGCGCGACCCGACCCCGCCCGAGTGGCTGGCGCTGATCGCCGGGCTCAAGCCGGCGCTGCGCCTCCTCCGCGATCCGCGACGGGCCCGGGCCGAGGCGGCGGCCGCCGCGCGGCGCGGCTTCGCGGTGGCGTTGCACGACCTCGGCGATCGCACGATCGTCTACGTCGCGCGGACGCCGGCCGCGGCCCGCGCGCTGCATGCGCTCGAAGGCCAGGCGCTCCCCGGGCCGACGCCGCGCGACCGCTTCGATCCCGCGCCGCACCGCGCGCTCGGCGCCGCGCTGGGGTTCCCGCCGTGCTGCGTCGACGCGTTCGTCGCGCGCATCGCCCGCGGCGCCGACGTCACCGCGACCGGCGCCCGGGCCCACGAGGACTTCATCGCCGCCAGCGAGGCGGCGGCGCGGTCGGCGCGGCTCGACGCGCGCGCCAACGTGTTTGCGGTCGATCGCACCAGCGGCTGGCTGTCGCACGTGCCGTGCGCGTTCGACTGCGCGCCGTCGCTGGCCTACGCCGATCGCGTGATCGCCGCGGTCGTCGCGCACGACGCCGCCGGCGCCGCGGTGCTGCGCGCGCGGCTGGCCGCGGCGGTGGCGATCGCGCCCGACGGCACCCGCGCCGCGCCCGCCGCCGCGCCGGCCGACGCGTGCGTCCTGGCGTTCGGCGATCCGGCTTGACCCCGACCCGACGCGGCCCGTACGCTTTCGGCGATGGCCGACGATCGCTCTCGTAGCCGCCGTGCGTTCCTGTCCGGCCTCGGGCGCTCGGCCGCGCTGGTGGTCAGCTCCGGGGCGCTGGCCAAGGTGGCCGCGGCCTCGCCGGGCAAGAGCCCGCCGCCGCCGGTCGACGACGTCGGCGCCAGCGGTCCGCCGGCGCCCACCACCACCCGGATCCACGACGATCTGCCGCCGCCGCCCGACGCGGCGGTCCACGCCTTCCTCGCGCCGCTCGCGGTCGGCGCCACCTTCGGCAGCTGGACGCTGGCGCGGATCCACGGCGTCTTCCGCGGCGGCCTGCCGCTGGTGCTGGCCCACGCCGACGGGCGGCGCGCCCAGGTCGATCTGCTGCGCCACGACGCGGCGTCGCCGCCGGGCATCGCCGCGACCGGCGCCGGCCACCTGTACCTGGTCAACTCCGGCCGCGGCACCCGCACGACGCCGCCCGATCTCGAGGCCGCGATCACGCAGCTGGCCCAGGCGCTGCGCCACCGCGGCGGCGACGCGCTGGCGCTGACCAGCCAGGCCGAGCGCCACCGGCGGTTCCCGGGCGGCGTCTACGTCGTCCCGACGTGACCGCGCGATCGGGGAGTCGCGCGTGGCGGTGACCGTGGAGCTGGCCGGCGCCGACGCCGCCGCCCACGACTTCCACGCCGGCCGCCCCGGGGCCTTCGCCGAGACGCTCGCCGCGCTGACCGCCGCCCGCGCCGCCGGCGCCGCGATCACCGTCGACACCCCGCTGACCCGCTCGAGCTACCGCGCGCTGGCAGGCCTGCCGGTGCTGCTGCGCCGCCACCACGTCGCGCGCTGGCGGCTGCGGGTGCTGGCCGACGCCGACGTCGCCGCCGCCGCGGTGCCGCGCACGATCCCGCGGCTGGCGATGGCGCTGCCCCACGCGCTCCACGCCGCCGAGCGCGCCCGCCGCCTCGGCCTGCCGACGGTCATCGTCGACGCGCCGCGCTGCCTGCTGGGGCCGTTCGCGGCCCACGCCGAGGTCACCGCGCCGCGCGCCTTCGCGCCGGCGTGCGACCGGTGCGCGGCCCGCGACCAGTGCCCGGGCGTCGACGCCGGCTACCTGGCGCGGTTCGGCGGCGAGGAGCTGGCCGCGATCGCGTGATCGCGACCGCCTGACCGCGCGCGGCTGGCTACCAGCTGCCGTGCGAGCCGTGGCTGCCGTGCGAGCCGTGGCTGCCGTGCGAGCCGTGGCTGCCGTGCGAGCCGTGGCTGCCGTGCGAGCCGTGGCTGCCGTGCGAGCCGTGGCTGC